>NC_007954.1:1948245-2597660 GCF_000013765.1 Shewanella denitrificans OS217 | reverse complement strand
TCAGCTTGTTACGGGCAATGACTTTGACCCGTTGATCTGTTGTGGTCTGTGTGTCGCTGATGGCGGCCCAGGTCTCACCACCCAGTAGCACAAAGCCTTGATGCTCAAAGCCTGTGATTACCTTTGCTTCTGCGCCAAGTATGGCTTCATCGCCACTGACAGCCGGTTGATTTCGACTCTTCCAAATGGATGACAGCACCCAAAGTGTGAATAGGATAGCGGTGACTGTGACTGCGGCAATTAAGGGCAAGGAAATACTTAAGTCGCTGTCAGTGTCTAATAAAAAGATTGATCCCAACGCAAATGCCGCAGCGCCGCCTAGGCCAAAAATTCCCACACTTGGCACCATAGATTCGGCAACGAGCAATACAATGCCCAAAATTAACAACCCAAGACCGGCATAATTGATGGGTAATAATTGAAATGCATACAGGGCAACCAGTAATGAAATCCCGCCAATGACGCCTGCTATCCCTATGCCTGGGCTGTAAAATTCTAGCAACAAGCCGTAAATACCGATTAACATCAAAATATAGGCGATGTTCGGGTTTGTGATGGTGGCGATAAATTGATTGCGCCAATCCATAGGCCGCTCAATAACTTGGGCTTGGTTTAAGTCTAACTGATGTTGGGTTCCTGCTAAGTTCAGTGTCCAGCCGTGGAGGCTGCCAATCAGTTGTGCTACATCCTCAGCCATCAAGGTGATCACTTGCTGGGCTAAGGCTTCTTCGGCAGTCAGGGTGGCGGCCTCTTTTACCGCAAGCTCTGCCCAGGCTTGATTTCGGCCACGTAATTGAGCTAAAGCGCGGATATAAGCGATGGAATCATTGAGTACTTTCTTTTCCATGGCGCTTTTATCTTTGGAGCCGTTTTGTTCGTCCTCTGATTTTGCGGGGGAGGGTGATGCAGGTCCCATCTGCACTGGCGTGGCAGCACCTAAAGTGGTGGCAGGTGCCATGGCCGCAATGTGACAGGCGTAAAGGATGTAAGTGCCAGCACTCATTGCGCGCGCACCCACAGGGGCAACCAGGCAGGCGATGGGGATATTCGAGGTTAAAATACGTTGGTTTATATCCCTTAAACTTGAGACTAAGCCGCCCGGTGTATCAAAAACTATGACTAATAAAGGCGGGCGTATATTGATGTTAAGGCTATTGGCAGCGGTAATTTCTGTGACTAGGTATTCACTCACCGCAGGGCCTATGGCCCCTTCGAATCTGAGTACAGGAATTGTCTTGGCAATGGAGATATCGGCCACTTTCTCTTGACCATGAGTACACAAGGCGAGACCAAGCAGGCCGCACAACAACAATGATCGCAACATTAGCGTAAACATAGTCCCTCCTTAGCAGCCTACCCTGTTTATAGTTTAGTCTACTATGTGAGCAAAGTGAGTATGTTGTGGCTCAGTATTATTGGTAGGAGAAGGTGAAATTTAAAAAACAAAAAAGGCGCCGAAGCGCCTTTTTTAGTGGGAAAATCTTAGCTTAACGCTTTTCTTTCGCCACGAAGTCTCTGTGAGTTGCACCTGTGTACAACTGACGTGGACGACTGATTTTGTGACCTGGTTGGTCTAGCATTTCTTTCCAATGAGAGATCCAGCCGACCGTGCGCGCTAGGGCGAACAGCACAGTGAACATACTGGTTGGAATACCAATGGCTTTCATGATAATGCCAGAGTAGAAGTCAACGTTCGGGTACAGCTTCTTAGAGATGAAGTACTCATCTTCAAGGGCAATACGCTCAAGTTCCATGGCCACATCCAATAATGGATCTTTAACCTTAAGTTCTTTAAGCACTTCATGGCAAGTTTCACGCATCACTTTGGCGCGTGGGTCAAAGTTTTTGTAAACACGATGACCAAAGCCCATTAAGCGGAATGGATCGTTCTTGTCTTTGGCTTTCTCGATAAACTCAGGAATGCGATCAACACTGCCGATTTCTTCAAGCATGTTCAGACACGCTTCGTTAGCGCCGCCGTGTGCAGGGCCCCAAAGAGAAGCGATACCCGCTGCGATACAAGCAAATGGGTTTGCACCCGAAGAGCCGGCTAAACGCACGGTTGATGTCGATGCATTTTGCTCGTGATCTGCGTGTAATACGAAGATACGGTCAATAGCACGTTCAATCACAGGGTTAACCACATAGGTTTCACATGGGGTTGCGAACATCATAGACAAGAAGTTACCTGCGTAGCTTAAATCGTTACGTGGGTAAATAAATGGCTGACCGACAGAGTACTTGTAACACATGGCGGCAATTGTTGGCATCTTAGACACTAAACGGTAAGCAGCGATTTCTCTGTGCTCTGGATTGTTCACATCCAGTGAGTCTTGGAAGAATGCAGACAAGGCACCTGTGACACCACATAACATGGCCATAGGATGAGCATCGCGGCGGAAACCTCTAAAGAAGAAGGCAAGCTGCTCATTCACCATAGTGTGTTGTTTAACAGTGGCAACAAATTCAGCATACTGTGCTTTTGAGGGTAATTCACCGTACAGCAACAAGTAGCATAGATCTAAATAATCTGATTCAGTCGCTAATTGGTCGATTGGATAACCGCGGTGTAATAATATACCTTTATCGCCATCAATATAGGTGATGGCAGACTCGCATGAGGCTGTGGCTAAAAAGCCTGGATCGAAAGTGAAGTAGCCCTTTTTCCCAAGTTTGCTGATGTCGATGACATCGAAACCGGCAGAGCCCTGCATGATCGGCAATTCGATTGAATTGTTTTCTGGTAATTCTAATTTGGCCATTTTGTCAGCCATACCCTTCTCCTTACTTATCTTTTCAACGAGCGCAGCTTCGTTAGCGGCCATTACTTTACAGTGATTCTAGATCACATTTCAATTTAAATAAGCGTTTAATTACATAAAACCAATTTCAGTATATGTTGAATATTTATTGGTAAACATTGAGATTGCGCAACAAACTTGTAAAAACTTGCTATGGATTGATGCAAATTACAAAAAATGAAAAATTGCCGAGTGTGATGTTTGTATTTGACAAAAGCCGCGAGTATACTTGGCTGCGTCCTAAGGGCGACAAACATCACAATTTGAACATTTCGCTATTCCTACACATACTAGTGATTTCTCAATTGGTTAGGTGTTTGCATTAAGTATGTTTTTGATTGAAGTTTTTGCCAGCTATTTAAGTAGAAAATTTAATCAAAGACGATATACATAACAAAAATAAGTGCTCTTTGAAGCAAATTTGCTCAATGGAGCTGAGTGAGCAGAACGTGAAAAAGCAAAGACCTGTCCATCTAGATCTGCAGACCATTCGCTTTCCTGCAACAGCGATTGTGTCGATCCTTCACCGTATTTCCGGTGTCATTATGCTGTTTGCTATCGGTATCCTTCTTTGGTTGTTAAATTCGACCTTAACATCAGCCGAAGGTTTCGCTAGCGTACAATCCTTGTTCGATGGTTTCGTGATGAAGTTTATCCTCTGGGGTATCTTAACGGCGCTGGGTTATCACTTATTAGGTGGCATACGTCACTTGATCATGGATGCCGGTTGTTGGGAAGAATTCAAGTCTGGTACTGCATCCGCTAAGGCACTATTTGTGTTAGCAGCAGCCTTTTCTATCATCGCGGGGGTTTGGGTATGGTAACAAACGCAGCAAGTTTTGGACGCAGCGGTGTTCATGACTATATTTTATTACGCGCAAGCGCGGTTATTTTAGCCTGTTATACCATCTTTTTGGTTGGCTTTATTGCCTGCAGCTCCCCTTTGACTTTTGACATTTGGCACGGTCTTTTTAGCACCCTACCGATGAAAGTCTTTACACTGGTAACCCTGATTGCCTTATTGATCCATGCTTGGATTGGTATTTGGCAAGTGCTGACAGATTACGTTAAGTCTACGGCTTTACGTGGTGTTTTACAGTTTACCTTCGTCGTGACCGCATTTAGCTATTTAGCGGCCGGCATCATTATAGTGTGGGGTGTCTAGTGAGTATTCCAGTACGCGAATTTGATGCAATCGTAATCGGCGCCGGTGGCGCTGGTATGCGCGCTGCATTGCAGATTTCTAAAGAAGGTAAGAGCTGCGCGCTGTTATCAAAAGTATTCCCAACCCGCTCTCATACGGTATCGGCTCAAGGCGGTATTACTGTCGCCTTAGGCAACGCCCATGAAGATCACTGGGAACAGCACATGTACGATACAGTTAAAGGTTCCGATTTTATCGGTGACCAAGACGCTATCGAATTTATGTGTCAAACAGGTCCAGAAGCCATCATAGAACTAGAGCACATGGGTCTGCCATTCTCTCGTTTTGAAAACGGCACTATTTATCAACGTCCTTTTGGCGGCCAATCAAGAAACTTTGGTGGCGAGCAAGCGGCCCGTACCGCGGCAGCGGCGGACCGTACCGGTCATGCCTTGCTTCACTGCTTGTATCAGCAAAACGTTAAGCATAAAACCCAAGTGTTTTCTGAGTGGTATGCCCTTGATTTAGTGAAAAACGAAGACGGCGTGATTGTCGGTTGTACTGCAATCGAAATCGAAACCGGTGACATCGTTTATTTCAAAGCTAAGGCAACCATACTAGCCACTGGCGGTGCAGGGCGCATTTATGCCTCAACCACTAACGCTCATATCAACACGGGTGATGGCGTGGGTATGGCAGCGCGTGCTGGGGTTCAATTACAAGACATGGAAATGTGGCAGTTCCACCCGACGGGTATTGCTGGCGCAGGTGTGTTGGTGACCGAAGGTTGTCGTGGTGAAGGTGGATACCTGCTAAACAAAGACGGCGAGCGTTTCATGGAGCGTTATGCACCAAACGCCAAGGATTTAGCATCTCGTGACGTGGTAGCACGTTCTATGATGACTGAAATTCGTGAAGGTCGTGGCCTCGATGGTCCATTAGGCCCACATTGTTTATTGAAGCTTGATCATTTAGGTAAAGAGACCCTAGAAGCCCGTCTTCCTGGTGTGTGTGAATTATCACGTACCTTTGCCCATATCGATCCGGCCGATGGTCCAATCCCTGTACTGCCAACCTGTCATTATATGATGGGTGGCTTGCCTGCTAAAGTGAGCGGCCAGGTTATTCGCATGAATGAAGACGGCACAGAACAAGAAGTGACAGGTCTGTTTGCAGTGGGCGAAATTGCCTGCGTATCAGTCCACGGTGCTAACCGTTTAGGCGGTAACTCGCTACTGGATTTAGTGGTCTTTGGCCGCGCAGCAGGACAGCATTTAGGTAAGGCACTGGATGAAACTGCCGATCCAAAAGCGCCAACTGAAGCCGAAATCAACGCATCACTTGCACGTCTAAACCGTTGGGAAAGCAACAAAGACGGTGAAGACCCTGCGGTCATCCGTAAAGATCTTCAATTGTGCATGCAACTTAACTTCTCTGTGTTCCGCAGTGGCGATGCCATGGCTGAAGGCTTAGAACAGTTACAGGCCATTCAGAAGCGTCTTGAAAATGCAAAGTTATCTGACAATTCAAAAGAATTTAATACTCAACGTATTGAGTGCTTAGAGCTAGATAACTTAATGGCAACGGCATTAGCAACGGCTTACGCTGCTAACTTCCGTACCGAAAGCCGTGGTGCACATTCACGTGAAGATTTCTTGGACCGTGATGATGATAATTGGTTATGCCACAGTATATTTGACCCTGTGACAGTGGAAATGCGCAAGCGTGATGTGAATATGTCACCTAAGCTACGTGCAGCGTTCCCACCGATTAAACGTACCTACTAAGGCAGGAGTTGCAAAGATGAAATTAACATTTGCAGTGTATCGTTATAACCCTGATGTAGATACCAAGCCTTACATGAAGGATTACATCTTAGAAGTGCCAGACGGCTCCGATATGATGGTGTTAGATGCACTTATAAAGCTTAAAGAACAAGACTCAACCTTAGCGTTCCGTCGCTCATGCCGTGAAGGTGTGTGTGGATCAGACGGCGTTAACATGAACGGTAAAAATGGCTTGGCGTGTATCACGCCACTTTCAACCTTAAAGGGTAAGAAGATTGAAATACGCCCATTACCAGGCATGCCGGTTGTTCGTGACTTAGTGGTTGATTTAACTCAATTCTATAAGCAATACGAAAAAATTAAGCCTTTCCTTATCAATGATGAGAAGGCGCCAGCACGTGAGCATTTACAATCACCTGAAGAGCGCGAGCACTTAGATGGTTTGTATGAATGTATTATGTGCGCTTGTTGTTCAACTGCTTGCCCATCTTTCTGGTGGAATCCGGATAAGTTTATCGGTCCAAGTGGTTTGTTACATGCTTACCGTTTCTTGATTGATAGCCGTGATACGGCCACTGAAGAGCGTTTATCAGAACTTGATGATGCTTACAGTGTGTTTCGTTGCCATGGCATCATGAACTGTGTTGATGTGTGTCCAAAAGGCTTAAACCCTACTAAAGCCATTGGTCATATTAAGTCAATGCTACTCAAGCGAGCGGTATAAATGCACGCATTAGAACTGGGTATGTCTACCCGCTAGTTCGGTTAAGAGTCATTCTCATTTTGGGAATGACTCTTTTGTGTGTTAAAGGAAGACGGTTATGACCGACTTATTAATAATAGGCCCGTCGTAACATGAGTTGTGTGTAAGGAGTCGCCTTACCACATGTATGTAAATGGCTAAGCTCGTGTATCAAGTTTGGAAGGAATAACAATGCACCAAGGCATCATGAAAGCCTGGCTCGAATCATCACATCTAAGTGGTGCTAACTCGACCTACGTAGAAGAGATGTACGAAGCCTATCAAGTAGACCCTGATTCAGTTGCTGCTGATTGGCGCGTCGTTTTTGATAATCTCCCTCCGGTAAATGGTGCCTCTGCAGAAGTGCCAGAAGCTGCCCATTCAAAAGTACGTGACTATTTTCGAAGTGTCGCTTTAGCGGGTCGATTAAAAGGCGCGGGAAGCGTCAGCGATCCAGAATTAGATTCGAAGCAAGTTAAAGTACTGCAATTGATCAATGCCCACCGTTTCCGTGGTCATCAAAACGCTAACTTAGACCCATTGGGTTTGTGGAAGCGTGAAGCCGTGTCTGAATTAGATCCTAAGTTCCATGATTTTAATGATGAAGACATGCAAAGAGAATTCAATACAGGTTCGTTCGCCTTAGGCGGTCAAACCATGAAATTGTCTGACATCGTTAAGGCGCTTAAAAGCACTTACTGTGGTTCGATTGGTGCTGAATACATGCACATTACCGACACAGATGAGAAACGTTGGATCCAGCAACGTCTTGAGCCAACCTTAGGTAAGGCTAACTACGATAAAGACACTAAGAGACGCATTCTCGAAGGGTTGAACGCGGCAGAAGGTATGGAAAAATACCTAGGCGCTAAGTTCCCCGGTGCTAAGCGTTTCTCCCTTGAAGGCGGCGATGCACTCGTGCCTATGATGCGTGAAATTATTTATCGCGCAGGCTCTGCTGGCACTAAAGAAATCGTTGTGGGCATGGCTCACCGTGGTCGCTTAAACCTATTAGTTAACGTACTGGGTAAGCGTCCGGCTGAACTTTTCGATGAGTTCGCCGGTAAACACACAGACAGAGACGGTTCAGGTGACGTTAAGTATCACCA
Source organism: Shewanella denitrificans OS217 (assembly GCF_000013765.1). NCBI lineage: Bacteria > Pseudomonadati > Pseudomonadota > Gammaproteobacteria > Alteromonadales > Shewanellaceae > Shewanella > Shewanella denitrificans. The sequence continues at coordinate 2,590,077 of NC_007954.1, read as the reverse complement.
AGGTTTCTCGTCTGAATTTGTGACTCCAGGTGGCAACGTTCACTTAGCGCTTGCTTTCAACCCGTCGCATTTAGAAATTGTTAACCCTGTGGTTATCGGCAGTGTGCGTGCTCGTCAAGACAGGCTTAATTGCAAAAATGGCCTGCGGGTAATGCCTATCACTATTCATGGTGACAGCGCTATTACAGGTCAGGGCATAGTGCAAGAGACATTCAACATGTCTCAAACCCGCGGCTTTAAAGTGGGCGGTAGCATACGCATAGTGGTGAACAACCAAGTGGGCTTCACTACTTCAAATGCAGCCGATGTGCGCTCAACGGAATACTGTACCGATATCGCTAAGATGGTGCAGGCGCCAATTTTCCACGTCAATGCTGACGATCCTGAAGCGGTTGCCTTTATCGCCCAGTTGGCGGTTGATTATCGCAATGAGTTTAAGCGTGATGTGGTGATTGATTTAGTCTGTTACCGCCGTCATGGTCACAACGAAGCCGATGAGCCTAGTGCGACTCAGCCTTTGATGTACGCAAAAATTAAGAAGCACCCAACGCCGCGTAAGATTTACGCCGACAAGTTGATTGCTGAAAATAGCATTGCCGAAGAAGATGTCACAGGTTTAATCAACCATTACCGTGATGCGCTGGATCACGGCGACTGCGTGGTGAAAGAGTGGCGTCCGATGTCTGAGCGTCCGGTGGATTGGAGCCCCTACATAGGTAAAGATTGGGATGCACCCTATGACCCGACTATGCCTATTGCGCGGTTACAGAACTTAGCCAACAAGTTAGTCTCAGTGCCTGAAAGTCACAAACTTCAGTCTCGTGTGGCGAAAATTTGTGGTGATAGAGAAGCCATGGCGAAGGGCGACAAGCCACTGGATTGGGGTTTTGCCGAGACCTTAGCCTATGCCAGTATCCTAGAAGACAAGCGCCGGGTGCGCATCACAGGTCAAGATTCTGGCCGTGGTACCTTCTTCCATCGCCATGCGGTATTGCATAATCAAAATGATGGCAGTACCTATATGCCACTGCGCAATATTGCCGATGAACAAGGCCCGATTGATATCACAGACTCTGTGTTATCAGAAGCCTCAGTGCTGGCGTTCGAATACGGTTATGCCACCGCAGAGCCGGGTGGTTTAACGATTTGGGAAGCGCAATTTGGTGATTTCGTCAACTGCGCCCAAGTGGTTATTGACCAGTTCTTATCCTCGGGTGAGCAAAAGTGGGGCCGTTTATGTGGCCTGACTATGTTATTACCCCATGGTTATGAAGGCCAAGGTCCAGAGCACTCGAGCGCCCGTTTAGAGCGTTTCCTCCAGCTTTGTGCTAACCACAATATGCAAGTGTGCGTGCCTTCAACCCCAGCACAGGTTTACCATATGCTGCGTCGTCAAGTGGTGCGTCCTATGCGTCGTCCACTGGTGGTTATGTCGCCTAAGTCGCTACTGCGTCATCCGTTAGCCGTGTCTAGCCTGGAAGAATTAGCCGAAGGTAGTTTCCAAAATATCATTGGTGAAATTGATAGCTTAGACAGCAGCAAGGTTGACCGCGTGGTGTTCTGTAGCGGTAAAGTGTATTTCGAATTGCTGGAAAAACGCCGTAAAGAAAACCTGACCAATATTGCCATATTACGTGTTGAGCAGTTATATCCATTCCCTCACGAGGAAATGGTTGCTGCCCTGAACGAATATCAGCATGTGACCGATTTTGTCTGGTGTCAGGAAGAGCCGCAAAACCAAGGCGCTTGGTACAGCAGTCAGCATCACTTCTGGAGTGCTATTCCAGGGACGGCTAAGTTGACTTATGCCGGTCGTGAAGCGTCTGCGGCGCCAGCTTGTGGTTACCCAAGCCTGCATGCAGAGCAACAAGAATCATTAGTGAATAGTGCGTTAAAACTGTCGTAATAGATAATTTAAAAAAAGGAAAGCGTTCAATGAGTATCGAAATCAAGGTACCCGTACTGCCAGAATCTGTTGCCGATGCAACGATTGCGACTTGGCACGTTCAGCCTGGTGAACAGGTTTCTCGCGATCAAAACTTAGTCGATATCGAGACTGATAAAGTCGTGCTTGAAGTGGTTGCGCCAGAAGATGGTTCAATCAGCGAGTTTTTATTCCAAGAAGGCGACACTGTCCTTGGTGAGCAAGTGATTGCTAAGTTTATCGCAGGTGCCGCAGCCGCTGCTGCAACTGAAGCGCCTAAGGCCGATGCCGCTCCTGCAGCTGCGCCTGCTGCTGATGAGTCAAACGATGCCCTCAGCCCTTCTGTTCGCCGTTTAATCGCTGAGCATAACCTTGATGCCAGCAAGATTAAAGGCACAGGCGTGGGTGGCCGCGTGACTAAAGAAGACGTTGATGCTTTCGTTAAGTCTGCGCCTGCTAAAACAGCAGCACCAGCCGCCGCGCCAGTAGCGCCTCTTGCCGGCCGTACTGAGAAGCGCGTGCCTATGTCACGTTTGCGTAAGACAATCGCGTCACGTTTGCTTGAAGCGAAAAACTCAACGGCTATGCTCACGACTTTTAACGAAGTGAACATGAAGCCCATCATGGATATCCGTAAGCAGTATCAGGATATCTTTGAGAAGCGTCATGGCATTCGTTTAGGCTTTATGTCTTTCTACATCAAAGCTGTGACTGAAGCGCTAAAACGTTTCCCAGAAGTGAATGCCTCTATCGACGGTGATGATATTGTTTATCACAACTATTTCGATATCAGCATTGCCGTATCGACACCTCGTGGCCTGGTGACCCCAGTATTGCGTGATACCGATACCATGAACTTAGCTGAAATCGAGAAAGCGGTACGTGAACTTGCCCTTAAAGGCCGTGACGGCAAGCTGTCTGTTGCCGACATGACCGGCGGTAATTTCACTGTGACTAACGGCGGCGTATTTGGCTCGCTGATGTCTACCCCAATTTTGAACCTGCCACAAAGCGCGATTTTAGGCATGCATGCCATTAAAGATCGCCCTATGGCAGTCAATGGTCAGGTTGAAATCCTGCCCATGATGTACCTAGCACTCTCTTATGACCATCGTATCGTCGATGGCCGTGAGTCGGTTGGCTTCTTAGTGGCTATTAAAGACTTCCTAGAAGATCCAACCCGTCTACTGCTTGACCTTTAAGTCAGTAAGACAATACCCTCGTCGCTGGCCCTTTAGGGTCAGCTGGATTTATTAGAAGTATATGGATAGATCATCATGAATTTGCATGAATATCAGGCAAAATCTTTATTTGCCGAATATGGTTTACCAGTGTCAGAAGGTTTCGCTTGTGATACTGCTCAAGAAGCAGTTGAAGCGGCCGGCCACATTGGCGGTGATATGTGGGTTGTTAAGTGTCAAGTACACGCAGGCGGCCGTGGTAAAGCAGGTGGCGTTAAAGTTACCAGCAGCAAAGACGAAATCAGAGCATTCGCTGAAAACTGGTTAGGTAAGAACTTAGTGACTTACCAGACAGACGCTAAAGGCCAGCCAGTTGCTAAAATCCTGGTTGAAAGCTGCACTGACATCGCCAATGAATTGTACTTAGGTGCAGTGGTTGACCGTAGCACACGTCGCGTTGTGTTTATGGCATCGACCGAAGGTGGTGTTGATATTGAGACTGTGGCTGAACATACGCCAGAGCTTATTCACACAGCGATTATCGATCCGTTAACCGGTCCTCAAGCTTATCAAGCTCGCGATCTAGGCTTCAAGTTGGGTCTTAACCCAACTCAAATGAAGCAGTTCACTAAGATCTTTATGGGTCTGGCGAACATGTTTAATGACCATGATTTTGCGTTATTAGAAATCAACCCACTTGTTATCACAACCGAAGGCAACCTTCACTGTTTAGATGGCAAGATTGGCATTGATGGCAACGCATTATTCCGTCAGCCTAAGATTAAAGCCATGCACGATCCATCACAAGATGATGCTCGTGAAGCGCACGCGGCTAAGTTCGAACTTAACTATGTTGCCCTAGACGGAAACGTTGGCTGTATGGTTAACGGTGCTGGTCTTGCTATGGGTACCATGGACATAGTTAACCTGCACGGTGGCAAGCCTGCTAACTTCCTAGACGTTGGCGGCGGCGCAACTAAAGAACGTGTTGCTGAAGCATTCAAAATCATTCTTTCTGACAGTAATGTTAAAGCGGTATTGGTTAACATCTTCGGTGGTATCGTGCGTTGCGATATGATCGCTGAAGGCATTATCGGTGCGGTTAAAGAAGTGGGCGTTAAAGTGCCAGTGGTTGTACGTCTTGAAGGTACTAACGCCGAATTAGGCCGTGAAGTATTGGCAAAATCGGGTCTTGATATCATAGCAGCGACAAGTCTAACTGACGCGGCTGAGCAAGTTGTTAAAGCTGCGGAGGGCAAATAATGTCTGTTTTAATTAACAAAGATACCAAGGTGATCTGTCAAGGTTTCACTGGTGGTCAGGGTACGTTCCACTCTGAGCAAGCAATTGCCTATGGCACAAAAATGGTTGGTGGCGTATCTCCTGGTAAAGGCGGTCAAGTTCACTTAGGTCTTCCTGTGTTTAACACAGTTAAAGATGCCGTTGCTGAAACAGGCGCAACTGCGACTGTTATCTATGTACCAGCCCCATTTTGTAAAGACGCTATCCTTGAAGCCATCGATGCAGGCATTGAGCTTATCGTTTGTATCACTGAAGGCATTCCAACACTTGATATGCTGCAAGTGAAAGTGAAGCTTGAAGAAACTGGCGTTCGCATGATTGGTCCTAACTGCCCAGGTGTTATCACTCCTGGTGAATGTAAGATAGGCATCATGCCTGGTCACATTCACAAGCCAGGTAGAGTGGGTATTGTTTCTCGCTCTGGTACCTTAACCTACGAAGCGGTTAAGCAAACCACTGATGAAGGTTTCGGCCAATCTACTTGTGTAGGTATCGGCGGTGACCCAATTCCTGGTACTAACTTCATCGACGTATTGGAAATGTTCCAAAACGATCCAAAGACTGAAGCGATTGTGATGATCGGTGAGATCGGTGGTAATGCTGAAGAAGAAGCGGCTGAATACATCAAAGCACACGTGACTAAGCCTGTGGTTTCTTACATTGCTGGTGTTACTGCACCAGAAGGTAAGCGCATGGGCCATGCTGGCGCTATTATCGCTGGCGGTAAAGGCACGGCTGAAGATAAGTTTGCCGCGCTAGAAGCTGCAGGCGTGACCACTGTTCGCTCTTTAGCTGACATTGGTAAAGCATTGCGTACTCGCACAGGCTGGTAATCTCTTACCCTCCTGATGAAAAGGCGCTTAGGCGCCTTTTTTATTGAGTCTTTTTTGTCATACTTTTGTTAGTCTCTACAGCCGAATTTTGCTCACTACACAGGTGTTTATGACCATTTTTGCAATTATTTTTCCGCTGATTTTTATGGTGGCGTTAGGCTACTCACTGACACGGCTGCGATTCTTCACTAAAGAGCAGATTGGCGGCATCAGTAAATTCACCTTCTACGTCAGCATACCAGCCTTCTTGTTTATCAATATGCTGGCGGCGCCCCTGTCACAAAGCTTCGATGTGGCGGTTCTACTGTCATTTTACTTGCCAGTGCTTGTGGTATTCACCTTAGGCTATCGCTTAAATCGTCACTTTAGCCCACTTCAATATCGAAGCCGCGATGCAAGTGCTGTGTTTGCCTTAGGCTCAAGTTACTCCAATACAGTGTTGGTGGGGCTGCCGATCATAATCGCCGCCTTGGGTGAGGCCATGATAGGCCAAGTGTTTATGATCATCACCTTTCACAGCGCCATATTGTTTGCCCTGACCTTTATCTTGGCCGCGAGGGCAGGGGATCAAGGGTTTTCATGGCGTAAATTTGGCCGCAACATGGTGCTCAACCCTGTGGTGCTCAGTATCAGTTTAGGCATAGTGGCCAATGCACTGGGGCTAACTTTAATGCCTGCCTTAGATGCTGGGCTTAATCTATTAGCCGAGCCTGCGCTCGCCTGCGCTTTATTTGTTTTAGGTGCCAACTTAAGCTTTTATAAAGTCGGTGAAGACTGGCAGCTAGCCCTGCTGGCAAGTGGCCTTAAAATTCTGCTATTGCCCGCCTTAGTGTATGTCATGGGGCAGTGGTTTTTTGATTTAGCGCCACAAACCCTCACCATGTTAGTGCTGCTTAGCGCCTCACCTTTAGGGGTGAATGCCTACCTTATCGCCACCGAGCTTAAGCAGCATGAAGCAACCTTAGGCAGCACAGTAGTGTTATCAACGCTGCTTTCCGTGCTCAGCTTCAGCCTGTGGCTGGCAGTGCTTTTATAGGCCTGTGTTGCTACAGGAATTTAACAGTGGACAGGTTAGGGGATGAGAAACTCAGGATCAGATTTACTTTTGTTTTCCCCTCTTAGCCACTCTTTGTAGGTGAGTAGAGAGTGGAACCCTGCGACTTTGATCTTAGCGAAGCTTGGACATCAAGTTAGCTAAGTTCGAATCGTCAATAGTTAAGCTGACCCCAAGAGTACAGGCTTGCCATGGCATCTACTCACCGACACGCGTATATACTTCCATGTAGCTCGCTTCGACGTCCTGTCTCAGACGGTCGTCTCGCAGATGCAACATGGTTCACCTTGTTAGCATTGGTGTTAGCTGTTGACTAAAAAGCATCAGCCTAAAATACTGGGTAGCTATGCTGTTATAACTCACTGTCCTCCAATGCTTGCTTTTGCTTCTCGTTATGTAAATATTTTGATGTGTAAAATCGCTCGGCTTTATACAAATGCAAGTTATGTTGTTGAAAAACAATAACATATTATATTATAGTTTATGGCGAAAACTGGTTGTTCATGAATATCTAGATTCTTACTTCCTTTCAATAAAGAGTATCCAGCCTCAAAGGGATTGATAAACCTTATGCTAGCTGGTAAGTTGCTAAAATTAATACTAATTTAAGCGTAAACGAGTCGAAGGTTGAAGCATTGTCTTAGGATGTTTTCCGAAATTCGCGCTAAAACGTTATATTCACAGGAGGTGTTGGGTGTTAATCATTAGATTTATTCTGTTTTTCGCAGCTTTTGTAATTATGCTGTATCCCGTTTGGGGGCTTATCGAGCCTACTTCATACTTAAATGAATTAGTTGAAACATTTCCATTTGCTAAAGGAGCTAGTGATGCACAAGTGCAAAAATCATCTCTAATTCTTTTATTACCAAATGCCATAATATCTATTGCGCTTGTTTTAATAGCGAAATTTATATCAAACCCTAGTACTTATAATTTTGCTTACATTGCTGCAACTCTGTTAGTATTTTTTCCAATACTTCAAAGTGTTGGTGATATATTCATTGGTTCAGTTCTATCGTAACATGTACAAGGTTCATCTATGGCAATAGAACTATCAAGTCAAAAATTATTTTACTTTTTGTTTGGTTTGGCTATTTGGGCTATTGGAAAGTCGCAATGTGAATATAACAAGGTTTTAAAGTCGGACTCGTAACAGTTTGCTCGGTTCCACTTCGTTTCACATTTTAGCAAACTGTTTCTCGCCGCTTAAAACGGCGTTTTCAGGAGTGTTTAGTATTTTTTCACTAAAACTTAAATGGATTGTGGGAACCATTGCGTTAAGCGTATAGGTTTTTCATTGCTTTTACATGGTGGTGTAAATTTAGACTCTGCAATATATGCAAACGAAACAAGTTGGATGTATCAACTTGAGTGTTATTTGGGATGGGCGCTAATGTGGCCTATAGCCGTTTATGGGGTGGTTCACTCATATCTCACTGATAGTCATTCATTAGGTTTGGAGGTCTGGTTTGTTCAGCCTTTTGGTTACTCTCTATTGTACTTTGTATTTACAAAATGGCGCTGTAAAAAACATCAAAAATAAGAATAGGCCGGGCGAAGCCGCGTCCTTCTTATATTCTAGAATGAGTCAAGTGTGCTCTTTATTAACTATATGGCAGTTCGAGAAAACGTGCTGTTTGAAGTGACAGTTACCGGGTGACTTTTATGTAATCAGCCGTTCCCCTTAGCCCCTTTGGCAATAATTTAAATATTCTAATTTAAATCCCTTAATTTCAGTATGTTAGTTAAACCCTCATCAGTATAAGTTAAGCCATTCTCCTTATTATTATCGCTGTCAGATCAAAATCAACTAAAAGTCATAAGGACGTCAGGTTTTTTGAAGCCTTATAGGTTAACTTTAGCGCTTGCTCAATCACACTTAAGTGAAGTTAACTCATTCGTTGATTTCAAGATAAGGAAAAGTTCATGAAATCTATTTGCTCTTCAATACCTCTGTTACTTTCTCTGTTAATCATTAATTACCCAAGTCATGCCCAAGATGACTCTCCTGTGCTCGATAGCTCCCATATCATTGCGGTTAGTGGGGCGGGATCAAAAATTTATTTAACTGATAGAGAAGGCCAATCAAGTATTAACATTCCCAATGTGACAGGTGACTACGTAACTTGGTCGCCAGACGGAAAAAAAATTGCTGTTCGACAATATCATGATGATGGAAAGACCTGGTCTATTCATACAATGAATAGTGATGGTACGAATTGGAAACGATTGACTCATGAAAAAAATAAATGGGATAGTGTCCCTGCATGGTCTCCAGATGGAAAAAAAATAGTTTTTGCTAGGGAATATAAGGATCCGGAAGGCGTTTTTCAGGCTGAAATCTGGCTGATGAATGCAGATGGTAGCAAACAGACTCAAATAGAATCACTAAAAGGAAGTAACCCCCATTTTACTCCAGATGGAAGAATCGTGTTTTCTTCGGAGTTCAACGATAAAAAAAGTGAGATTAGCATAGCAAATATCGATGGTAGCAAGGTTATCCAGTTGACAGATAATGAAGCTGAAGAATGGCACCCTGAGGTTTCTCCTGATGGCAAGCACATCGCTTTTATGTCTAAAAGAGATGGAAATCAAGAAATTTATGTGATGAATAGTGATGGGTCTAATCAAAAACGATTAACATTCAATAATGTTGGTGATTCTTTCCCTTCCTGGTCCCCCGACAGTTCCGAAATATTATTTACACACTTCGCGGATACAGGATGGGATATCTATATTATGAATAAAGATGGTTCTTCATCAAGGAAAATTCTCTCTGGTAGAGATGCGATGTTTAAGCCTTAGCCAGCTACAAATAGTGAAGCATATAGCAATCAAAGCAAGAGCGACGCCAAAAGACGGTGCGCCTTCAGCGGGCGTTCGTTGCCAACGCTCACTTGCATCAAGGTATCACTAACGTGGTCATTATTTTTCAATAATCAAAACGAAGGTTTTATGCGTTTTTTAATCACAAGTTTACTATTTTTTGTTGTGCTGTGTTCAACGCATAGTTTTGCAACGCAAGACGTTCTGGGGACAGCCCATTATTTGGGGAATGAAGGGGTTTTGGTTGTAGGCACGCAGAAAAAAATACTGTTCGATCCTATGTTTAATAAAAATTTTCAGCGATTTAGCTTAGTCCCTGAAAGTTTGAAATTTAAGATATTGGAAAATGAAGCGCCATTTGAAAATATTGATGTGATATTTATAAGCCACAGTCATGCTGATCACTTTGATGCAAAAGAGGTATCTGCTTATTTACATAAGTATCAGAATGTTCAATTGATAGCGCCAACTCAGGTAATAGAAAAACTAAAGCTTCTAGGGGATGATAAGAAGATAACAACACAGTTGCATGAAATATCGATGATCCTGGGTGAGCCACCCAAAGCATTATCTTTAGCTGGCGTTCAAGTAGAAGTGATACGTATCCCTCATGTCGGTTGGCCTGAAAGCGCTGATGTTGAAAATTTGGTTTACCGAGTGACCTTGGACGATGTGACTGTCATGCACTTAGGCGATTCAGATATCAATTCCGAACATTATCTGCCCTTTAGTCGCTTCTGGGCAAAAAAGGTAACACATCATGCTTTCATTCCTGGAGTATTTGCCGTTAATACTAATCCGGAACAGTCGCTTAAAGCACAGTTCAATGTGCAAAGCATTACTTATATTCATATCCCTATGAATGTACCTGACACATTACACCAATTAAAAGTCGATTTTTTCTCTGTGCCTGATGAAATAAGGGAAATAATAAATACGAATAGCAGTGACTTATCATCGGTTTTATAAAGAGATTGACTTAACATTTTACTGAGTGTGGCGTCTCCGATGGTAATTATTTCTCTATGGACGGGTTGGCCTGCTTTGAGCAGTTAAAAACATAAAATCATCATAAAAAAGATACCGAGCCAAGGCTAGGTATCTTCTTCGTTTGTACGCTTGAGAAGCATGCTCTGTGACACTTATTGCTGAGTTCTAAGGTTGACGTCTAACCATTCATTGATGTTAGCGAACACAGCTTTAATTCATGAGGATGGGGACTTGACGCTTCTACAAAAGGATAGAAATAATGCCGTGTATTCAAATTCTGAAGGCGCGGTAGTGTTCATAATTCTGTGTCATTTCAGTAAACTGTACAAAAACAGGAATGACACATGACTCAACCTTTTAACTTTGAACAAGCCCTTAAAGATCTTCAAGCGGGTAAAAACCTCACAGGCAAAGACAGTATTCTTGGCCCCTTGATTAAACAACTTACCGAAGCGGCGCTTCAAGCCGAACTTGAGCAGCACTTGGCTCATGATGAGCAACCTAACCGCAAGAATGGTAAAACGGCTAAAACGATTAAGCACCTGTCAGGCAGCTTTGAGCTAGAAACGCCTCGCGATAGAAATGGCTCCTTCGAACCTCAGCTCATCAAGAAGAACCAAACCACGCTCACCGATGAAATCGACCGCAAAGTGCTGTCGATGTTCAGCATGGGCATGAGCTACCGTGACATCAATCAGCACGTCGAGGAAATGTACGGCATTAATGTTTCCAGCGCGACCATTAACGCCATAACTGACAAGCTCATTCCTGAGCTTAAAGCCTGGCAACAGCGCCCACTCGACAGCCACTACCCGATTGTCTGGCTCGATGCGATACATTACAAAGTCAAAGAAGATGGCCGTTACATCAGCAAAGCGGTGTACACCCTGCTAGCCCTTAATATGCAAGGAAAAAAAGAAATACTCGGCCTGCATTTATCTGAAAATGAAGGGGCTAATTACTGGTTATCTGTGCTGACCGATCTTAATAATCGCGGCGTAAAAGACATCCTTATCGCCTGTGTTGATGGCCTGACGGGGTTTCCTGAAGCCATCGCCAGTATCTTCCCGAATACAGAGACGCAGTTGTGCGTCATTCACCAAATTCGCAACTCAATGAAGTACGTCGCCTCGAAAAACCAGAAGGCGTTCATGGCCGATTTAAAGTGTGTTTATCGCGCGGTGAGCAAGGAAGCGGCGGAGCTAGCGTTAGATGAACTAGAAGCGAAATGGGGCGAGGCTTATCCACTTGTTATTAATTCTTGGCGCCGTAAGTGGCACAATTTATCGCACTATTTTAAGTATCCAGAGCACATCAGAAAAGTAATTTACACCACGAATGCGGTGGAAGCGGTACACCGTCAATTTAGGAAGTTAACCAAAACTAAAGGGGCTTTTCCTAATGAAAATAGCTTGTTGAAGCTACTTTATGCTGGCATATTGAACGCCTCGAATAAATGGACAATGCCCATTCACAATTGGAGCCTTTGTTTATCTCAGTTAGCGATTTATTTTGAAGGGCGTTTAGACAGCGTGCTAGAAATTTAAACTTAACCTGACACAGAATTTCGAACGCCCTCGAAGGCGCTAACGACATAATACCTGCCAGATTTACTGGCAGGTATTAATCTTCAAGATTGATAACAGTCAATCAACTTATAAACATCCGTAACTATTACAGAGTACTTGAAAGTTGTTGCTGGTAAATCTTGGACCAACATAACTTTGACCAAAAGTGCCTTTTATGGATGGTCCACTGACCACAGAATTGGCCTGATTCCCTCCTGATACATAGGGCCTAAACACCCGTAACCATGGCCCGCCACTTGCACCATAAGTCATATTACAGCCCATACCAATTGCATCAGTATCATCTTTAAAAGATTCGGCTGCACAAGTATTACTGTATTGACCTGAGCCTAAATTACCTGGATAACCAAATGAAAAAAGGCTTTGTTCAAATGCTTGTCCATAGGCATATCCTAAATTACCAACCATGCCATTGGGATTGCCACTTAAGCGCACTAATGCAAGATCATATTGACGGCTACCGATATTGATCCAGTTAGTAAGAACAATCGCACTGGTCCAGTTATACTGGCCATATGGCCTATTACCGTACCTCTCAGCTGGTGCAAATACCAAATTTGAATGCCAGCCACTTCCACGGCTATAAACGCAGTGGGCAGCCGTAAGCAATACATTATTTTTCAACATCGATGCACTGCAATAACTCGTTCCACCACTGGGCGTGTTGAAATAGAGTTTCCCCATAGTACGCCAAGGGTGATATTTCCAAGATTGGGAATATAGATTTGCTGGATAACCTGTATATAGATCAGGCTTAGCAGCAGATGTAGCACCCAAATCACTGCTAGAAAGCTCTTCAGAGATGGCCATCTCTTCCATTTCTTCCATTGCTTGCCAAGCTTCAGGGTAGAGCGCTTTTGCATCATCGTTGGCCCCTAACGGTGCCAATTGGCTGTCCATAGAGCCAGAACCACTGTCACTTCCTTTTTCCTCCGCCGCTTTAGAGGGGACATATTCGGGCCACTCCATTGGCGTCGCTTGATCCATTTTTAACTGCTTATTAATTGAAATAGCAACATTTTTTGGTGCACTTTCCTCTTGGATTTCTGGATTTTTGATAACAGAAGTCTCTGCATTCACCCCTCCTGAAGCGAAAAGCAGAGACATGGCTATCCCTACACAACTACAGCGCATAACTTTATAATTGATTTCCATAACTAGTTCCTTCTAAGTTAATAGATTGCATGTCCTTTGCTTAGCTATACATCCATGACATAAGCTATTTAAAAACTCCATCTGTGGGTTATAACCACGAGTGCTTTATCTTATACGAATTACAACTAAACCAAGGAAGGTTACTTAATAACAACAGCTTAAGCTTGATGGTCATTTTCCTGTATGAGCATAAAAATAAGCCGACGACTAACGTTAACGTTGTTACCAAGAAGCATCTTGCAACAGCATAAAAAAGCATAGTAAAAAAGCGAGTTTTTGCAACCTTTAAACGCTGCAGTCAAACCTGCATTAACACTTTTAAGCTCGTCTGGCCTACAGCATTTCCAAGATAACAGGCACAGGTCCCTCAAAATTTAACGAAGGCAGGCTATGTTAATAGAGACGTCGTTGATACGCTGTACTCTTTACAAACCAAAGGAGTAAATGGGAACAGCCACAATAAATCGCGTGATCTAGCATCTTCTACTAAACTCCAGAACGTTGTCGATGTTGGCGTGTCTTGTTCAACTTAATATTGCCACGCCCTCGTAGAACTCAATTAGTGTTGAACTTATTGTTTAACATCAGGCCTATTACCACTGCTGTAGTTGTGTAGTTGTGTAGTTGTGTAGTGGGTAGTGCGCTCTCCGTTTACTAAGAGTGTGTGATGATGTATTTCGCTATTGATGTGGCTGCTTTTGTATTCTTGTATATTTAAAAGATCGAATCATCTACACGTGCTGTTACGGATTGACATCGAAACTGCAAATTGCTGGAGTGATAGAGAGGTACTTGAGCAGTGGCATAAAGGGATTAACGTTGATGAGTTAACTCAGGAACTTACCCGTTATTGTGGGCAGCTAGAGAAACGACGTCGACGTTTCTCTAGTCGTTGTCAGTATTTACGAGCTAGCTAATCTTAAACTCCTTTTTGATAATAGTTTCTTCTAAATTAGCTTGCATAGACTCAATTCATATTTACCTTCTAGCAGATAATCCCACAATTTTGCTTGAGCGCATCTTGAAAGTGAATCACTTTATTGTTTTACAATGGCTTGGATGCAGGGGCTAATAATACAGCCTTGTGTGACTGTGGTTGCCCTGATGCCGCCCTGACTTTGCAATTTCATGAGGCGCAGCCGCTGCCTGTTTTAAGTGTATGCAAAATACTGCAATCTTTAATCTGATGGCTTTTACAGCAAGAGGCGAGGGCGGCCAGTGATTGTTCTAATAATGCCAATTCTCGTTGGGTTTGTTGAATGCGTGCGAGTTGCTCAGCAATGATATTATCTACCAATAAGCAGGATGATTTGGGATCGTCTTGTGTATCGACTAAGCGCTTAATATCATCCAGTGCAATATTTAATTCTCGACACCGTCTTACAAATATTAATGTGTCTATGTCTTTTTGTTGGTAATGACGATAGCCATTAGCGGTGCGGATAGGGGCGCTTAATAACCCAATTTGCTCATAATAGCGGATTGTTTTTACCGATACCTGAGCCGTCGATGCTAATTCACTTATTTTCAACTTGACCTTCCAGTCACTGTAACCTTTAAGCTCAAGCATATCATTTTTCGATTTACGCTTACTAAAGATTAAATCCGTTTAAAGGAAGTTGTATGTTTAGCTATTCTGCTGCGGCATCGTTAATGTTGTCGCTGGGTGTTATAGGTCTGAGTCAGGCGAGTACTGAGGATTATCCAGTTGATGCGCCTGAGCAACACGTCTCCCATGGGCACAACGGTCATCAAATACAGCACACAGATGCTGATGAGCATGATGAACATGAAGATGAGCACGATCACGAAGAGACAATGGAGAAAATTGTTGTGCAAGCCACCCGTTCAGGGCGGATTGCAGATGAGCAACCTATTCGGGTTGAGTTAATTAACCGCGAAGAAATCGAAGAAAAAGCCGCCATGAGGCCGGGTAACATTTCTATGTTAGTCGCTGAAACGGGGGGCGTTAGACTACAAACGACTTCACCTGCATTAGGCAGTGCCAATATTCGCTTGCAAGGTTTGTACGGCCGTTATACCCAGCTGTTAGCCGATGGTTTACCGCTTTACGGCAATCAGGCAGGCTCGATTGGCTTGTTGCAAATTCCGCCAACCGATCTTAGCCGCGTTGAGATCATTAAAGGCTCGGCTTCATCGCTTTATGGTGGCTCGGCGCTTGGCGGGGTTATTAACCTAGTATCTAGAACCCCAAGCGATGAGCTAAACGGTGAAGTATTGGTGAATGCAACCACACGTAATGGTCAGGACGTGACCACCTATGTTGAAACACCCCTTAGCGAAAATCTAAAAGGCTCACTGACAGCGGGCGCGCACCAGCAAGATGAGCAAGACATTGATAAAGACGCTTGGATAGATCTGGCTGGCTATGAGCGATATACCGTCCGTCCTCGGCTGTTTTGGGAGGGGCAAGCGGGCGAAACACTGTATCTCACCAGTGGCTTGATGACAGAGCAGCGCACCGGCGGCACTATTGCCGATAATAAGTTGGCCGATGGTGGCTCGTTTAAGCAATCCCAAGATTCCGATAGGTTTGACACAGGTTTAGTCTTTAGTATGCCAGTGCTTGAGTCACTGACCTTTAATACTCGCGCATCGGCTATGGTGCAAGATCATACTCATGTGTTTGGCATCGATATAGAAGAAGATCAACACCAGAGTTATTTGCTTGAAAACAGTCTGGCAGGTTACACAGATAACAGCGATTGGGTGCTTGGCCTAGCGTATCAGTCAGAGGTATTTTCATCCAATACCTTCCCTGAGTTTGATTACTCCTATGAGGTGCCAGGCGCGTTTGCCCAACTTGATTATCAGCATTCTGAGCAAATAACGACCTCTTACAGCGTACGAGTCGATGAGCACAGTGAGTACGGCAGCCAATTTAGTCCAAGGGTGTCGCTACTTTATCGCCCCAATGATTTAACCATAAGAGGCTCTTTTGGGCAGGGCTATTTTGCCTCCACGCCGTTTGTAGAAGAGATTGAAGCCGCGGGTTTATCAAGGCTCGCCCCGATTGAAAGCTTACAAGAGGAGCGAGCAAAAACCGCATCCCTTGATTTCACTTATCCCTTTGACGATGCCGAAACCAGTTTAACGGTGTTTGGCTCTGACGTAGATAATGTCACCCAGTTAGAAGCTTTTTCTGTTAACAACAATGGCACCCTAGACGCTGTACGGTTAGTTAATGCGACAGGCAAAAGTGAAATACGCGGCGCAGAAGTGCTGCTGCGTTATTATTTGGGCGACATTAAGCTTACCGCAAGTTATTTGTATTTAGATGCTACTGAAGAGTCGCTCAATGGTTTCGCTCGAAAAGAAATAGCACTCACCCCACGTCACTCGGCTGGTTTTGTGGCGATGTGGGAGCAACACGGCAATTTTAGAGCAGGTTTTGAAGCCTACTATATCGGGACGCAAACCGTTAACGATAACCCTTATATTGATGAGACCGACCCTTATTGGCATCTGGGGTTAATGGGCGAAATTACAGTGGGCAGAGTCAGTTGGTTTATTAATTTAGAAAACTTACTCGATATAAAGCAAACCGATGAGCACCCTATGCTGCTACCCAATAGAGCCCCTAGCGGCCAATGGACGACAGACATTTGGTCTCGAAACGATGGCTTTATCGCCAATGCCGGTGTAAGAATTAAATTTGGTCATTAAGCTTAGTCATTCAGTTTGACTCTTAAGTTTGACCCTTAAGTTTAACCGAAATGGGCATCAAAATATGAGTATTAATGAGCTGGGGGATCGCCCCAGCTCAGCGCTTGTATGGACTCAATTTAGCCACAGTCGTCAATGGTTGTCGACTAACACAAAGGAGTCCAAACAATAACATCCATATTAAAAAGCCAGTTCGGCGTCCTCGCCTCTCGCTCATAAGCACAATCACCCAAGGTGATTATTCACCGTTTGGATCAAAGTCGCAGGGTTCCACTCCCCCAGCTCATATATAAAGAGTGGTCAAGAAGGGAAAACTACAGCAAATCCAATAATATCCTTGTAAAACTGCCAGCTCAACATCCCTGTTTCTCGCTCAAAGAGGCCGATGGCCATCGCCCTCTTGCCGATCTGCAGTGAGAGTCCTGATCCTTAACCATTTCGGGTACAACCTGTGAGTGTAATGTTAAGTTGGAAGGCTTGGTGCGACTGACTGTATTCATATGGTGAAAGCAACGCTATCCTCTGAGTACAAAGAAACACAGAGGACGCATTATCTATTATCAAATTTTTGTATATGAGTATTTATCGCTTACTAATAATGGATGTTGCTAATTTTTTCACTGCTTCAGTAGGATCTGAAGGGTTATCTAATATAAAAATATCAGGCTTAATGGGTTGATGGCATGATTCTTTGCCAGATGGTCGAATAAAAATCAGTGTTGGCAAGGTTATTTCTAATTTAGAACCGGATAATCTAGAAGTTTCAATTCTCCCCGTAGTACAGGATCTTGCACCACTTGACTGACCAGCAATCACGGCCTGTTTTGAATCTTGGAGTGCAGTCAAAAACAAGATTGTTGAAGAATAACTTAAAGACCCCATAAGCAAATAAGCTTTTCCAGGTATTCGTAGGTTACTATGGCCTTTAATTGGAACTAGTGGGTTATAAGGCCCTTCAATCATGGAGCCTAATTCACCATTGATAGGTCCTTTTTTAAGGTTACTTTCTGTCAGTCGAATTTTAAATGCTGATAAAAATGAGAATGGCTCTCTGGCGATATAGGGCGCTATTCCTTGTTGCCAATAATGATCTGTTCCCCCTGGATTATTGCGAACATCAATAATGACATCTTGCACATTGGCATTATGAAATTCCTGCCATGATTCTTCCATAAACTTGAAATAGGATTTTTCCTGCTCAGGGGTATAGTAGAAACGGTCAACACGTAAATAGCCAATACCATTATCTAATATTTCACGTTTAATAAAATCACCAATTTCAAGATTAATATCTCCTACTTTTTTATTACTTCCAATAACAGAGTAACGATTGTGTTCACTATTGTCGCTAACATCAATTTGGTAATGACCAGTATCCCCATAAAGTAACCAATACATATTGGAAAATCTTTCCGAGATTAGTGCTAGGCGATTGCTAACCGTATCGCCATGCATTCTGTTTAAAATTTCTTTAACGATTTCCGATGTATCAATCCCATTAATGCCAACTATTTTGTCACCTAACTTTATACCCTTGTCAGAATTTTCAACATCAGTAACATAGATATGGTGCGATTTGTCAATTCGTACTTTAATGGGGAAAACCCGTCCCCCATTACTGATATGATGGTTTAGTTCTTTAACTAATTCAGGGTAAGAAATAACCATATGGCCATCTTTAAAGTAGGGGTTCAACACAGAGAAATACTTCCATGCTTCAAGATGTGTCATTGGAGCTGTAATTGCTGATGCAAGTGTGTTTATTTGTAATTTAACCTCAGGTAAGTTCATGGTAAAACTTGGATCTGGGTGAACTGATTCGAGTAAAACATTTAATTCAGCTAAGTCACTTTTTAAATCCTTAACAGCAATTAAATCACCTGCGGGTGGATACTTTATTTTCGTGTCATCATTGTCTATATCCATTAATGTTGATTTTGGCGGTTGTCCGTTAGAACAGGCGCTTAAGATAACCATGCAGAAAACTAGCAATATGCTTTTCATTTTTACAACCTTCTTTTAAATATTTAGCTCATATTTGATAACTAATATTGTTCTTGTGGGTATTTTGACTAGCCCATTAGATAAATTATGTTTGTTTTATATCAGTCGGTAACAACTGTCATTTATCAAATTACTATTAGTGCTATTGTTTATCAACGACTCAACTTAGGGTCATTGATTAGTAATATTAGAGATGAAATTGATGGGGTATACGTCTGAATAGGTCGAGAAAGACGTGCAGCTCGGTCGATCTGCACTTATTTTAATCGTTATATTTTAAGTTATTACGGTATTGAGTAGGAGTCACGCCTTTCATTTGTTTAAAAACAGCATTAAAAGTACTTTTAGAGGAAAAACCGCCTGCCATCGCTAAATCTAAAATTTTACTATTCGGGTCAACTACAATACTTTCACAGATAAAGTTAATTCTGTATTCATTGATGAATTGATAAAAGTTTTTATTTGCCTGTTGATTCAGTATTTCAGACAAATGATGGCTACTAAGGCCAATAGATTTTGCCAAAGTGTCTAACGTAATATTATTGTCTAAGTATGGTTTTTTATCATTCATAAACCCAACAACATTATCGAGCAAACTTTGTCTAGTACAGTTATCAAATACTACCGTTTTAGCCTTTTGATCTTTTGCATTGACGGATATTAAAAATAACTCATCAATGATAAATAATTTTGGATCTCGCCATTGAGCCATCGAAATACTGTAAATTAAAAAGAGAAACAACACATCACTTACTACTGATATAATATAATTCCCACCTAATACAAGACCTAACATTTCTAACAACCAAATGACTCCGTACAAGCCTAGTAACACCCATAACCAAGTAAATATGTTTGGGTTAAAGCCTGAAAGAGAGTTGTCCGCTCGCCTTTTAAAATTAATAATTAATTTAACACTTAACCATAAATAGAAAAATGCCTGCAACACCATTAATAGCTGAGTTAAAATGACAATATTACTATCCCGTTGACCGCTATTAACAATATCAATTTTTTCCAATGGTGGCGTTAATAAGTAATCAAGATTGAGGAACAGACAGAGTAATAAAGGGGTGCAATGTAAAAAATCACTAAGATGAAAAGGTTTATCAATGATGGCAGAACGGCAATATAAATATAAAAATGCACCAAAGCTAGCCGGAATAAAATACCCCCAGCCAATAAGGTTAACAAAAATATTGTTATCAGAATGAATAATAACTAAAGGGCTAGAAAAATAAAGTGCCATGAATAGACACCACCCCCCTAAAACCCGACTAGCATTGGTAACACCTTTACCAGAAATTAGCATAACCGCCAAGAGTACACCTTGAAAAGTACCTATAACATGAATGTACTCTATTGGTATTGATGTAAGTAACATTTTAGTGTGCCAACGCTTCCTAACAAAGTTGCACTATATGCACTTCAATCATGATTAGCAATCGGTTTAAATAACCAATTAATGCGGAAACAATAAATGCGTCCATATATGGACGCTTCCCGGTGAGTCATTACAATAATCTACTCACCGAAGGTTTTTGGCCTTAGCTTTCTTTTTAACCACTTTACTCCTGCTATTGTTTTTGATGCGACTACTACCGCGAAAGCGGTCGTACTGCCCTGATGTTTATAAAGAGGCGGGCTTAATATTTTACTGAGTGCGGTGCCTGCGATGGTAATTTTATCTTTCACCCTCCAACAAACATGGGTTGGGGCATGTGGCTAAAAATCCCTGCTTTTGAAGGAAATTAGTAAATTTAGCCAGTCAGCGCCTATAAATTCATGACATATCGGCCTTCTAGCAACAAACCCTCACAATCTTGCTTGAGCAAATCTCAAAAGTGTATTCTATTACTATTTTACAATGGCTGGCCTGATTTATTCTATATTCTGTTACTGTTTTCGCTTAGCTAATTTAATCATTAGCCAGCAGCTTACTATGCCAATAAAGCCGATAATGAGCAGGCTTATTCCTACAGCAAAGTGAGGAGGCATCTCTCCAATCGCTCCCATAATATCATCATGATAGGTCCCCCTGTGTCAGGATAGTTGTCACCCCTTAAAAATCACTATTGTATAAAGACAGGGGGCGGTAACAGAGAACGATATGGCTCGGTATTCACAAGAACGTAAGGACTCGATCCTTAAAAAGTTATTACCCCCGCACAATTTAACCGTTGCAGAGGTTGCACGAGAAGAAGGCATGGCAGTGCAAACCTTGTATCATTGGCGAGATAATGCCAGAAAAGAAGGTCGTCCAGTGCCAGGTAAAACATTAACAACCGATGATTGGTCAGCAGAAGCCAAGCTTGCCGTCATTATCGAAACTGCACCGATGTCAGAAGCTGAAGTGAGTCAATACTGCCGAGAAAAAGGCTTGTTCCGCGAACAAGTTCAGCAGTGGAAACTCGATTGTTTGGCTGGTTTTCAAACCAGTGAAGTGCAAGCTAAAACGATTAAACAACAGGCTAAAGCCGACAAAGCAGAAATCAAATCCCTGAAGCATGAATTACGCTACAAGGAGAAGGCGCTAGCTGAAGCTGCTGCTTTACTGGTGCTCAGAAAAAAGCTCAATGCGCTCTGGGAGGGCGACAACGAGGAGAGTTAACGTCCTTACCTGAGCGCACAAAATTAATGATATTAATACAAGAAGCTTATGCCAATGGTGCGCGCCTTTACAAGGCTTGTATTGAAGCTGAGCTCAGTAAGCGTACCTATCGACGTTGGTATCGAGCGGGTGTGGTGCAGGCTGATTTAAGGCCAACAGCGTTTCGGCCAGAGCCCGCCAACAAGCTAAAAGAGCATGAACGAGAGCAGATATTAGCGGTATGCAATGAGCCTGAATATGCCAGCTTACCTCCCTCACAAATAGTGCCAACACTATTGGATAAGGGGATTTATATTGCATCAGAGGCCAGTTTCTACAGGGTATTAGATGCCAATGACCAGCTTAACCATAGAGGTCGCAGCCAAGTTGCAGTTAACCGCAGTAAGCCACTTAGTTACACGGCCGATGGCCCAAACCAAGTGTGGTCCTGGGACATCACGTATCTGGCCTCAGTAGTTAAAGGTCAGTTTTACTACCTGTACATGTTTGAGGATATTTACAGCCGAAAAATCGTCGGTTATGAAGTCCATGAACAAGAATGTGGCGAGCGTGCCGCTGAGCTAATCCAACGCAGCATGCTACGGGAACAATGCTTTAAAAAGCCACTGGTGTTGCACTCTGACAATGGTGCGCCAATGAAGTCTCTGACGATGAAGGCCAAGCTTGAAGAGCTGGGTGTTACCGCTTCACTGAGCCGGCCTAGAGTGAGTAACGACAACCCCTATTCAGAGTCATTATTTAAGACCTTAAAATACCGTCCGCAATGGCCAAAATCAGGTTTTAGCAGTTTAGCCGCAGCAAGGGAATGGGTTGAGAAGTTTGTGAAGTGGTACAACGATGAGCATAAACATAGCAAGCTTAACTTTGTCTCACCAGGGCAACGTCATGCGTTGCAAGATAGCGCTATCTTAGACAAGCGAAAGAAAGTTCTCGAAGCGGCTAAGGCAAGAAACCCCAAGCGTTGGTCCAAGGACGTTAGAAATTGTGAGGCGGTTGGCCCAGTAATGCTAAACCCAGATAAGGCACCCGCAGACGATGTAATAAATGCAGCTTAATATTTAAGCAAAGAGTGACAACTACCTTGAAAAACACCGAGGTGAGGCCGTACCATGTAAGGCCTACACCAGACAACAATAAGAAGCAGGATAAATATAAAGATAGGCGTGAGAGGTATGTCATGGGCATGTATTGCAGATTTCCGTTATAAAGCAGGCGCAGTTAATTGCGCCCAGTGGTAAAGCTATTTTACACGAATGTCGCCTTTTATACTCAGGCTATGCACTTCAAGAAAGCTTTTATCGACGACACTTCTCCAGTTCCAGTTGCTGACAGCACTTAACCGCAGGCTAATCCAAAGCTCCTCTCAATAACAATTTCTTCCAAATCAGTTCATTTAGCTAATCAGCTTACATAGATCCTAGTCATATTGAGCTTCTAATAGAGAAATCCCCAAATCTTGCTTGAGCACATACTAAAAGTGCATTATGTTATTGTTTTACAATGGCTGGCCGGATTTATTGCACTTAACGTGAAAGCCGCTGGGTGACCAAATTAGCCGCTGGTTTAAATGAGGATTATATGCTCGAGTTTATGCGTTGTTATTATCTTTATATTTTTTATTGGGGTATTGAGAATGACCGAAAATCAGATAGACAGCCGTTCCGCCCAGGGGGCGTTATATTCTTGGGGATGGTCATCATCCCCTTCCAGCTAATTGCACTCATATGTGTGTTGCAATACCTAGGTATACCGTTAGTGAGTTGGGTTCTGACCTTACAGAAGCTGCAGCTAGTAGAAACCTTTAAAGGTCCCGTCACAGGCGCTGTAGTACTTTTTTGGGGGGCTGGGATCTATCTCGCTTATTTAATCTGTTATCGCAATATGGATTATGCCGCTATTCCTGCAAAGCTGCAGCGCTATCGGTTCTTTTCCCAATATTCGGCTCTCAAGCTCTTTTCGTTGATCATGTTAAATTTTTTTGTGTTTAGCTTTTCCATGTGGTTAAAAAGGCCCGGAACATAGTAGAAAGGAAATAAGGTGCCATATATGGATGTCTCGGTGAGTCAAAAAAATTGTCTGCTCATCGAATCTTGTTGGCCTTAGCTTTTAGTTCAACTGCTTT
This sequence comes from Shewanella denitrificans OS217, assembly GCF_000013765.1. Taxonomy (NCBI): domain Bacteria; kingdom Pseudomonadati; phylum Pseudomonadota; class Gammaproteobacteria; order Alteromonadales; family Shewanellaceae; genus Shewanella; species Shewanella denitrificans. The sequence goes on along the minus strand of NC_007954.1, from coordinate 2,566,799 downwards.
ACTCCTGCCATTGTTATTGATGCGACTCATTTACTGCTAAAAGCGGTTTTACTGCCCTGATGTTTATAAAGAGGCGGGCTTAATATTTTACTGAGTGTGGTGCCTGCGATGGTAATTTTATCTTTCACCCTCCAACAAACATGGGTAGGGGCATGTGGCTAAAAATCCCTGCTTTTGAAGGAAATTAGTTCATTTAGCCAGTCAGCGCCTATAAATTCATGACATATCGGCCTTCTAGCAACAAACCTTCATATCTTGCTTGAGCACATTTCAAAAGTGTATTCTGTTACTGTTTTATAATGGCTGGCTGGATTTGTTGTCCAAGAGTTTTGATTTTGGAAGTAAATAGGATAGCTTAATAAACAGTAAGGTGGCTGGCTTCGATTTTGAATCAAGTACTTGGGGGCAATTCTCGTATGGTGTTCAAAACCGTATTTTCACTCAGAAAGGCTGGATAACAGGAGATTAATACATTTGATGAAAACGTTATATGCCCCCCTCCCACCGGAGGGGTGGGATTATTGGCTCGACAAAGATACACTCATGAATATAATTTTTGTGTTGTTTGTTTTTGCAGCTCTATTTTTAGTATATAAACATCAAGAGTTTAAGCAGATTAGGCGTGTCAGAACGTATTTTATTGTTTTTTTTATAGGAAGTACTCTAGCTTATAATTTGACAATGTCAAACATCCGCGCAGATAAAAGGCAGTATCAAATTTATATTGATAATAGCGCTAAACTTGAAACCTTTAGCGGGGTGATTGATTTTGTTGGTAATAAAAAAAAGGCTTGGCCTGGGCATTTTCGTAAATACGATGATGATTATCTCTGGGATGTGTTCACTATTATTACACCAGACGATGAGTGGAGCGTTATTTGGGAGATTCAGACGCGAGAACACTCCGACTTAACTAAGCCACCCTGTTACGAAGGGGATATTTTTACTTTGTTATTACCCTATGTCGGTAAAAAAGTCACAATCAGGTATTTCAGTTTTATTTCGAGTTACCATAAAACCAGTTCGTTATTTTCTAAATGCGTTGTAGATGTTAAAGTTGAAGAATAGTCAATAGAAAAATGAGCGAGATAAAGAATCAAAATAAGGTCATATAGTAAATGAGGACATCCATAACTCTTCTCGTTGTGGCTGTTACATTTTTTGAATAAGTGCGCTCGATGAACAAGAAAATAAGAGGGGTAAGGTGCCATATATGGATGTTTCGGTGAGTCAATAGAGTAATCTACTCACCGAAAGTTTTCTGCCTTAGTTTTCTTTTTAACCACTTTATTCCTGCTATTGTTTTTGATGCGGCTCATTACCGCTAACAGCGGTCGTACTGCCCTGATGTTTATAATGAGGCGGGCTTAATATTTTACTGAGTGTGGTGCCTGCGATGGTAATTTTATCTTTCAGCCTCCAAAAAAAATGGGTTGGGGCATAGTGGCCTAAAATCACTTTTTGTGAATGCAATCAGCTAGTTTAACTAGTCAGCCCTATGAATTTATGACATATCGGCATTCTAGCAACAAACCCTCACAATCTTGCTTGAGCGCATCTCGAAAGTGCATTATGTTATTGTTTTACAACGGCTGGCCTGATCCCCGCTAGTACTTATGAATGCGTTGTTAATTCAGGTAATAAATAACTAAGGCTTAAAATGAACTGTATTAAATGTCATGTCAGAATTTTGATAATAGCATTGTTAGTTATCTTTATATGCGGGTGTAGTAATCAACCACAGTATTTGGATGTCAATCCTTTATGTGAGTACTCCGTTGTGAATGATGAAAACAAAGTTATTCTCACAGTTAAAGCACCTACAAATGGGCCTTGGGGTATATTTCATATGCTAATATCGGAGGAATGTAGAGCTACGGGCCCTATTCTTGAGTTTAGAGGGAGTGGTGGTGGTGCGACGTTAGGAACTGTCAGTGTTTCAATGGGGAGTTTTTTTAGTAGTATTTTTGAATTCTTTCCTGCCGAACCATTAATGAGCAAAGTTATCGATAATAGTGAACAGATGAAAGATATAGTGATAAAGATATTATCACATTGCGATGACATTAATCATTGTGCTGAGTTTAATGCCTGGCATGACGCTAGATTAGCGTGGCTCAAACATCGCAATACAATAATACCTGAGTATGAGGGGTATAATGAACGACATCGAATAGTGAAAGTGCGTGGGCTGACGTGCTCTCAAATCGAGTATGATGAGAGACGGAAAAGGAAAATAATTGAACAGCAATTTCACTATTCCTTTCGGCGTTGGAACTCGGCTCCTAATAATGAATACCTTTCAGAAACAGTATGCCCCATTTTTTTTGATGGTGAAATAGCAACGCTGAGTATTCTTATTAATCAGGCTGGAATTACAAAAGACTCAAATGAAGTGCGAGAAAGAAACATTCGTAGATATAAAGCTATTATTCAGCCAAGTATTGATAGTATTAAATTTCTTGGCGAGGTAAGTCAAAATAAAAAACACTAGAGATAAATATGGAGTAAAACGAAGAAAAAATGCGACCACTCATCGTAAACAGCATGATTTAGCTCCTTCTACAATTATTCAATGAGACACCCTCTAAAATTTTACTTTATGCTTTTAAGCTAGAAGGTTACACAAAAGCTAAAATGGTGAACCATGCCTCTTCACCATGAGAGTCGCGAGACGACCGTCTCTCCTTATTTAAGAGAATAGGACGTCGAAGCGAGCTACATGGACCCTGTTGATTTTATAAGAAGTCACGCGTGTCGGAGAGTGAATGCCATGACAAGCCTGTACGCGAGACTAACAAGTTTCAGCAACTGGTTTGTGAGGCTCAATCATCCAGCATTACCCTAAGGCGAGCCAGATGCCGACGGCTATCATTAGGCTGCCGGCTATGCGGTTGAGCCAGCGAATATTATCCCCTCGGGTTAAAAACAGCCGCAGGCTCTTGCCGCCTGTGGCGTAGGCCAGCATTGAGACGCTTTCTGTGAGCATGATAATGCCAAGTAGCACAGCAAGTTGTGGCGCGATCGCTTTATCGACACTGATAAAAGGGGGCAGCAAGGAAATCATAAAGGCCCAGCCTTTGGGGTTTGCTATGGCGGTGATAAAGCCTTGGCTTATCAGGGTTGCTCTTGGTACTTTAGTTGACACTTTAACTGGAGCTTTGGCTTGGATTTGGTTCGAGTCTACCTGATTTACAGACGCGAGCTTTGGATCAACAATGGCCATCTTGCCTTTGGCGCGCCACATGTTGATGCCGATATAGGCCAAATAAGCGCCACCTGCGTATTTTAAGATTTCAAATACTTGGGGGTAATTGAGCATGATACTGGCCACCCCAAGTACAGCTGCAATCGCGACTATGGCAACGCCTGTGAGTTCACCTAACATCATCCACAGGGTGCGGCGCACACCTATGCTCATGCCTAATGTCATGGCGAGCGTCATGCACATGCCAGGGGTGATGGAGACAAAGAAAAAAGTGGGGATAAATACCGCCAGTAGGGCTGCGTCAGGCATAAAATTCTCTAAACAGCATGGGCTATCACAAAGGGCTATCACAAAGGGGCTGTCGTAATTAGATAGGAGTGTAATGCTAAATGGTTTGTTTGCCCATAAAAAAACCAGCGCTAGGCTGGTTTTTTTCGGGGCTAACTTAAGCCACAGCTAGGCCGATAGCTTACAGTACGCCGCGGCGCACTTGGTCGCGTTCAATAGATTCAAACAAGGCTTTAAAGTTACCTTCACCGAAACCTAGGTTGTTTTTACGCTGAATGATTTCGATGAAAATAGGGCCAAACAAATTCTTGGTGAAAATCTGTAATAGATATCCATCTTCATCGCCATCGATCAAAATCTGATGATGCTTAATTTTTTCTCTGTCTTCAGTCACTTGTGGAAGCTTATCGAAGATAGTTTCATAATATTCAGGGATGATATCTAAGGTCTGAATTGCAGTGCCTTCCATTGCATCGAGGGATGCGACGATATCACGGCTTCTGAAGGCTAAATGCTGCACTCCAGGGCCATTGTATTCACCCAAATACTCATCGATTTGGTTCTTGTCGTTGCCTTTACCTTCGTTGATGGGAATGCAGAAGCTGCCATCGGGCGAGCGCAGGGCGTAAGAAACCAAAGCGGTTTGCGAGCCTTTAATGTCAAAGTAGCGCACTTCGGTAAAGCCAAAGATGTCTTTATAAAAATTGGCCCACTTCTCCATGGTGCCTTTATAGACATTGTTGGTTAAATGATCGACTTCCATAAAGCCCTTTTCTTGGGTATGGATTGGGTCTTCTAAATCAACGAAATCAGTCATGTAGATGTTGTTGTCGGCGCCAAAGGTATCAATAAAGTAAATCAAGCTGTCGCCTATGCCATAAATGGCGGGGTAAGGCATGTCTTTACTGGCATCTGTCGCAGGTTTTGCACCGCGCTCAACCGCCGCTTTGAAAGCAAAGGCTGCATCTTCAACGCGCCAGCCCATAGAACAAATGGCAGGGCCGTGAGACTTTGCAAATTCTGCCGAGAAGCCTTTTTTGCTCTTGCTCAGTAGAAAGTTAATGTCATTTTGCTGGTAATAAATGATATCGCTGTTCTTGGCTTTTTTAAGCATAGAGAAGCCAAAGTCGATAAAGACTTGGTGCATGAAATCGGTATCTGGGCTGGCAAATTCTGTAAATTCAATGCCTAAAAGACCCAGTGGGTTTAGTTCGCTCGCCATCTTGTTATCCTCTTTTATGTTCAATCAACACGCCATCACTCTAGGGTGACTTGGGTTAGTGACAGTTTTAGTCTTCTAACCAAGAACGGTTGTAATCTTGGCTCATGCACTTTTGCACATGAGATGTCAGTTTCAGTGGTGCGAAGGTGTCGACCATCACAGCGTATTCGTAAGTTTCTTTCTTGCCAATGGAGGCTTCAGTGCGGCCAGGTTGTGGGCCGTGAGGCACGCCTTTTTGGTGCAGGGTCATAAAGCCTGCTTCAATACCGGTGCGGCTCATAAAGTCGCCGTCCACGTAATACAGCACTTCGTCGCTGTCGATATTATTGTGGTAATAGGGCGCGGGTATTGATTTTGGGTGGAAGTCATAAGGCCTTGGCACAAAGTTACATACCACAAAGTTATGGGCTGTGAAGACTAAATGATCTGAGGGCGGCAAATGAATTTTACCCACTTTTGGCGCGTATTCCGCGATGTTAAAGGCCCAAGGGTAGACGCAGCCGTCCCAGCCGACTAAATCGAATGGGTGCCACTCGAGTGTGGTTTCTTGGTAGGTGTCGCCAAATTTACTGATCAAGGCAAATTCGCCGCGCTCAACCACGGCATCAGCAAGCTCTGGTGTGCGAATATCACGCTCGCAGTAAGGGGCAGATTCCAATAACTGGCCGTATTCATTTCTAAAATGCTTAGGCACTTCCACCATGGAGAAAGACTCAATCACAAATAAACGCACATTGCTGTAATCGGTGAATTTAAGCTGGTAGGTGGTGCCGCGGGGGATAATTAAGTAATCCCACTTGATGACGTTAAGCACGCCATATTCGCTTAACAGCTCGCCTTCACCTTCGTGAATAAACACGATTTCATCGGCGTAGGCGTTGCGGTAAAACTGTGAGGTGTCTTCAGTGACTTTGGCTGTGTATAAGCTCACGTCATTATTAAAGAAGATTTTATTGCGGGCACTAAAAAAACTGCCCTCACAATCGGCTTGGCGCGAATCGAGTTTGTAATTCTGAATGAGTGAGTCTTGCCAAACATCGCCATGACTTAGGGCATAAGGCGCAACACTGAATGCCTTGGTGGGCATGTTGTGGTGATATTTATTGGAATAAATATTAGAAAAACCATGGGTTGAGAACAATTCCTCACGGTAAAGCTCGCCATTGTCTTTTTCGAATGCAATATGGCGTTTGTTGGGAATTTGACCTTGTTTTACATAAAAAGGCATTGCGCTTCCTCTAATTATTTGCAACCAAGCTGCGATATCGATTAATGCCTGTGCCGCAATGGCTCATGTTAACGCGCACCTTGATGCAGATGTCATTAAACGTTGTGATCTAGCTATCAATTTAGTTGCTAGGATGAACAAAAAAAAGAATAATAAATAGCGCAACTTAATCAAATTTATAGATTGTCATGATTTACTGACAATAGTGTCAGTAAATGATGACAATCTCTCCTTCGAGGCGGGATCATGAGAATCGATATCGACAGCTTTAATGTGCTGCAAGTGTTGGTGGAGGAGGGCAGTTTTGCCAAAGCCTCCGAGCGACTGCATAAGGCGCAATCTGCGGTGAGTTATCAAGTTAAAAAGCTTGAGCAACACCTTGGGGTCACCCTGTTTAACCGCGATAAATACCGCGCAGAACTCACCCCTGAAGGTAAAGTCATTCTTATTGAAGGACAAAGATTATTAGAGCAGCTCGCCAATATTGAACACTTAGCCAGCCGATTTAGCCAAGGATGGGAGCCAAAGCTCGAGCTGGTGATTGATGGCTCTTTGCCCATGGAGCCGATTATGACGGCGCTTAAGCGCATGTCAGAGCATAATGTGCCCACTAAAATTCAGCTAAATATGGAGTTTTTGGGCGGGGTACAACACAGGTTTGAGCGCGATAAAGCCGATTTGATGCTGGTTAAGGATTATCGCAGCGGACCTTATTATGACGCCAAGCCTTTGCCGAGCATCACCAGTGTATTAGTGGTGGCGAATAGCCATCCATTAGCGCTATCTAAAGCAGTAAGCTTGTCCCAGTTACAGCAACACGTTGAGCTGACCATTGAGGATTCATCCCCGAGCCGACTTGGCCGTGATGAACTGCAATTTGGCGGTGATAAAGTGTTTTATTTGTCAGGGTTTATTATGAAAAAAAATGCCTTGCTTAAGGGCCTTGGCTTTGGCTGGATGCCGGATTTTTTGATTGGTGAAGAACTTGCGGCTGGTGAGTTGGTCATGGTGGATTTTATGGGCGGCAGTCGGTTTAATTACACCCCGCAATTAGTATCAACCTTAGCAAGGCCTTTAGGGCGAGCGGGGCAGTTATTCACCGAATTAATTCTGCAAGAGTTTGATTTGTTTCATCAAGACTTAGCCGATGGCAGCAGTGGCTCAGGGCTCGGATAATCTTTGGTTACATTTAAAACTTGTGTTGGCTAACCGCCTTGGACATATTATGTCTTATGAGTTTTAACGGGAGAGTTTTATTTAGTCGTTAATCGCTAATGGTGTTTGATTTAGCCGCTGCGTTGAACTTTTCAGCAAAAACAGTGACCTAAAATAGCGACCTAGTATGAGCGATGGGTTTAAGTCACTATTAATTAGACAGTCAGCATTATCTTTAGATCAGCAAGGAGCAAATAATGACAAAGCGTTGCCATGAAGTAGATTATGAAATTATCGGTGAAAGTATGCAGCTCGTTGAAGTTGAACTCGACCCAAATGAAACCGTGGTAGCCGAAGCCGGCGCCATGAATTACTTAGAGCAAGACATTAATTTTGAAGCCAAGATGGGCGATGGATCAGAGCCAGACTCTGGCTTTTTTGGTAAAATGTTAGGGGCAGGAAAACGGGCATTAAGCGGCGAAAGCATCTTTATGACCCACTTTACTAACCAAGGAAGCCAAAAACGTAAAGTGGCCTTTGCGGCTCCCTATCCCGGGACTATTTTGGCTCTTGATTTGAGCCTGTACGGTGAAGAGCTGATTTGTCAGAAAGACAGCTTCCTTGCAGCCGCCCTTGGCACCCAAGTGACCATGAAATTTAATCGCCGTTTAGGCACAGGTTTCTTTGGCGGTGAAGGCTTTATTCTGCAAAACCTTAAAGGCGATGGCATGGTGTTTGTACATGCTGGCGGCACCTTAATTAAGAAAGAGCTTAAGGGCGAAACCTTAAGAGTCGACACAGGATGTATTGTGGGCTTTACCGCTGGCATTGATTACGACATTCAGCGCGCTGGCTCACTAAAATCCATGGTGTTTGGCGGCGAAGGCTTGTTTTTAGCCACGCTACAAGGTCATGGCACTGTGTGGTTACAGAGCTTACCCTTCTCGCGGATGGCAGACCGTATTATTGCCCATGCACCCAGTGCCGGCGGCAACGATCGCGGCGAAGGCTCAGTACTCGGCGGCATTGGACGCATGATTGGCGGTAGATAGCCGATAGTTATTGGTTAGTAGTTAGTGGTTAAAGCTAGATAACTGCTGTCAAATTCACTTCTCCTCCCTCAAAAGATACATCAGCCCCGTCGCCTTAGGCTCAGGGCTGATGCTTGTTTGACCCCGCTCACAAATGTAGTTCACATTCACATCACCATTGTAAAGATTGTAAATTTCATGATATTGAGATTCATTATCATTTAGAGTGCGCGCATCTTTTAAAATTAAGGCGCATTTAAATGAAATTGAGTTACTTATCGTTAGCCATAGCATCACTGTTATCTGGCCAAGTGTTATCAGGCCAAGTGTTGGCTGCTGAAGTTCAAGAGTTGGCCGTGACTGAAGTCAAAGCCACGAAAACTAAGCAAAATACTGTTACCAGTGAGAAGTTAGACAATCGTCAAGTTAACGATATCAAAGGCGCCTTAAGTGAGTTGGCCGGTGTGAGTGTCAGCAATGGCGTACGTTACAGCCAAAAAACCTACCTACGTGGTATGGAAGAACACTCAGCGAATGTCACCATAGACGGTGCTCGCCAAGATGGGCAAATGTTTCACCATGCTGGCAACCAGATGGTCGACCCAAGCATGCTAAAAGCGGTTTCTGTAGAGCTTGGGGCATCTTCTGTGCTCAGTGGCTACGGTGCTAACGTGGGCGCTATTTCCTATGTGACTAAAGATCCAAAAGATTTATTGGCATTAGATCAAAAGTTTGGCTTTAAAGTTGCCACAGCTGCCGATACCGCCACTGAATTTCAACAGGTTAGCGCCAGTGGTTATGGCCGGTTAACAGATCAATTAAGCCTACTTGGAATGATGAGCTGGAATGAGTCTGGCGATATAGAAACCCCAGACCGCAAGCCTATTGTTAATAAGCACAGCGAGCTTAAAAGCGGTTTAGTTAAAGCGGTTTATGATGTTGATGATAACCAGCAGTTAGCTGTGTCATTACAGCGTTTTGAAGATGCGGGGCATCGTGCCTTGTCTGGTGAAAAACCGGGTGCCACAAGTGTTGAAGAAGCCTTAGGCTTTAATGGCTACGAGCGTGATACCTATACGGTTAATTATCGCAATGACAGCGCTAACCCGCTGCTTGATCTGGCCGTTGATGCTTATTACAACCAAAAGAAAATGGTGCGTGGCGAACAAACTGGTGACTTTGAGATCAGAGACAATGCAGGTAAATGGCAAAAACAAGGCATTGAATTTATCCCTGAGCGTGATTATTCCTATAAAACCTTAGGATTAAATATCCGCAACACCATGGATATTAATGATATTCCTTGGACTGTGGGCATTGAAACCTTTAAATCTGAACAGGCTATAGACGCTGCTACTGGGCTTATTACCCGTAACGATGGGACTAAAACAACAGTGGTGAGAGCCGTTAACAATGGCCCTGAAGCACGCCTAATTGGCGGGTATATTCAAGGTGAGTTTAACCTTGGCGCTTTGCAGATTATTCCAGGCGTGCGCTTTGACAGTTACAAGTTAGGCGGCGCTTACGATAATTCTTTCAGCCAGCTTTCGCCTAAATTAAACCTATTTTGGCAAGCGAGCGAAACCTTAGGGCTAAAAGCTGGATACGGCCGCATCTTTAAGGGCCCAGGTTTACCTGAAACCTTGATGATTTCATCTGATATGACAGCCTCTCCTGATGCTAAAGCTGAAACCGGCAATAACCTTGAGTTCGGTGTGAGTTATGATTTTGCGCCATTAGTTAATCTTGATAGCGCTAATATTTACGCCAATATCTATCAGTACAACATAGATAACTATTATCACCCCACCAAAAATAATAGCCTTGTTCGCGGTATTTCAGACCTGACTAAAAAAGGCATTGAGGCTGGCATGACTGTCCAGCATCAAGATCTTAAAGCCTATGTTAATTACAGCTATAACACAGGTGAAAAAGCCTTTGATGATTACACCACAGATGATTACTACTCAGGCACTCACCTAGTCAAACTGGGGCTTGATTACCAGTTAACTGACGAGATGACGTTAGGCTGGGACAGTATTTTTGCTAGCAGTGCAAGCCTTGATGACCGTTCTGTCGCCAATGGTGCTGTGATAACAGAGCCTGTTGAGAAAGCCGGTTACGGCGTTAGCAATATATGGGCTAGCTATGATGTTGAACAGCTTAACGGTTTATCCTTAAAGCTTGCGGTTGATAACCTGTTTGATAAAGCTTATCAAGATCACAACAGCTTCGGCATGTACTGGGGCAATGCGGGTTACAACGACAATGAAGTGGGTCGTAACTTCAAGTTTGCAGTGAGCTATCAGTATTAATTGCTATTAACTCACCATAGCAGGAGGCATTTAATATCTCCTGCTATTTTGCCAAGTGCCAGTCTGTAAAACGCGAAGCACGGTAAAAAGTACAGCACTGTAAAAAGTGAACCACAGTAAAAGTTAAAAATGGTAACAAGGCCCTTATGAAAACATTCACTCATGGATATGCCTATTTGTTCGGCTGCACTTTATGTGTCGCCATGCCGTCATGGGGGCAGGCAACGGCCAATCTGGATGAACTCACGGCGCAATGGCTCGCCTTAGATAAATCCACTCAAAAACTTAAATCAGATTGGCAGCTTGAAAAGCAGCAGCTTAAGCTGCGAATTGGCTTACTAACACAAGAAAATAGCCAACTCAGCGCGCAAATCAAACAAGATCAACATAACCAAGATGAAGTCAGTCAACAGCGGCAGGCATTGCTCAACGCGCAGACTGACATTGAGCAAGTTGTCGATGCGTACCGCTTGGCCTTTCCGAGCATGTTAAGCCGAATACAACAATTACTGGCAGGTTTACCGCCGTATTTGGAACACCAACTGGCTGATGACCTCAACAAACTCAATGAAAAATCAGAGTTAACTGCGCAATATCAAGGCATCGCCAATATTGCCAAGCAAGTGGCAAAAGCTGAAAACTTAATTGTGGTGAAACAAGGAATGATAACCCTTAATGGTACGCCACTGCTGACTGAACAGCTGTATCTAGGCCATCGTCATGCCTGGTTTATTACCCAAGATAACGCCACCGCAGGCATAGGTTACCCGAGTGCAGATGGTTGGCAATGGCAGCCTGTAGATGCTGAACATGACAGCATTCGCCAAGCGATTATTTCGGCTAAAAACCAAGTCCCAGGTGAGCTTTTGCATCTTCCAGTCAATTTAGGGGCAAAATAATGGCTCAGTTAAGCGTGAATTCCCATCCTTTATTAAGAGTGTTGTTAAAGGGGTTGTTAAGGGCGCCGTTAAGGTCATCTTTTAGTGCGTGCTTAATTCAAAATGTCATCTCCTATTGTAGGGTCGCACTCGCCTCAATACTTAAAGGATTAGTGCTGCTAGCTAGCCTTTATTTAGGCGCCGTTAATAGCGCGACACTGGCAAGCGTTGAGTCAGAAATATTAACTGAAATCAAGCAGTCAAATCAGGCTTATCAGCGTCAGTTAAGGGCCATGACCACTGAGCGTCAGGGCTTATTGCAACAACTCGCCGAGCAAGAACGAAAGCTTAAAACCCTCAGCACCAAAGCGGCCAGCATTACGCGCGGCCAAGATGAGCAGAGCATGAGTTTGGCAACCTTAGCGCAGCGATTGCAATCGTGGAAGCAGCAGCAAGACTACCTTAAGCATTTATTAAGCGGCATTTCATCAGCAAAAGCCATAGAAACGCCCCAGCAGCTCAGTGCTTATTTGGCAGGTTTTGCCAAACCAAGCGAATTTATAAAGCAAGATATCGCCTTAAGCAGTGGCGAGCTTATCTCAGGCGCCATGCTAAGCCTTGGCCCTATGCATTGGTTTATCAGTGATGATGACGAGAAGGGCGGATTGCTGACTCAAGTCGAGCAGCAGTGGCAGCTGGCATTAAGTTTTGATGAGGCGCAGCTGGCACAACTTAGCGCTGTGAAAACGGACCATCAAGGCGTACTGGCGATTGACCCCAGTAATAATCGCAGTTTAGTGTTGGCGCAACATCAAGAGTCGTTCGCGGAGCATTTAGGCAAGGGCGGCATTTGGGTTATCCCTATTATGGGCTTTGCTTTATTAGCGCTGATTATCGCCCTAGTGAAAGCGGTGACCTTATTTAGACTCGAGAAAGTTCAGCCGTTATCGCAAAAAGTTCAGCCGTTCTCACAAAAAGGCGAGCCGTTATCGCAATTAGCAGGCGCTGGCCTTAAGAGGGCCGCCCTTGGGCAGTATCAACAGGCACTAGCAGATATTGCTAAGCAATACCCACAGATTGAGGCGCGCCAGCAAAGGGATGATTTGCTATTGGATAGCCTTATTCAGACTAAGCGAGAAATCGAGCGCGGCTTAACGGCGATTGCGGTTACGGCATCGGTGGCCCCTTTACTCGGATTGCTTGGCACTGTGAGCGGGATGATCCAAACCTTTAAGCTGATGACCCTCTTTGGCGCGGGGGATGCTAATGCTGTGTCCGGAGGGATTTCAGAGTCTTTAGTGACCACAGAGCTTGGGCTTATTGTGGCTATTCCTGCGCTTATCGCTCATGCGCTGATGTCGCGCCGTTGTCATCACTTTATGGCAGGGCTTGAATCTTATGCAGTGGCCTTGTCTCACCATTCAATAGTTGGAGATAACGAGCCTATCATCACGAGTCACAGCAAAGAGGCGGTCCATGTTGCCTGAATTTAATTTAGCCCCTGAGCTTGTCACTGGCGGGGTGGTGATGTGGACCATAATGCTACTGGCACTGGTTTGCTATGGGCTGCTATTTGAAGCCATCTATTGCCGTTATCACCAGATAAACTCTCAGTGGGTAACCAGCTGGTTAACCCCTTTACAGGTGTTAATTTCTTCACTGCCTTTACTGGGTTTATTAGGCACCATTATTGGCTTGCTCGATACCTTTTCAGCCCTTGGACACAACCCTGGGGTCAGTATCAGCGATGGCATAGGTAAAGCGATGTTGACCACACAAGCTGGGTTACTCATGAGCATTCCCGCCATGGTTATTTTGTGGAAACTGCAGGAACAAGAACAAGAGTTAACGCTTGCGCCGACCTTTGAAAGTGCACAGGGCTGCGGCTCGGTCAGTCAGGGTATCCCTGAGCAAGGTTCAGAACTAGACGATTTTGTTAACCACAACAGCAGCCAAACGACTAAGCAAAGTCGCGATACTAAACGCCACGCTGGGAGCAAAAATGCAGCCTAGTTTACAGCACAGAATAAAGAGTCAAGTGCATCAAATTGACCTGTCACCTTTGCTTGATGTGGTGTTTATCTTATTGATATTTTTCATTGTGACCACAGTCTTTGTTAAAGAAACTGGGGTTGAGGTGAAAAAACCTCAGGCGTTAAGCGCAGCACAACTTGAGAAGCAGAGTATTTTGATTGCGATAACTGAAGCCGGCGCTGTGATGTATGCCGGCCAAGACATTGGCGTGCAAGGCGTTAAGCCCGTCATCATGCAATTACTGGCGAAAAAGCATATGCCGGTAATATTGCAAGTGGATGAAAATGTACCCACGAAACAACTGGTGAGCGTGATGGATCAAGCCAAGCTTGCTGGTGCCAGCAGCATTAATTTGGCGACGGTTCTACCATGAGTGGGTTAGGCATCAAATCAGCCTTGATGATGAGGCTAAGAATGTATCTATTCTCATTGCTGGTGGTGGGCGGGTTAATGCTGGTGTTAATCGCCAATAACCGCGCGCCGTTGACAGCCCCAGAGCAATTTATGGTCAGGCCCCTTGAAGTGGTGGCAACATTGCCGCCGCCCAAACCGCCTGCCAGCGTGAGCCGCGCTATGGCAAAGCCGACGTTGCAACTGGATTTAAGCCTGCAAGGCGAGGGCCCCAGTCTCACGCTTTCCCCCATCAAACTTAAGCTGCAAAAACCGGCATTAAGTACCCCTAACATTGAACCTAGGGTGCCAGAGTTTGATAGCGAGCAGTTGTCTATAGAACTTAACGGTTTTGCCATCAATGAGCTCGACGGTCAGCCAAGGTTACTGACGCCAGTGAGGATTGAATTTACCTCTGAGATGAAACGTGACGGGGTGAGAGAAATCTTAGTTAAGCTGCATGTGGTGATTGATATTAGCGGCAAGGTGCACCTTAAAGCCATTAAAGACAATCCTTACCCCAAGCTTAATTATGGGCTCAAGCAATTAATCGCCAGAGCAAGATTTAGTGCGCCTAAGCGCCAAGGTAAACCGGTTCAAGCTGAGTTTATCTGGCCGCTGATGTTAAAAAACTGATGCCATGGCCCAAAATTATGACTCAAATAATGACTCAAAATTATGGCCAAAAATCATGACAGAACAAGAGTACGCAACCATCGCCTTAACAGAAGAATGTGACCCAATATGATGAAATATTTTATCTTACTCAGTTTGCTAATAAGCCAGGTTTTAGTCAATCAGAGCCTCGCCGCGCAGTTGGTTATCAAATTCGATGAGCCAAAATTGCTGCTACAGCAAATAAGCGCCACTGACTTAAGTGCCATGCCAAGTTTAAATGAGGCTGAGCAAAGCCAGCAAAAGCTTATCAGTGACAAACTTAATAACGCGCAATACGCCGATTTACTTGCAACACTTAAACAGCGCCCCAAAGCGGACATGAGTGCCGCAATGGCCTACTTGATTGGCCAATTAGCCCTGCAGCAGCAACAGCTAAGCCTTGGGGCTGACTATTTTACTCATGCCATTAAGTTACAGACCAATTTTGGTAAAGCTTACCATGGGCTTGGATTGGTACAATTGCAGTCAGATAATCCCATAGCCGCCACGAAAAACTTCGCTAAGGCGCTGCAGCTTGGGGTCAACGACCCTCAAATATACAGTTTTCTTGGCTATGGCTATATCCAGAGTGAGCATTTTCACAGCGCTGTGGTGGCCTATCAGCAGGCAAAGCTTTTTAACCCCGATGACGCTCAGCTTAATCAGGCACTGCTTTATGCTTATAACATGGCGGGGCATCACGATGCGGCGCTGAGTTTATTGGAGCAGATGCTTAACGCCACGCCAAATGATAAAGGATTATGGCTGCACCGCGCTAATGCATTACTGAAAAAAGATCAATTTAGTCAAGGGATTGCCAGTTTAGAAGCCGCCATTAGGCTAGGTGAAAGCAATGCCGACAACCTTGCCTTAACCGCTCAGTTGCAGTTGCAGCATGGCAGCATCAACAGAGCCCGCACGCTTTATGCCAGGATTTGGCAAACTCAAACGAATGCACCATTGGTGTTTGAAGCCTGCGAGTATTTAATTGCCAACCAAGAGTTTGATGCCGCCAAGGCGCTGCTCAAAAAAATGTCATTACCGAAAAACTCTCCCCATGGGGTTCAAAGCCAACTGGCGTATTTAAAAGGTTTACTCGCTCAGCAACAGGGCAGTATTGCTTTGGCTGCTCGCTCATTTGAACAAGCCTTGAGTTTCAATGGGGTTAACGGCAAAGCCTTATTGGCTTTAGCGGCGGTTAAACGCTCGCAACAACAGAGCCATCAAGCGCAAATGTTGCTGCTGCGAGCGGGGGCACTGGATGAGGTTAAATTGCAGGCGTTGACTGAGCATGCTGATCTGATGATGGCCCTTGGCCGTTACCCCAAAGCCCTTGAGTTGTTGCAACAGGCTGCTGATTTCGCACCACAAGAGCCGAGCTTATTTGAAAATATTCAAATTTTGCAGCGACTTGTCCGTCAGGGCAGCGCATAAATGCGCATCAATAAGTCCTTGCTGGCCCTTTCCCGTCAGTTGCACGTTTATGTGTCTATGGCGTTATTGACCTTGATGATTTTCTTTTCCATCACGGGTATCACCTTAAACCATCCTGAATGGTTCGCCTCACATCAAGGTGAGGTGGTCGAGGGTGATTTTGCCTTAAAGCCTGAATTACTCGCGCCTAAGGCACAGGGGAAGTTGATTGATTATTTATTTGAGCAGGGCCAGTTAAAGGGTCATCGCCTTGCAATTGAACGAGATGAAGAAGAGCTGTTTATCACAGACAAGGGGCCGGGAAGCCATTTGAGTATCACCATAGACTTGCAAACAGGGCAAGCCTATAAAGAATCAACCGATTACGGCTATTGGGCGTTATTCAATGATTTACATAAAGGCCGTAATAGTGGCGGCTTTTGGCGTTTTATTATCGATGTGAGCGCAGTAATGATGATTTTTTTCACTATTACAGGGTTTATCTTAGCGCTATCTCAACGGCGGGTTAACCGTACCATGGGGCTAAGCCTCATCACCAGTTTGTTGCTATTGCTGGGTTATGTGCTTTGGGTTTAACCATGGGTTGAACGAAATGGAACTAATGAATATTTATGATTGAAATCTACAGAGGATGATATGAAGAACATCGCTTTTTTATTGTGTTTAGTGGGGCTTATGAGCAGCAATGCGAATGCCAGTGAGCAGGCCGCCGAGCTTAAGCTATCCCTTAATTTACCCGTGCAAAGCGGCGAGTACCATAACCCCTATGTGGCGGTGTGGATAGAAGACAGCAAAGGTCAAAGCGTGCGCACTATCGCCCTGTGGCGTGAAGGGGCTAAATGGTTAAAAGACATTCGCCGCTGGTGGCGAAAAGTGGGCCGTAAAGATCAAGCCCTTGTTGATGCGATGACTTCAGCGACCCGCGCTGCAGGGCAATATCAACTCAAGATCAAGGCGTTAAACGATAAACAACAGCCGTTAGCACCAGGGCATTATGTGCTGCACATTGAAGTGGTGCGGGAAAATGGCGGTCGCGCAATTACCAAGCAAGACTTTGAACTTGATGGCAAGGAACACAGTTTTACCTTAGCTTCAAACCCAGAAATGGCTCAATCACACTTCTATATAAAGGAATAATCATGAAATTTAAGTCTATTACCCTTGCCGCAATTGCGCTATTTATCTGTACTGAGGCCAGTGCCCATAATCGTTGGATTTTACCCAGTCACTTCACCTTGTCTAATGATAAAGGCGAGTGGGTGATGGTGGATGTGACTGCATCTAATGAAGTGTTTAATGTGGACAAGCCTATGGGGGCCGAGCGCTTAACCATCACTGCACCCGATGGCACTGATGTGTTCCCAAGTTCAAGTTACCGTGGTCACCGTAAAAGCGTTGTGGATATTCATTTAGAAGACAGTGGTACCTATCAGCTTAAAATGGGCGGCGAAGCCTCCTACTGGACGAGCTTTTTGCCAAAAGGCGAGCAGAAAAAACAGTGGCTTAGAGGGGTAAATAAAACTCAGCGCGCGGCTTTGTTACCTAAAGGAGCGACTGAGGTTGAAACCATGGCGTCCTATGCCAGCATTTTAAGCTACATCAGCTTGAATTCACCGACGCAAAACTTCCCTTTAACAAACTCAGGCCTTGAGCTTGTGCCGGTAACGCACCCTTCTGATATTGCTCAAGGAGAGGCTGCTGAGTTTACATTTGTGTTTAACGGCAAAGCTCAAGCTGGCGTTAAGGTTGAAATTATCCGTGAAGGCGTGCGCTATCGCAATAACCCAGACAGCCTTAAACTCACCAGTGACAGCAAGGGCTTGATTACATTTAATTTAAAAGAGGCTGGCCGTTATTTATTAATGGCAGAATATGAAACTAAGACGGCAAACCATGCCGACGCAGATTCAGTGAGCGGGCAAATCTTCCTTACCTTTGAATCAGTGCTTAACTAATGTTGCTTGAATAAAAGCACGTAAGTAAAAGCACTTAAGTAAAATGCCTTAACTAACAGCACTTAACTAACAGCACTTAACTAATAGTTTTTAATTAATCTGGTGCAATGCTCGAGTTTAATAAAAAGCCCTGACACAGATGTGCAGGGCTTTTTTATGGGTGTTCGGCAGCAGTCTTAACACTGTGGCTTATGTAGTTAATGCTTGCTGTTAGTGGTCGATGTTAATGCTTAGTGCTAATGGCAAGTGGTTTGTGCTTGGTTATTCGCCCGCAAGTTTACTAATATGTTGCCACTCTTGAACTGTCACAGGTTGTACGCTTAAGCGCGCGCCTTTTGCCACCAGCACCATTTCAGCAAGCGCTGGATCGGCTTTCAATTGTTTGAGTCTGATAACCTTGGGAAATTTACGACCAAATTTTAAATCTATCGAATACCATCTAGGTTTTTCTGGACTGGATTTAGCATCGAAATAGGGTGAGGTGTTATCAAAGGCACTGACATCGGCACTGGCATCACTGACCACCTCTACAATACCCACTATCCCTGGTTCTTTGCAGCTCGAATGGTAGAAAAACACCTGTTCGCCCACTTGAATATTATCCCGGATATAATTTCTGGCTTGGTAATTTCTAATACCTTGCCAAGGGATACATTGATCTGTGCTGTCTTTTATGTCATCAATACAACATTCATCGGGCTCAGATTTCATTAGCCAATAATTCACGTATGATCCTTTGTTCTATACTCAATATTACACATAGTCTGTCGGCAACTATATCACGAAGGAGTTTTCCATCAATGGTGAGCATTTACAATTTGAGAAAGGTGTTGCTGTTCGCATTATTTGGATTGCTGTCGGTAATGGATAACTCAGTAAATGCAAAAACCTTAGCACTCACGTCCTTAGAATGGCCGCCATTTTCCGGTGAAAGTTTGCCGGAACAAGGAGCCAGTATTTTTATTGTTCGTGAAGCACTGGCCAAGATGGGTCATGAGTTAGAGGTGGACTTCTACCCTTGGAACAGAGCCGTAAGGTTAGCGAAAAAAAAAGGCAATAACTACCACGGTTATTTTCCTGAATATGAATACGATACCCAAGAGTATCTTTTTTCTGAAGCTATCGGCATCAGTCCGCTTGGGTTAATTGAACATAAAGATAAACCGTTACTCTGGCAGCAGGTACAAGATCTTAATCGTTATTCTCTTGGGGTGGTTGATGGCTATATCAATACCGAGCAATTAGACAATATGATTAGTGATGGAAGCCAAAAAGCGGAGAGTGTGACTTCAGATATTCAAAACTTACGTAAAGTGGCCGTTAAACGTATTGATGGCGCTGTTATTGACCTTTTGGTGTTTAAGTATCTGTTGCACCAAACCCGTGCGGTAAAGCTTAAAAGCAATCTTAAGGCCAATGACAAGTTACTTGCTAACAAATGGTTATTTGTGGCCTTTAATAACAGCCCTGAAGGCATTTTCTGGCGTGAGACCTTAAACCAAGGACTCGAAAGAGTGGATATCGAGTCCTTGTTTAAACAATACACCCAGCGCCATTTTACTCAGGTGTTTGATTAATCCCGAGCAACTATGGTTTGTCCAATTGGGGTTAAACTTAACAGGGCAAGCTTAAGGTGTTGTATCGCAAACGGGATGCCTATGATGGTAATAAAGCAGGCAAAAGCATGAACAAGGTGACCCATTGCCAGCCAAATTCCAAAGAATAATAACCATACCACATTGCCGATCAAACCTAAGGCTCCAGTGCCTAAATCTTCTACCCCTGTGAGATGTCTGCGATTCACTTGCTCTTGACCGAAGGGCCAAAAGGCCAGCTCACCAATCACGAAACAGGCGCGTCCAAAGGGAATACCGATAATACTGATAAAACACAATATCCCCGCGAGCCACCAGGCTAAGCCCATCAAAAAGCCGCCAAGAACAAACCATGCAATGTTAAAAATAAGTCGTAGCGCTGACATAATATCCCTCATTATTTTGTAATAACCTAGATGTTGTCTCTTATAACACCTTGGTTTTAGCATTCATTAGGCTGCTTA
This sequence comes from Shewanella denitrificans OS217, assembly GCF_000013765.1. Taxonomy (NCBI): domain Bacteria; kingdom Pseudomonadati; phylum Pseudomonadota; class Gammaproteobacteria; order Alteromonadales; family Shewanellaceae; genus Shewanella; species Shewanella denitrificans. The sequence continues at coordinate 2,546,945 of NC_007954.1, read as the reverse complement.
GCTTTCGTGTAAAGTTAAAGGCCTTAGCAGAAAAATATGAATAAACGTTTTTTGTATTTTAATGAATATAAGCGAAATTCGTGCCACATTTTAAGTTGTTGATTTTATTGAGGTATGATTTCCTTTTCTACAGGGCTATCGAATCGAGGCTTAATTAGTGAGTCTTTTACAGAAAAAATCGTTAAAATAACCACAGAAGAATTATTAAGGCTGTTTATGTTTGCACCCACTCAAGTCCAGAAAATACCATTTGCAGGCCGCAGCCTTTATATAAAACGAGATGATCTTATCCATCCGCAATTTAGTGGAAATAAGGCGCGTAAATTTCAGTATTTCTTAACCCACGAGTTTGCCCATATCACTAAGCTTGTCGGTTATGGTTCGGCGCAAGCCAATTCACTCTATTCCCTTGCTGTGCTGGCCAAATTAAAGGGCTGGAAGTTTGATTATTATGTCAGCCACATCAGTGATTATTTACTAAAGCAGCCCCAAGGCAACTACTTAGCCGCCCTAGATAGCGGCGCAAATATTATCGCGTTAGATAAACTTGTTAGCCAAGAAGTGGCTTGTAGTGAGTTTGGCGCTCACGCGTCGATGGGGTTAGCACCTTTGGCTGTCCCAAGGGACTCACAGACTCAAGTTATGCCCAAACTTGAAAGCGTTATGCAGCGACTGGAAGCCACTGGCAAAGACAATGAACTCTATATTCCCGAAGGGGGGCGCTGCGAATACGCTAGAGAGGGCATAGAGCTATTGGGGGAGGAGATACTACAATGGGCAAAAGCACAGGAGATTGAGCATTTAGTGGTGTTTTTCCCTTCAGGAACGGGGACGACAGCGGTGTACTTGCAAGCGTTTTTTAATCAATGGGCGTCGAGCCAACACAAGCCTTTTATCGAGGTTCATACTTGCAGTTGTGTGGGAGGAGATGAATATTTGTTGGCCCAATTTAAGCAATTATGCCCGCAGCTGAGTCATTACCCTACTATCTTAAATACAGGAAAAAAGTATCACTTTGGCAAGCTTTACCTTGAATGCTACCAAATGTGGCAGAAAGTGTGTCAGACAGGTATTGAGTTTGAGCTCTTGTACGATCCCATAGGTTTTTTGGTGCTGGAAGCGGCGCTGCAACATAGATACAGCCATAAAGACACCATACTCTATCTGCATCAAGGTGGCGTGTTAGGTAATCCAAGTATGCTTGGGCGTTATCAGCGTAAATATCCACTTGGTTAACCATTAGGCCGCCAAACCGAATAAAGTTTAAAATGCAGTTTGCAGTTAGGGCAGATATAAACAGCCAGTATTTGGATTGGTGACTTGAGTGTTGTTACTGATGAGCGTAGTGCGAGGATGGGCTTGATTGAGCTAATTCAATTTGCTCTGTTCTCATAAACATTCGGTAAATGTGAGTGGGAATACCGAGAAGCTGAGTTTATGCAGTAACAGAGCAATTGAGTAACGCGGTCGCGTTAACGGATTATTTATTTGTAGATAACAACCATTTCATAAAATTAAGTGCTTCAATGCGCTTTGAAAATGTTTGCATATACTTGCCTTGGCTGTCGCTAAAGGCAATTGAGTTTTTGTTTGACGAAATAGAATTAACAGGGAAGTTAACAGTGATTTCATGTCCGTTTATATTGTATGACATATGCCACACTCCTTAAGTTTACGTATTCACCCTTAGGTGAGAAAATTTTAACAATATGGATCCTTAGCAGTTGGTAGTGTTGCGAAAGATTTACATTTCAGTGATTTAATCTAGCTCATAACTCATAGTTTAAGCAAGTCTTGTTGTATAACATTTCTTTGCACCTACCAGCAACCTTGTATGCTAAGTCGCTTAATCTTGGTTCAATTCCCATTAAGAAGTGACCTTTATTGGCCAAACCAAGGAAATTGATAATGCTATAACAACAGTAAAAAATGACAGCTTGATGACAAAAGCAGGCATTAGTACAACAAATGTTGAGTTATCTTTTAATGAATTAAGATTCAACAATTTGAGACTCACGATGAATAGCAGCAAAAAAAAGTGTAATAACTTAATTTTAAAGCTATAAACAGCGTATGGCGAACTTGTATTGGGGTTTACTGTATCTAGTTGAGACTAACAGGAGGGTAAACAGAAATGACAAGGTTTCATAAATCTTCATGCATAATGCGATACTTTGACTCTGATGGCAAGTGAAATGTGATATTTTTTATTATTTCTTTTAAAAACGATATAGAACAGCTTGTGTTGCACTTCGGAGTTGAATTCGGGAGTTTCGATCTGTTATAGGTAAAGTGATGAAATAATAACTTTTTAATAAAAATATCAGCTATTTGAAAAAAAAGAGAACTAAATTACAAAATTTAGTATTTTTGCCCTTATAATTTAGTTATTAAATAGATGCTTAAGCTTAAAAGAGACGCCAAGTTATGAAAAAAGTGCTGGACACTGTCGATCAACGAACGAATCTAGTGGGTGAAAACCGCCTAGAGCTTCTACTCTTTAGGATTAATTCGACCCAGCTCTTCGCTATTAACGTATTTAAAGTCAAAGAAGTGGTTAAACTTCCTCGTCTCAGTGCTATGCCTGGCAGTAATCCCAATGTTGCAGGAGTGGCTAATATTCGTGGTCACTCAATACCTGTGATTAATCTTCGTGGCGCCATAGGATTTAGCCAAATGCCCATCACAGAAGATTCTAATTTAATCATTACTGAGTATAACCGCAGCATCCAAGGCTTCCTGGTGGGAAAAGTTGAGCACATAGTCAACATGACCTGGGGCGACATTATGCCGCCACCCAAAACCGCGGGCTCTCACAATTACCTCACTGCAATTACTCGACTGGAAGAACAGGGGCAATCCCAATTGGTTTCCATTATTGATGTGGAAAAAGTATTAGCTGAAATCATTAACTATGATATTCGTCTTTCTGATGGCGTATTGGATGAGACGCTGGCGCCTGAGATGCCAGGGCGTAAAATTCTCATTGTTGATGACTCTTCAACGGCAAGGCGTCAGGTACGAGAAACACTGGGGCAACTAGGGATAGAAATTATCGAAGCATCAGATGGTTTGCAGGCGCTTAATTTACTTAAGTCCTGGAGCGATCAAGGTAAAGATGTCACTCAAGAATTGCTGATGATGATAACTGACGCAGAAATGCCTGAGATGGACGGCTATAAGCTGACTGCGGAGGTGAGGGCGGATCCAAGAATGGCGGCACTTTACATTACCCTTAATACTTCATTGAGTGGCAGCTTTAATCATGCCATGGTGGAGAAAGTCGGCTGCGATCAATTCATCTCTAAATTCCAACCTGATTTATTGGTCGGCGTGGTGCAGACTCGGTTACGTCAAATTCTGGGTTAATGGCTAAGGCGTTAGCGTGAATGGATTAGTCTCTGGGCTGTTCACTCTTTAGCTCTGCAATAATTTGCTTTTGTTTCCCTTGGGTTATACCGACATTGAGCCGAGCAATCTTAATGGCTTGGGAAAATTTATCCCGCCCTAATAGACTAACAATCTCTTGTAAAAATGCCTTGTCCAGCATCATCACTTGACTATAGTGCCTGATGGCGTGGAGCAACGAAGGATAAGTTAGACCATCAAATTCAAATTGGGTTTGGCTCGGACCGTCACTGGCCTGATCCAGCAGTATACCCTCAAGGCTTAACGGCCAGCCTTTGGCATTCACTCTGTCTCTTGCGACTTGATACATAAACCACGCACTTTTTTTAAAGCCTGCAAACACCATGCATTCAAACTCTGACTCGGCTAATTCTTCTTCAGTCCAATTGATGCCGATGGCGAGATCTTTTTGATAGGTTTGCATCAAGCCGTCTTTGACTGCTACGCGGCATTCCCAAATTGACGTCAAGGTGTTGTTCTTAGCGAGTGTTGCACACTCTTTGCAGGCGGGGAGTGTCAGTGAAGGATGGGGGCAATGGGATTGCCGATAATAATCCACACTAAGGTTGCAAGGTTCTTCACAAAACCAGCACAGATGACGTTTGTCGAACGGGATATCAATAAGATTTGGCATGAATTCTTAACTGGATGGTGGTATGGCTGATAGGAAATAATGACGTGAGGGCATATAACAAGTTATTGAGATTAGCCACTGGGCAGCTCATTAAATCACGACCCAGCGACTAAATAACACGACAATCAGAGCGTTATTCTTTTTCTACGTCGACTAATTCTTTCGCTAGTACGATAGGATCAATTTCAAGACAATCTTCATCGCTCTGCCAATCGATACCGATCAATACACCATCATCATTTAAGTCGCTAACCCAATACTCCAAAAATTCTGCCAAGGTAATAGTGACGGTTTTATAATCTGCCCATTCTTCGGTGCAATGACTTTCTGCAACTGTTTCACTGGACCACAATGGCATTACATCGGTTTCTTCGTATTCTGCTGAATCACAGACGACCCAACCTTCACCAGTTTCATCTTGAAGACCCCAAAGGACCTGATGTTGCTTCACATTTTCAATAAAGCTTGTTAATGCTGGATTTTGTTCTGTCATGTTCGTTCTCATCTTATAAGCTGGGATTTTTTTATTATACGGTATGCCAGAATAAGTCCAAGGTTTTTATTCATTTGAGATTTTTTTGGTACGAAACTCATGCTTTTGACTGTGGACAGGCTTGTTTCCTTTTGCACTATCAGTCAGGATACTGACTTTGGACTGGTTATCAAAAGTAGTAACGAAATGGCGAGTTTACAAGGTGTTTTTAATAAGCGTTTTTCTGTCTTATTGAGTCTGGGTGTCATGGCGAGTCTGCTTGGTTCTAGCAGCACTTTGGCGGCCAATGATGAGTTTTCTCTGTGTGTGAATAAACTGCAAGATACCGCCCGTCAGCGGGGGGTGTCTGAGCACATAATAGAATCAAGCTTAGCCAAGGTTAAATTTGTTGATAAAGTCATTGCTCTGGATGGGCAACAGCCGGAATTTAGCACAAGTTTTGCTGATTACTTCGAAAAACGCGTCACCCCATGGAGAGTGGAACAAGGGCGTAAATATTTTGCTATTCATCGTGAGTTACTTAACCAGTTAACTCAAAAATATGGCGTGCCAGGGCAGTACATCATGGCTTTTTGGGGGCTGGAGACCAACTTTGGCAGCTATAAAGGCAGCATGCCGGTATTGGATTCCCTTGCCACCTTGGCCTGTAATCCGAGACGAGCCGAGTACTTTACCGCAGAGTTGATGCAAGCACTCAAATTACAAGAAAAATATCAGTTTAATAGCCGTGATATGGTGGGCTCTTGGGCTGGCGCTATGGGGCATACGCAATTTATGCCCACCACCTATGCCAATCATGCTGTCGACGGTGATGGTGACGGTAAAGTTGACCTGTGGAATAGTGTTGCTGATGGGCTAACATCGGCGGCAAACTTTCTACATAGCTTGGGTTGGAAAGAAAATGAGCGCTGGGGCAGGGAAGTTATCTTACCCACAAATTATTCCTATGAGTACCTAGGCAGTAAAGATGTGTTAGCCCTTGAGAAGTGGGCAAGCCTTAATATTCGTCAGGTGAATAATGCACCTTTGAACGTGGCTGATATGCAAGCTGCACTTTACCTACCCGCGGGTCATAGCGGGCCTGCCTTCTTGGGTTACCATAATTTTGATGTGATCATGCGTTGGAATCGCTCAGAATTTTATGCCATTTCTGTGGGACATCTCGCCGACAGGATAAATGGTGCCAATGAGCTTAAAGTCAGTGCCCCTAACCAAGCTAGGTTTAACCGAAGCGTGATTAAAGCATTACAAGAAAAACTGAACCAACTTGGCTTTGATGTGGGTGAACCTGATGGGGTGCTTGGACGAAATTCAATGGCAGGATTACAAGCGTTTCAGCGCAGTAAGGGTCTTATCGCCGATGGTTACCCAGGGCAAAGTACCTTTAATGCTTTAGGTTTGCCCCAAAGTTAACCCTTTTATGGGAAAAATCTAGCAGGCCTATGAAGCATTTGTTAAGCTGCGGCCAATTTTTTAAAATGATAACGTAATCGAAGGAAAATACCATGAGCATTAAAGACGATATGGTGGTGCAATTTAATTACACTTTGCGCGATGAAAAAGGCGAAGTGTTAGAGTCAAATGAAGGTCGCGATCCTATTGCTTATCTTCATGGCCACGGCAATATGATGCCGGGTGTTGAGAATGCGATCACGGGTAAAAATGTTGGTGAAAAGTTCACTGTGACTCTGCCTGCCTCTGAGACTTATGGCGAGCGTATCGAAGGCGCGGAGCAACGCGTATCAGTAAAGCATTTGGCCGGTGCTAAAGTGTGGAAAGCGGGCATGGCGGCGGTTGTGCAAACTGATGAAGGCCAACGCCAAGTGACCATTATTAAAGTTGGCAAGTTCATGGCGACAGTGGATGTTAACCACCCACTTGCTGGCCGTGAATTAACCTTCGATTTAGAAGTGGTTGCTAGCCGCGATGCCACAGATGAAGAAATTGCCCATGGACACGCTCATGGCGTCGGTGGTCACCACCATTAATTAATGGTGTTTATCTACACTGATGTCTAAATCCCAAAGGCGATATTCCTTTGGGATTTTTTATTCAAGCTCTGCGCAGAGTAAGCGATGAGTAAACAACATTCGTTCAACCGTTAAGCGGTCATTCATCCATTTTAAAAGTGATTATTCCTATGTCAGTAGCCTTTTCTCAGGGACAGTTTGTTGTTAGCCCCTATGAAATCCAATGCCGCCTTAAACACAATGCTATCGTACTGCAAGCCATGCTGGATGAAGTGAGATTTTTACGGCCAAACTTATTGTTAGTGGCCGATGCTGGGGTGGTCAAATGGAGCATCAAGTTAGACTCAGAGGAGCAATTTGCTGAGTTACTCGAACTCACAGGATTGAGTGCAGAATATATTTAACCTAATCTGTACTTCATATTTGTTAAGATAGCAGCAATAATGTTTAAAGGAATGTCATCCCTATGCAACCTTCTATAAATACAGATAAAGCGAATCAATTTTCAAGCAAACTTGAGCGTATCACGGTAGAACCTAGCTTACCGGCAAATGCTTGTGTTATTTGGCTTCATGGCTTAGGTGATTCTGGTGCGGGCTTTGCGCCTGTGGTGCCCGTATTAGGTTTACCCGCTGATCACCGTATTCGCTTTGTCTTCCCCCATGCGCCAGAGCAAGCAGTGACCATTAATGGTGGTTATCAGATGCGCGCCTGGTATGACATAAAATCCATGGATTTACACGATAGAGCAGACTTAGCCGGCGTGTTAGCATCAGATATCGCCATTAAATCTCTTATCCAAGAACAAATAGACCAAGGCATAGCGGCCGAAAAAATCGTGTTGGCAGGTTTTAGCCAAGGCGGGGTAATGAGTTTATTTAGCGGACTTAGGTTTGAGCAAAAACTGGCAGGTATTATGGCGCTTTCTTGCTACTTACCTGGCGGTGACAAGTTACCAGATGCTCTCAGTGAAGCCAATAAAGTCACACCAATTTTACAGCATCACGGCGAGCAAGATGATGTCGTGCCTTTATTTGCAGGCAAGATGGCTCATGATGCATTGCTTAATGCCGGTTATCAAACCCAATGGAAGACTTACTCTATGCCCCATAGTGTATTACCGAATCAATTAACTGAAATTGGCCAGTGGTTGCAGGCGAGACTTGGCTAATGGCTTCTTGAAGGTTCATTTTAGGGATTAAAACTCGGCCGATGCCGAGTTTTTTATTATTTAAGAGAGAATTTTTATTATAGTAATCTAGGGTGATTATACTCACGTCAAGCCTAGCTAATAGCATGTTAATAAAAAAGTATTTGTTAGCCCACATTTAGGCGTGGCTGCATTGTTTTGTAATGAGAACAGCTGAGCTTTGCAACTGTACTTTAAATACACATTTGGCTCACATTTATTCATCTTTTTGACACAATCCTCAGGCAAATTTTGCTATTATCCGTGGCGATGGAAAAATGGTTCGCCATTTCACACCTAAAGGGCAACAAATTAAAGCCTAGGTGTACCTAAAATTAAAACAAAGGGGTTGATTAATAATGAAACACACTTTACTTAAAGGTCTAGTTGCTACTGCAGTACTTGCAGCACTTACAGGTTGCGGCACTGAAGATGAGAAAGCACCAGTGGCTCCGACACCAACGACTTGTGCGGAAGCGGGTAATGCATGTAAGACATTCACTGTACTGCATACTAACGATAACCACGGCCGTTTTTGGGCAAACAAAGATGGCGAATACGGTATGGCGGCACGTAAGACGCTTATCGATTCAATTCGCGCTGAAGTGTCAAAAGCGGGCGGCGAAACCTTATTGTTATCTGGTGGTGACATCAACACGGGTGTTCCTGAATCAGATTTACAAGATGCAGTGCCAGATTTCATTGGTATGAATGAAATTGGTTACGATGCTATGGCTGTGGGTAACCACGAATTTGACAACCCATTAGCAGTGTTAGATTCACAGCGTTCAATCGCTAACTTCCCAATGCTTGCTGCTAACATCTATAAGAAAGATGGCACTCGTTATTTTGATGCTTATAAAGTATTTGATGTTAATGGCGTTAAAATTGCTGTTATCGGTCTAACTACTGAAGATACGGCTAAGATAGGTAACCCAGAATTTATCAGTGATCTCACCTTTACCGATCCAAAAGTTGAAATCGCTAAAGTGATCAAAGAAATTAAAGAAGCCAAAACTGCTGACTTGATTTTCGCGACGACACATATGGGTCACTATGCTGATGGCAAAAATGGCAGCAACGCTCCTGGCGATGTGGCCATGGCGCGTGCATTGACTCAAGGTGATCTACAAGCCGTTATCGGTGGTCACTCGCAGAACCCAGTGTGTATGGAACCTGGTACCAATAATTACAGTGAAACATTTGAACCAGGTGGTGAATGTACCCCTGATATGCAAAATGGCACTTACATTATGCAAGCACACGAATGGGGTAAGTATGTTGGCCGCGCCGACTTTGAATACTTCAATGGCCAAATGCACTTAAAGAGTTATAAGTTAATCCCTGTTAATTTAGTGAAAGAAGTTACTGATGATGCGGGTAAAAAGAGCAAAGTACTCATCGCTGATAAGATTGAAGAGGATGCAGCACTAAGAGAGTTGCTTAAGTACTACCAAGATCAAGGTAGTGCTAAATTAGGCGAAGTGATTGCAACCACTGATGCATTACTGGATGGTGCGCGTGGGAATGTACGTAACATGCAAACTAACTTAGGTCGCCTTCTTGCAGATGCACAGCGTACTAAAGTGAAAGCTGATATAGGTGTAATGAACTCTGGTGGTGTGCGTGCTTCTATCGCTGCTGGCAACATTTCGTACCGTGACGTATTAACCGTGCAGCCTTTTGGCAACATGGTGACCCTAAGCACTATGACTGGTGCTGAAATCACCAGTTATTTGAATACTGTCGCGACCTTCCAACGTGGTTCTGGTGCCTATGCTCAAATCACAGGTGTTAAAATGACAGTCGATTGTGCTGCAAGCACAGTGGCTATCAGTGAAATCAATGGCAAGACTTATAGTGCCACTGATTCATACACCTTCACAGTGCCAAGCTTTAACGCTGCGGGCGGAGACGGATATCCAAAACTTAGTCCAGTCCAAACTGGCTATGTTGATGCTGAAGTGCTTTATACTTTCTTAAAAGATAAAGGAAGCATAGTAGCGGGTGATTATGCGCCTATGGGTGACATAGTTTATACCAACTCTACTAGCACTTTAGGTTGTTCACTATAGTCTATCGATTGAATGATTTAATCATTATTTTATAAGATAAAAGGCAGCCTAGGCTGCCTTTTTTTAGTAGTAAATTAATGCCACTTACGGCAATTTAAATCATGCCTTAAGCACTAACCCCAATGAAGGGTTAGCTTTATTCATTTAACGTGACTGACAGCGAGCTTCACCGATATCCACCCACACAGCAGCAACGCCAGGTACATCACCTTTGGTCCAATAACTCGCCTTCCACTCACGACCGTTATGGGTGGTGGTTTGACCACCGTTATAGGCAACGCCTGCATCCCAACCTAACTGTACTTGGCTGAGCAACTGCCATTGATCTGCGGTGCGAGAGGGGGGATTGCCTTGAGTCCAATATTTAGCTTTCCACACGAGTGCGCTGTGACTAACGGTATTGCCTGCGTTATAAACTGTGCTGGCTTGCCAAGCAGGATAATTGCCCGCATTCGGATCTGTTATATCACAGCCTCCCGTCGGTTTAGGCGTCACTGTTAGCTTAGTGGCTGCGCTCGCATCTAAAGCGCCATCGGAAACCAATAAACTCAAGTCGTAGCTGGTGGCTGCTGTGACATTGGGCCCAGTTACCACTAAAGTGGTGCTATTTTGCCCCGTTGCCGAAATACCAGCAGGGACAGTCCAAGCGTAGGTGAGGGGATCACCGTCAGGATCTGAGGCGCTTGCGACTATGCTGAGCACTTTTCCCGCTTCGACCGTCGCGCTGGCGGTGACACTCACCACTGGGGCTTGGTTAGGTGTCGCGGCCCGGTTGGTGACAAGCACAGTATCTGTTGCCGATAGGCCTTGTGGATCTGTCACCTTAAGGCTAAAACCATAAGTGATACTGGCCTGTGTTGAGGCTAATTGAATCGATGCCTTTGCCATATTAGGGTTTATGATTGTGACTGCTGGCCCTGATACTTGAGTCCAAAGGTAACTGAGAATGGCATTTTCAGGGTCCCTTGATGCGCTACCATTAAGCATCACATCCGCTGGGCCTGTAACATTCACATCCGCGCCCGCATTGGCTATGGGTGCTTTATTTACAGGTGGCGTCGTGCCTTCACCATTACCTAACCCTTCGTGCATGGCATTGAGTATGTCACCGTTATCGGCATCTATTTCCCATGCAAAGAGTCCACCGAGTTGATTGGCGAGCACATATTGGCCCTTGGCTTTGACTGAGCGCGAGTCGTCAAAGGTAATTAAGTCGCCGGTTGATGCCTTAAATACCGATGCAGCTTCGGCAACCTCATCATAGCTGTAGGCCCAGCCGCTGCCCATGTAGCTATTAACGATTTGGCGATAATCCACGACGCCATCCTCCCAGGTGCCTTTCACTTTTCCTGTCGCCGTGCCCGTGAAGGGGTTATTGCTGGTGTAGCCATTTACCCCAGTCCAGCCACGGCCGTACATGGCGGCGCCAACCACTATCTTACCTGGGGTAACGCCTTGGCCTAACAGGGCTTTTACCCCTTTATCTGTGGTGTAACGGGTATTGGGATCCCAACTTGCCTCATAGAGGTTGGTTTGGTGTCCAAGTTCAGTGTTAGTCCAGCCGCCATTGAAGTCGTAGCTCATCAAGAAGATGTAATCCATATACTGCTGCGCCGCCTGATAATCGACTTTCTGGATTTTATCGCCACCGGCGCTGATGGCTGAGGTTAGCTCATAGGTACGGCCGGTTTCGGCGCTCAGTTCATCGAGCATGGCGCGCAGTTCACGCATCAGAGTGACATAGGTTTCACCGTCGTTAGCATTACCTAAGTTAGGGTTGGCGCCACTACCACCGGGGAATTCCCAGTCTATGTCAACGCCATCGAAGAATTTCCAGGTTTGTAGAAATTCCTTCACCGAAGCCACGAAAGTGTCGCGTTTGGTTTTATCGCCTAAGAAGAAGAAAGGATCGGACAGGGTCCAGCCACCGACCGAAGGTAATATTTTTAAATTTGGGTGCGCCTGCTTGAGTGCCATCAATTGACCGAAGTTGCCCTTATAGGGGTCTGCATGGCCACTCACACCCGACTGAGGTTTTTGAATTGCCGCCCAAGGATCGTGAATGGCGACTTTAAAATCCGCACGGCCGCTACAGGCCCGTTGCAATGCTTGAAAACTGCCTTCAATTTCTTTTAGGCTGTCATTAATGCCATCACCACCACATATGGGGGTAAAACCATAGAGCACATGGGTTAAGTTTTGAGCTGGCATCTTATCCACTGGAAATGTGCGGCCATAGACGCCCCATTCCACAAAGTAACTGCCGACCACTTTGCCAGAATGGTTGGTATAGGGGCGGTTATTCTCTAATAATGGTGCATTGAGTGGCAATAGGTGGCTGCCATCGGTATCGGCGACAATAATCGTTTTGGGATCGCTGGCTGTACAGCCTTCACTGTTACACAGCTGCACTTGCATCTGATAACGGCCCCCCTCGTTAACGTTAAAGTTCGCCGTGCCAGAAGCACTTGATGCGCCTTCCCACACTTGATTGCCATTGAGTAACACTTGGGCGCGTTCACCCACGTTACCACTCCAGAGGCTCCAGCTGACGGAGACTGCGGCGGCATCTTTTACTGTTACGAGTTGATTATAAGCCGTAGCTGATTGATTGACGTCGATAATGGCGAACTGAGTCTCACCCCAAGCTAAGCTAGGTTTACCGGGCGCCGCTGCGAATGCAGCGCTACTTATGGTCGATGCTAGCACAGATGCCACCAGCCAAGCTGATGATGATATTTGAGTCTTGAACATATGAAATCCCTATTGAGTTAGATGCATCAATGAGGCAAACAAAGCATAAACAGGCGAAAACGCTCTTAATACCGTGCACTCACGTTAGTGCATGAAGAAACAACCTGTGGGATCCCCGCTATCATAGGTACAAGCAAACCTTTAGATCGGAGGCTTTGCGTCCCAGTCTTTAAAACTGGTTTGCCTTCCACAGCAATGACAGCGTTGTCATTGGGTTGGTTAGCATAAACTCATGGGTATTAAAAAAGCAACAAAAACTTAACAAAAGGAATGGGGTAAAGATGAGCAATATATCGTAATAGGTTCTCCTTGATAAAAAATAAGCCATTAAAATAATCTAATTGATTGTTTTAATAGGAATAAATATTTTTTTAAAATTGGGTTTACTATGGGTGGATAAATTACATATGCGGGTGGATTGATAAAAATAAATCAAAAGTATGAGTTTCCTACGGAAAATTTGATGAGTGTATTGACGAAACACTTGCTGTCTTTGAGAACGATGACAAAAAAGAAGAGTAAAGGTTGTTCTATTACTGATGTAAGAACACTTGTGTTTCTCGAAGCGGCGAATTTTATCAAAGTCGCTACATCGGAGAATGAGAGAGGTGTAGCCTCTGCGGGAGGGCTGATATTTGCTTATGTGATTACACGAGGGAAGGAGGCTGGTTCGTTCGTACTAGCATACTTACAAGAATATACCGAGGATAAGAGATCATTAAATTATCAATCAGTTATTATCATGGAGCTTGATAGTTGGGTTATTCTCAGTGGCTACGAAAATACAGACGACCAAGGTAGTGAGTTCTTCAGTGTCGCGGTTAATATTGCACTCAGTAAACAGTATGAATAGCCAAAAATTAACTAGAACTAAGGTTTCCCGATATCCGTTAATTTAGGCCGTTTTATATGAGCAAAGACCCTTAAAAAATACATAGAATTAAAGCAAGTGCGATTTTTTGGTGTCTTCGTTATCCGTATTCTCTGCTGGGGTAGGGCTTTTGGCATTATCTAAGCCATCTATTTCTAAGATGTTTGATTCTGGACTGTTTTCAGTTGATTTCTCTTGGGCTGAAACGTCAGTGTCTAAGCTTTCACTTGCCCTATCTTGGTTTGTCGGCTTGTCTTCTGGCTTGCCAAATTGCGGCATCTTAAATTTTGCGCTGTACTTTAATACTGCTATGTTACTGGCGATAACCCCAAGAACCAAAATGATGATGATCCAAGCTTCGATAGATGACATGGTGTGCTCTCGTTAGGTTGCAGTGACTTGCAACATTTAGGGTAAAAGTTAAGCATAAGACAATAGTCACGGTAACGCTTGAAGTATCGCCACGAAAGGGCGGTTAAACGCCCACTCCTTCCATGACACAGGTTTACTGATGACTGATTACTGGTGGAACGGTTAGTCGACGGCTAAACGCTGCTCACACTTGCGGATATCTTCTGGGGTATCCACTTCCGGTGAATCGAAGGCGCTGATAGCCACTTTGATCTTATGGCCATATTCTAAGGCTCGCAGTTGCTCAAGCTTTTCCAAATCTTCAAGCTTACCTAATGGCAACTTGGCGAAGGCATTCACGAAACGTTTGGTATAGGCGTATACACCTAAGTGCTTGTAAACAGGATAGTCATTGGTGTCACGGCCAAAAGGAATGCGGGCACGGGAGAAATATAGGGCATTAAAGTCATTATCGAACACCATTTTAACGTGCATGGGGTCGTCAAGTTCACTCTTGTCTGTGATTTCAAAGCCTAAGGTAGCCATTTCGAATTCACCCGGATGACGTTCAAACAAGCTAACAATTTGCTCGATAGAAATCGGGTCGATAAGAGGCTGGTCGCCCTGTAGGTTAATGACTAAATCGTCGTCGCTTAAGCCTAACTGCTCTATGGCATCGTTGATCCGATCCGTGCCTGAGGCGGCAGCGGCGCTAGTCATGACGACTTTGCCACCAAATGCCTCAACGGCATCTTTAATGCGATCATCATCGGTTGCCACATAAATAGCGTCTAGCCCTTTGGCAAGGGATGCACGCTCATAGACGTGCTGGATCATCGGCTTTCCATTAATCGGGGCAAGCGGCTTGCCCGGAAAACGACTAGAGCCGAAACGGGCCGGGATCAACAGGGTAACTTTCATTAATATGACCTACTTATGGTTGTGACTTTGGGTGTGGCAATGGTTATGACTATAGCGGTGACACATAAACTGTCAATAAATAAAGGCCCCTTTCAGAGCCCTCAGATAGCCAGTAAATACGGTGAGATTAAATGCGACGGAATAGCTTAGTCAGCATCTCATCGGTCACTTTCTCTTCCCAGCCTTTGCCGTACACATTGTCCCATAACGGGCCCATGCTCTTAGTCACGGCCACCATCTTAGCGATAGTCTCATCTGGCAAGTCTTTACAGATGTTTTTTGGTAGAGTGATGTTATGAATTTCCATCATCTTACGGAACTCTGCCACGCCTTCTGGGTAGAATTCTTCTAACACGTCAAAGGCTAAACAATTGCCGATACCGTGATGATAACCCAACACATAACCTAGGCCATAAGACACGGCATGACAGGCGCCCACTTGGCTGTAAGCTATGCTCATGCCGCCCATGTAAGATGCCATCATTAACTTGTCATCTTTTTCTGGGTGATCGTCTAAGTAAACCTCACGGCATAAATCCATGGATTTTTCGGCGAAGGCTTTAGCAAATTCATTGAGGTAAGTGCCTTGTAGGGACTCAACGCAGTGAATGAAGCAATCCATACCTGTGTAAAACCACTGATCCGTTGGCACGCCTGCGATTAACTCAGAATCCATGATGATTTGATCAAACACAGTGTAATCAGAGTTTAAGCCAAGTTTACGTACCGGGCCGCACAATACCGCGGTGCGTGATGCTTCGGCGCCAGTGCCCGATACCGTAGGAATGCCAATGTGGTGCACAGCAGGATTTTTGATTAAATCCCAGCCTTGGTACTCAGATGAGCTGCCAGGGTTTGTTAACATCAAAGACACGGCTTTGGCTAAATCCATGGTTGAACCGCCGCCAAGGCCGACTACGCTCACAGGAAGCTTAGTATTAAAGGCTTTCACTTGAGCCGTTAACTCATCAACCTGTACTGTCGTTGGCTCGTCATCGACGTTAACGTAGATCACTAAATCATGGGCTTTGTTTGGTACCCGAGCGGCTAACGGTTTGTGCTGGTGAACATCGTCAACCAAGAAAACCACAAAATCATTGGCGTCGGTACGCTCTTGCTCTAACACTGTGTCTAATTGCACGAACGAGCCACGACCAAAAATCATTTTTGGCACACATTTAAAATTTTTAAAACTCATTACAACATTCTCCGTTGAGATTATTACTGTAAAAAGTACTGCCACCTATTAGGTGGCAGAAGCATAAGCGTAATTTACGCAAAGGCGCGTTTGATGTTCTCGATGCGCTCAAGGATTTGCTCATCGGTCCAAGACAGCTTGATAAGCATAGAGATAGTGCGGCTCATGATGGCATCAGATTTTGGCGTCTTGATTTGAGTGTAATCAGGGCGGTCGGCGATCAGCATGATCGGCAGCGCAGCAGGAGCTTTAAGCTCTTGGATGTGCTTCCAGTTTTTAAGGTAATGCCAATTGTTAATGTACCAGTAGAAACAACCATCAACCTTGTTCTCGGCTAATTTCTTGTTGATTTCTAGGGTACGGGCTTCAGTTGGCATCATAAAGGTTAAGAAACCGGCTGAATCACCTTCTGGATCGGGCAATTCACGGAAGCTTAGCTCAGGGATTTGCATCATGGCATCCTTGATAAGCTTCTTGTTTTTACGCTGAATGGCGATGATTTTATCAAGTTTACGTAACTGGGCTAATCCCACAGCGGCATTCATTTCAGAAATACGGAAGTTCAGACCCATGATAGGGTGACCTTCTGCGCCGCGATCGTTACCTACATGGTCATGACCGTGATCAGAGAACATGTGCGAGTGGTTGTAGATTTCAGTGTTGTTCGTCACCACAGCGCCACCTTCACCACAGGTGACGGTTTTTACCGAATCAAAAGAGTAACAACCAACATCACCGATAGTCCCTAATGCTTGACCTTTGTAGCTTGCGCCAATGGCTTGGCAGGCATCTTCGAGAATGATCAAGTTGTGTTTCTTACACACAGCTTTGATTTCATCCATTTTGGCCATAGAACCACACATCTGCACTAAATTAACCGCTTTAGTGCGCGGGGTGATAGCCGCTTCTATGCCTTCAGGGGACAAACATAAGGTTTCATCAATTTCAGCGAAAATCGGGATGGCGCCAGCCATAAATACCGCTTCTACAGACGCGACAAAGGTAAATGGCGGTACGATAACTTCATCGCCTGCGCCTATGCCAGCAGCGGCCATGGCCGTTTGCAGTGCAGCAGTACCACTTGATAATAAATGCGCGTGCTTAACGCCCATTTTTTCACACAATAGCTGCTCCATGTCGCGGGTTTTCCAGCGATCATTACGCATATGGTCGAAGTTGTAACGGAAGGTGAAACCGTTTTCCATTACGTCAGCAACTTCTTGCTTTTCTTCTGGACCAAATAATTCAAAACCTGGCATGGACTGTATCTCCTAAAATGCTTTGCGCTGTTATGGCGCTGTTATGGCGCTAACTGCAGGGGACTAGGTCACAGTGTTATAAGAGGGAGTTAAGCTCATCACTGATGGTCCACAAGTTTTTGGCTTGTCGCTGCAATCGGCATAAAAATTTGCGCTAAATATAAGTGCTAGGACATAAAAATGCTACTAGCGGCGCGAAAATCAAGATTATACGTGTCTTCACTGGGAGTAAGCGAATTTTTTTCTAATTTCTCTGGGCTATAAATAAGAAGATAAGTCGCTACCCGCAGCTAAGGGGACTTCTTGCTGCTTGCCATGGAATAAATAACCTTCTTTATTACCGACTAAGCGCAGGCTATCTCCTTGACGCCAAAGCGCTGTGCCTTCTTGAATGGCAATTACAGGAGTCAGTGGATCCACAACAGTGAACTCCAATAAACGTTGGGCGCGAGTTTCGCCATTGTGGCCCGGCGCTTGGTAATTGCTGTAATGAGGATTGAGCTGAAATGGTAATAAGTTAAGTGCGTTAAAAGAGGGCGGCTCGACTATGGGCATATCGTTAGTGGTGCGAATGCTTAAGCCGGTAATGTTTGAGCCCGCACTCCAGCCCACATAAGGTTTGCCTGCTTGTACTTGTTCACGGATAAGCGCTAGCACATCATGCTGATACAGCATATTAAGTAACTGAAAAGTATTACCGCCACCCACAAAGATACCGTCGGCATCACGGATGGCCTGCTTAGGATCCTCACTCTGATGAATGCTGGTTATCTCAAGGGATAAGTCGGCTAGCCCTTGTTGCACCATAGAAAGGTACGCATCATGGCTAACGCTAACCCCAGCGTAAGGAATAAATAGCCATTTCTTGGTATTTTGACTCAGAGGCTTGATGAATTCGATAGCGTGCTCAAGATACGGGGTATTGCCAACACGAGAACTGCTAAGCATAAGGGCATTAATGGCCATAATGATGCTTGTCCTTGAAAAAGAAGTCGATTAAGTCTGAGTATGCTAACAAATATTGCTCTGCTCGGCAGCAGGATTTAATTGTAATGCGTGAATATTAGCCATTTACGAAAGTTTATTTTCATTGGAGACTTGAATTTATTCTAGTTGGACATATTATGTCTTTAGTTAAGTAATATGACATATTTTGTCAATCTAGGAGCGGTAAATGAAACGTGTATTTTTACTGATTGCGACTAACCTAGCAATTTTGCTAGTGGCCTCAATTGTGATGTCTATTTTAGGCGTGAATACGTCTACCATGGGCGGTTTATTAGTGTTTGCTGCCATCTTTGGTTTTGGCGGTTCATTTATAAGTTTAGCGATTTCTAAGTGGATGGCTAAAAAGACCATGGGCTGTGAAGTTATCGTTCAGCCAAGGGATGAAACCGAGCGTTGGTTAGTCGATACTGTGACTCGACAAGCCAAGCAAGCGGGTATTAATATGCCTGAAGTGGCTATCTATCAGTCACCCGAAATGAATGCCTTTGCGACCGGCCCAAGTAAGAACAATGCGTTAGTGGCGGTGAGCACTGGGCTACTTTATGGCATGACGCGAGATGAAATCGAAGGGGTGCTCGCCCATGAAGTGAGTCACGTGGCGAATGGCGACATGGTGACCTTGACTTTAATTCAAGGCGTGGTGAATACCTTTGTTATTTTCGCTGCAAGGGTCGTGGCAGGCATTATCGATAACTTCGTCTCGAGTAATGATGAAGAAGGTCAGGGCTTAGGCATGTTCGCTTACATGGGCGTCGTGTTTGTGCTTGATATGCTGTTCGGTATTTTGGCATCCATTATCGTGGCCTACTTCTCACGTATTCGTGAGTTTAAAGCCGATGAAGGCGCAGCACGTTTGGCGGGTAAAGATAAGATGATTGCCGCCCTTGAGCGTTTACGTGCAGGCCCAGAATCTGGCGCCATGCCAGCGCAAATGTCAGCTTTTGGTATTAATGGCAAACGTTCAATGGCTGACTTTATGATGAGTCATCCACCGCTTGAGAAGCGTATTGCGGCATTAAAAAATAGCTAATAGAAAGACTTGAGCTTAACCACGCTTGTGGTCGTTAAGCTTAAACCAGTCATTTTTTATTACACTTAACAATACCAGTCCTAGTGACTGGTATTTTTTTATCTGTTAGTTTTTATATCTATCCCATCTGTATGAATAATGATTGTGATGCAAAAGCCAGCGAGCAGAAGGGTAAAGAGGGGATAACCCTCTACCTTTCTAAAAAATAGAAGTGTAAGTGCGATTTTTAGCGGTTTTATATTTCATAAATCGGTTTATTATGTTTGTCTTAACCAATTTCAGCCTTGAAGAGTCATCCATGCTAAGAAATTCAACCCAACACTACGGTCTCGTTAGCATTAGTCTACACTGGCTGAGTGCCATTGCCGTGATAGGCCTGTTTGCCTTAGGCCTGTGGATGGTGGAACTCACCTATTACAGCAGCTGGTATAAGACGGCGCCGGATATCCATAAGAGTGTGGGCGTGCTCTTGTTATTGGCCACCTTATTTAGATTGATTTGGCGAGTCTGTACTTTGCAACCCGTTCCAGAGGCTGGCCACAAAGCCTGGGAGAAGCGCGCCGCCTCCATAGCACATTTGGGCTTATACCTGCTGTTATTGGTGATTATGTTTGCTGGGCTACTGATTTCAACCGCCGATGGCCGCGGCGTGATGGTCTTTAATTGGTTCGAAGTGCCAGGTTTCGGGGAATTATTTGAAGACCAAGCGGATATCGCGGGCCTTATCCACGAATATGCCGCCTATAGCTTGATTGGGTTAGTGCTGGTTCATGCAGCAGGGGCAATAAAACATCATGTTATCGATAAAGATAACACCTTGAAGAAAATGCTAGGTTTCAACAATCACAATAGTTAATAGTTAACACACCAATGCTTAATTCATTGTTGATAAATTTATGAACAGTCATCATATAAATTGCAATCAAAGGACAATAAAATGAAAAAACACTTACTCGCAAGTTTGCTCGGCGCTAGCTTGTTACTGCCAACGGCAGTGAATGCGGCGGATTATGTCATCGACACTAAGGGGGCTCACGCATCTATTCAGTTTAGCGTTAGCCATTTAGGCTATAGCTTTGTCGTGGGCCGTTTTAACGAGTTTGACGGTAAGTTTAGCTTCGATGCCGCTAAGGTCAGTGATGGCAAAGTAGAAGTGAACATCAACACCAACAGTGTGGATTCAAACCATGCTGAGCGTGATAAGCATTTGCGCAGTGATGATTTCTTAAATACCGCTAAATTTCCAGCCGCTAAATTTGTATCAACTTCCGTGGCCGATAAAGGCAATGGCGACTTGTGGATAACCGGCGACTTGAGCTTAAATGGCGTCACTAAGCCTGTCACCATCAAGGCGCACACAGTCGGTGAAGGTCAAGATCCATGGGGCGGCTACCGCGCAGGCTTCGTTGGCAGCACAGAATTTACCATGAAAGACTTTGGCATCAAAATGGACTTAGGCCCAGCATCAGCTAACGTGAAGTTAGACTTAGTGGTTGAAGGCATCAAGCAGTAATTGCTTGCTCATTATAAAATCAAAGCCAGTCCTAGCGACTGGCTTTTTTGTGTCTATTGCACCTGAAACTAATCTATCTTTGCAGATGGAAATGGAAAAATAGCATCCTGAAAAGACTGTAAATACCGCTATGGCAGGACTAATGGTATTCTCACTATCAATATGAGTGTGAGCAAATTGTTATTGAGCAACTTAGCTCATAGCATTTTAATAGACTGTCCAGTAACGCACAGCAACATCGCCTTCATGGTGCAATAAATATGACTTGTTATAATAAATATCAATACTTATGTCCGAATAATCATGCACATAACTCATATGGTTCTTCGGGCCAATGTAAGTACAGTGATAGGTTGATTTTTTGAAAATATTTTCAACTGGCTCGACGAAATAATAAATCATGCTTTCTTTACAATCGCTTAATTGAAAATTCATTGATGTTAATGAGTTTTTAACTAGGTTAGTTTTAACAGCATAATCAAAAACTTCCTGACTAGTTTGATAACCAGCTGAAAGATTGACTTGTGATAATTCATCAGCATTTACTGACGCGACTAAAACTAATCCAGTTAACAATGCACGTAATTTCATAAACAAACTCCTACTGTTTGGAATATAGAAAATTTTAGGAAAATCAATTAAGCACTGCCTAATTAACACGTATACAGTAATAATCTCAGATGACTTCTCAGAGAAGGAAACGTGAACTTAATGTTAAATCTATGTAGTTAATCTAATAGGTAGATAGTTAGTTCTTATTTTTATTAATATATTTGCGGCAGTACAATAGGAGTACAAGCTCGGTAAGGTATTTATTCATCGACACGCGTGTATACCTCCATGTAGCTCGCTTCGATGTCCAATTCTCTTAAATAAGGAATAGACGGTCGTCTCGCAAACACCAAGGTTCATCTTCTTAGCATTCGCGTAAACGGTCGACTTAAAAGATTAACGTATATGTATCTTAAACGTTAGACATGGGTTTAAACCGCACGGGGCTTAGAAGGCATGTGTTTATACCGATATCTTTACTCCTGTGTTATATATTACCGC
The DNA here is from genome assembly GCF_000013765.1 of Shewanella denitrificans OS217. Taxonomy (NCBI): domain Bacteria; kingdom Pseudomonadati; phylum Pseudomonadota; class Gammaproteobacteria; order Alteromonadales; family Shewanellaceae; genus Shewanella; species Shewanella denitrificans. The sequence goes on along the minus strand of NC_007954.1, from coordinate 2,525,218 downwards.
CCCGTTTACTCATGAAGACTATACTATTGCATTCATTATTAATCGCCTGTCAACTTAGAGAGAGTAAGACACGGCTTAATATCACAGATATCGATTTCACTGCGATTTTAGTTATGGCTTAAACCGAACTCAGATTAATCAGTTTGGTCTACAGCTTTCGCTAAACTCAAAAATACTGTAAATGTTGGGTGAGTTATGCCGAGTCCCTCATAGAGTTCAGGCTGCAATCTAGTTTTGTTTTTAAAATAAATATGTACAGACTCTTGAAAAAAAAATTTCAATCCTCATTTCTATTTATAGTGAAGCGGTAAACGGAAATGCTCGCTTGAGGTTCCCCCTTCACTAAGGCAGTGCCCTCGGGGCTGCTTAATGAGTTAATTACAGGGCTGATATACCCTGTGGTTTACTACTAAATATTGCTTTAGACAAGGATATGAAAATGAGAAACTTTAATTTATCTGCTGATTTAACCCCACTTTACCGTAGCGCTATAGGTTTTGACCGTTTAGCTCAGTTGGCTGAACACGCTGCGGCCAATAATGGCAATGCTGGCTACCCTCCTTATAATATTGAGCTACTGAGCGAAAATCGTTATCGCATCACTATGGCTGTGGCAGGCTTTGCGATGAATGAATTAGACATTGTCAGCGAGGGCGAGAAACTGCTGGTGAAAGGCATTAAAGGCCAAAACAAAGCCGAAGATAAACGCCAATACTTGCATCAGGGCATAGCTGAGCGTGGCTTTGAACGTTCGTTTCAATTAGCCGATCATGTACAAGTAATTGGCGCTGAGCTCGAAAACGGCTTATTGAATATTGACTTAATACGGGAAATTCCTGAAGCGTTAAAAGCTCGTAAAATCGAAATCAAGGGCTCACACCTTATTGAGTAATACGTCTTATTGAATAATAACTCTCCTTGGATTATTACTCTTGATCTCATTGTTGTTTCATAACACTCAGAGGTCGTCATTTCAGCCCTGTCTTAGTTAAGTACAGGGCTGTTTTGTTTGTAGTGTTCTAAATCGTACTATTTCCACTAATGCTAATGGCAAGATAAATATTAATGAGGCTAGTTAAAAATCCATGCTCTTATCCAGTAAGACTGAGCCAACGCCTTCAGTGGCTAAAATATCTTCTGGATTGTATAAAGGACAGCTTGCCATGCTCAAACAGCCACAGCCTATACAAGCCTCCAAAGAGTCACTTAAATCCTGCATATAGGCAATACGCCGCTCGAGCTGCATTTTCCATGCTTTAGAAAGTTGTGACCAGTCATCAATATTGGGGGTGCGTTTGTTTGGCAAGCTTTCAAAAGCATTCTTAATCTCTTCTAAGCTTATTCCCATCCTTTGAGCCGCCTTTATCACTGAGATACGCCTTAACATGTCGCGCTTATAACGGCGTTGATTACCTTGATTTCTCAGGCTAAAGATTAACCCTTTGGCTTCATAAAAATGCAAAGTTGATACTTTAACTCCACAACGTTTGGCTATTTGGCCAACACTTAACTCCGTTTCATTCAACATCTTTAGTCCTTATCTATTTACAGTCTCACAGCCAAACAATGGGCTATTTATTGCTCACTCAATGGGATAAGCCCACTTTAGCCAAAAAAAGGCTTTACCTCAAGCTAACTTGAGGTTTTATGCTGTGAACATTGAAACCTCAAGGAGAAATAATGATGCGTTTAGAACATGTGAATTTAGTGGTCAGAGATATAGAGGAAACCTTAGTTTTTTATCGCGCGGCATTTCCCCATTGGCAAGTCAGGGGGGGCGGCAAGGGCAGTTGGTATGGCGAACCCAGAGATTGGGTCCATTTTGGTGATGACTATAATTATCTGACCTTTAATGATTCCGGAGTGGGGGAAAATCGTGATCTAAAGAGTGTGGTGCTTGGCTTGAGTCATTTTGCCTTTGTAGTTGATGACCTTGATGCCGTGGTGCGTCGATTGGTAAAGGCCGGATTTGAAATCGCTATCGATGGTGGTAATACGCTCCACAGGAAGAATATCTACTTTCTTGACCCCAATGGTTTTGAAGTTGAATTTGTTCAATATTTATCGGATATCCCCAGCGAGCGAAACCTATATGATTGATTTTTCAATGAAAGGTACTGTTCATAAGTTTGGAAATTAGATTACCCAAAGGGAGCCGTGCGGCTCCCATTATTTTTAACTAATTAACATTCTAGTCTTAGGCGCGCATAGATTTTTCACCACGAGCTAGGCCCACCACCCCAGAGCGAGACACTTCGATAACCTTAGTGACCTCACACAGGGCGCGTATAAAGGCATCAATTTTCTCGCTGGTGCCCGCCATCTGTATGGTGTACAAATTGGCGGTGACATCGACAATCTGGCCACGAAAGATATCTGCCGTGCGCTTCACTTCTTCCCTGTGTTCCCCTTGCGCTTTGACCTTTACTAAGGCCAGTTCGCGCTCTATGTGGGATGCCTCGGTAATGTTGGCGACTTTAAGAATATCGATGAGCTTATGCAGTTGTTTCTCGATTTGTTCAAGCACATATTGATCGGCAATCACGGTAATGTTGAGTCGTGAAAGGCTGTGATCTTCTGTGGGGGCTACCGTAAGGCTTTCGATGTTATAGCCACGTTGTGAGAACAGGCCGACTACACGGGAAAGGGCACCGGGTTGGTTTTCCAAAAGTACTGAGATAATTCGGCGCATTAGCTTTTCTCCGTTTTACTTAACCACATTTCATTCATTGCCCCGCCTTTAATCAGCATGGGGTAGACGTGCTCAGTTTCATCCACACTGATGTCGACAAAGACTAATTTGTCTTTCATGGCTAAGGCTTTGGCAAGTTCAGCTTCAAGCTTGTTGGGATCGCTAATCGTCATGCCGACATGGCCATAAGCCTCAGCAATTTTGGCAAAATTAGGCACAGAATCCATGTAAGAATGGGAATGGCGCCCAGAATAGATCATGTCTTGCCATTGCTTGACCATGCCTAAAAAACGGTTATTTAAATTGATGATTTTAACTGGAGTATCGTACTGCAGGGCAGTGGACAGCTCTTGGATATTCATTTGAATTGAACCATCGCCAGTCACGCAAATCACGGTTTCATCGGGCATGGCCATCTTGACCCCCATGGCGGCGGGAAGGCCGAACCCCATGGTGCCTAAACCGCCAGAATTTATCCAACGTCTGGGTTTATCGAAAGGGTAATACAGGGCGGCAAACATCTGATGCTGGCCCACATCTGAGGTGACATAGGCTTCACCCTTGGTTAATTTATACAAGGTTTCAATCACTTGCTGAGGCTTAATCCGACCGCTATTTTTATCATAGGCGAGACTGTCTTTGGCGCGCCAATGGGTAATTTGCTCCCACCATTCACCGATGGCCTGCTTATCTTGACTATCTTGTGTGTGTTCCAGTAATGCCAGCATGCTGTCTAAAATTTGCTCGGCCGAACCCACGATGGGGATATCCACCCTGATGGTTTTGGAAATGGAAGAGGGATCGATATCTATGTGCAAAATAGTGGCGTTAGGACAATATTTCTCCACATTGTTGGTGGTTCTATCATCGAAGCGCACCCCAATACCAAAAATTAAATCACAATTGTGCATCGCCATATTGGCTTCATATCGACCATGCATACCCAGCATGCCTACATTGTGCTTGTGAGTGCCGGGGAAGGCACCTAAACCCATTAAGGTGTTAACCACAGGAATGTTGAGTTTTTCTGACAGCGATAATATTTGCTTATCACAGCCTGAAATCACCGCGCCGCCGCCTACATAAAGCACAGGTTTTTTCGCTTGAATAAGCGCTTGTAAACCGCGTTTTATCTGGCCTTTATGGCCCATGGTCGTAGGATTGTAAGAGCGCATGCTGACCGACTCAGGGTAAGCATATTCGTGCAGCACTTGTGGGTTTAAACAATCTTTGGGTAAATCAACCACCACAGGGCCGGGTCGACCAGTGCTGGCGATATAAAAGGCTTTTTTGATGGTTTCAGGGATTTTGGCGGGATCAGTCACCAAAAAGCTGTGTTTCACCACAGGGCGTGAAATCCCAATCATGTCACATTCTTGGAAGGCATCATTGCCAATTAAATTGCTGGGTACTTGACCTGACAAGACAACTAACGGGATGGAGTCCATATATGCGGTAGCAATACCTGTGATGGCATTGGTGGCGCCAGGGCCTGATGTCACCAGCACCACGCCAACCTTACCAGTCGCTCTGGCATAACCATCGGCCATGTGCACCGCGGCTTGCTCGTGACGCACTAAAATGTGCTCCACGCCTGAGATTTCGTGAAGGGCGTCATAAATATCTAAGACTGAACCACCGGGATAGCCAAAGATGTGTTCGACACCTTCGTCAATAAGAGAGCGCACTATCATACTAGCGCCGGATAACATTTCCATAGCAAGGACCTCATAGTTACCGTTATGGTAAACAGTACTTTGTAAACAACGACGGTAATCGTTATAAAAATCAAGCTTGAAGGTACTTCAAGCTAAAGAGTGCCATTAACTGAATGGCGGGCATTCAGAAGCTTATGGGTAATAAGCTGGCGTTTGTCTGAGTAGGACAGAGATTCATCATAATCAGAAAAATTGTGATTTCAAGGGATTTGTTAGGGAAATGTCACAAAGTGAGTAAAATTCATCATAGGTTTAGCTGATGTCGATTGTGTGAATTGGAGTAGAGTTAGCTTATTAGAAATCAATTATTATGATGGTTCCACCAAATGCTTGGGTCAAACCGCAAGCAATGAGCAAAATTAATGGAGCCTGATATGGAAGCTAACGCTAAGACAATTCAATCTAACGTAACTCAGTCTAAGGGAATTAAGTCTCTGGTTGTGGGTGAAAACATCGATGCAACGCGGGACTGCTGTGGCGGTTTTGTTGATATAGGTAAGCTAATAGAAGCCAATGACACTCTACTTGTAGTTCACTTTAACGGGCATAATTCGAAGGCTGGAGCGACTCGTTTACAGCTAAAAGCAGAGCAGAAATTTAAAAATGTCACCGCCTCTATGAAAGTCATGGATGATGGTGTTATATTATCGTTAAACTTTGAATATACAGTGGAAAAGTTAATTTTCCAGCTTGAGGAAGGCCTGTGAAAAATGTCTTTTTTCAGCATTTCTTGGCAGCAATAAAGTTAATTAAGTGATAAACACTGTGTTTGTTAAAAAGCGTATGGCAAAGTATTTTACAGGGCGTAGCATTATTTAAACGGTAATTTTAAATTATTGATTTTGCTAATTAAAGAAGTCACTAGGAAGCGCATGGAACTCACAGAGCATCAGGAACTATTGGAACAAATAGTTAACTCTGAAGCAAAAGCATTAGGCCAGTATTCTCAGACAGCCAATATGTGCTGTCAGCTTCTGCTTGAACATTTTCATGGTTTCAATGTGATGGTGTGGCAATTAGATCAACAAGATCATAGACTAACACCTCTAGCTAGCGCAGATTTAAGCAGCCAATCCCCTCTATCAAGCACATCTAGACCGCAATTATCCAGTGATTATTTACAGCATCTTCATGATCACAGGTTCTTTGTTGCCACTGATGATGCGGATATGCCTTTTATAGTAAGCCGCTATCAGCACGGAGAGCCAGTTAAACAAATATTTGATGTGGCGATTCGTATTAATGGTCATATAGAAGGCCTGCTAAGCCTTGAATTTGAATCTATTATTCCGTTACAAGAGCAAGATATTCAATTTGTGAGTCAAGTCGCGGATCAGCTCGCTTTAGCGCTGGCCACTGAGCGCGGTTATGAAAAAGATGAAGATCTCACCCTTTATTTGAGCGCTACCGAGCAAGCTGAGCATTTGATTATTTTAATTAATCTTAAAACTCAAATGATAAGGTACGTTAACCCAGCCCATCAGAAATTAACTGGGATCCCAAGAGAACAAGTTCAAGATCAACACGCCAGCAAATTGGCGTTTTTCCGCGGTGCCAATGAGCAAGTGACTCCCATGATTAATGCCCTACTAAGAGGGGAAACCATTCAAGGTGAACGTCAGATGCAGCATGTGGACGAGAGTCAGTATTGGGTACATTACCATGCGCGTCACTTTGTGACCTCTCGGGGTAATGATTTTGCCTTAGTTGCCGTGCATGATATTTCAGCTCAATATCGTCATAAGGCAGAACTCGAGCGTTTAGCTTGGAATTGTAATTTAACCGGGTTACACAATAGGTTGCATTTCACTCAAAATTTAGATAAAAGCGCGAATGGAGTATTAATATTAGTTGATTTACTTGGTTTTAATCGTTTTAACGATACCCATGGCCATGAACGCGGGGATGCGCTGCTTATCGAAGTTGCCCGAAGGGTCAAACATTTTGCTAATTACCATAATGCCATCGATGTGGCACGAATTGGCAGCGATGAGTTTGGTATATTATTACCAGAAATTGGCGAACTCGCTGAATTAGAACGCTGCGTGGCTAAACTTTACGAGAAATTATTAGCCCCTGTGATTATCGCTCGGGATAAAGTCGAACCCAAACCTGCCATCGCGGTGGTGAATATAGAGTCTGTGGTGGACTTATTTGCGCCACTCACTTGCGCTGATATTGCACTGCAATACGCCAAGAGAAAAGCCCTTAAGCACTATCAAATATTTAATACCCAATTGCTTGAGGCGTTTAAGGCCAATATCGAAATTGAACGCGATTTACAGCAGGCCCTTAAAAGCCGTGAATTTGAGCTTTATTATCAACCCTTAATGGATCTACAAACTCAGCGCTATATAGGGGCTGAAGCCCTAATCCGTTGGCACCATCCTAAAAAGGGCATCTTGTATCCAGGGGCCTTTATTGAAATCGCTGAACAGACGGGGTTAATCAATGCGATGGGACAATGGGTGCTGGAAACCGCCTGTAAACAGTTAAATTTGTGGCAGCACAAAAATATCGACTTGACCATGCATGTGAATGTGTCGGCGCGGCAGTTTTTCAGTAGTCAGCTTTACGCCCAAGTTTGGACCTTAGTGACTCGCTATCGTATCAAACCCAAACGACTGATTTTGGAAATAACCGAAACTGAATTGATGAGTGATATCGAACACGCCACTAAGTTGTGTAAAGAATTGGCCGAACTTGGCGTGGGGCTAGCCATCGATGACTTTGGTACTGGCCACAGTTCCATGCGGTATTTAAAGCAGTTCCCTATCTCCAAACTTAAGATAGACAGATCCTTTGTAATGGACATCAGCAGTAGCCGTGAAAGCCGAGAGATTGTCAGTGCCATTATCGCCATGGCCAGTGCGCTAAATATTTCATTGACTGCCGAAGGGGTGGAAACTAAGGAGCAAGAAGCCTTCCTCACACAGAGTGCTTGTCATCATGCCCAAGGGTTTTTATACAGTCCTGCGGTGCGGGAAAGTGATTTCAGTCACTTGCTTACACTTCAGCAGAGCTTAATAAACTAAGCTGTTTTGCACTCAAGATCACATACATCCCACATACTCAGTCTTAGATAACAGCGTTAACGAACTAATTTCATGCAGCAATGTTTAAATTTCTTACCACTGTGGCAAATACAAGGGCTATTACGCTCAGGCGGTTTGGTGGTGAATTGCTGGCCTTGGCTGTAAAACCATTGTCCTTGTTCAAAAATAAATTCTGAATTTTCAAAAATAGCATCCAGTTGACCCTTGTCTAAATACCAAGCCTTAAAGCTGACCTTAGCGGCGTTATTGCTCAGATCCTTTGTGCTGGCCATTACCTCAAGCCCAAGCCAATTGACCTCAGGACTCTGCGCCAACTCGGCGGCCGTTAAGCCTTGCAGGTGCTCAGCATGGTGGGTGGCAATAAGGTAATTAAATTCACCTTTAACAAAGGCACAGTAGCGAGATCGCATTAATTGCTCAGGTTCAGTAGCATGTTGTTTTTGTTGATGCAATGGCTGACAGCAAAGTGCATAAGACTTATCACTGCCGCAAGGGCAAGATGGGCTGGGCATATAATACCAATCCTTAATGGGGTTTGTCTGGCTTTGGCTGCTTCTTGTGCTGAGGCGCCTTGAATCTTTGGCCATAATACAGTGAAGCTTGAGGTTTAGCAGCAAAATACAGCTTGGCATCTCCCCGAGTGTTGGAGTCAACACTGATGCGCCATTTCCCTTGTTCTTTGATAAACACATTGACGAACTTGCCGGAAAACTCGCTGACAGGTTCGCCAGTCTCTTTGGCTGGATGAAAGCGTACCAGATAGTAACCTATGTCGGTGGCGCCATTATCACGCAATTGCCTAACATGAACTCTAAATTCAACTTCTATTTTGGCTTGCTTGCGACGGATTTTATCAAAGAAGGATTGATATAAATCGATCACTTGACTCTTACCTTGAACGATTTCTCTATTGTGTGTTTCAGATATATACACGGCATCATGAGTGTAGAGCTCGTCGATGGCGCTTAAGTCCAAATTAGCAAAAGATAAGGTAAACTTCTGATAATACTGATTAATAGCATGATTATCTTGCTCATTAGCCTGGACGTTGGTCATCCAAATCAAGGCAAAAAATAAAATTGTGCTCAGTAGTTTCAATGGCAGAGCCTCATGGAAAATGACAGGTCGGAATGGTTAACCTAGTGCGAGTTCAATATCAAAATTGTGAATTAAATTGGATACCTAGGCCAGCTGTTCATATTCAAGCACTATAGCCGACACAGTGGCGTGACAACAGTAAAGAATCATTACAAAGTGTGTCTTAGTCGACATGAATTAAAAATTATTGAGCCGAAAATTGGCATAAGACTGGGCCAAGATGATGCTTATCGTGAGCAATAAAGAAAACGCCCACATTGTGTGGGCGTCTGTTCAAATGTGGTTAAATCCAGTGCCTATGTCTTATGTGCTTGGGCACTTTAGAACTTAGGCATGACCACTGGCTAGCGGACCGCTAGACTACCAGCCACATTGACGTTGGGCTTGCGTGTTTTGCTCGTTTAACCAAGTTTGCAGCGGCGCAAAGTAATCTAACACGGCTTTAGCATCCATCTGCTGAGTACCTGTGACCACTTCTAACGCTTCTGGCCAAGGCTTGCTGGCACCCATTTCTAGCATTTGGTTAAGCTTAGCGCCGGCTTCTTTGTTGCCATAAATACTGCAGCGATGCACAGGACCTGTGTCCCCGGCGATATCACAAAGGGCTTTATGGAACTGGAACTGCAACACATGGGCTAAGAAATAACGTGTGTAAGGTACGTTACCTGGCACATGGTATTTAGCACCTGGGTCAAAGTCGGCTTCAGTGCGCTCGATAGGGGCTTTAACACCTTGGTATTTTTCTCTTAAGTCCCACCAGGCTTTATTGTAATCTTCAGGCTTAATTTGGCCGTTAAAGACCTGCCAGCGCCACTGATCTATCATTAAACCAAACGGCATGAAGGCAATTTTATTTAATGCTTGTTGCAGCAAGAGGCCTATGTCTTTAGAAGCATCAGGCACAGTCTCAAGCAGGCCAATTTGCTGCAGGTACTTAGGTGTGATTGACAGTGCTATGGTGTCACCAATGGCTTCATGGAAACCATCATTGGCAGAGCCTTTAAAAATGTAAGGCTGGTTTTTATAGGCTCTTTGGTAGAAGTTATGCCCCAGTTCATGGTGAATAACAGTAAAGTCTTCAGCAGTTTTCTGGATACACATCTTGATGCGGATATCATCTTGGTTGTCCAGATCCCACGCCGATGCATGACACACCACATCTCTATCTTTAGGCTGCACAAACAGTGAGCGGCTCCAGAATGTCTCCGGTAATGCATCAAAACCAAGGGAGGTGAAGAAGCTTTCGGCTTGTTTGACCATCTTGACTTCATCGTAGCCATTTTTAGCTAATAATTCAGTGACATCAAAACCTGGGTCCGCATCTTTTGGTGCAACACTATTGTAGATGGTGCCCCAATGCTGCGCCCACATATTACCTAGGAGGTGTGCTGGGATTGGGCCTGTTTTAGGTGCCACTTCATCGCCGTATTGCTCATTCAGCTCGCCGCGCACATAACAATGCAGCGAATCGTACAAGGGCTTAATTTCACCCCATAGACGGTCTAATTCGTTGGAGAATTCTTGCGGCTTCATGTCGTACTGGCTGCGCCACAATTCAGATAAATCGGCGAAGCCTAAGTCACGGGCACCTTCGTTAGCTAATTCTACTTCACGTTGGAATAATGAACGCATAGGTTTGGCGATTTGACGCCAACCTTGCCAAGCTTCCAATAACAGCTGTGGATCTTTGGATTCCGCCATAAGCGCCGACAACTCAGTTTGAGTCATGCATTCGCCAGAGGCAAAACAGTATTTGCCTTTACCGTACAGGCCATTGAGCTCTGAGCTTATCTTGGCAAGTTCAGCATTTTTAGCAGGATCCAGCGGCGCCGGCAAAATCAAACTGCTACGAAGCGAATTAAGCTTGCGAGCAACCACAGGATCAAGTTTCAAGCCTGCAAATGTTGCCGCTTGGGTTGCTAGCTGAACAGACATTGAGGTGGTTTTTTCGCCCATGGCAGCAGAAAGTGCCGCCGTGTCTTCGGTAATAAAGTTACTGTAGATCCACTCGGCGCGGCTGGCTTCAATGGACAATGCTTCCAGTTTCACTTCCGCATCATTGACAAATTCAGCAGCTGCCTTCGCATCCACAGCAGGCGCCGTGGCAACCGGCTTAATTTGCTGGCCGCATGCGCTTAATCCGAGCGCCACAGAGACGACTAAAGCGATTTGAGATGGCTGTTTAAAAGGCAATTTCATTTGTTTGGCTCCCTCAATATTATTGTTAGTGTAATTTTTTGGCCTTAGTTTACCCAATTAAAAAGCAGTTTGCATTTAATACAGTCTTGAATTCGTACTTAAATAAGATGAAATGCCAATACAATGACTTGAGAATTTCGATTGACAAGTGTTCGCTCAATGATTAATTTAAACAGGTGTTTTAAATATAATGGGTGAGAGGATGGCGAGTCGGACAGATACAAAAACCAGAATTCTGGATGCAGCAGAAAAACTCTTCGCAGAAAGGGGATTTTCTGAAACTTCCTTAAGGCTTATCACCAGTAAGGCTGAAGTGAATTTGGCCTCGGTAAATTACCATTTTGGCTCGAAGAAAGAACTGATCCGCGCTGTGTTGGCACGCTATTTAGATGTGTTTATGCCATCGGCTGCCAGTGAGATTAAACGTTTGAATAAAGCGTCAGAGCAGGCGAGTTTGAACGAAATTTTCTCCTCATTAATTAAACCTTTACTAGAATTAAATAAGGTGAGAAACGGTGGCACCATTATTTTCTTGCAGCTACTAGGCCGGGGTTACATAGAAAGCCAAGGTCATCTGCGCTGGTTTATCACCACACATTATGGTGAGCATCTGGCCGCATTTGTACAAGCTGTGAAGATGAGTGCCCCCCATATTCCAGCAGCAGAGATGTTTTGGCGGCTGCATTTCACCTTAGGCACTATAGTCTTTACCATGGCTTCAGCGGATGCATTAAATGATATTGCCGCCACTGAATACGGTGAACATAACAATATTGAAGCGATAATTCGCAAAGTGATCCCTTACATGGCTGCTGGCGTGTCAGTGGCGATTTAAACTAACTAAAAAAAGGTTGAATAATGAGTATTATCATACTGCTTTTATTAGCAATAATAGTGCTTTTTGGGGTGCGTAATATCAGGATGCAGTTTATCACTCGTCCTGTGTTTGCATTTTTCAAGAAAGTACTGCCTCCTCTGTCTACCACTGAAAAAGAAGCCATGGAAGCGGGCGATGTGTGGTGGGAAGGTGAATTGTTCCGCGGTAAGCCAAACTGGAATACCTTACACAGCTATGGCAAACCAGCCTTAACGGCTGACGAGCAAGCCTTTATCGATAATCAGGTGATGACAGCCCTGACCATGATTGATGATTTCGACATAGTTCATAATCGTAAAGATTTACCCCCTGAACTGTGGTCTTATTTCAAGAAAGAAGGCTTTTTCGCGCTTATCATTCCAAAGAAATTCGGTGGCCGTGAATTCTCAGCCTACGCCAACTCAACCATAGTCAGCATTATTGCTTCACGTAGCGTCAGCGCCGCAGTGACTGTTATGGTACCTAACTCATTAGGCCCTGGAGAACTACTCACCCATTACGGTACTACAGCACAAAAAGAGCGCTGGTTGCCCGATTTAGCCAAGGGTAAAGAGTTACCTTGCTTTGCCTTGACTGGCCCAGAAGCGGGCAGTGATGCCGGCGCCATTCCTGATATCGGGGTTGTGTGTCGACAAGAATTTGAAGGTGAAGAAGTTTTAGGTTTAAGCCTCACCTGGAACAAGCGCTACATTACCTTGGCCCCTGTTGCCACTGTACTGGGTCTTGCGTTCCAAATGCGTGACCCAGATGGGCTATTGGGTGACATTAAAAATATCGGTATCACTTGTGCGCTAATTCCAACTGACCACCCGGGTGTTGAAATTGGCCGTCGTCATAACCCTATGATGATGGCGTTTATGAACGGTACCACGAGCGGTAAAGATGTTTTCATTCCACTGGATTGGATCATAGGTGGCCCACAATACGCTGGTAAAGGCTGGCGTATGCTGGTTGAGTGTTTGTCAGCAGGTCGCGGTATTTCTCTGCCAGCTCTTGCTACCGCATCGGGTCACGTGACCACTAAAACCACCACAGCCTACAGCTATGTGCGTCAGCAATTTGGTATGTCTATCGGTTTGTTCGAAGGCGTGCAAGAAGCCCTCGCGCGCATTATCGGTAATACCTATCAGTTAGAAGCGGCGCGCCGCTTAACCACCACAGGTATTGATCTTAAGGTTAAGCCATCAGTGGTAACCGCTATCGCTAAATACCACATGACAGAACTTGGCCGTGATGTGTTAGAAGATGCCATGGACATTCAGTCAGGCAAGGGCATTCAACTAGGTAGCAAAAACTACTTGGGTCATGCCTTTATGGCAAACCCTATCTCTATTACGGTTGAAGGCGCTAACATTCTAACCCGCTCCTTGATGATTTTCGGTCAAGGTGCCACTCGTTGTCATCCATACGTGCTTGCCGAGATGGAAGCTGCGGCGATGGAGAACGAAACCGATGCACTAGACAGGTTTGACTCATTATTAATGGGCCACATTGGGTACGCTTGTCGCAACGCCTTAACAGCTTTTGCGACGGCAATAACGGCGAGCCGCTTCATCAAGGCGCCAGTCAGCGGTGCCACCCAGCAGTATTATTCAGACATGACACGTATGTCAGCGGCGCTAGCCATCATGACAGACTTATCTATGCTGATAATGGGCGGTGATTTAAAGCGTAAAGAAATGATGTCTGCCCGTATGGGTGATGTATTAAGCCAGTTGTATTTAGGTTCAGCGACCTTAAAGCATTTTGAAGACAATGGCCGTCAGCAAGATGATTTGCCAATCGTGCATTATGTGATGCAGCAAAGACTTCATTTCGCCGCTAAGGCACTAGAAGAAGCGAGCCGCAACTTCCCTAATTTGATTGTACGTGGCTTATTAAAAGTGCTTATTTTCCCGCTAGGTAATCACTTCAACCTGCCAAGCGACAATCTGACTACCCAAGTGGTTAAAGGTATGCTGCGTCCAGGACCTGCTCGTGACAGATTGACCTTCCTGTGCCCAGATTTTGAAGGCGACAAAGGCGGTATTGCAGAAGTTGAGCAAGCATTCCTTGCTAAATACGCCAGCAAAGAGATTTACAAAAAGCTTAAGCAAGCTCAGCGTAATGGCCACCTTAAGTCAAAACAGCCCATGCCTGTGTTGTTTGAAAAAGCCCTTGAGAAAGGCATTATCAACGACAGCGAATACGCTCAGTTGCAAGATGCCGATGCTAAGCGATTAGCTGCTATCAATGTGGATGATTTCGACAAGCTATAAGCCTGTTCGAATATCATTTGCACAAAAAACGCCGACTTAAGTCGGTGTTTTTTTTCCTTAATTTTATCATGCTGCTGGCGCTACTTATTACCACTATTTTAGTGGTTCTGAGCCCGACAACAGAGCTGATTTCTTTAGGGTTTAGACTAGGGTCAATCTTGAGCGTATTAGGGGTAATATATTATTTGTGGGCTATGGCGAAGGCGGTTAAGAGCAAAGGCAACACAGGTTGGTATCAAAGAATATCCTACGGCATTCAACTGCTGTGGTTAAGCCATTTTTAGCGAATTCTGACGTAAGCGTTCAGGTAAACCATAATATAAACAATAATCTAAATACTCGTATAACCTAATGGCAGCCACAAAACTCACTTTGGTGGTTTCTCTTCAGTCTCACGATTTGCTGAGGTGTTTTTTTAGGTTATTTAACTGTTAGATGATAGCGCTGAGCCAGATTTTTTAAGGTGCCATTTTGTTTTAGTTTATCGAGCCAAAGGGATAATTGTTCGGCGCTGAGACTCGATTGTGGGTTTATGATTATCCCATGTTGATATTGTTGATCCCACTTGGTTGAGAAAATCAATTGCTCGCGAGCAGTGGGGTTTGTAACAAAGTAATGTTGCAGATAACTCCAAGTGACAGGGGCCATATCGGCCCGTGCTTTTAAAACGCTTTCAATGGATGCCTTATTTGAAGGCACAAATAAGGCATCAAATTTTTTCTTCAAGACCTTAGGATCATTGCTCCACTGGGCAAACTTATAGTGGTAACCGCTGACTAAGGCAAGCTTTTTGTTTCGAAAGTTATCGAAATAAGATTGATCTTTTGCGGTGATTTTAAGGCTAATGTAACGCTCACCATCTTCTATCTCTAATGGAACAAATTGGGTGTCATAATCTTGCCAGCCCCATTGTGGACTTTCGAACAAGATGGCATCGTAACGTCCTTTGGAGAACGCCTGATAACGTTGCTCTATGCTGGTGCCGACAAATTCAAATTTAACTTCTGACTGTATCGCATTTAACGCCGCCATCAGATCGAGGCTCAATCCCGTGGCTTGAGTGTCATTGTTAACGCTGACATAGGGTGCAAAATCATAACCACCGATGCGAATGACGGTTTGCGCCCAAGTTGGCATTGAAATTAGGCTTAAGCTTAAGCAGCAAAACAGCCATTTTGAGCTAAGAGACATTTTCTTAATGGTGTGTTTGAGCAACATAGCAAGACTCGTCCTAGAGTAAAGTCATCAAAGTATGGCAGAGGATCATTTTTTAAACCATGTTCCGTTAGTGCTTTGTAACCAATGGCCTGGAGATGCGGCCTCGATGGCTTTTTGCGCCGCCAACTTTGCCACTGCATCGGTGGCGATATTGTTTTTACGGGCAATGTGCTCATAATGGGCCTTGCGCTTGGCATTCACATCGTCCATCAGGGCTTTGGCTTCATCCGTGGTTTGTACTAACCCCAGATAGCCGTTCAGTTGCTCACCCACAAAGCCTTGTGATTTAGCTTCTTGTAAAGTTAGCGCCATAGCTTGAAATGACAGCAGCAAGCCTACAATTAAACACGAAAAGGCAGATTTCATAGCAATCCCTTCTATTAAAACAATGATTCATTATTGATGAGAGTGTCGAGTTCTTTATCGACTTTTATCCTAATTTCATGCTCAATCTTGACGTTCAGATTGATCACTATGGGTTTGTCCGGTGGCTCGATTTTAACCGTAGGCGAGCAAGCGCTGACCATTGTCAGTAAGCCCAGGCCGCATAGGCTGAGAAGTATACCTTGAGATTTATTCACTATTTTTCCTTATTTCATTGATTGCTCAATATTATCCTGCAGCTGATTGGTTAATCTCAGGCTGCGATATAATTGCAAAAGATTCTCTTCATGAGAGTAGTTCAAATGAATGGGCCGTTCAATCCCCACGCTATTTCCTTTTATCTGTAAGTTCAACTTAGCATCCGTATTGGGAGCCATGTCAAAGCTACTTGAAAGTTGGTGGTAGTTAAGATCCTCAAGGGCGGTAAACACTAAGGCTAAATGGGGCTGCATCTGAGTTAATTCATCGATGGCGGGATTACCTGACACTTGAATTCGCCCACCTGGCGCCCGGGCTGCCAATAGGCCGCCACTGACTTGCAGCTTGCCATCGGTAAAAGTAGCAGGTAATACGCCATCAAAAATGCCACTGGCCTGAACGCCTACTTGAGGCTGGGCGGCAAGGAATGCTTCGAGGCTCAATCCTTGCAATAAAATATGCCCTTTAGAGGTGTCTTGAATCCTTAAGGTGAACTCGGGGATCAGAAAGTGACCATCTAGTATATCGCCGCTGGCAGTGAGATTCACTTCGGTATGACTGAGCCCAGTGACGAGTTGCAGCCAATTGGTCGCGGGTTTGCTGTCATCTTGCGTGAGCTGAATGTCGGTTTGTAATTTGAGCCTATCCAAGCGTAAACCTAGGTTTGCCTCTGCGGCGCTAACCTGAGTATCAGGGCAACTCAGTAAGCTCTTAACCTGTTGAGTTTGGTAAGCTCTTTGCCAGTCCAGCTGACACTTGGCGGAAAGGCGTGCGCCACTGAAATTGTAATCTAGGTAATCCCCGCTTAAATTGTCAAACTCTGGCTCGAATCTAAACTCAAAGAATTGATGCTTACCGGCGCTATCTTGCACGTTACGGAGTAAATAGCTGCCATTAAAGCTCCCTTGGCCTTGCAGGAAAGTGTTTTTCGGCAAAGTTTGCGTCTTGGCTGCGACGGCGAGGGCTTGGGTTATGTCAAACTCAAACTGCCATTGGCCGGCTAAACTCGTGGCCATACTCGCGGCTGGGTTAATGGTACTTGGCTTACCCAATGCTTGAACATGCTGCTTTGATGCACTCAAACGAGGTGCTGTTAGCCAAGATGCTGTTAACCAAGGTGCATTCAGCCAATGTTGACTGCTCAAGGCCTGGGTTTCAAATAGCCAGTCATCTTGACTACTTAACACCCCTTTATTGAGTTTAACCCTTTGTTTAAGGGATAGACTATCCAATACTAACAAGGCCGCCCCTGCTTTGGTGCGCTTGTTTGCAGTGTGTTTACGCACATCAAGCTGCGCTATGTCCCATTGTAATTGAGCGGTTATTTCATTCTGAAATAGTGTCCCCAGTGATGCGCCCAAGTCTAACTTGCTGATGTCATTAAGGCGCAGGTTAAGGTTTTCAGCCTTAGCTTCAAGTTGTTGATGTTTACCATTTAGCGGTTTTGCATCAGTTGAAACCCCTTCACTTGCTGCAAATTGCTTTATCAGCAGCTTACTTATTTGCATATTCATGTCGGCCAAGGTCACTTGTGCTTGAGTGAGCTCAAGTGGGTGCCATGGCAAGGATTTAGATTGAGCCGCGTCGGGGCTAACATTGGCTTTTTGTGATGAAATAGGGCGGCTAGCATTAAGGTTAACTTGTGTCTGGCTTGCGCCTTGCAGATGTAATTTGTTCATGGATAACTGAGTGTCACCTAGGGCTGCACTCATGCCGCTAAGGCTCAGCTGACTGCTTGGGGCAAGAGTGAACTTAAGACTGGCTTTAGTTGTAAGCTCGGTTTCATCCCTGTTTTTTGCGTCATTGACGTTGACATCCGCGGCATTGCTACTCTGACTCGGCTTGCTCACCTCAGTGCTGTTTGTCGATTGCAGATAGTCAAATTCAGCGTGGCCATCGAGTGTAATATTGGCCTTTTCAATGCTGAAATTGGCAAATGGCAGCTGGCTTAATGCGCTATGGGTTAAATGCAGCGGGCTTTGCTGGGAAAAGTGCCAATTAACGTCAAACTCTTGCTGAATGCGCTTAGTAAGTGGTTCATATTCAGTCGTTAAGTTAGATAATGTTAATTGTTGTTGATGGGGAGCCTGAGTTTTCATCTCGTCTGCTGGCTCTTTTGCCTCTGCGCTGCGTTTAAGGGGGACGAGCTTAAGCCTTAGCATGGCGTTAGGAGATGTGAGCTTGATGACTTGGGCAGTGGTTTGCTTATCCTCTGTATCGAGGGGCTCGTTATCCAAAGCCTGCGATATGACTGACTTCAAGGCACTGCTAGGCATAGTGAGCTCGGTGCGTTCAAGCGCAAACTCTATATGACTTATGGCGTCTATTTGTTGCACTGTGTCATTTCTCAGGCTGAGTTTGCTAAGCCAAGGTTCTAATTTACTCGTTAAGTTAGCTTCACTGAAGCTTGCTGCTATTAATTGCCGCTGAGCAGGGGTGAGCGTGAGAGATAAACCTAAGGGCTGTAAATTTGCACTCATATTTTGTTTATCCAGTGAAACCTTAAGTTTCACTGGCTGCTGCAGTTTGATGTAAACACTTTCTTGTTCAGCAAGTGCAGGGGTGAGAAGGATTTCTGCCTCTGACAAGCTGTGTTGGCTGTGCAAGGTTAAATCTTGGGCTGAAAACTCACTATGGCTTTGCCAAAGACCACTCACCTTGATGCCTTTTGCTGATATTTGGTTCAGTGCGTTAATTATACGATTAATCTGACTGTGAATTTGTGATGGCTCAAGTGCCAATGCGCTGCGACTGGCATCCAAATAGCTCGCAAGTTGGACTAGGCCTTGGTGCGCCGAGGTGAGGGATAACTCAGTGTCTAACTGCCAAGGGGCTAACAGCTGATTGGGGTCAAGTTTTGCATCAAAAGCAATAATCGGCAGTTGGTTGAACAGTAGCTCTGTACTGAGCTCTCCCCTAGGATTGAGAACAAGCTTAGGCAGGCTTATGGTCGCGGCAGGCACAGTAGCTGCAATTGGCTGGCTAAGGTTTGGACTAATGTTTGAAATCAATGTTGAAAAGCTTGGCAGCTCAATAGTAATTTGGCCTAACTGTAACTCGGGTAATTGAGTCGGTAATTTTTGTTGCAGGGTTTGTAGCCAAACAGTGAGGTTATCTAGGTTAAGCGGCTCGAGACTTATCTTATCAACATTTTCGGTATCAAGACTAGTTTTGTCCGCGTGAATGAGAGCAGCATCCAGTGTCCCTAAGTTGAATGTTAAACCGTGCTGGGTTTGCTCGCTGCGCATTAACATCTGTTCTATTAGAGAACGGCTCGGATTGAGTGTCATGCTACTCAGGGAGATGCGTTTTAGGTCTGAGCTTAACAATTGTCGCCGTTTTAACATGGCTAAGCCATCGAAAAAGGTCAATTTAAGATCTGTGATAGTTAGCTCACTGCCTTGGTAATTGAGCTTAAGACGGGCGAGGTTTACGCTATCCAAAGTGGAGTGATTGTCTTCTAACTCGACAATATTCACTTCATATGTTGCGGCAAACTGCCTGATTAAAAATTGACTCACCGAATTGGCATTGTGGAACAGGACAAGGATCCCCATGGCCAAAAGCAGCATCAATGCTAATAAGATGATAAACCTAGGGCGGCGCAGCAGCGCAGACTTTGGTTTATCTCTATAAGGGGCAGTGGCACAAGGTTCAGCGGGGCTAACTTGATGCATAGTGAGCCCCAATCATGAAATAGAGGTTGTCACTCACTATGCCTATAAATAGGGTGATGAGTGTTGACGGACCTGCGTGTGCCTTGGTTGTATGTTGGATACTTGCCCCCGTAATTAATTTTTTAGCCAGCTTATCTCTGTGCTTAGGGTATGGCTTTCACCCGCTTGCAACACAACTTTGTCCTCCAATACATTTGCGGCTTCTAAGCACAGCATTTGCAAATAGTCATCGGGATTAAAGCGGCCGAGGCGAATGGATTTATCTATCCAAGGGTTCCACAGCACGGCGCTGGCACTTTGCTCTCTGGCAACCCTGATTGTCCCATTGGGGGTATGGATACATTGCGTTTGAGCAAGCTGGGTATAAACCCTGTCGGTCTCCTTGGTAAAATGTACCTCATCTTCTTCCTGAGGAAAGGGGCCTTCTGAAAACTCTATGTATTGAGCACCTTTAACGCCGCTGACCCGGGTGCGATGAATATCCGAAATAGGAAAGTAGCTGTGCAAGGCTTGGGTGAGCTCAAAAGGGTGTTCGCCAAGGTTGTGATTAATTAAGCTGACTTTCAAGCTGTCACTTAGACTAAATAGCACTGACACTTGACTATCATGGGGCCAACATTGTTTATCTTGCTCCGAGAGTGGCAAGTCAAATTGAATTTGTACGGACTGGTCAGTGACATTCACTTGGCTTAAAGACCAGAGGCGGGTACGAGCAAATCCATGTTGAGGCCAGCTTGGCTTGGCATGTTGGCCAAACCAAGGCCAGCAAATGGGAATGCCGCCCCGTATACCATTGCCAGCTTGGTGATCGTCAGCCGATGACACCCACAGGAGGGGGTGTGAATTTTTTGGCGTAAACTCAGTGATTTGCGCCCCTTGAAAGAAAATGGTCGCCTGACAAAGTGGGCTGTCTATGGCTAAGTACTTAAGACCATTGGGGTGAATTTTAGTGCTAACGTTTACCATGTTGATGATGCCTTTTTCTGAAAATGGAGCAGCCGATTATTAGCTGGCATAGGGATGTCATCCATTAAAACAAGTGACTCAGCCTTGGCAAGCTCAATGATCCACTCTATGTCCCTAATGCCGCTTAGGGTGTCTCTTTGCTTAAGCCAAGCATCAAACTCTTGATTGCTTTGGCTGGTGAAGCGGCCCTGATAATTGAATGGGCCATAGACAATAAACTGTCCGTCTGGCACTAAAGCACGTGCGGCATCTTCGATGAAACGCTCCACTAAGGTTTGGCTGATAATGTGCAGTGTATTAGCGCTAAAAATAGCCTGCTGCTCTGCGCATTGGCTAGGCCAGTCTTGGCTGAGATCTAAGGCTATGGCCTGCTTAAGATTGGGGCTGTTAAAGCGTGAAATACGTTGGTTTACACTGTCGAGGTAGACGGTTTGCTCGCTGGGCTGCCACTGGATATGAGGTAAGTGCTGCGCAAAATACACGCAGTGTTGCCCTGTACCACTGCCCACTTCTAACAGGTTAAGAACAGGGTCTTGAGTATGGGCTTGAGGCAAAGGAAGAAGGCGCTTAAGGGCCTCAAGAATTGGAGTTTTATTGTTTTCACAGGCCTGTGAAAAAGGTAAATCAGCTTCAGTCATTGATGCTCTCTTATTAACGCGCTGGTTGATCTAAATATCTTAGTAAACCTTGCCTTTGCGTTTAGTTCACGGCATTTGGCAGAGGTCAATGAAAGTCCACTATTTAATCGCTAATGGAGACTAGCTAATGGATTTTTCAACATCTGCGCTCTGATGAGTTTTCGGCAGGGGTCAAACCAATGTAGCAGAAATGACAGTATAAGTTCTATGGATTTATAGAGATAGCGCACAATTTATCCGCTATCTCACAGTGCGTTACTACGGATGACTCAGTCTTTTGATCCTGACAGTGACTCAGCAAGGGGCCAAACTTGCATCGGGTTACGTTCATCATCTACTGCAACGAAGGTAAATACGCCGCGAATAGCATGTTCACGGTGATCACGGTACATGTCTTCCACAAAGATATTCACTTCCACCTTGAGTGAGGTTTTGCCCACATGAATAACCCGGGCCACTAATTCTGCAAGACTACCTGCGGGAATGGCTTTTTTAAAATCAATTCTGTCAGAGCTCACAGTCACTAAAGTTTTGCGGCAAAAGCGAGTCGCCGCAATGAAGGCGGTCTCGTCCATCCAGGCTAAGGCTTCACCACCAAATAAGGTATTGTGATGATTGGTATTTGAGGGGAACACCGCCTTGATAACCCGCGCTTCGGATTGTTCAATACGGGCGGCGATGGCTTCGCTAAATGGCGCTGTTGTTTGAGTTAATGGCATGATTGACCTACTACTGAATTAAAAACGGTGAGCTAGTAGGCATGGCCTAAAATAGCGGAGCGCTATGGTAAAGAAATTTAAAATAAAAAGATATAAAACAGAGTGTTAAGTATTCTGTATTGATGGTGGGCGTATGTTTTTCATGTTGCTTTTGGGTTTGATTTTTGTAACGCGAAAGCTGCTTGTGGCAGTTTTCGACGTATTTAGCTGAGCTTAAAACGTGATCATGGGGCAAGGGCGGTACTGGGAGCCAGCAACAACCGGGCTTAGGTTAATCAAATTGCAACCTGGAGAATTGTGCCTTGTCATCATGCACTGAAATAGACAAAATATCTTCGAACATCAGCTGTATGGGAGCTTGATTGATATCAAAGCCCACTATGGCCTCACGTTTTATGCCTTCAAATTCGATAATGCTGGTGGTGTGAAATTGGCCTTCATATTGAGTTAAGTCTTTCATCATTACTGTCACTCGGTAGCGGTGCAAACACATGATTTCGATATAATCATAGTCTGCACAGCGAATGTGACGCCTTGATGACATGGGATCATCTGCAAAGTGGAGCTTGATGGTCTTCGTTGAATCAGTCATATAAAGCCCCTCAGATAAACTTATGGCAAATTAGGCTGAGTATTAGTGATTAGCACCGTATCTTAACAGCACGCTGGTGACTTCATTGCCATGCTTGGTGTGTTTGATGTTAAGTATGTAGAGACGGTTAAACTCGCTGCTGTCATCGATATCACCTTGAGGCTCGCCTCCGAGTAAACTCACTAAGGCTGTGGTGGTGTTGCTGTGTCCTACCACAAGATAACGACCCGTTTTAGCCTTAAGTGCGTCGCTAAAATCTTCTAGATGGCGCGGATCATAAGATTGGATCTCGAGCTGCTGCTTTAGGGCACTAGGGCCGGCGGTTTCTTGGGTGCGCTTATAGTCAGTGCTATAAATGCCATCGAGTTGATTGTTTGCCAGCATAGCGGCTAACTGCTCAGCCCTTTGCTTACCTTCAGCGGTTAAGCTCGGGTTATCGCCAGTGTCTTTTTCACCATGGCGTACCAGAAAAATCACTAACTCTGTTTGACTTGATGCCTCTTTGATCTGAGCATCCTTATGTTCTGTACTGTAAGCTGGCAGGGCACAGCACAAGGTACTTAGGCTTAATAGACTCATGGCTAAAATCCATTGATTAAGGCGGTGACGGTAATTCATCGAATTCTACTTATATTATTGATATTAATTTAAATAATGACAAATATCCCAAAAGTAATCAACGATTAGGCATTCGTTTCCTTTAACCATGATGAAACGCTGAGGTTGATAAACCAGGTCAGTTGATCCTCAGTTGGTGGACTGCCTATGGCTAATCGGCTAGATAATATTCTATGGTGGACACCACTCGTATACGCTTAATATGTGGATTATTTTTGTCACGGTTGCTGATGGAGAACTGACCTTGAGCGGCTTTCTTTATTTTGCCTAATTGACTCTTAGAATCGTTGGCAAACTTTTCGGCTATCACTCGGGCGTTGGTGGTGGATTCTTCAATCATCTGTGGTTTTACTTCATTAAGGCGACTAAAGATGTATTCGACTTGCGCATCATAATCCGCCTGAGAAAAGGCGATACCAGTTTTCCCCAGTTCAGAAAGCCTTGGCATCATGGCCCGCACTAGTGTGATATTAGTGGAGTAAACCGTAATGGTTTGCAGAGCAGTGTACCTGAATTTGGATTGTTCGTTGCCGCCATATTCCTGTGCCAGTTTATCTGTGATCCTCGGGGTCGATAGGCTGATTTCTTCACCTGAGAGGTGATTACTTTTAAGAAAATTGACCACCTGCTGACTCTGCGTATCGAGTTGCACGTAAAGGGCTTCGAGATCGTTACTGGCTGCCGTAAATTGAATTGGCCAGATGACGATATCGGCAGGGTACTCGTTTTCCGCTAAGCCTTTCACTGTCACGCTACGGTCGAGTAATTTATATTCCACTATGGCTTGCTTCAAGGTCAACCCTAAGACTGCCATGGCAAGCAACAGGAAAACCCCAAAAATGCTACTGTTAAATTTGTTACTTATCGTCATTGGAATATTCCTTTAGTGCATTGATTATTAGGCTATTCATTAAGCGCTGAGTGTATCAAATCTCAGCCATCATTGGATAGTGCCATAGGGATAGCTATGGTAGTGATAATCGGTTAAGACTGTTAGTGATCCACTCGTCTCTTGATCTGTTTCTGTATTCTTTTCTAAAGAAGGCACAAGTTTTACTGTGAAATGACGCAGGCTTGCTAAAATTTGTAAGACGGGTTTATTGAGCGATGGCTGAGGGTCTAGGGTGGAACAATCTAGCTGTCTGTGTATTACTAAAGTGGTAAAGTCATTTGTTAATGAAATCATTACCCTTCAGTGCCTTAGACACTATTAACCTCCATCTCTCAACACTCAAGTGGTTGATTAAATACCAGCCGAATAACTGACTAAGACAAGGAATGACTCATGTCACTATTAAAAACTAGCCTTACCATAGGCTTAATGATTTTCGCTTCACTTACCTACGCCGAGCCCCAGCAAGATATTAGCGGGGCTGAGGTTCAACAAACTGCCCAGAAAGAAGTCAATTGGCCCGAAGCACAGATGATGTTTTCAGATTTAATCATGCAAAGTCAATGGGAATCTGAATTCTCTGCTCGACAAAGTATTAATGGCAGCATGACGGGCATCGGCTTATCTCCTGTAGGCCGTAGTTGCAGCTCAAAAGACGGTAACAAGGATTGCTATTGTGATGCTGGTTGCTGGCGCACCGAAACTGACTGTGGTTGTAATTAACTAAGATAGTTTGGCCATTATTAGCACGTAAGAGGAGTCCTCAACACAACCGGTATCATTAATGATATCGGTTGTATTTTTTACCGTTATATCCACAGTTATTATTGGAATAATCTTTAAAGTGTGAGGCTTAAAGTTGCTTTAATGAGTGTGTTTATTGCGTTAGTGGGATTCAAGATGTTTACTACAGTGCTAACATACGATTGGTTATCTGGGTTAATTTAGTTAAAAAGTTCATGTAATTTGGCTGCCTAGCTTTATTTCTTCACCCTTGTAATCATAATGTTAAAGCATTAAGTCAATAGGCTTCAATAACAACATACTGCTATTGAAGCCACCTTGTTAATTCTTTTTGCGGCTAATACTTGGACTTGTTAGGCAAAACTCGTGTCGACCGTACTTGTATTCACGTCCATGTTCTCAACCTTAGTAACCGAAATTTCACTGCTTGATCACAATGGCGTTATAGTATTAGCACAAGTCAGATCTTGGTAAGCACTCAAGCGATAGTTAGAGCCCAGACAAATTCCGATGCGATAGAGATGACCTATTTTTGGGAGCATAGCTGTTGTAAAACCAGTAACGGAAATAGTCCCATTAGGCCCTTGATTTAAGGTTGTTAACTTTTTATAGAAAATAACGTTCTCACCGCTTGGATTTATTTGGCCAGAGCCCCAGCCAAAGAGCGGATTATTAGTGGTTGCTCCTTTTGAGTCTATGGATGGGTCGATTACCACCACCCAGGACGAACCTGAAGTGGGCAGGGTGGTTAATTCTGGCAATGTAAATTCAACAGTGGCACCAGCTATGTCTAATGATGTCGATATGATGCAAGTTGACTGAGCGCCGCTGTAACTGGTTTTGTTCAATTGGATCTTCGCCGTCACTGCAATCATATCAGCAGACTCTTTTTGCAAGTATGGGCCAGCAAGCAAGATATCCGTTTTATCTAGCGTTTTCCCCTGAGGGAGCTCATAACTGTGACAAACATCAGCAAGCCGTGCTGTTTGCTGCACTCCTTTAATGCTGCCAGCGTGATCCAATACTTTAAACCATATCTGCCCTTCTTTATGAGTGTTATTGGCAGTGGACTCTACTATTTCTGGCCCTATATAGTTGAAAAATAGCGTGTTAGCTTCTTTGCTACATTGAACGTTGCTTAGGCTTGTTGTCGCTGGATTAGGTGTGCCAGAGTGTACTTTTTTGCCACCTTTCCAAGTTTCCAATATAGGTATATTGCGCATTCCTTGGGCTGGATGGGTCAGATTAGCTTGATTGCGATAGGTTAATGGAGACTCCGCTAAGATAATAAAGTCCGCACATTTCCCAGCCTCCAATGAGCCGACCCATTGTTCTGCATGACATTGCCAAGCAGCATCATAGGTCATGGCTTTTAGGGCTTGGAATGGGGTGATACATTCTGAAGCATTTAAGACTTGCTGTGTCA
This sequence comes from Shewanella denitrificans OS217, assembly GCF_000013765.1. Lineage (NCBI taxonomy): Bacteria > Pseudomonadati > Pseudomonadota > Gammaproteobacteria > Alteromonadales > Shewanellaceae > Shewanella > Shewanella denitrificans. Next base: position 2,499,248 of record NC_007954.1, on the reverse strand, counting down.
TTCCGTTTGGGGTGCTTTCCATCAAGCGAGTTATTGATTGCTCCATCATGCGAAGGGGGCCCATTGGGGTCACGCCATAATCACTGTTCAAGGTGATCCGCATGTTATGTTCTATGATAGCAGAGCGGCATAAATCGAGTTGAGCCACTCTTTTTTCCCCAATGATAGAGTTCTGAAATCCCCATCCCCAATATCCAACATGCCCGATAGTGAAACTTGGAGAAATGCCAAGCCGTTCCATGTCCGACATGTTTTTAGCGCTAAGTAACGAGCAATGTTCGATTCGGTCTCGTCTATGCTCTTTCGTGCTAGCGCTAATACCTGCAGCCTTAAATGCATTAATTGTTCTATCAATGGCATGATCACCATTGGCATGGATCATAACCGGCCAGCCGTAGTTATTCGCTGTGTGTACTAATGCATTAAACTCTAATGGGTACCCATAGTTAAACAGGCCGGTATTATTTTGATCCGGTAGCGCCGCGGCATTTTCAAGGGAAAAGTTGATATAGTTTTCATCACAATCATAGGGGGTATATTGATATGCGGTTAAGCCTTGTGCTGAACCATCAGAAACTAATTTCAAATAAGCAACATTTAAGTTTTCATCCCCCTGATTAGGCTGATGCACACCTATGATGTCGCTGTTGAGTTGTTCTAGGCTACTCACCAGATAAGCGCCGCCGATCCGTACAGGGCATTCATTAATTGCAATATAGGACTTCAATAGACTTAACTGGTCGTCATCTAAAGAGGCATCAAGCATATAGGTTACACCTCTTGCGGATGCGGTTTCAAAAATATGGCTGACTTCAGTTGTTATGTCCTTCTGACTTGGTTGGCCAAACCAGGTACAGAGGAAGTTTAATACTGGCAGCATTTCATCAAATTCCTGCAATATGCCATTTTCTCCTGGGTTGATATAGCCAGGGGTTATAGGTGCAGAATTGTGATCCTCATTGTAGTCAGCAACTTGCTTATTGTATTCAGCAATTTGATCAATAGTGTACTGATTGATATAGGCTAGATGTCCTGAAGTATTGATGACCATAATAGGAAGGTTTGCATCTTCTAGCTTGCCATTAACTTCTATCTTTACTTTATCTAAGACAGTGGCATTAAATTCTTTATGCTCGCCGTTTAACAGTGAAGGATCAACATTGTGGCCTAATACCCATGATTGATTATTACTTGATGAGTTATTCACCGAAGGTTTAGTGGGGGTAAATTGTCGTGTGTAATCCATTGCACCATTTATGCTATCTGCATTCGGTTGAGCGTTGATCGTTACAATGCTTGCTTTATTCATCGTTGCAGTTGCAGCGACTTGTAATGCACCAATAACCCATGCTTGGTTATAGGTGCCCCCAGTGTTAACTCTGAGGTCTTGACCAACAAATGGGCTTAAGTCGGTACCAGTATTAACCACTGCGGTGGGGATGATGTGCACATGGGGTTCGATGAAGGCTGGCAATAGGGTCATAGCGCCTTGGATTAGCTTAATATTCTGTGTATCGATATCTGGAAACTCCGCCTTAACCTCGTCAATACTACCCGTTACGAGTATTTTGCCATCACGAATGCCGATGGCTTCTACGGTTTTGTTTTCTCCTCCCTGTAAGGTTTGGATCGTGCCACCGTTTTTGGCTTGAAAAATTCTGTCTTGAAGTCCTACTGCAGTATCAGTGGTATTCATTGAGGGGGTAAATTGTGCCCCTTTTGGTAATAGGCTTTTCCATATTGGGCTACCACATGAACAACTGAAATGTCCTTTGCATTGATGATCCATCATATAATCCTTGATAATTAAGTTACTGGCAGTTGTGTTTTTCACAAAGTAAGTCAGGCTTTTACTTAAAAAGGTGATAACACCAACAGGGGCATAGAGTATCGGTAGAGACTCGGCTAACAATTGGCATTACTCTATTAAGGCTATAGCGAGAATCACTAAATGAAGTTTGATTGTAAGCTACTGAGATAAATAGAAATATAGTACATATCGCTAGTTATTTAACTCGAGTTGTCAAACGATAAGACTACAATTAGCAGCTTTTCGTTCTTGGCAGTGAAACAATGCAATTTTGGAGGAATGACTAGCTCATAAGAGTGAAGGATATGGGTATATTTACATCAATAGGTTACATTAATATGTTGAATAAAATATAGTTTCAAAGGTTACGGCTTTAGTGCGGTCTCAATTTGTTCAAATGAGTCTGGTTTCCATGAAATATAACACGCGGGAGGATGGCGTCATTTTATATCCAGGCTAATTCACAAAAAGGACTATTCATCTAAGCGACCTTGGCCGTAGATTTAAAACTGCGGAAAGATCTACACTTACTCGAAAAAGACTTTCTGATTTCGCCGCACGTACTTTTATGCTCTTGACTGCTATGGAATTGATTTCGGAAACACGCTATTGCACCCATTGCCACACTGGGCGCTTAACCATGATGCTGGCAAAGAGTGGTGAGTCTATGAGTGCGGTTAACCAAGCGTTGACCTTAAGGTAGGGGCTTTGATCAAACCAGGCCTTGTTCACATGGGCGAATTGGCGAATAAAGGGAAATATCGCAATATCGCTAAGGCTTAACTGGGCGCCGCTTAAAAAGGCATGTTGGCTTAACCTCGCCTCAAGCAGGGTAATAAATTGCTCACCTTGTTGGCGGTAAAACCCTTCAGTCTGTTCTGGAAAGCGGTCGGCGTATTTGTATTTGTCGAGCCAAGGTTTGAACTGATTATCATTCTGGGCAATTAAGGCTAAATCATCATTTCGCTGGGCTAAATTTTGAATCCTTGCCATCAGGTGTTGGTAATCAATAGTGCTGATAATCTCGATGGAAGCTGGCTCAGTCGCGCAGTCACTGGGTAATAAGGTCTCGATAGGATGACTTAGGGCTAATAACATTATGTCTAGGCTCTCATCTAATACGGTATTTTCCCCAAGCTGTAAAACGGGCACTGTAGCTTTTGGCGACAGCGCGACCATGGCTGGCGGCTTATTTTTAAGCTCAATGTCGCGAATTTCCACTTGAATGCTAGATAACTGCAACGCCATTCTGGCCCGCATGGCATAAGGGCAGCGTCTGAAACTGTATAAAATGGGCTTAAATTGGTTATCCAGTTGGGGAAATAATTGTGTCATCAAAGCGTTACTGCCTAAGTCGCGAAATGGTGTGCCGATTATGGATGTTAGCTATTAGCACCTAAATAGCAGCTAAAAACTGAGAGTATTTATTTTACTGTGATTGAGCTATAATTTCGCGCCTTTTTTTGATGAGTTCACCTGCCTGCTACTTCCAGAGGAAGTCCTTCATCAAAACAAGCTAAATCATATTATTACTATGCACTGGAAATGAAGTTCCAGCTAGCGGAGAGTCAAAATGTCACAAGTTGTTGTTTGCGCCTTATATAAGTTTGTCACTTTACCTCATTACGAATCATTAAGAGCGCCGTTATTAGCCGTAATGGAAGCCTCAGATATTCGCGGCACCTTGCTATTAGCTCAAGAAGGGATCAATGGCACTGTGGCTGGTACACAAGCGGCAATCGATGGCTTATTGGCCTGGTTTGATACCCAAGAAGGCTTAGATAATATCGTCTCTAAGGTGTCTTTTGATGCACAAATGCCGTTTTATCGCACTAAAGTCAAATTGAAGAAAGAAATTGTCACCATGGGCGTGGAAGGCATAGACCCTCGTAAAGTGGTCGGCACTTATGTAAAGCCTAAAGATTGGAACGCATTGATTTCAGATCCTGACGTTATCTTAGTGGACACCCGCAACGATTATGAAGTGCAAATTGGCACCTTCAAGCATGCGGTGAACCCAGTGACAGAAACCTTCCGTGAATTCCCCGAATACGTGAAGCAAAATCTTGATCCTGCCAAGCACAAGAAAGTCGCCATGTTCTGTACTGGCGGTATTCGCTGTGAGAAGTCGACCGCCTATTTGAAAGAGCAGGGCTTCGACGAGGTATACCACTTAGAAGGCGGTATTCTTAAGTATCTTGAAGAAGTTAAACAGGAAGAAAGTTTGTGGGAAGGCGAGTGCTTCGTGTTTGATAATCGAGTGTCGGTTAATCACAACTTAGAGAAAGGCGTATACGATCAATGTAATGCGTGCCGCATGCCCATAACGGAGCAAGATAAATTATTGCCTTCCTTCGTTCAAGGCGTTAGTTGCCCCCATTGCATCGACAAAATTCCGCAGGAGCAGCGACAACGCTTTATTGAGCGCGAACGTCAGGTACAGCTCGCCAGACAACGGGGTGAAGCCCACATTGGCAGCGATGTAAAACAAGTGATTGCCACTCGTCGTGAGAAGAAAGACAGCTTACGTAAAGCACAGAATGAGCAAAGCTAACGTTTAACTCAAACAGGCTTATAAAACTAAGCCTGACAATAAATTGCCTGAAAAAATTAGGCTGTTCAATCAACCAGTATGAATAGGCTAACTAACCCGAAGGCGCCGATCCCTTTATGAATCGGCGCCTTTTCCTTTTACAGGAAACCATAAAGGACAGCAACATGTGGATAGGTTTTGACTATGGCAGTGCTAACTGCGCCGTTGGCATAATGCATGAAGGCAAGATTAGCCAAATTCCATTATCTGCTAACAGCCAGTATTTGCCATCAACCTTGTACGCCTTAGACAGAGAACTTATCGCTCAGGCCGTATATCAAGGCATTAGCCAAGATAAAAAAAGTGAGTATGCCAAGCTCAGAAGTAGCCAGCTCAGCCGAGCGATTCAGGTGCGTCACGAGCTGGATTTGAGCATGGATGAGCAGACGGTATTCGTAGGTCAAGCCGCCATTGACGCTTATCTTGAGATGCCTGAAGAAGGTTTTTATGTGCGCTCACCGAAATCATTTCTGGGGGCGAATGGCCTGCGTGAAGAACAGGTGGCGTTATTTGAGGACATAGTGACCTTAATGATGCTGCATGTGAAAGGTATCACAGACAACTACCTTGCAGACAATGGTTTGCCAGCAGCGACTCATGCGGTGATTGGCCGTCCAGTGAACTTTCAGAGTATTGGCGGCGAGAAAAGCAATCAGCAAGCCGAGGCGATACTCTCCTTGGCTGCAAAGCGCGCAGGCTTTACCCAAGTGGCGTTTTTGTTTGAACCCGTTGCTGCGGGCATGGACTTTGAAGCGAGTCTTGAGCAAGACAGCACAGTGCTGGTGGTGGATGTGGGCGGCGGTACTACGGATTGCTCTGTGGTGCGCATGGGGCCCAGTTTTGCTGCCAATAAGCAGCGGGAGCAAGATTGTCTCGGTCACAGTGGTCAGCGCGTTGGCGGCAACGATCTTGATATCGCCTTAGCCATGAAAGGCTTTATGCCAAGCCTTGGATTAGACAGCTTACTCAAGTCAGGCAAGCCTATGCCCAGTGCGCCATTTTGGCAAGCGGTCGCGGTGAATGATGTGAGTGCTCAGCGTGATTTTGCCAGCCTTAACGCGCGAAAACTGCTGGATACCTTAGTTAAAGATGCCAAAGAGCCTGAATTAGTCAAACGACTTAAAAAAGTGCAGCAAGATCAACTGGGCTATAAATTGGTGCGCCAAGCTGAAGGGGCCAAAGTGACCTTGTCTGATGCGATGCAAACTGAATGCGATCTGGGATTTATTGCCAGCGATTTATCGGTTGAGTTGACACAGGCACAATTTAGTCATTTCATCATAGAACCCTTAGCCAAGATTGAAGCCTTGATCCAAGCGGCGGTGGCTAAAGCCGATGTTAACCCTGATCTTGTTTATGTCACTGGCGGCACGGCTCGCAGCCCTGCAATTTATGCTAAGATTGCCAGCGTGTATCCAGAGGCTAAGATCGTCGTTGGCGATCACTTTGGTTCAGTCACCGCTGGGTTAACGCGCTGGACCCAAAAGGTTTTTTGATCCTGTTTGGGTTCTAGTGGCACTCAATAAAAGCATAGGTATATCAACATCAGCATCAGCATAGGAGCTTGGATGAAACAGCAATTTTTGCCATTGGCATTAGGACTTGGGATCACAGTTATCGGATTAACGGCTTGTTCTGATGATGTAGGCAAGGTGAGTTTAGGACTATTTACGACTAAGGATGTGCTCATCGATGCCAAGCATGACCCTAAAATACCAGGAGTGACGTGTCATATTAGCCGCATCCAAGCGAATTTAGACTTTGCCGATCCCTCAGATATGAGCATCAGTTGCCGTCAGACTGGGCCTATTACCGCGGCGCAGCTAGAGAACATCAATCTGGATAAAGACGGGGAAGTGGTGTTTAAAGAGTCCTTAAGCATACTCTTTAAAAGCCTTAAAGTGAGACGCATATTTGATAAACAAAACCAGACCTTGCTGTATTTGTCTTATTCAACAAAAGAAACCAACGGCAGCCATAAACATGCCCTGTCGACTGTGCCTTTATATGGCACGGAGGCGTTTAACCCTAACCCTGTGACGTTAAAAGACTAGCCTGGCGAGATAAGCTCAGAGATAAAATCTATGGTTTAAGCGCTTTGGTTTATGAGCTATGGTTCAAGGTTTTAGCATGCAATTACTGTCAGGATAAACGCATTAAAAACAAAAACACCTAGCCAAGAGGCTAGGTTTTTTTATGGATTGAATAACGATTAAAAGGAATATGGTAGCGAATTACCATTTCTTCTTCGGCTGGAATAACATATCCAAATCATCTTCTTCATTATTTTGTTTAGGCGCATTGGGCTCTGAACTTTTTTGTGCACCCATGATTTCATCAAGTAATTGCTTGGCCTCATCGACCTTGCGGGCGATAAAAGGATCATTAGGGGTTAATGCCTTAATGGCGTGCAAGGTGGCCAACGCTTTGGTGACCATCTGCTTTGATGAACCATATTGCTTCATGGTCGCTGCTGAGCGTGCACGAGACAGCATTGAATCCACATTTATCCGCAGTTGCAAACTGTCGATCCGCTTTTCTTCTTCGGCGAAGATGTTAGGAGAGACCTTACCTTTATTATGCTCGGCTCGTAGAATAGCTTTAAGCATCTTTAGAGTTTTGACTAAGGCTAACACTTGCTTATCGTTATCAGGCAGTCTGAAATTCTCAATGGGGGGCACGGCACCCGCATTGGCGGTAATTGCGCTAACTTGGGTTTGTACATCGGCTAACCGTCTTTGGTATTCACCTTGGACTTGGCCCGAAGTATGCTGAATTGAGATCTCGAGCGCATCTTGAATACGTTTATATAAAACTAAAATGATGTGGCTGGAACAGGGCACCATACCTGTATTTGAAAGCACGGATTCCGTTTCATCTATGATGGCACGTTGACGAGCAATTTCTGTACGGCGCTCAGCTTCGGCACGCTCTTTTTGTTGTTGGATAAGGCTAATGCCTATGATAAGTAACAAGAGAGCACCGATAAGGAGCAATACCAAAGTAAAGGTCATATTGTTTCCATTCTATAATCGACTTAAATGAATCGCGTTGGTAAATAGTGCCAGTAAATCACTGAATTGCGACTAATGCTAACAAGCAAGTCATGCTAGCCTATATCTTAGCGCAACTTATTACTACTGTCGTTGAAAAGTAAGTTCTTTTGATGATAAATCCTTAACTTAAGACGCTTTTCTGGGGATAAGCTGTCTTTTTATCCAAATGAGGGCCAAATTTGCCTTAGTTGGTTATTCCCATTTGCATTAATTTTCCCTATGTACTATAACAAATAATTATAGTTAAAGGTGCCCGTTGGCAAACTCAACCCGTTAAATACGGGGTTGTTAACGAAAAGAACACCTTAGTGTCTGCCAAGGATAACCCCATGAAACTGCAACAACTCAGATACATAGCTGAGGTAGTTAAACATAATCTCAATGTGTCGGCAACGGCTGAAAATCTCTATACCTCCCAACCTGGGATAAGTAAGCAGGTTCGCATGTTAGAAGATGAACTCGGCATTCAGATTTTTGGCCGCAGCGGCAAACATTTAACTCATGTGACCCCAGCAGGCCAGCAAGTGATCGACATAGCCAATGACATTCTTGGTAAAGTCGAGAGCATTAAAAAAGTGTCAGAGGAACATACCAAGCCCAATCAAGGTGAGCTTAATATTGCCACCACGGATACCCAGGCTCGGTACGCCTTACCTAAGGTTATTCAGAACTTTATTCATCGTTATCCTAAAGTTAACTTACACATGCACCAAGGTACGCCAGCACAAATTAGCGAGCAGGCAGCCCGAGGTGAAGCGGACTTTGCCATCGCCACCGAGGCGATGCATCTATACACGGATTTAATCATGTTGCCTTGCTATCACTGGAATCGCTCTGTGGTGGTCACTCGGGATCACCCGCTTGCAGGGGTTAAAAAAATCAGCATCGAAGATTTAGCCCGCTTCCCCTTAGTGACCTATGTGTTTGGTTTCGATAAGGCATCAGAAATTGAAAGGTCATTTAAACGAGCTAACCTCTCCCCACGAGTGGTCTTTAGTGCCACCAGTGCCGATGTGTTAAAAACTTATGTGCGTTTAGGTCTAGGTGTCGGAGTGATTGCCTCTATGGCGATAGACCCTGTGATAGATAAAGATTTAGTCACCATCGATGCTAGCCACTTATTTGCCCATAGCACCACCAAAATTGGCTTTAGGCGTGGCAGTTTCCTTCGAAGCTACATGTATGATTTTATTTTTCATTTCGCGCCGCACCTGACCCGTGATGTGGTAGAAAAGGCGGTGGCGCTTCGGGATCAGCAATTGATTGATGAAATGTTCTTAAACATGGAATTGCCAGTGCGCTAACTCATAGTCGTTAAATCCTAGACAATAAAAATCTCGCCAGTTGGCGAGATTTTTTTATGGGGTCATAATTATGCGTTTAATCGGGAGCGTAGCCATGAGGACCGACATCTTGGCCATCAAGATAAGCCTTGTTGTCTTTCATTATTAAGCGCCCATGACTGAACCATTTGACCACTAACGGGTAGATGGCATGTTCTTGCTCATGAACCCGCAGGGCTAATTGCTCAGCATCATCGTCTTCATAGACTGGCACTTTAGCTTGTAAAATCACTGGGCCTGCATCAAGTTCAGGGATCACGAAATGCACCGAGGCGCCGTGTTCTTCTTCCTTGGCTTGAAGCGCTCTTTCATGGGTATGCAATCCCGGATACTTAGGCAATAATGACGGGTGAATATTGATCATCTTGCCTAAATAGCGACTCACTAGCTCATCGGTTAAGATTCGCATAAAGCCTGCCAGTACGATAAGGTCTGGTTGATACTCATCGATTTTTAGCTGTAAGCGTTCGTCGTATTCGGCGCGGCTCTCGCCTTTGCGGGCGATCACACAACTGGCATCAATCTCAGCTTGGTGAGCGCGCACTAAACCATAAGCTTGGGGTTTATTGCTAATAACACCAACCACTTCTGCTCGTAAATTGTCATCACAGGCATCCATAACGGCTTGTAAATTACTGCCATTACCTGAAATTAATACCAAAACACGACAAACACTCATTTACACTATCTCCACTTGCTCTTCTTCGCCTTCACGGCTGGCAATGCTGCCGATAAGCCAGGCTTGTTCACCTGCCGCTTCCAGTAGACTTAATGCCGCATCAACCTTGTCTGCTGGCAGGGCGATGATCATTCCCACGCCGCAGTTGAAAGTGCGATACATTTCGTGCTGGCTAATATTGCCATTAGTCTTAAGCCAGTCAAATACCACTGGCCACTGCCAAGAAGCGCCATCAATAACGGCTTTAGCATTGGCGGGTAAGACCCTAGGGATATTTTCCCAGAAACCGCCGCCTGTGATGTGTGCCATGGCATGGACATCAGACTCTTCGATTAGCTTAAGCACAGATTTAACGTAAATTTTTGTCGGTTCAAGCAAGTGTTCGATAAGCTGCTTGCCGTTTAAATCTTGCTGGGGGTCGGCTTTAGAGACTTCCAATACTTTACGGATAAGTGAGTAACCGTTTGAGTGTGGGCCGCTTGAAGCCAGAGCAATAAGCGCATCGCCGGCACTGACTTTAGTGCCATCTATGATGTCAGCCTTTTCAACCACACCCACACAGAATCCAGCTAAGTCGTAGTCTTCGCCTTCATACATGCCAGGCATTTCAGCAGTTTCACCGCCGATTAATGCACAACCCGACTGAAAACAGCCTTCGCCAATGCCGTTAACCACAGAAGTGGCGGTATCGACATCGAGTTTGCCAGTGGCGTAGTAATCTAAGAAGAATAATGGCTCAGCGCCTTGAACGATAAGATCGTTCACACACATAGCAACCAAATCGATACCGACGGTATCGTGCTTCTTATAATCTATGGCGAGTCTAAGCTTAGTGCCCACGCCATCGGTACCAGATACCAGCACAGGGTGCTTATATTTAGTCGGTAATTCGCAAAGGGCGCCAAAGCCCCCTAAATTTCCCATGACTTCGGGTCTATGAGTGCGTTTTACGGCAGATTTAATATTATTAACCAGTGCGTTACCTGCATCAATATCAACGCCGGCGTCTTTGTAACTTAGTGGGGTAGGAGTGCTCACGGTGGATCCTCTCGGGTACATCGTTATTGGATTTTATGCGGCGGCATTCTATCAGTTTGCTACTGTGCTCGAAAGGATTGATTTATTTTAGTTTTTTTAGGGAAACTAAAAATACGAACAATTTTATTGAGTTAGATCACTATTTACAGCATTTATGAAACTTTATGTTTTATACAGGGGATAAATAAACTAACATTTGCTCAATTTGTCCGAATGTATCGAAAAGTAGGAGACTAAAAAATGAAAGTCGTTGAAGTAAAGCACCCGTTGATCCGTCATAAAGTAGGTTTAATGCGCGAGGCTGATATCAGCACCAAACGCTTTCGTGAATTGGCGACAGAAGTCGGCAGTTTATTAACCTATGAAGCCACTTCTGATTTCGAAACAGAGAAAGTGACCATAGAGGGCTGGAATGGCCCAGTTGAGATAGATCAAATCAAGGGTAAGAAAGTCACGGTAGTGCCTATTCTACGTGCAGGTCTTGGCATGATGGACGGCGTACTTGAGCATATCCCCAGTGCAAGAATTTCTGTTGTGGGCATTTACCGCGACGAAGAAACTTTAGAGCCAGTGCCGTATTTTGAAAAAATCGTCAGTAATGTTGAAGAGCGTATCGCGCTGGTGGTTGACCCTATGTTGGCAACAGGTGGCTCTATGATCGCCACTATCGACTTACTGAAAAGTAAAGGCTGTACTTCAATTAAGGCGTTAGTGTTAGTGGCAGCGCCAGAAGGCATTGCCGCTCTTGAAAAAGCGCACCCAGATATCGAGCTATATACCGCATCGATTGATAAATGCCTCAATGAGCAAGGCTATATTTTGCCAGGCCTTGGTGATGCCGGCGATAAAATCTTCGGTACTAAATAACCGAAACTTACTGAAAAACTAATAATAACCAAGTCGAAACCTAATCAAAGTCAGTGATTCGCTCAGGTTGTTGTGAAAAAAATGGGCATCTATTTAGATGCCCATTTTTTATGGTTGCTGATTATTAATCACTCATATTACAACGGCTTATTACAGCAACCTGTTATAACGTCATGGCGGCTATCCAGCCAAAAATTATTAGCGGAATATTATAGTGAATAAACGTCGGGATCACGCTGTCACGAATATGGTCGTGCTGGCCATCCACATTGAGCCCGGCAGTTGGCCCCAAGGTTGAATCCGATGCGGGAGAGCCCGCATCCCCAAGGGCCGCGGCTGTGCCCACTAAGGCAATGGTGGCGGTCACAGAAAAGCCAAAGCTTAAGGCTAAGGGCACATAAATGGTGGCAATAATGGGTATGGTTGAGAAGGATGAGCCTATGCCCATGGTGATCAATAAGCCCACCACTAGCATAAGTAGCGCTGCTAAGGCCTTGTTATCCCCGATAATGTCACCTAATGAACTCACTAGGGTACTCACTTCACCAGTGGCTTTAACCACGGCGGCAAAACCTGCGGCTGCAATCATAATAAAGCCAATGTTAGCCATCATGTGCACCCCTTGATTAAACAAGTCTTGGCTGATGTCTTTTTTAATGATGCCTGAGAAGCGAAACACCACAAAGCCTGCTAATGCGCCAAAAATCATCGAATCTGTATACAGCTGCACCATTAACGTCAGCACTATGGCACTAAGGGACACTAAAATTGTACGGCGGTTTAGCTGGGTAACATCCGCATCTGGGGCTATGGCTTGCTCTTTGTCTATCTCTTTGCTTGGGTAAGCTCTTGGCTTGCGATAGCTGATAAACACGGCAATGAATAAACCTAATATCATGCCTAATGCCGGCAGTAACATGGCCTTGGGGATCTGCCCCTTAATTGCATCTAGGCCATTAGTGGTTAAGTTGGCGAGTAGAATGTCATTTAAGAAAATGCCGCCAAATCCGATAGGTAAAATCATATAGGTAGTGACTAAGCCAAAGGTCAGCACACAAGCTATCAAGCGTCTGTCGAGCTTGAGCTTGGTCATGACATGCAGCAGCGGCGGGATTAAAATTGGAATAAAGGCGATATGGATAGGCAAAATATTTTGTGAGGATATCGCCATCAGCAAAATGGCCGTGATAAGCAAGGCGCGCACCACTTGGGTATTTCGGCTGTTTGGCTCTTGACCCAATTTGCTGATGATGGCTGTAGAAATAAGCTGAGTTAAACCTGAATGACTTAACGCGGCAGCAAAAGCGCCGAGCAAGGCGTAACTTAAGGCAATTTGAGCGCCGCCGCCAAGGCCGTCATTAAAGGCTGAAATGGTTTCTGCCAAGGGCAAGCCGCCAACAAATCCTGCCACTAGGGCACTCACTGTTAACGCGATAACCACGTTCACACGCATTAAACTTAAGATGAGCATCAGGCTCACTGCAATTACAACCGCATTCATATCAATATTCTTTATGTCATAGAAGAGGTTTAACCTCGTAGCAGGGTATTCTCGACTGGCGAGTGTTAGCTTGTCCAGCGAAGTGGCGCGATTATTCGTGCTGAAAGCAGACTCAAAGGTCCAAACGCTGCTTTTGTGTTCTATGAGTTAGTCAAATGAAACCTAAGTAAAAAATTAGCCTGCCCTGATTGTGATCCCTCTCGCATATTAAGCGAGTTTGGGTATAATGGTGGACTGATTTGAAATTTTGTTCAATCCATAGATGGAGATAAAAATGAGCGTATTAGTAGGCCGTCCAGCCCCTGATTTTACAGCTGCAGCAGTACTTGGAAACGGTGAAATTGTTGATAGCTTTAACCTATCAACAGCAATCAAAGGTAAGCCAGCAGTAATATTTTTCTATCCTTTAGATTTCACTTTCGTGTGTCCATCAGAGTTGATCGCATTCGATCACCGTATGGCTGAGTTCACTTCACGCGGCGTGGAAGTGATTGGTGTGTCTATTGACTCACAGTTCACTCACAACGCATGGCGTAACACTCCAGTAGACAAGGGTGGCATTGGCCAAGTTAAATACACTTTAGTTGCTGACGTTAAGCACGAAATTTGTAAAGCGTACGATGTTGAACATCCAGAAGCCGGTGTGGCTTTCCGTGGTTCTTTCCTTGTAGACAAAGAAGGTCAAGTACGTCACCAAGTGGTTAACGATTTACCACTAGGCCGTAACGTTGACGAAATGCTGCGTATGATCGATGCACTTCAGTTCCACGAAGAGCACGGTGAAGTCTGTCCAGCAGGCTGGTCAAAAGGCGAAAAAGGCATGACAGCCAGCACTGAAGGTGTTGCTGCTTACCTAAGAGATAACTCAGACAAGCTATAATCTTAGCTGTGATAAGATTAGCGCTTGAGTGATAAAAAAAAGCTGCCTAGGCAGCTTTTTTGTTTTTCAAAATACATAAACTACATTTGCTTACTAGCATTCGCTCACTAGTATTAGCTCAGTAATTTGTTTTCACGCACATATTGTTCAAACTCAGTGCAACCGCCGACGGGCACTTCATCAACAAAAATCTGCGGTACAGTTTCAACCGTTTTGCCCACAGACTTAGATAAATCGGCTTTTGAAATGCCTTCTGCGTGGATATCAACATACTTAAATTTGAAATCTTCACGCTGCTCGGTCAGCTTTTCTGCAAGCTCAACAGCACGAACACAATAAGGGCAGCCTGGACGACCAAAAATGACAACAAACATGGTGACTCCTAAAATAGTAAATAAATATAATAAATTAATCTGTTAAAGCAGAGGTTTAAATTATAAAACCTGTTATATCACAGCCATTCAAAAATGAATAACGGGAATACTGAATTAGCCTAATAGGTTTTTTCAATCCAGACGTTAACCCCTGTATGAAGCAGACAAAGCTAATAGCTTAATTGATAACGACCCTGGTAATCGAAAAAAGCTTCCTGCAATTGCCAAAACTTTTTATTTTTCTTCAGTAACAGCATGTCAGGTTTGCGAAAACGCTTGAGATCCTTGAGCACATCTTCAACCTTGTGATACTTAGGGTGGGCCATTCCTGGGGTGCGAGTATGACTCATTGCAAATACCGCAAAAAAAGCTCGCCGCTGCCCCGGGGTATCAAAGTAAAACTGCTGCTTAAAATCATTGCCCTCTACGTCAAGATATTGCACCACAAGCTTGTTCCCATCCTGTGTTAACAACATCTCTTGGCATTTAAATAAATGGTGGTGCTGAGCGTTGAGCACTTGTTTGAGGCGTTTGTCGGGGTCAATAAGGGTGCTATCGCATTGCAAGCAAATTCGTGCGGCGATGTCATTGTCGCTGCCGCAATCAGGGCAGGCTTTAGAACGAAAGCGAAAATCACATTGCACTTCTTTTATGTTCACTGTGCTGCTTTGCAGCTCAGAATCGACCAAGCCTTGGCAACGGCGGCCGTAATGCTCCACTAGATCGCCGTCATTATCCACTAAGCCCCAAAAAGTATTGGCGAAACTGCACACAGGGCAGTGCACTTGCACCGGCACGGCGCGGCTATTGGGCTTGGCTTGGCCCACTTCAGGGTAATATAAGTCATAGCCATTGGCGGCATAATCTATCACTAAACAATCGGTTTTATTGGGAGCAAGCCGTAGGCCGCGACCTATCATCTGCTGAAACAAGCTGATGGAGGCGGTGGGGCGTAAAATCGCAATTAAGTCCACGTGGGGCGCATCAAAGCCTGTGGTGAGTACTGCCACATTGACGATATACCGAAGGGACTCGGTTTTAAAGCGGCTGATGATGTCATCTCGCTCAAGATGGGGAGTGGTGGCGGTGATAAGGGCAGCGCTGTCATCCAAATAGGTCATGATTTCCTGCGCGTGACGCACAGTTGCTGCAAAAATTAATACCCCGCGCCTCAGCTCGGCAACTTGCTTCACTTGCTTGATAATCGCCTTAGTTGCACGGCCTTGGTGCTTGAGCAGGGCATCGACTTCTGCTTGCGGGTATTCGCCAGTGTCACTTGGGCTTAATGCATTAAAATCGTATTGCGCGCTTAGGCCATCGAAAATTTTGGGCTCGGTGAGGTAGCCTTGTTTGATAAGCGGACGCATGGGTAAATCAAAGATGCAGTTCTCAAACACTGGGTTGTCAGTATTGCCCACCTTGCCATGATAATGATGGCGATACACATAACCGCTACCCAGACGGTAGGGTGTGGCGGTGAGACCGAGTAGTTTAAGTTTTGGATTTTGCTTGATGAGCTGGCTTAATAATTGTTGATACTGGCTGGTTTTTTCTGTGCTGACTCTGTGACACTCATCGATGATAACCAAGGAAAACCCTTGGCTAAACCGCTCAACGGCTCTGGCGGCAGATTGAATGCTGGCCACCACAGTTTTGCCTTGGGCTTTTTTTTGCTTTAAGCCCGCAGAGTAAATGCTTGCAGATTCTGTGAGTAAGCCAACCTTCTGCGCATTTTGCTCCACTAATTCCTTAACGTGGGTCAACACCAAGACATTGCCTTTGGCGATACGGGCAAGTTCAGCAATCACAATACTCTTACCCGCACCTGTGGGCAGTACTAATACTGCAGAATCCTTGCTGCGTTTAAAGTGATTAATGGTCGCATCCACCGCATCCTGCTGGTAATTGCGCAGCTGGATAGGGTTTGTTGCCGCCGCCATACTAGGAGCCGTATCAGCGGCATTTTCAGCTGCAGCTTGAGGCATGGGCTGAGTCTCAGATTGAGTACTGGATTGCGTCATGAATGTTGTCTCGGAGAGGGTCTCGGATAGCACCTATAGAGATAGGCAAGGTCAATAAGGGCTCAGGTGTCATGGCGCAAGTTTATCACAGCGAGGATAAGGTCTTGTCGATCTTTTGGGATGAATTTTACCGCCCTCAAGACATTTTTTGGCAAAGGTGAGTTTGGAGTTTGTGTCAGATTCAGCTTTAATTTTACATATCAGAAAAATTGAAAACCTTATATTTATGGTATAGCCGCACCATGGCATTCACTCACCGACACGCGGACTCATTTAAAACCAAAGGTCCCTATCGCTCACCTCGACATCCATGTCTCAGACGGTCGTCTCGCAAATCACCATGGTTACCTTTATACGCTTTCGTGTAACCTATTAGCTCTAAAGCATAAAGCCAAAATTTAACAATGGGTGGTTCGGTTAATTATCGGTTGGGTAATCCCCCCTAAAAATCGGGCCTGAAACTTAACCTGAAACAGAATTATGAAAGCTTCTGATTCTGCTATACGAGATGTCATATACTATTTAGTTTTGCTAATTCCTTTTGCAACTCTACACTGTCTGGATGTTTCAAGATCTCTGAACGGTACAAAGAAATCGCAGCGTTAATGTCATTGTTCTTAGAATAAAAGCGACCGACTTTAATTATAAAGCCTGAAGAATAATTAAAGCTTTCGATAAAGCCATTAAATTCCATGACTAATTGTTTGAAAAGAGGGAAGTTATTTTCATTAATTGCTTGATTTAGTAAATAATGCTTGGTTTCACCATGAATGTCAGTGCTTACCTGATAATGCTCTCCTCTTTTTTTGTAATGTGATTTTAACGCCGGTATGCCACCAAAGACATCGAATTCTTTTAATGAGTAAAACCTTATTGGCGCATAGTCATGGAAATATAAAGCAAGCCCTTTATTAAACGTATCGAATGGCGTTGTATAGTGATCATCTGACGCTGATAGCTGAAACTTCCAGTTGAGCTCTTTTCTTGTACTATGAGTAAATATATCTGATAGGCTTTTATGTGAACCAAGAGACCAAGATTCTACACTCCCTAACGTGTAATAAATAAACGCTCCGATCGGTGTTTTGCTTTTTAATAAATTATCAACATTGTCAAGTCGCTCTTGAGTAAAGTTTGTAGAGCTTGCTAAAAAATAAGCATCGAAGAGTGTCGGTTGTTTAGCGAGTAACTCTAATGCAAAGCCCCCTGCCATTTCCCAGCCAAAGTACATTCTCATGTCATTAGTACGGTAGGTTTTGTCAATGTAAGGGATAATTTGACCTTGAAAAGTATCAATTAATTCAACAGATTTTTTATCTAAAAGTTCCCTGCGATCAATGTTTTTAGTATTAATTCCCACAACAATAAACGGAGGCGTTTTTGATTCAGAGATAAGTGTTTTTTGATACGCAATTGAATGAAGAAAAAACCTTTCTCCATCTACGACATACATAACCGGATATCTATAGCTACTTCCAATATATCCATCAGGAAGATAAACCGTAACAGATTGATCATTATCAAATTTTAAAGAGTGAATAGCACCTATGTTCTCAAGGATATTCTTTTCGATCAAAACCGAAGCTAATGTGTTAAATGACAAAAAAGACATTAATACTATGATTGATATATTCACAACACCTCCATATGAGTGCTAATACCACAAACAGGGGCTCGCATTGCGTGTCCCGGCAACAGGCCCTTGCTGCTTTGTTTTATGTACGCCCTGCATGGGCATGAACTAATAAAGTGAACGTCCTTTGTAGCAAGGTCACCATTCAATAACGTGCCGTTATTAAACGTTATCGACCAACGAATGGCAAGGGCTCAGCGATAATCCCCGCTAACATATAGCCAATTTACGTTGGACGTGACATCGGGCAAGTGTAACAAGTGATTGATATTTCGTAAAAAGCGAAACACATGAATGCAAGAACCTAATATTCAGCTAGTAAGTTTATTGCTTGCATCAGAACAAAATCAGCTAAAAGTCATAAGGACGTCAAGTATTTTAACGCTGCTTTGCTTAACGTGATGGCTTGTTCAATTAGATATAAGCGTTTTATCAATGACAGTGTCTTCGATATGGTCGTTAAATTATTCGTTGATTGCAAAATAAGGGCAAATCATGAACCGTATTTACATTTCAATTATTCTACTTTTTTTTGCCATAACTATGAGCAGCAATAGTTACAGTAAAGATCGATTTCCTACTTTAGAAACTCGATATTTTGGCCAGAAACCACCCGGTTTAACTGCTGAAGTTTTTGCTCCTGGGCTAATTTCAACTGAAGAGGGCTATGAAAGTGGCGTTTCATTTTCAGCAGATATGAGAGAGCTTTATTTCGTTAAAAGAGGAGGAGAGTTTAAGGAACGCACACCCGTTGTGATTCGATATGAAAATCAGCGCTGGGGGAAGGCATCTGTTACCGATATAGAGCACCCGTATTTCTCTAAGGACGGTAATACCTTATACCGAAGAAATTCATATAGGGAACGAACTGACAGTGGTTGGTCAGAGAAGAAAAGCCTGGGACCGTTCTTTAAAGACCATCCTATTATGGGGATTTCGGTTTCATCAAATGGCACTTATTATTTTGATCTTATGGACAGGGAAGGCGACGGCCATATCAGTTATTCACGCCTGATAGAAGGCAAGTATGAAAAGCCACAAAAAATGAAAAAGGAAATTAATTCCGGTAAGTGGATAGCACACCCCTTTATTGCCCCTGATGAGTCCTATTTGATGTGGGATGCTGAGAGAAAAAGTGGATATGGCGATGCGGATTTGTATATTATTTTTCGCCAGACCGATGGTTCATGGGGAGCCGCCATTAACATGGGAGATAAGATAAATACTGCATCTCAGGAAGGGGGCGTTCGCTTAACACCTGATGGAAAATATTTAACATTTTGGCGCGGAAATCAAAAGATTAGAGAAGATGGAACTAGATATTGGGTAGGAAGCCCTTATTGGGTGGACGCTCAGGTTATTGAAAACCTCAGAAGCAAACAATAAATCATAATCACTCCCATGAAGGGTGATGTCAAAAGACGGCGCCCAAGCCTTAATCAAGGAAAGTCCCATGAAAATTTCGCAGGAAAACATCAACACTAGCCGAAGACATATGCTAAAAAAAGCAACCGTGATGGCCACCTTAGCTGTGACTAGTGGCATAAGTGGTAATGTTCTAGCAAAAACAGCAAACGTGAGTGATTTATCCGATACAAAAGAATGGTGTTATTTGCCAATCCCTAAACAAGCCCAAGCTAGCGAAGGTGTTTTGCCGCTATCAGGTGGTGCAGGACTATACTATTGGGACACTGGTGGAGACGGGCCTGCGGTAGTGCTTTCTCATCCTGGTAGAGGCAGTGCGCTAACTTGGCCTTATCAACAACCTGTTCTTTCAGCCGCCGGTTTTAGAGTCATTGCTTATTCAAGGCGAGGCTATTACGGCTCTCCAGCTGGCTCGGCAGATGATACGGGTAATTATGCAGATGATATTAATGCGTTAGTTAATCATTTAGATATCAAAAAATTTCATATCCTTGGGCTCGCAGCGGGTGGCTTTGCGGTTTCTGATTATGCGGTGTCATATCCTAATCGACTACTCAGCATGGTTATTGCTTGTAGCCTTTTTGGCTTATGGGATAAAAATATTGATGAACGTTTAGACGCTATTCTCCCTAAAAGCTTTCATAATTTGCCTCCTGAGTTTAAAGAGTTGGGTCCTTCATATCGTTGGGCACACCCAGAAGGTGTTCGTGAATGGATTAAAATGGAAGAAAAATCTAGAGGAGATGGCCCTAGGCATGGTCAAAAAGCCAAGAGTAATATTTCTTGGGATAAAATCCGAGCGGGTAATATTCCTACCTTCTTTATCGCAGGTGGTGCCGATTTATATCAACCGCCCTCAATGATGAGGGCCGCCGCCGGTGAAATACCTCGCAGTCAAACTCTTGTTGTTTCGGAAGCAGGGCATGCTGTGCAGTGGGAACAATCTGAATTATTTAATCGGGCTGTTATTGAGTTTTTCAAAAAGCATAGCTCATAAGGTCTGATGTTAAACAATAAGCTCAATACTGATTTGAGTTCTACAATGGCTGTCCGTTCGCCTATTGACTGGCGCGAGGCTCATCTGTGTTAGCTCTGATTTTCAAGCAACTTAGCTTCAATAATATTGATTTCCCATTGGTTACTTTTGTATTGTTTAGCCAAGCTTAATGCTTTTTTATAGTACTTGAAGGCCAATTGAGTCTTTTTCAATTGCTCGTAGGCTGAAGCAATACTTTTTAAATACGCGATAGAGTGATTAAAACGGTTTTCAGATTTTAGCAATATCTTTAATGCTGCTTCAGGGGAATCGAAATGGCCGGTATAACTGGCTAGCATCATAATGAAAGCCTGCTCTGATGCGGGGAGTTCACTCTTTACTTTAGTCATAAACACTGGGATTTCAGCTGTTTTTTCCTGGCGATAAAAAGATCGGATTGCAGATTTTATACTTGCTGTGGGAATTGGCTGGTTGATATTCAACGCCAAAGAAAGGCTTTTATAATGACTAATTAATTGCTCCGCTGAAATGATGTTTTCTAGTTCTTTATCTGAGACATACCAGCCTTCAAATATTTTTCTTAAATCTTGTCGCAATGAAACCAATCCTACTGAGTTATGGTTTTCATTAGGATAATGTGAAAAATCCCAGTGAATATTTTTAGGTTGTTCTTCATCCAACAATTGCAAAACCCCATACACTCCCTGCCTGTTTTCATCACCGAGTGATAGATGTAAAGATGTAGGCTTATGTTTACCTTTTTTAATAAATGCTTCTGCCTTTGCCATAATAGCATGGTCATTTAACCAAACTGATGGGCTTATCGACACAAAATGTTCGAAAGAGTCTGGTGATTCTAACAGTGCATTAAATACAAATAATCCCCCCATTGAATGACCAACCAATATTGCGTTATTCGCCGTTCTATAATTGCTATTTACATAAGGTTTTACTTCTTTGGTTAAAAAAGTTAAAAATTTCTCGGCTTTACCATCATCTTCTTCCTTAAAAGGAGCGGTTAACCCCGCAGGCGTCATGTACTGACGATATTTATCCGTTCCTTTGTCTGCAATTGCAACGAGAATAACGTCTGGAATTAACTGAGCTTTATTCGCCATAAAATCCAGCATGCCCGATACTCCATGTAAAATATAATCCCCGTCCATCAGGTAAATAACAGGGTAAGTTGCCCCAAGGTTGCTATGGTAATTTTCTGGGAGCAAGATCTGAAATTCTCGTTCTTCGAGTAAAATTGTTGAATTTAACTTTACGCGTTCTCCAGTGTTTAATTCAGCAGAAAACGTCAGAGTAGGTGCAAGCAAAAGTAGCAAAGTAAAAAATAATATGGTTTTTTTCATCATTATAATCGTCCATAGGTATGATATTAACTAAAGTGGATAACGTCTCAAGTAGTTTATTTTATGAGTTTTTATTGGGGGTTGGCGAGTAGGGTTTCCGCTGACTTGGGTTGTTGAACGCTGCAACCGAAATCATCAACACGCCCCCAAACAGCCAATATTAAAAACATTGCCCAAGAGATTAACACTAGTTTTCGCCGTAATGAAAAATTCGAAACATATTTTGCTTCAGGTAAATGAAGTAGGCTAATTGGTAGCTTAAGGAAGAAGCAAATATTTATATAGACAAGCAACGTAACACTTAACGATATTACAAGCGGTCGGGCGCTATCAGTAACGCACTCAAAAGACATCCCGAACCCAAATGCCAATGCCATGTATGAAGCCAATAGAACCCATTTTATCGATGAACGACTCATTACATCCCTGCGTATAACGTCTTAGTACACGGTGTTCCTGATAAAGTTCACTGTGTAAGTGATTGATAAGCCTCATGCTACAACTGCTAAGTGCTTGAAGTAAAGCGGTAATTCCCTTTATATTTTACAAGCAAAAAAGGCGTTCCTAATAAAATGGCTTTACCCATCATTCTGGAGCAGAACTTTCTATTAAAAAATTAGAGGCTTAACTTAATTTCCATTATGAATTTACGGTGCCATGGGTGGTTGATTTTTCGCCCAGAATTAACAACTCTGATTGTTGACAAGCTACTCCATAGTTAAGGGTATAAAAACTCACAGTCAACATCTAAGTTAACGAGACGAGATTGGGTGCTTTGCCAGACCACCGTTCGTCCTATGCCCGCTCTTTGGCATCTGACTCACATGGAAGTGAGGAGTGTCAGCTTGATGTTAGGAACATCATTGACTATGCAATCGCGGCGTTTGTGAATCACTTTACATTAGGCTGGATGTTCGAGCCCCCAAGTATGGCTGTTGATTTAACAAGAAGTCGGCGTGTCGATGAGTAAATGTTATGGCAAGACTGTTCTCATTAGTTAATTGGTCTCAATAAATCTGTTAACAATTACTCGGGATACAGGCCTAATGGCTGAAGTCACCTATCTGACTGCTCAAATTCAAGATTCCAGTACTTATTCAAGTCCTTATTTAAGTGTGATTCTGTGGAGTAAGTATAACTATAGTGCTTTATGTTCAATGTATTGAGGTGTAATCTTGTTTCACTTTAACAGGGGGAAGTGCATCAGAATTTGATGAAGGCTTTTCAGCGGATCCAGTAAAGTATCAGTGCAAGATTACAGGAGGTTATGTGTTAGCAAGTCTATGGAGTGTTACTGGCGTCATTGCCACTGTGTGGCTGGTTGTTGGCGTCGCTGTGGCTGGGCGATATTATCCAGGTTATAGTCATAAAACGCAGTTTTGCAGTGAGTTGGGGGCGAGTGGTAGCCCAACCGAAAAACTCTCTCCCCTTATCAACAACTACCCGTTAGGGTTATTGTTCTGCCTCTTTGGCGGCTATGTCGCAGGGCTCGATGAGGTATCTGTGTTACTGACGCTCTCAGGTTATCTTATCATGTTACATGGCCTGGGCACTTGGGTGGCAGGTTATTACCCGATGGACAGCGACCCGTACATTAAGACGCCGAGCCGAGAGTGTATTATCCATTCATGGGCGGGCTTTATCATGCTGCTGGCCTTGCTTATTGCTCCTATTTTAGTGGCGCTTAGCCCGACAACAGAGGTGATTTCCTTAGGGTTTCGACTGGGGTCAATCTTGAGCGTATTAGGGGCAATATATTATTTGTGGGCTATGGCGAAGGCGGTTAAAAACAAGGGCAACACAGGTTGGTATCAAAGGATATCCTATGGCATTCAACTGGTTTGGTTAAGCAGCTTTTCGCTCACGTTGATGTAAAAGCTCAGATAAACCCTAGCGTAAACACTAATATAAACATCAGGGTAATTAATTAATCCAGTCGCAGTAACATAACTCCCAGTATGGTCCCACAATCACTATCAGGAGCCTGTTTACCCGCTTGTGGTGTTTGGGTTATTTAACCGTTAAATGATAGCGCTTAGGCAGAATTTTTAAGGTGCCATTTATTTTCCATAAGGCGGAGGTATTGTTTTCGTCACATAAGCCTTCTCGAAATCATGACTGACTTACGGGTGAATTCGTGAGCTCTCTTTGTCAGTGAGTTGGTGTGTGGAACCCTGCGTTCTTATTCCAAACGTGGAATTATCACCTTGGGTGGACGCGCTAAAAAGCGAGAGGCAGGGATCCACTAATCTTTTTTATGCCAAAGGGTAATCTATTCCCGTCGGTGTCTACTGTGTATTAATTGATATTCCAGGGTTGTGCTTGTTGGTTCGGGCCGGAAGCCCATTTGTAACAACCACCGCCTGACATATTACCGCCTTCTCCACAACTATTTAAGCTGTAGCATTGCTGCTTAGTCAGCGCTCCTTGTGGTGCTTGTACCCAAGGATAGCCCTTACTGTTTTGCATCCAATAGCAGCTGGAAGACTGTGCTAGACCAAAAATAAAGGAATAATCTGTTGCGTAAGACTTGTCATTTAGCTGTGGCTTGGCTTCACTTGCAACGCTGGCGTGGGCATGGCATGAGAGGCAATTAAATCCTTGAGCATAAGTTTCCAGAGTGGTATTGGCAACAGGAACTTCACTAATGGTTGGTGTTTCCCCGCTAATAGATAAGGGGGTGAGTGGTGGCTTACCCGGAGGTGAGTTGTCATTGATCGCGGCAGATGACCAAAGTGTGTTAACCAGTATGTAGTTGGCAAATACCGAGTTGCTGTTGGCTTGTTTGATGAGCTCATGGGCTGAAGTGTTAATCGATGCAATTTTATTATCCGTAGTGTCTTTAATCTTAAAATCACGTGACACTTGTATAGGATACGGATCACATCCCTTGGCTTTATCTAGAAAGTAAGCTGGTGAGGTATTGACTTCACAGCTGGTCTTGGTTGTTGCAACGCCGTTCACCGTTTTAGCGCTACAGGTTGCAGGGACAGCGTTTGTGCTACAGCTTTTAGAATAAAAGGTGTAGGTATCTGGATTATTCAGAGAGTCTATATCCGCAGTGTCTGGTGCATTCAGCTTATGCTCAAACGTCGCCCACACCCATTGGGGTTGAGAAGCTGTTTTGTGAATAATATGCAAACCGACCAGTGCCAATGTCTTTGTACTGCAGGTATTGGTTGATTCATCATAAATCGATGCACTGCTCAATTTAAAATCAGTTTTCCAGTTTCCTTGTTCGGGTTCATTAACTTCCAACCAAGCGGCTTTAAGTTCTAAACCACCCAATTGTGTTTTATCACCCGGTTTAGCTCCATAACCGAGCGGCATGGCGATATTGTTATGTGCCTTAATCATATCTGCCTGTCCATTGGCATCGTACAAAGTATTGCCCACAATAAAATTGTATTGATCTTGGCTAAATAGTATTTCGTAATAAACCAGTTGTCCCTGCTTATCTGCCAGCCAATTGGGGTTATTGCTCGGGAATGCTTGTGCTGTTTCTGGGCTCAAGTTAAAACTTTCACCATTTTTTGCCGCAATACTGGCTTTACGGCTGGATGTCATGACGCGATAGACTTGCCCGTCATTCGCGCAGCTGGCAGGTATCGGGCCATTTCCCCAAGGGGTAGCATGTGTGCCAAAAGGGCCTGGAATGGCGGCATTCGGTAAAAAAACAGAATCAGCATTGGCGTAGGTCTCCCATACTCCCAGAGCTTGATCTCTGGCATTGCCAGGATTTCCGAATTGTGAGGCCATAGCAGATGTATCCGGTTGTCCAGGTGTGTTGGCCTGGGCTGGCCAGTTAAGTCCCATAAATACCTGCCATGCAAAACAGTTAACCCCATTTTGCGAGGTAATCATGGTATCTCCAGGTACGAAGCTACTGACAGACGGAGCATTTAAACAGTCAAACGTTGGTGCAGTGGTTGCCACTTTGGCTGTTGCTGCATGTACAGAGATGTCAGCCATAAGATAAGCTAAAGCAATCAGTAGTAAACTGAATACGGTTGCACGCCGATATAGGTATTTTTTATTCATTTTACTTTTCTCCTATGCATTGATATAGATGAGGCCAGGTAAGGGCGTAGGTGCTTCAGTCGCTGCTTGGTTTTTAATTAATATGCCTCGTAAGCCTGGCGTCGTGCCTGCTGCAACGGCGATGGTTACAAAAAAGTTATATAGACCTCCATTGCTGCCAGATCCACCACCGACCGGTGTACCGTCGGAGTTCGTCACTTTTTTCAGCGTTATCGTGATATTCGGGTCTATAGCTGTACTGTCACTGTTATAGATTTCAATGGTGGCTTGATTGACGTTGTCACTATCACTGACGTAACTCACCTGCATTAAAATATCTTGATAGGTTTGGCTTGGATTCAGGTATACAGGCAATGCAACAAAAGGTGGGTTGGGGTTTACTGCCGTCATTGCTTCGAACACCTGATTGCCAATAATCATGCTGGGATAGCCATCACTCTCACCATTTTTATTACCAACAGGGGGAAGAGGTATTTGTACTGGTGTACCCTCTGGTTGCGGTACTGCTGTGGCTGCAATGGCAACTTTAAAGGTGTCAGCAATTTGGCCTGCATATTGAATGGGTTGTGGAGTTTGACTCGGCCCATTTGCACTTCCCTCTACAAGTGCGCCAATGGTCACATCCTCTAGTGTATAGCCGGTGGGTGCATGAAACTTCATATGTAAAATTTGATCGTAACTCTCGCCATCAGTGTTAGCCCGACGACCGCGAACGACGCTAAACCAGTCGTTGACACAGGTCCCTTCTGGGAAGGTGTAGTTACTAAAATCTGGGGCTTGTAGATATAGTCCAAGTGGATTAGTTAGCATGATTTTTACACCAACATTTTTTATTACTTGGTTAACTTGTAAGCCGATGTGTGGATCACTATTACGGTAAGGACGGCCAAAGGCACCCGCGCATACTAAGCTCTGCATATTGTAGTTATCTGGTGCTAGCTCTCGTAACAGAGTGGCCTGAGCGGCAAGCAAGATCTCAGCACCAATAGTGTTAGGCGGACTGGTTAAATGAACTGCGCCCCCCCCAATATTGGTTGCAATCGTACCTTTGTTCCATTTGTTTAGCGGATTGTAAGCCGGGGCATTTGTGAATGGATCGATAACGATGTTTTCTTTTGAATCTTTCAGCTGTAGATCTTCCACGGTAATAGTGGTGTCTGTACTTAACAGTTCGTTATAAAGTTCAGCGACTCTCTGTGGGTCTACTTTCCACAAAGTGTACCAGTACTCTGGGTTTTCGCAGGTAAAATTAATGGCGATAATTTGACCTTGTGGATTGCGAGTGACAGCCCATTCACAGTATTCATCTAACCAGCCTCTTGGCCCATAAGGATCATAGCCTTTCCAGTCAGATGATGCCTGTTCCCAAGACATCTGAGGGCAGGTCTGACTCGGGATCTTAAAGGGTAAGCCGTCATTGCTTGGATCTTTGGGTATGTCGCCGTTGTAATCTATATCACCAAAATCCGCGAGATGTAATACTTGCTCATTGGTAAAGGCATAAGGGCTTTTTTCTGTTTGAGAAAAATACAATTTTAACCGATTTGGAAAAGCGGTCCAGAATACTGGTTCCACGATGTGAGTGCTAAGCGGGAAGGAGACGTCTTTACGGTTTACATACCAATTGCAGGGAGCCTGATTGGTTGCCGTCCATGGGTTGCTGACGGTAGAAGCTTGATTAGCGGCATCTAAGCCTTGATCCCATAGGTTGTCCATTTGCTCTTGTAAGGATTTATTATCGGGAAAATCTTGTATTTGAGCCGGTGTAGCATAGATACTGGTGAAATCGATCTTATCATTCATATATATGTTCCTTATGTGTTTGAGGAATAAATGCCAGCATCATGAGTGCTTAAAATTCAAAGATCATGCTGTGCCACAGGACAACCTCTTCGCCAGATGAAAATGTAAGTAAACCTATGATAAAACCTAGCGCTTTAGTGTTTATGCACTACGCAGTAAGCTGGGCATAAATCACTGGTTAGGCTTGGTCTATACCATGTCAAAAATACCGTGATATGGTGGATATAAAGGAGTTGACTTTTTATATTTGCTCTGGAATATAGAGCGGTATTGGAATAAATAATATCGTCTATTTGGATGTTTTTTCATAGAAATCCCTTTATCAGCATAGTGTTCGATCATGCATTTTTGAGTCTAACTGAATCAATGAGGCTTACACACGAGTTACTAGCCTCAGCTTAGATGCTTAGTTCAACAGTGTAATTCCCGATACACAGCTAAGGACGTAACGATTTATAGCCATCAAAAACTGTAGTGGTCAGTAATGAGGTTAAGTATCAAGTTAACATTAATTTAACACTTGTGCGGCTGTGGAACAATAAGCCTTTTGGCTGGATAGAATGAGGATTTTAGGAGGGTGATAATTTTTTTTATTGATTTTCCTGTAGCATGACTGATAGTTAATACGATTGGTATAAGCTTGTTTGATTGAAACCCTTAAAATAAAAAGCTCAGTGCTTAAGTGAGATCTTATTACGGATCCCGCCATTAAACACTGAGCTTTTAGCTAAATCATCATTTAGCCAAAGAGAACACAGCAATTAAGCCACAATCAATACTTTACAAGTATTGGTGCCACCTATGGTTTCCATGGTATCGCCCTTGGTCATCAATACCATGTCGCCACTTTGCAAATAGCCTTTCTCCACTAAGGTATCGAGGGCTTTTTGGGCGATTTCATCGGCAGGATAGGCTGTCGAATCAAAGCTGACCGGTTGAATGCCGCGATAAAGCGCCATTTTAGCTAATGTCTTTTCATGGCGACTTAAGGCAAAAATCGGTAAGGCTGAACTGATGCGTGACATCAATTTGGGGGTAGAGCCAGACTCAGTCAAGCTTATGATGGCTTTGACACCTTCTAGATGGTTGGCTGCATACATAGTAGCAAGCGCTATGGTCTCATCCACAGAACTGAACATTTGATCCATTCTATGTTTGGAGACTTTCACACTCGGGTGAGATTCAGCGCCAACACAGACAGAGGCCATGGCTTTTACTGTTTCTTCTGGGAAGTCACCAGCTGCGGTTTCTGCCGATAGCATCACAGCATCTGTACCATCCAGCACCGCATTAGCCACATCCATGACTTCGGCGCGGGTTGGCATAGGACTTGTGATCATAGACTCCATCATCTGAGTGGCAGTGATCACCACTTTATTGAGCTGACGTGAACGAGCAATCAAGCGCTTCTGCACTGCCACAAGCGCCGCATCGCCAATTTCAACCCCTAAGTCACCACGAGCAACCATGACCACATCTGACGCATTGATCACATCATCCATAGCTGCATCGGATTCAACGGCTTCGGCGCGCTCAACTTTAGCGACGATAAGCGCATTGCTGCCCGCTTCAACCGCTAATTTACGGGCATAATCTAAATCAGCACCGGTACGAGGGAAGGACACGGCAAGGTAATCAACCTGGATCATGGCAGCAGTTTTAATGTCGGCCATGTCTTTTTCAGTTAACGCGGGCGCTGTTAAACCGCCACCTTTCTTGTTGATGCCTTTATTGTTCGATAAGGGACCTGCGACAGTCACAGTGGTAAATACCTTACGGCCTTCCACGCTATCGACACGCAACTGCACTCGGCCATCATCTAGCATTAAGATGTCACCTATGGTGACATCGTCTGGTAGCTGCTTATAGTCAATGCCCACTTGTTTCTCATCGCCTTCACCTTTAGCAAGCTCAGCATCAAGAATAAATACATCACCTAAATGAAGATGGATTTTCTTGTTGTCTTTAAAGGTAGAGACGCGGATTTTTGGCCCTTGTAAATCACCTAAAACGGCAACGTGAACCCCTAACTCTTTGGCGATTTGACGTGCATCGGTGGCGCGCTTTAAATGATCTTCTGGCGAGCCATGGGAAAAGTTTAAACGCACAACGTTGGCGCCTGCCGCAATAATTTTACGTAGGTTGTCGTCGCGGTCAGTAGCAGGACCTAAGGTGGTAACGATTTTAGTTCTGCGGAACATAAGATACTCCGTTAATGATAAGAAAAAATTGGCTTACAAATTTGGGTCTTTGTTGAACAAGTTTGAACTCATCTTGCCTCTGCGGATGGGCAAGTCAGTCGTTTGTTGCATAAATTCTGGCGCTATATTAGCAGAAATAAAAATAAATGTAGTAAAGTTACAAACAAAAGCGCCAAAATCTGGGGTTATTTCTGTGACAGATAAGTCAATTCCGTAATAAAAAAAGCCAGACTAAGGTTTTAGTCTGGCTCCATTAGGATTCTAGTAGAAAAATTTAACTAGAGAATAGAATCTTTATTCACCCGTGATTCTTTTAATACTTCCTTCACGCGCTTCAAGTTTTCTCTAAATCTTGGGCCGCGTCTTAAGGTAAATCCGGTGGCGAGCACATCTATGGTGACCAACTGCGCCAAGCGGGATGCCATCGGCAAGTACATGTCGGTATCTTCAGGTACTTCCATGGTCACAGGTAAGGTACATTCCAGCGACAGCGGGGAGTTTCTGGCAGTTATGGCAATCACAGCCGCGCCATTTTCCCTTGCTATGCGGGCGATTTCAATTAAGGATTTAGTCCGTCCCGTATGAGAAATCAGCACAACCACATCGCCTTCATTGCAATTAATGCAGCTCATGCGCTGCATTAGCACGTCATCGAAACAAATCACAGGCACGTTAAAACGGAAAAATTTATTCTGCGCGTCGTGGGCGACAGAGGCCGAGGCACCCAAGCCGAAGAAGGAGATGGTTTTCGCTTGAGTCAGTATGTCTACTGCCTTGTGGATAGCCGCCGTGTCTAAGCTTTGACGGGCCGTATCCAGTGACGCCATAGAAGATTCGAAAATCTTAGTGGTGTAGGAATCAGTGCTGTCGTCTTCCTCTACGTGACGGCTCACATAAGGTGTGCCATTGGCTAGGCTTTGAGCCAAATGGAGTTTAAAATCAGGGAAACCTTTAGTGTCTAGACGGCGACAGAAACGGTTCACCGTCGGCTCACTCACATCAGCCATTTTGGCTAAAGTTGCTATGCTTGAATGGATAGCGGTTTGCGGTGACGAAAGGATCACTTCTGCGACTTTTCGTTCTGACTTACTAAATTGGTTAAGGCTGTTTTGAACCTTTTCAAGGGTATTCATAAGCATACGTCCGCTATAAAAAGATAATGTAATTTACTATCATAAAGGCAGATGTCACGGTGAAAATAGTTGTTTTATTACCTCTGACACCGTTTTGTAGTAACTTTTCAATATCATATTGTGTAGGAAAGTGGGTAACTGAGTCTTTTAACTTCGAAATAATATCAGATTTACTGTGAGAATGCCTATATGCCATGCAAAATCAATAATTGCAAAATATAGATGCATTAAGCTAATTCTGTTGTTATATTACAACAAAAGTGTGTTTTTATTCATCGTTAGGCTGAATAGAGCATGGCTAAATAACAAAAGGAGCGCTTTTTGTAATGGGCAAATCAATTAAAGGAGCCAAAGCTTGTGACTTTGTGCTGTTCGGGACCAAAGGCGATCTGGCGAGGCGTAAGCTGTTACCCTCATTGTATCAACTGGATAAAGCCGAACTATTGGACAAAGACACTAAGGTTATCGGTGTAGCGAAAGATGCCTTTAGCAAAGATGAGTTTGTCGAACTTGTCACTAAAGCCTTAACTACTTTTGTAAAAGAGCCATTGTGTGAACAGACCCTAGCGCGCTTTGTTAGCCGCTGCCACTATATAGGCACAGATTTTACCGACTCAGAAGGTTATGGCGCCTTCCATGAATTGCTCGACCCAAGTCAGCGAGTAATGGTCAATTATTTTGCCACCCCACCGTCAATCTTTGGTGATATTTGCCGCAGCCTGCACGAACAAAAACTCATCCATTTAGACACCCGTGTGGTGCTAGAAAAACCCATAGGCACAGATCTCGAGTCATCTCGGGTTATCAATAATAAAGTGTCTGAATATTTCAATGAAAATCAAGTTTACCGTATCGATCATTACCTAGGTAAAGAGACAGTGCAAAACTTGATAGCGCTGCGTTTTGCCAACTCCTTGTTTGCCTCTAAATGGGACAACCGCACCATAGATCATGTGCAAATTACCGTTGCCGAAGAAGTGGGTATTGAGGGCCGTTGGGGCTATTTCGATACCGCGGGTCAAATGCGCGATATGATCCAAAACCATTTATTGCAAGTGTTAACCTTGGTCGCCATGGATCCACCGGTGAATTTAGATGCCGACAGCATCCGCGACGAAAAAGTCAAAGTGCTTAAATCACTCAGGCCCATTAACCTTGATAACGTCTATGAAAATACCGTCCGTGGACAATACAGCGCAGGTTTCTTAAAAGGCTCACCGGTACCCGGTTACTTGGAGGAAGAGGGCGCTAATGTGAAATCCAACACTGAGACCTTCGTGGCGCTACGTGTGGATATCGATAACTGGCGTTGGGCTGGGGTGCCATTCTATTTGCGCAGCGGTAAACGCATGCCATTTAAGAGCTCAGAAATTGTGGTGTATTTTAAAAATCCACCGCACAACTTGTACCGCTCAAGCTACCGTAATTTACCGCCAAACAAACTCACCATTCGTCTGCAGCCCCATGAAGGGGTAGAAATTCAGATGATGAACAAGGTGCCAGGTTTGGAGCAAAAAATGCGTCTGCAAACCACCAAACTCGATTTAAGTTTCTCAGATACCTTTAAGAATGAGCGTATTGCCGATGCCTACGAGCGTTTGCTGCTTGAAGCCATGCTAGGGAATCAGGCCTTATTTGTCCGCCGTGATGAAGTTGAGCAAGCTTGGACTTGGGTCGATGGCATCATTCAATCTTGGGAACAAAGCGGTGAGAAGCCAAAGCCTTATCCCGCAGGAACATGGGGGCCCGTCGCTTCGGTTGCCTTGATAACCAAAGATGGCCGTTCGTGGGACGAGTAGGAATTAACATGATTAAAGACACAGTATTTAAATCGTTCGACAATACAAGTGCACTCGAAGCCAAGCTTGCAGATAACATTGCCCGCCAGCTTCAAGATGCGGTGGACTCAAGAGGCAAGGCGAGCTTAGTGGTTTCTGGTGGTTCAACGCCATTGAAATTATTTGATCTATTGAGTCAAAAATCCATTGATTGGGCTCAAGTTTATATTACTCTTGCTGATGAACGCTGGGTTGGTAGCCATGAAAAAGATTCAAATGAGCGCTTAGTGCGCGGCCATTTATTGCAAAATAGAGCGGCCAGCGCCAAGTTTTCCGGCCTTAAGAATATGTTCACCACGGCAGAAGCTGGCTGTGACATGACCATCAGCGCATTAGCGCATTTTCCGCGCCCCTTTGATGTTGTGGTGCTCGGCATGGGCACAGATGGCCATACCTGCTCTTGGTTCCCTTGCAGTGAGGCGCTAGACAACGCGCTTAATACTCAAGCGTTATGCGCCGCAGTCACGCCAACGACTGCGCCCCATGAGCGTATTACCTTGTCCAAAACGGCGATTTTAAACAGTCGTCAGATCTACTTGCACTTAGTAGGTGAAGCCAAATTATCCGTCTATCATCAAGCGCTTGCACATGATGATGTGTCCAAAATGCCGATTAGAGCCGTTCTTGGCCAGCGTAAAACGCCGGTCGACGTGTTCTACAGCGCGTAAGGAGTAGTAACATGAATTCAGTCGTAAAAGCTGTCACAGACAGAATTATTGCCCGTAGCCAGAAACCTAGAGCCGCCTACCTTGCCGCTCTACAGGATGCTCGCCTTAAAGGTGTGCACCGCAGTTCCTTAAGCTGTGGCAATTTGGCTCACGGTTTTGCCGCTTGCTCTCCTGCGGATAAGGACTCATTACGTCAGTTGACTAAGGCTAACATAGGCATAGTCACGGCCTTTAATGACATGCTCTCGGCCCATCAGCCTTATGAGCATTATCCAGAAATATTGAAAAAAGCCTGTCAGGATGTCGGCAGTGTGGCGCAAGTTGCCGCCGGTGTCCCTGCCATGTGTGATGGCGTGACTCAAGGTCAGCCAGGCATGGAGCTAAGCTTACTAAGCCGTGAAGTTATCGCCATGTCATCGGCTGTGGGCTTGTCTCACAACATGTTCGATGGCGCGTTACTGCTGGGTATTTGTGACAAAATCGTCCCAGGTTTACTGATTGGTGCCCTAAGCTTTGGTCACTTACCTATGCTGTTTGTGCCAGCAGGCCCAATGAAATCAGGCATTCCTAACAAGGAGAAGGCCCGCGTTCGTCAGCAATTTGCCCAAGGGAAAGTCGATAGAGCAGCGCTGTTAGAGGCCGAATCTGCCTCTTACCACAGTGCGGGCACTTGTACTTTCTACGGTACGGCAAACTCAAACCAGTTAATGCTTGAAGTCATGGGGCTGCAGTTGCCAGGTTCATCCTTTGTTAATCCTGACGATCCCCTGCGTGATGCACTCAATAAAATGGCCGCTAAGCAAGTGTGCCGCCTCACAGAAATGGGCACTCAATACACGCCTATTGGTGAAGTGGTGAGTGAAAAGTCTGTGGTGAATGGCATAGTTGCATTACTAGCGACGGGCGGCTCGACCAACTTAACCATGCACATAGTGGCTGCGGCTCGCGCTGCTGGCATTATTGTCAACTGGGATGATTTCTCGGAATTATCAGATGCTGTGCCACTCATCGCCCGTGTTTACCCCAATGGTCATGCAGATATTAACCATTTCCATGCTGCTGGCGGCATGGCTTTACTCATTAATGAGTTATTGGATGCGGGATTACTGCATGAAGATGTCAGCACAGTGGCAGGTTTTGGCCTTCGTCGTTACACCCAAGAGCCAAGACTGATAGACGGTGAGCTGCGTTGGGTCGATGGCCCCACTGAAAGCCTAGATAAAGAAGTCTTGACCCATGTTGCGACGCCATTTCAAAGTAATGGTGGCCTTAAGTTAATGAAAGGCAACTTGGGCCGCGCCGTGATTAAAGTCTCTGCAGTGAACGAAGCAAATCGTGTGGTGGAAGCACCTGCGGTAGTGATAAACGATCAAAATGAAATCGATGCGCTATTTCAATCCGGTTCACTGGACCGAGATTGTATCGTAGTGGTCAAAGGTCAAGGCCCTAAAGCCAATGGCATGCCTGAGCTGCACAAGCTCACGCCGTTTTTAGGCACCTTGCAAGACAAGGGCTTTAAAGTGGCCTTAGTGACTGATGGTCGTATGTCTGGCGCCTCGGGCAAAGTGCCTGCGGCTATCCACTTAACGCCAGAAGCCTTAGACGGCGGCCTCATTGCTAAAGTGCAAAATGGCGATCTTATTCGGGTTAATGCGCTCACTGGTGAGCTGAGCCTCTTGGTAGATGAAGCCGTGTTGGCTGCCCGCACTGCCGAGAAAGTCGATTTACACCACTCCAGTTATGGCATGGGCCGTGAGTTATTTAGTGCACTGCGTCGCAGCCTAAGTAGCCCTGAAACCGGTGCAAGAAGCACCAGCGCCATAGATGAACTCTATTAATAAGGAATAATAACTCATGTTAGAGAATAACTGGTCTTTGCAACCAAAAGATGTATTTAAATGCAGTCCTATTGTTCCTGTGATGGTCATCAATAAGATAGAGCACGCTGTCCCCTTGGCCAGAGCTTTAGTGGCAGGCGGTATTAAGGTATTGGAAGTGACACTGCGCACGCCTTGCGCCTTAGAAGCCATAGCGCTTATCGCCAAAGAAGTGCCCGAAGCCTTAGTGGGCGCAGGCACAGTATTAAACGAAACTCAGCTTCAACAAGCCATTGATGCGGGCTCTCAGTTTATTATCACGCCAGGCGCCACTCCTGATCTATTAAAGGCGGCCATGAAAGGCACAGTGCCGCTTATTCCAGGGGTTGCCAGCATTTCTGAAGTGATGGCAGGCATGGAGCTGGGTTACACCCACTTTAAATTCTTCCCAGCCGAAGCGTCAGGCGGTGTGGATGCCCTAAAAGCCTTTTCTGGCCCATTAGCTAATATCCGTTTTTGCCCAACCGGGGGGATTACGCCAGACTCATATCTGCGTTACTTGGCATTGCCCAATGTGGATTGTATTGGCGGCAGCTGGATTGCGCCAACAGATGCGGTAGAGGCTGAAGATTGGCAGCGGATCACAGACCTGTGTCAGGCGGCATTGAGCCCATTAAGCAAAGCCTAGATTACTATTAGTATTGGCTTAGTGCGGCATCAGAAGTTAAAGCCCATGGATTTCTCCATTAATTAGGAGCCATGGGCTTTTTTATTACTTGGCTATTTTATTAGCTCTATGTTGGATGACAGCGATAAATGAGCGAGTCGCAGCGCTCAGGCACTAAAAAGCCATCCTAGGATGGCTTTTGAATAATCTCTACTTGGGTCAATGAGCTAACGGGTTAATGGGCTATCAATTACTGATAGCTGCTGGTATGTACGTTTCTCACTGCGCGGCCCGATGGATCAATAATACCTTGTAAGCTCTCATCCCAAGCTAGGGCTTCTGGGGTTGAGCAAGCCACAGATTTACCACCTGGAACCGTTTCAGCAGCACCAGAAACAGCATAAAACTCTTCGAAGAAACAGCGATAGAAATAGGCTTCCTTGGTCTCTGGAGTGTTATAAGGGAAGCGGAACTTGGCGTTAGCCAGTTGTAAGTCATCCACGTTAGCCGCCGCTTGCTCTTTTAAGCCATCAATCCAAGAATAGCCCACGCCATCACTGAACTGTTCTTTTTGACGCCAAACCACTTCTTTAGGCAATTTGTGTTCAAAAGCTTGTCGTAAAATGTGTTTCTCCATACGGCCATCCTTAGACATTTTAGCTTGTGGGTTGATGCGCATTGCTACATCCATAAATTCTTTATCGAGAAAAGGCACGCGGGCTTCCAAGCCCCAGGCGGCCATGGCCTTGTTGGCGCGTAGGCAGTCGAATAAATGCAATTTATCTAACTTACGCACTAACTCTTCGTGGAAAGCTTGGGCGTTGGGCGCCTTATGAAAGTACAAGTAGCCGCCAAAGAGTTCATCGGCGCCTTCACCTGAGAGCACCATTTTGATGCCCATGGCTTTGATTTTTCGCGCCATTAAATACATAGGGGTGGCGGCACGTATAGTCGTGACATCATAGGTTTCTAAGTGATAAATCACTTCTTTGATGGCATCTAGGCCTTCTTGGAAGGTGAAATGTATTTCGTGATGAATAGTGCCTATGGCATCGGCTACTTTTTTGGCGGCAATGAGATCCGGCGCCCCTTTAAGCCCCACGGCAAAGGAGTGTAATTGTGGCCACCAAGCATCAGATTTATCATCATTCTCAATACGATGCTTAGCATAGGTTTGAGTGATGGCTGAAATAACCGATGAGTCTAAGCCGCCAGAAAGTAACACTCCATAAGGGACATCAGACATCAGCTGGCGCTTAACGGCGGCTTCTAAGGCGCTGCGTAATTCATCGACACTGGCAGGGTTATCTTGCACTGCCGCAAAGTCGCGCCATTCTCTGTGATAATAAGTGACTGGGTGCTCATCTTGTGAGAAATAATATTGCCCTGGCTGAAACTCGGCAACAGTTTTACACACTGGCATAAGGGCTTTCATTTCTGAGGCGATATACAGGTTGCCCGTGCTGTCGTGACCCGAGTAGAGCGGAATGATCCCCATATGGTCGCGACCGATCAAGTAGCTTTCTGTGGTTTTATCATACAGAACGAAGGCAAAAATACCGTTGAGCTTATCGAGAAAATCACAGCCATATTCTTGATACAAGGCCAAGATCACTTCGCAATCTGAATGGGTCTGATAGCTGTACTTGTCACCAAGCTCAGCTTTTAGCTGCTTATGGTTGTAGATCTCACCGTTTACCGCCAGCACTAGGTTGCCATCTTGACTGTAAAGCGGCTGAGCACCGTGCTCGATATCCACAATCGCCAGACGTTCGTGGGCAAGGATAGCCTTTTCACCGGCGTAAATACCCGACCAATCAGGACCACGATGACGCATGAGCTTTGACATCTCTAGGGCAACTTGGCGTAAGCCTTTCGCGTCTGACTGTATATCTAAAATGGCAAATATTGAACACATGGGCGACTCCTAACAACACAATAGTTTTATTCATTCAGCGCTAACGCCGTTTCTTGAAACCACTGTGCCATTGTTTTTAATTTCTGCCAAATATATTTTTTGATGAAAAGTCAATCTTTGTGATGAAATAGCGAAGTTATCATCTATATAGAGAGGTTTAAATTGAATATTATGTAATATTTTAGTTGTTTTTATGAGATATGTTTATTTTTACGTGCGTGTGGGTAGACGAGATTAGTCAATCTACAATGAATGTCAATTGATTGATAAATTGACTTAACTGGCTGTATTTTGTTGATTTTAACAATGATGGTTCAAGGATTTGACTAAGTCTGTGCCGGACTGCATTTTTTGAATAGAGAATGAGTCGCCAAAGAGGGGGGCTGTAGCTAGGCTGATGCGGGCATAAAAAAGCCCAGTCATTGGACTAGGCGATTAAGCGCAATTGAGTATCTAAGCTAAATACTGGGATGCAAACCGATAAAGTGGATTAAAAGCCTCTTGGTAAGGTTTGGCCACCGGCGTTGGCGAGTTTTTCACGCCATACTTGCTTAGGTGTTAATCCTGCTGCCTTAGTCGATGCAACTGGCTGCTTGGTTGGAGCCTTAGACGCTGATGTTGTTGCGGGTTTAGCAGGTTTTGTTGTGGTCGTTTTCTTCGCAGGAGCTTGGACTTCTCTGCCTGAAGTGACGTCTGCTAACATCTGCTCGAGATCGCTAAAACGTAAGGATTTGCCTTCGTTTATTTTGTACCAGCTGCCTTTCTGTACGATTTCAATCTTTTCGGAAGATTGCTTTTCAAGGGCCAGTTGCAGTTGGGCGATAACCTCTTCTTTAGTTAAATTTGACATGTTAATAACCTACTCATGTTTATGTTAAAACTTATGATGAAAATTTGCTAATTACGATTTTAGAGTGAAACTAGGGTAAAAGTCCAATTTGAGGCTATTTAGGCCATTAAACGAACGTTTTAATCGCCTTTTGTGACATATTCATAAATTCATTGGCCTATTTGTATATAATCACTTTTAGTGAACACCTTTTAATACTGCAAATTTGGAGCAAAAGATGACGGCAAGTGACGGCTTAACACGGACCCAGTTAGCGGCCTATTTAGATGACTTTTTAAGTGTTAGCCAATTTAAAGACTACGCCCCTAATGGATTGCAAGTAGAAGGTAAAGATAATATCCGCACCCTAGTCACAGGTGTCACCGCTTGCCAGCCATTAATAGAACAAGCCATAGCGCTAAATGCCGATGCTATCTTGGTACATCACGGATTTTTTTGGAAGAATGAAGCAGAAGTGATAACCGGCATGAAGCATAAGCGGATTAAGGCATTAATTAATAATGACATCAGCTTGTTTGGTTATCACCTGCCGCTAGATGCGCATCACGGCGTGGGCAACAATGCTGAACTTGCCCGAGTGTTAGGTATTATTAGTCCTCGGGTTTGCCCGCAAGTGTCACAAGATTTACTTTGGCAGGGGCATTTAAAGGCACCTATGCTGCCTGAAGATTTTGCTGCCCATCTTCATACAAGCCTCGGCCGAGAAGCCTTGCACATAGGTGATAAAACCAAGCCCATTAGCACACTCGCCTGGTGTACAGGCGGTGCTCAAGATTATATCGATGAAGCAGTGAAATTAGGCGTGGATGCTTTCATTAGCGGTGAGGTATCAGAGCGCACCTATCACAGTGCCATGGAGCAGGGTATTCACTACTTTGCCGCCGGCCACCACGCCACAGAGCAATTTGGTATTCAGGCATTAGGAGAACACTTAAGCCGTGAATTTGGCTTAAGTCATCATTTCATCGATATCATCAATCCAGTGTAAGTCATTGAAAATAAATGAGGAGGTAAAGAGTTTACCCCCTCATATCTAACTGTCCTCACGGCATTCATTTTACGCTCATTCCGCGGGAGTTAGGGTTAAGAGGTTAGTAGCAGTAAATCCCACTTATTGCCATAGAGATCTTCAAACACCACTACGGTGCCATATTCCTCGATTCTCGGTTCTTCATTGAACCGAACACCATTAGTTTTCATTGACTGATAATCGCGCCAAAAATCATTGGTATGTAAGAATAAAAATACCCGGCCCCCCGTCTGATTGCCAATCGCTTGTTTTTGCTCCTCATTGCTAGCTTGAGCCAAGAGTAAGTTAGTGCCATTGGAATTCGCCAGCGGATCAGCGGGTGGTGAAATCAGCACCCAACGTTTACCGCCGCCTAAATCAGTGTCTTCCACTAAGGTAAATTGCAGTTTTTGAGTATAAAAAGCGATAGCATCATCGTAGTTTTCCACCACTAATGCAATGCTGCCAATCTGCTGCTGAACTGGTTTTGACATTATTTTCTCAAGCATAAAAACAAGATTTCACATTTTGGCGCGTTAGGGAAAAGCACACAAGGTGTAATTTTACTTGAGCGCATAGTAGAATAGCACTATGTTATTGTTTTATATCGACTGGCCAGATTTACAGGATCT
Organism: Shewanella denitrificans OS217; assembly: GCF_000013765.1. NCBI lineage: Bacteria > Pseudomonadati > Pseudomonadota > Gammaproteobacteria > Alteromonadales > Shewanellaceae > Shewanella > Shewanella denitrificans. The sequence goes on along the minus strand of NC_007954.1, from coordinate 2,459,096 downwards.
TGGTTTAGGGTTTGGCACTAGTGTTTTAAATATCGAAACGATGAATGTACCCATGATGAGGTTTTAGTATGAAATATAATATTTTTTGGGTAATGGCAATTCTGCTCCTATGGAGCAGTTTAATTTATTCATTGCATCATCCATGGTTCTCTTCATTGAGTATTTTGCTCTTTTTTATTATCTCAATATTGAATATGACAGTGGTTAAATGTAAGGCGTGTAACTTGGTGGCAGGGTATTGGGGCGAGCCAACAAATTTTAAATCATTCTTTACTAATAAATGTAAGAAATGTATGAATAAGGAAAAGGCGTAGGGCAAAAATATGGACACCCAGGGTTAATTATTAGATTTAGCATCATTGACTAAACTCAATGAAGTTGTCGATGTTGGCGTCTTGTGGTCAATTAAATATGGCCACTCCTTCGCAGAACCCAGATTAGTGTCGATGACACACTACTGTAGCCCTGTGGTACGGCGAGGATAGACAATTTATCGAAACGCCCGTAATAATTTTCAGTTGATGTTTTTTGGTCAAGAGATTACACAAGGTGAGCCATGACAATCCGCCACGAGAGTTGCGAGACGACCGTCAACTTCTTGTTTCTAGAATAGGACGCCGAAGCGAGCTACACGGGTAATCCCCCTCAACCTCACCTCGTATTATCCTTCAAGTTGTGAAATCTCACAATCTTGCTTGAGCAGATCTTAGAAGTGCATTAAGTTATTGTTTTACGATAGCTGGCTAGATTTTTTTAATTTATCAAGGAGAGTCACAATGTCTATTAATGCTCAAACCGAATCCCCATCTCATGGCAAAGAAGTCATTGGTTATATAACTAATTATGATGGTTGGAAAAGTCAAGCTAGTCTCGTGGTGCCAGAGCAGGGATGCTATTGTCAATTGAATGTAGATTTCAGTAAATACACCATTCTTAATTTCGCGTTCTTTGGTTTGGCGAAAGACGGCTCTTTGCATAGTGCTGATGGGCGTAATAAAAATATTTTTCTTCAAGGTCAGCTACAAGAATCCAGCCCTCTGCTCACAACACCATACTATAATAGCTATGACACGCTTATTTTGTATGGAAGTACTGCAACATCACAACAAGTAGACACTGATGGCTTGATAAAATTGGCGCATGCTGCGGGCGTCAAGGTTATGGCCTCGATAGGCGGATGGAGTATGTCCAAGCATTTTTGTGAGGTGGCTGCAGATGCTCGCAAGCGCAGCACTTTTATCGACGATTGTGCCAACCTGATCACTACTTTTGGATTTGATGGTATCGATATCGACTGGGAATATCCCAATGAAATGGGTATGAATATTGAAAATTATTCTGATGCGGACTACGCAAATTTTGCAACCCTGATGGCAGAGCTGCGCAGGGAAATTGGTACTGGCAACGAGAATGGCAAGGTACTCATTACCGCCGCTATGTCTGCGGACCCCACCAATCTGGCGGGATATAATTGGGAAAGACTACAGGCGAGTATGGATTACTTTAATATCATGACCTACGATATTAACGGTGGCTGGTCTGATAAAGCTGGGCATAACTCACCGCTATACAATTATCCAGGTGCAGAAAGGTCATTATCTCTCGATAGCACGACCCAGTTTCTGATAGAGCAGGGTGTGGAACGAAACAAAATCAATTTGGGTGTGGCGTTTTATGGTCGCGGCGTTATCACAAAGGATCCCGCCGTGCTCAATGGTCCTACGGCCGACAAAGTTAAAACAATTCCGCAGCCGGGTGAAGAGTATTTTCAACCAGATGGACCAATAATGAGTTGCGGTGATTTTGATAACTGGGGATACTGGGACGCTACGCCGTTCTATAGTGCTATTCAACAAAAAACCGGGGGCGGCACAATCAATGGTTGGAACTCTCACTGGGATGCAAATGCAAAGGTTCCGTATCTGACCAAAGACAATTATTTTCTTAGTTATGACAATGTGCGTTCAATCAAAGAGAAAGCCTATTATGTCGTAGATGAAGACTTGGCGGGCCTTATTGTTTGGAACGTTTATGGAGATATGGAGAATATGATGGAGTCTGAGCTTGTTGGTCATAAGAACAGGCTCTGTCCTAATAGAACCAATGTGCTTGCCGATGCTATTAATGAGGCATTTATTATCGGAAACACGAGGCATTTAATACAGAACAGATGATGGGCTCGCCGCTTGGTGAGGACTTTGGGTTTGAAGAGTCACTAAAACAAAATCGTTGACAGGTTATTATCTGTATCAAACCTTAAGATGTTTTTTTGGTGAAAATGGTCGATGAAATTTAATCAAGACTCCCATCGTTAAATTTTGAGTTGATGTTTTTTAGTCAAGAGGTTACACAAAAGCCTAATAGGTGAGCCATGGTGATTTGCGAGACGACCGTCTGAGACAGGACGTCGAAGCGAGCTACACGGACGTATTTACGTGTGTCGACGAGTGAACACCATGACAAGCCTGAGCTGTGTTTCTATAGGTTACCCAAGATTATTCATAATCTAATTGTTCGTACTAGCTAACGGTGGAAAGTAGAAGCGAGCTACAGGGACGACTCTGGTTTAAATCAAAAGCCCGCGTGTCGTAGAGTGAACATCATCGCAAGCTTTCTCGCTGGCGCAAACTCAAAAATGTCCAAACTTCGTTTGAATAGAGATCGCAGGGTTCCACTCTGCACTGGCCAAGAGGGAAGATTCAACAGCAAATCCTCCCCTCTTACTTATCTATTGCGAGAGTCCCCTGTGCCGCCGGCGAAGTGACTCTTGATTATGAGAAGCCTCATCAGACGAAGAAAATACCTAACGGCTCGACAGCGCGCTTTACATCCATGTAAAGCATTCCAGTTCGATTATCCCTATCTCTCGCTCATAAACTAAAAATCATAGATTTTCATTCACCCTGTGCCCTACGAGCCTTAACCATCATCCCTGATGGCTTCACGGGATTTTTATGCGAATATTTCGGCAACTTCGAGGGTATTGGGTGCAATCTGTGAGTGTGGTGCTAAATTGGAAGAAAATGGACTCATAGGATACATCAATGGAAAGTAAAGTTATTTATGTTAAAGCGTACTTTAAAGAATTAGTTCAAAAAACTGAACATAGAGATTTTGATGACCCTTGGGCAAAAAAAAATGTAAGTACTAGTAAAAATGAATACATGCCAAAATTTTCAGAAAATGAAGTCGATAGTGAGCGATTATCTCGCGATATCGAAATTGCATTAGCTGTACTTGATAAAGACGGCTATGCGCTTAAAGAAATTGTGACTGTTACCTCGGGAAAATATGCTTATGATTGTGGAAGTATTTCAAGTTCTCCAATAGGACTCCTCGGCGGCGGACCTATGGCGACTGAAGGCACTGGAGGCTATGGATATGGATACTCGTATACTGATAGCGTTATTATCGTGGGTCAAAAATAGGTTTAATCTGTGAACCATTATGAGCTTGCAAATTCGTTGTTAACAAAACTATACACGAGCTCAATTAATCACCAGCATAGCTCAGGTATGGAAGGCTTATACCTGGGCTTTAAAAGTAGAGCCTGTAAATAATTTTGTGTAACTGCTTTTCAATCATTACACTATAAAAATTAACAGTGTCAGCCACGAACTTGGCTCAAGCTAACCGCTGAATTTGGCAAGCTATTCACGGTCCAGTGGGCAGACTTCAAGAACTCGGTGTTTTTCAAGGTAGTTGTCACTCTTTGCTTAAATATTAAGCTGCATTTATTACATCGTCTGCGGGTGCCTTATCTGGGTTTAGCATTACTGGGCCAACCGCCTCACAATTTCTAACGTCCTTGGACCAACGCTTGGGGTTTCTTGCCTTAGCCGCTTCGAGAACTTTCTTTCGCTTGTCTAAGATAGCGCTATCTTGCAACGCATGACGTTGCCCTGGTGAGACAAAGTTAAGCTTGCTATGTTTATGCTCATCGTTGTACCACTTCACAAACTTCTCAACCCATTCCCTTGCTGCGGCTAAACTGCTAAAACCTGATTTTGGCCATTGCGGACGGTATTTTAAGGTCTTAAATAATGACTCTGAATAGGGGTTGTCGTTACTCACTCTAGGCCGGCTCAGTGAAGCGGTAACACTCAGCTCTTCAAGCTTGGCCTTCATCGTCAGAGACTTCATTGGCGCACCATTGTCAGAGTGCAACACCAGTGGCTTTTTAAAGCATTGTTCCCGTAGCATGCTGCGTTGGATTAGCTCAGCGGCACGCTCGCCACATTCTTGTTCATGGACTTCATAACCGACGATTTTTCGGCTGTAAATATCCTCAAACATGTACAGGTAGTAAAACTGACCTTTAACTACTGAGGCCAGATACGTGATGTCCCAGGACCACACTTGGTTTGGGCCATCGGCCGTGTAACTAAGTGGCTTACTGCGGTTAACTGCAACTTGGCTGCGACCTCTATGGTTAAGCTGGTCATTGGCATCTAATACCCTGTAGAAACTGGCCTCTGATGCAATATAAATCCCCTTATCCAATAGTGTTGGCACTATTTGTGAGGGAGGTAAGCTGGCATATTCAGGCTCATTGCATACCGCTAATATCTGCTCTCGTTCATGCTCTTTTAGCTTGTTGGCGGGCTCTGGCCGAAACGCTGTTGGCCTTAAATCAGCCTGCACCACACCCGCTCGATACCAACGTCGATAGGTACGCTTACTGAGCTCAGCTTCAATACAAGCCTTGTAAAGGCGCGCACCATTGGCATAAGCTTCTTGTATTAATATCATTAATTTTGTGCGCTCAGGTAAGGACGTTAACTCTCCTCGTTGTCGCCCTCCCAGAGCGCATTGAGCTTTTTTCTGAGCACCAGTAAAGCAGCAGCTTCAGCTAGCGCCTTCTCCTTGTAGCGTAATTCATGCTTCAGGGATTTGATTTCTGCTTTGTCGGCTTTAGCCTGTTGTTTAATCGTTTTAGCTTGCACTTCACTGGTTTGAAAACCAGCCAAACAATCGAGTTTCCACTGCTGAACTTGTTCGCGAAACAAGCCTTTTTCTCGGCAGTATTGACTCACTTCAGCTTCTGACATCGGTGCAGTTTCGATAATGACGGCAAGCTTGGCTTCTGCTGACCAATCATCGGTTGTTAATGTTTTACCTGGCACTGGACGACCTTCTTTTCTGGCATTATCTCGCCAATGATACAAGGTTTGCACTGCCATGCCTTCTTCTCGTGCAACCTCTGCAACGGTTAAATTGTGCGGGGGTAATAACTTTTTAAGGATCGAGTCCTTACGTTCTTGTGAATACCGAGCCATATCGTTCTCTGTTACCGCCCCCTGTCTTTATACAATAGTGATTTTTAAGGGGTGACAACTATCCTGACACAGGGGGAACTCAGCAGCTATTGTGAGCATCTAGAAAAACGACGGCGACACTTCTCCAGTTGCTGCCAGCACTTAAAAGCTGGCTAATCTAAAATTCCTTGTAATAACAATGTTTCTAAATCAGCTTAATTCTTTAATGAGTTGGGCTATTGTGGCTAAAAATCACTGTTTTTTAAAGAAAACTGTCGAATTAGCCAATCAGCTTCCATAAACTCCAGCGATATCGGCTTTCTAGCAACAAACCCTCACAATCTCGCTTGAGCACATGTCGAAAATGCATTATGTTATTGTTTTATATCGACTGGGCTCGATTTCTAGCCCGATTGTGTGAGCTAATTTATGGCCTTATTCGTTGGGGGAAATATGAACGTTGAAGTCGTTATTGCAGATTATTTGAATGAAAAACAGGCGGTCGATCTCGGGTATTTGTTGGAACAGTATGCCCTAGATCCTATGGGTGGTGGTGAGCCTTTAGCTGATTTCGTAAAAGACAATTTGGCCATTGCATTATCTAAAATCCCACACGCCTTTAGTATCATTTGCTACGTAGATGGAAAGCCTGCGGGATTGATTAATTGCTTTGAAAACTTCTCAACATTCCAATGTAAACCACTGATCAATATACACGATATTGTTGTTAGTCAACGTTTTAGAGGACTTGGGATTAGCCAGTTGATGTTAGCTAAAGTGGAAGCGCTGGCTATAGAGAAGGGCTGCTGTAAAATCACCTTAGAAGTGCTAGAAGGCAATGAAGTGGCGCGTAAATCGTATATTAAATTCGGTTTTGCGGGTTATGAATTAGATCCACAAATGGGCAAAGCACTATTTTGGCAAAAGACGATTTAGTCATCAAACACAAAGTCGTCTCTTATTAGCTACAAATCACACTAATTTGATAATTTCAGCCTTTTTATTTTCTGATTTAATACGAGATAATATTGTGTTTAGCTCTTGGTCTGTTATTACATTCTCACTGAATAAGTAATTTAAATGTTTATGATAAACTTCCCACTTTTGGACCAATGATAAGTTTTCTGGGTAACGAATTGACTTAATTCGCTCTGCTAATGCATTCGTAAAAGTATCGACTTCTGAGTTCGGATTTTTGTTGGGGAAAAGGGCAAACAAGTTGGCACCATTTTCAATGTTATGAAAAATTAAAGCCTGTACGGAGCTTTTCAAACAAGAATTTAGAACTAACAATGCAAATACCCCAAAGACGGCACCTAGAACAATAAACACTCCTGCATCCTTAGCCAATCCTTGTAAATAGCCAAAGACACAGGCCACTACAACAAGGAAACACAAAATACTCAAGAAAAGAGCTTTAACATTTACTTTTTTGTAGTTGACAGGATTAGGGTTGATAACACCTAGAGGGATTCTCCCTGTTTGTGACTTGAAAAATCCTTTGTAGGTTATTTCTATCTCTGTGTTACCAATAATTTCTAATCGATTACTCTCAAAGATACCTAATTTTTGGGTGATTTTTATATTAGGGTACATAATTTCCTTTTGTACATAACATTTTAGTCCTTATACGTTGCGCTGTTTGCGGCGAATAAATCGCTTGTTGAGCTGGGCCTATTCCATGTCCAAGATGTATCGGTAACTCTAGAGCTAACGTAAGATGCTATAGGTTTTTTCTGGTTTTTGGTAGTACTTTTTTACAGCAGACTTCGGCTAATTCTTTGTTTTGACTCTAGCTTTCAAGATGGATTTGGTGGAGTTAACGGCGGCACGCATTGTTAAATCCCGCCAGCACTTAAAAGCGGGCAAATCTCAAATTCGTTGTAATAACAATTTTTCTAAATCAGCTTAACTCTTTAATGCGTTGGGCTATTGTGGCTAACAATCACTTTTTTGAAGGAAATCCGTCGAATTAGCCAATCTGCTTCCATAAACTCCAGCGATATCGGCTTTCTAGCAACAAACCCTCACAATCTCGCTTGAGCACATGTCGAAAATGCATTATGTTATTGTTTTATAATGGCTGGCCTGATTTTTTTTGAGGGTTTAACACCTTTTACGGGGCCTAACCATTTTCAGGGTATAACCCAATCGATGGCACGATTTTTTACTGATAAAAAAACTGCAATTGAGCAAGCCATACAGGCAGGGGAAGCTTTCTCAATATGCGAGGCAAAAAATCAACGCAATTGGCGTGCGGCACAGATTTTTTATTATAATTTCGTTGGAGACCAAACTGATGGCCATTATGTCATTGGCATCTTACCTCAAGGTAGTGATGCAATAAGTCCGTTTTACTATCATATGATAGACAACAAAGAAGTTTGTCAGACGTTATAAAATTCGCAGCAGTAGGCATGATAATCGAGGCTATCGACCGATGGCTCAAATGATTTATTCTCCGAGTTCTGGCTCATTAACATCTATTGTATTTAGAAAAAAATCTATTTCCTGTTGAGAAAATTGAGCGAAATTAATCTCAAATAACGCTTTTCTATTATCATAAAGAAATATGGCCACGGTGTGGCTTTCTTTTGGGTCACCAAACTGAATTCCTTTTAATCCACTTGGCAGTTCAAATTCAAAAATGCCACCGTCATATATTATAAAAATAGAACGAAAAATAATTGCTGACATGGCTAATTGGAAGTCATGAGAGGATGAAAGCAAGGTCAACGTGTCAGGAGACGTATTTAAACAAAGCTTAACTAAATCGAAGTCAGAGTCTAAATTACCTTTCTCAAATAACTCTTCTAGCTTAATTTGATCTTGAGATTGAAGTGACTTGCTCACAAGACTTACTTCAGAGGTCTTATCTTTTATGGATAAGCCCTTAAATGTACCTTCTTTTGTTTCAGCAGAAAAATAATAATTTTTAAATTTTTTTGAGGAAGGGGAGACTGATGGTGACAAATTAATCGATGACTTGGCTGAAAAGTAGCCAAGCTCTATCTTTGACAATGCAGTGATATCATCTAAAGTTTGAATTTCTCTAGGTATTAAGCGAGAGAATTGCTTATTAGGCTCATATTCATTTGCAACAGTATGAATACTGTACAGGCTATAAGCTTTCGATAAGAGGAACGTTAATGCGGCAATGATTAAAAAAATGAATAAAAGTATGCCTACTGCTTTTTTATTGAATTTCATACCAGACCTAATAAAGTTAACGGATGCCAAGCATTGTCCTATTCTACACTGTCACACCCGTTTTTTGTGTGATATATAAATCATAACGATTTAGCCTTTATCGTTGGGCTGATTTGTAGTGGGTTGTGGTAATCGTTTATTTTTAGCCTGGCGGATCCCCTCATAATTTAGGTCTGCCAGCGGTATGAACCAGTTTGATATATTCGTTTAATGCCCAGTAAATTATCGATGCTTTTAGTGTGTATTTTGGCCTTCGCCGCACTTCTTTTCCTAATCTTACAACGGATAATACAGCGCGATATTTGATGCTGTTAGCTTGGAAATCCTTCTGCCAGCCAAGATGCCTCGCGGCTATGCCTATACACCACAACAGTATTTCTGCCAGCATAGCGATAAGCAACAATACATCATATCGCTTTGGACACCGACTGCGACTTTGCCTCAATCCCATGCCATATTGTGGGCTTTTTAAATCCCGAAAGGTTTCTTCAATTTGCATGCGTTTAGCATATAGCTCAACCACTTTTGCTGGATTGAAGTATTCAGGCGGTAAGTTGGTCGCCAGCAGCCACGGCTCCTTACTGCCTAAGCGATAACTCTTTTGTGCGGTGTGGTTTCGGCCCGTTTTTGAAGAGCGCTTATCTTTACGTAATTTGGACTTAGCCTTAAATAGATGTAAATGGCAGCTTAGCGGTGATTTACGTGCAAGCTGAACATTACCTATGTATTTAGCGGTTGAGTTTGCTTTTGAGTAGAGTGATTTATTTGAATGCCAAGTGGTTTGCCCGTGGTGCATAAAGCTTACATCGCCTCGCACTCTGCCAAGCCAGAACCAGCCATAGCGCTCAACTTCCCTAAACCAGGTATTGCGATAGCCTGCATCGGTGACAATCAGAGGACAACAACCTTGAGGTAAAACGTTGGCAAGTTCAGCGAGAAAAGCATTATGGCTGCGAGGTGCGTTGTAGTCCTCAAACAAGAAAGTCCGTTCATACAGAGTCACAGAGCGACCTTGAACGCTGATGGATGCGCGTAGCGTCATTATTCGAAGCTGTTCACGGACATCAGACCAATCGACGAGAATAATAGGCATAGGGTTTGCGCCACAAAGATAGCGAGCATGCCACTGATATATTGTTATTTTATCTTGAGCTAAGTGATAATTACCTAAGAGTCGGTCAATACGTTTAATGTTGTGTTTAGCTGCCACGGAGCCCGTAATATTACGACCAAGCTGAGTAAGTGATAGTTGATTACCATCGAGGAGTGACTCAGTGGCAACCATCAGAGAATTAAGTCGTTTTTGGTGTATTTGAGGGCATTGTTTTTTGATTAAATCGTGTAAGATATGGATATCACGCATGGTGTTAGATCTAGTAGGTTTTTGGCGAAATTGATTAGATCAGATAGCACCATGCGTGTCTACTAAATTGAAAATAAAAGCAATTATCAGGGGATTCCCTAGAGTGGGGCGTTAGTTTTCAGGAGTTGGCTGGAAGATGCATCTTAGATATTTATGGTTTGTGGTGCTAATGTACCTTCTCACTTCTTGCTCCTTTGGTGAGGAACAGGTACTGAAAATGAATGATCAAGTAGTAACTAAACTAGAAGTCTTACTTGCTGAAAAGAAGTTTATTGAAGACCCCGTCATCATGTACCCAGGTGCGCCCGACGATGCGACAAGGATAAGCGCTGAAGTAATAGTAAATGACCTTACTTCTCGAATATTACTTGGGATCGTAGAAAATCCAACCAAGGATTTTGTGCTCAGCCAGTTCAAGTTAACAATCGGTCAATTTGGCAGTTTTGACTCTGAGGATGCTGATAGAGCATTACGATACATGGAGAGGATAATGGATATTCTTGGTATTAAAAGCTCAGATGATCTTTTCAATGAATGGCGTTACGGTTTTGAACCTGCTGAAAACACTAACAAGTCTCTGAATTAAGATTTTCCAAGGCTTTCATGCCATTTTCTGAGCAAATCGCCCGCCAGCGCATGGTTCACTTATTAGAGGGGCGCTGGCGGATCCCCTCATAATTTCGGTCTGCCAGCGGTATGAACCAGTTAGATATATTCGTTTAATGCCCAGTAAATTATCGACAACTTTTTTAACGGAATGGGGTGCGAATTACGGCCTTCGTCGTACTTCTTTTCCCAGTCAGACAACAGATAATACCGCGCGATGTTTGATGCTTATATTATAAGAGTAAGGGCATTGTTTTTTGAGTGATTCGTGTAATATATGCTTAAATTTGCCAGCAGCACACAAGATGTGAGTTTTAGTAGCCATATTGTGTGAGAGTGGCGAAATTGATTAGAACTGATAGCACCATGTGTGTCTGCTATCTTGAATTACAACAGGATTATCTGGGGATTCCCTAGATTTTTAGCTACTGTTAAACTCTGGCGTTCTCAGTAAGTGCAACTAAGGTTAGTGAGTGTTATACAAAGCCAAGATGCAAGTTAGGATGAATGAGATTAATACGCTAGGTATTGAGTATTTTAATGTACTTAGTAGCCACCTTTGTTTTAACAGTCGCTGGTTTTTTTTGTCCTTGGCATAGCCGGAAAGTTGTAATAAAGAGTATGGAGTAAAAAACAGATACATTTTATTGTAAGCGCGAGTATCCTGTTTCTTTAATATTATTCCTAAACAAATCCCTAGAATGCAGGTGACAGCTAAAGCGATTATACAGATGGAAAAACTTAACAGAATGAGTATGTTCAATATCATTATAAGTCACTTGTCGTCAGGCTAAAAAAAGATAAAAATCTTAGTCTTTTAAGAGGTCAATGTATAGTAAAGGTGGGCATATATTAGGCAATTAAGTTGAGCCTAAAACCCTCAATGAGGAATCAGTCCACTTACTAACCAGCTACCACGGTAATCCGCCCTCAACCTCACCTCGTATTATCCTTCAAGTTGTGAAATCTCACAATCTTGCTTGAGCGCATCTCGAAAGTGCTTTATGTTATTGTTTTATAATGACTGGCCAGATTTTAAGCTAGGATACAAAACTCTTTAGTACTAGGTGGTACGATTGTCCCTGTTTTGTACATCAATTATGTTGGTTTAGGTGGTGATTATTGTCAGAATTTAAATAGTTTTGGGGGGTAGCGATGAAAAGATTATTGTTTATTTTTTTAATGCTTACTGGGTGTACGAGCTTCCATAGTAATTGGGTGACGAGTACATATGGATTAACACCACATAATAAAAAACAATATGGATATATAAAGTCAGGCCATGAGTATAAGCCTGTTTTAAATGTAGGGGATAATATATATTTAAAATTTGACACGCCTATGGCCCAAAAAGATAATTTATCAAATTCTAGTTGTGATAATGGTTACAGAAGTATTGTCGTTTGGATTTGGTCGAAGGAAGATATTTTTATAAATAGAGAAAAAATTCTTATTATTAATAAAGGTAGTATTGTTAGTGTTGATAAGGTTGATGTGTGGAGGAATGGCGAATTTATTCCTTTAAATGCCTCTGATGCAATTGAAGTGATTGGTAATGATTCTGTAGGCGATACTTTGGTGACGCTATGGGAAAACAACAAAATACCGCAACTTGTAAAATCACAAGGGCTAAATTATTATAATTTCTACTTAAATTTGAATTCACCAATAATTTGTAGTGATGATTTTGAATTGACATTAAAATATAAAAATACTCCAGACAGTCTCGAAATGGTAATGCCAACGATTTATTTTACGCCTACTGAGTATCAGAGATTTCATAAATAATATAAAACGATGAGAATTATGGACATATATGGGCGTTCCCGATGAACCAAGGCAATAATCTACTCACCTAAGGCCTTTAGGCCTTATTTTTCTGTTCAACTGCTTTACTCCTAACGTTTTAGTAGTCGCGAGACACCCATATTAAATTCTGAGTTAATTTTTTAGTTGTTTTATAATGGCTGGCTAAATTTACAATTATTTAATTCATGTGCTAAGTAAAATTATTTCGTGTCTAAGTATTTCTTAGTTTGCTCTTGTTGAAAAGCTGCAGATTTTTCTTGCATAAATGATAAAGCTGATAATACGTTTCCATGATGATGCATTTCAATGATTTCTCTAATAGCTGTTAGTAATGAAAACTCATTTATATTACGTTCCTTTTTTGATGAAATTTTCACTTTCAGCTCCATTCTACGACCATCCATTATATTTATAAGAGTGTCAATGGTTTGTTCAGCGAAAAGGGTTTTATCAAAACTTTCCTTAGTTCCAGTAATAAATGTTGCAATTCCTGCGAGAATATTAGGCGTATTTCCTCCCGTAGTAAGTGCAGCAGCCCCTGTCAAAAGTAAGGAGTACATATCTGTACCTAAATCTATCGACTTCTTTGCTTGTGATATATTTATCTTGTAATTGTTGTAATTGTAATCTGATAAAATAAAAAGTTCATCAATTAAATCGTTCCTTATTTGCTTTTTGTCATTATTATTCGAACTATTGAATTTATCCAAAATGATTTGGTTAATCCACTCACTTTTGTCACTTTTGTCATTTTTATCACTTGACGGTGATACGAAGTATTTCCTTGCTATCATTGCTGATTGTTCAAGGGTGATGAGATTTCTATCTGAATAGCTACTATTTACCAACTCCTCTACACGGCTTTGACTTGAGCATCCGAACATCAACGGTGTTAAGAATAGTAAAGTTAAATGAAAAATATTGGTTGTAGAAAATTTCATGCTACGTCCTTGTTTGCGTCTTGCTTTAGCTCAGGCTTCATGGTGTTAAAAAAATGTAGCAGATTATAAGGGGAAGTAAAGTTAAACAGCAGGAATAATAAGTCTGAAAATCTATTAAAACTCTCAGTTAACATCAGCACTTCATTGCATTGAAACGATCGTATCATGCGGCGGGCATGATTAGTTCATTTAGATTATGAAGACTTTATGTTTTAGATATTGATTATTAATAAGATTTACTATTCTCGTTGTGATTTGATTCACTCATTGGTACTAAGTTGGTTGCATTTTTCCCATTAGGTGTAGCTTTTTTTAATCATTTGCAAATTAAAAACGCGGAATCACTTGCAAGACAGAAAAGACAGAAAAGACAGAAAAGACAAAAAAGATTTATAATGGCTGTTCGAATTTATCAACTTCCAAGATAAGCTTAACAATCAAATTGGTTGAGATAATGTGCCTTGAAACCACTATTTTAAAAAGACCAAATTCAACACAGAAGTGCGACGCTTACCAAATTAAGTGGCTAATTGGTAGTGTTCATAATTCTGTGTCATTTCAGTAAACTGTACAAAAACAGGAATGACACATGACTCAACCTTTTAACTTTGAACAAGCCCTTAAAGATCTTCAAGCAGGTAAAAACCTCACAGGCAAAGACAGTATTCTTGGCCCCTTGATTAAACAACTTACCGAAGCGGCGCTTCAAGCCGAACTTGAGCAGCACTCGGCTCATGATGAGCAACCTAACCGCAAGAATGGTAAGACGGCTAAAACGATTAAGCATCCCTCAGGCAGCTTTGAGCTAGATACGCCTCGTGATAGAAATGGCTCTTTTGAACCTCAGCTTATCAAGAAGAACCAAACCACGCTCACCGATGAAATCGACCGCAAAGTGCTGTCGATGTTCAGCATGGGCATGAGCTACCGTGACATCAATCAGCACGTCGAGGAAATGTACGGCATTAATGTCTCCAGCGCGACCATTAACGCCATAACTGACAAGCTCATTCCTGAGCTTAAAGCCTGGCAACAGCGCCCACTCGACAGCCACTACCCGATTGTCTGGCTCGATGCGATACATTACAAAGTCAAAGAAGATGGCCGTTACATCAGTAAAGCGGTGTACACCCTGCTAGCCCTTAATATGCAGGGAAAAAAAGAAATACTCGGCCTGCATTTATCTGACAATGAAGGGGCTAATTACTGGTTATCTGTGCTGACCGATCTTAATAATCGCGGCGTAAAAGACATCCTTATTGCCTGTGTTGATGGCCTGACGGGGTTTCCTGAAGCCATCGCCAGTATCTTCCCGAATACAGAGACGCAGCTGTGCGTCATTCACCAAATTCGCAACTCAATGAAGTACGTCGCCTCGAAAAACCAGAAGGCGTTCATGGCCGATTTAAAGTGTGTTTATCGCGCGGTGAGCAAGGAAGCGGCGGAGCTAGCGTTAGATGAACTAGAAGCGAAATGGGGCGAGGCTTATCCACTTGTTATTAATTCTTGGCGCCGTAAGTGGCACAATTTATCGCACTATTTTAAGTATCCAGAGCACATCAGAAAAGTAATTTACACCACGAATGCGGTGGAAGCGGTACACCGTCAATTTAGGAAGTTAACCAAAACTAAAGGGGCTTTTCCTAATGAAAATAGCTTGTTGAAGCTACTTTATGCTGGCATATTGAACGCCTCGAATAAATGGACAATGCCCATTCACAATTGGAGCCTTTGTTTATCTCAGTTAGCGATTTATTTTGAAGGGCGTTTAGACAGCGTGCTAGAAATTTAAACTTAACCTGACACAGAATTTCGAACGCCCTCGGCTAATTTTTTTAAACACAACAGCTGACTGCTTAAACTTCAAGCATATCATGAAAGTGCATCAAGTTATTGTTTTACAATGGATGGCTGGATTTTTTTGTTAAGGCCTTCCTTGGTACATTTTTTGAGCTTCAATTGCACCATCCAGACGCCTATGAATTAATGAAACAGTTGAAAGTATATCCAGCGCATCTAGCTCTTCAATTATCCAAGTGACTTTCGGTGCATGAGCTGTAGTATTCCGAAAGGTGCCAAATATACCTTTTAATAAGTTAACAAAGCCTTTTTGCTCGCTCTTCTCACTCTCTGTTTGCAATGAGCTCAAAGCTAAATGAGGTATTTTATTATTAAAAGAAAAAGCATCGTCTACTAAAACAGCACCATCTGAAGTTAACCCCGTTTTAGAGCGAATCTTCTCAGCGATACTCTTTGTGGCTTCAAATACGGCATGGAAGTAGTTATCTACTAACAATTCGGATTTGCAAAAGTAAAGCACGTCTTTATGAACACGCCTGGACAACAAATTTTGCTTGAGCTTAGATGCTCTAGCTTCCGACTCAGATATCGTCTTTGTTCTGAGAACTTGCTTGATATTGCCGGTTTCCTCAAGCTCGAGCCCCTCAAAGGATAAAACCTTATTTAATTTAGCTCTGGTATTTTCAAACCACTCTCGATTGTCAAAATGTCTAGAAGGTCGCATTATATGTTGAATGAAGGATACGACATTGTTTGCACAACGATCATTTTGCTGCTTTTGCGAGAGTGAATCGTATAATCGCATCCACTTAGTAGAGTTAAGACCTGGATCTTCAATATTGGATTCTGAAAGGAATTTAGTAATTTCAGTGCCGGTAAGGCCTGAGGAAGTATTCCCTAATATCTTTGACAAAGATTCTAAAGTAGCTAAATCAAAAGTTTTTACTGGCACTAACTCTCTCCTTTACCCTAAATTTTAAGTATTTATGCTTTCCGTAGTTTACAACACATAAATCGCCTTGTTGGACTTGGCCGATGTCATGTCCAAGGCAAATTGGTCGCTCTTGACTTAACGTAGATGCTATATGAGTTCTCTTTTTTACGGTAGTGCTTTTTTGCAGCAGACTTCGGCTAATTGATTGTTCTGAATGCACCTTTTAAGGTCGTTGTCATGGTAATTCATTTTTTAACCTTTTCTTCGTTTTAACCTAGTTTTTCGGTTTGAGGATGTGGCTCATCACCTCAACAACTCTGGTGATTTCTCTAGTATCTAAGCATAAAATCGCAATAATTACTCGAAAGTTAATAGACCCATCATGGCAATTTGCGAGACGACCTTCTGAGACAGGACGTCGAAGCGAGCTACACGGACGACTCTGGTTTAAATCAAAAGCCCGCGTGTCGACGAAACTTTTTATGAAAGCAATGGGCCTTGGCAAGCCTGAACTGTGTTTCTATAGGTTACCCAAGATTATTCATAATCTAATTGTTCGTACTAGTTTACGGTGGAAAGTAGAAGCGAGCTACACGGACGACTCTGGTTTAAATCAAAAGCCCGCGTGTCTCTGAAGCTATTTAGCTAATCATTGAGGAATGGTAAGCCTGAACGGTGAGCCTTGGTCGACTTGTTCGCACATGTTTGTTTCTGATGGTAAATTAACAGTGTACTTGATTAGTAAATTTCGATTATTTTTAAATCCCAAATTACACTCTGATGCTGCAGAGCTGAACTAGGGAGGTTTGCGAGACGACCGTCCATCCCATGTACGGGATGTTCGAGCCCTCAAGGATGAGTTTACGGCGTGTCGTGGAGTGAATTCCCTAGCGAGGCTGTACATAGAGTTCAGAGGTTATAATAGGTGTAAAAAAGGTCGCCTAGGCGACCTTTGTGTTAAATGCTCACTGTTAAATGCTAACTGGGGATGGCGAATGCAGAGCTATTTCACGCGCATGCCGGGTTTGGCACCTTGGTGAGGCTCTAAAATCCATAGCTCGTCGCCACCTGGGCCTGCGGCCAGTACCATGCCTTCAGACATGCCAAAGCGCATCTTGCGCGGTGCAAGGTTGGCAACCATCACAGTGAGCTTGCCTTCTAAATCTTCTGGTGCGTAAGCAGACTTAATGCCAGCGAACACTTGCTTGGTGACGCCGCCTAAATCTAATTGCAGTTTAAGCAGCTTGTCGGCATCGGCGACGTGCTCGGCTTTGGCAATCAGCGCAATACGCAAATCAAGCTTAGCAAAGTCTTCAAAGCTGATTTCATCACTGATAGGGTCGTCAGTTAACGGATCCCCAGTCGTTGCTTTTTTCTCTACTTTCTTGTCAGCCTTCTTGTCGGCTTTAGGCGCTTCAGTGGGCTGTAAGTTGTCTTTAGAGGCATCCACCATGGCGGCTACCTTGTCTAAATCGACGCGCTGCATCATGGCTTTAAACGGCGCAATTTCATGCGCTGTCATGTCTTTAGCCAAATTATCCCAAGTGAGCTCAAGCTGCATAAAGGCTTCAACATCTTGACTTAAACGTGGCAGTACAGGCTTTAGGTACGTAGTCAAAATGCGGAATAAATTCAGCGCAATAGAGCAGACTTCATGGGCCTGTGCTTGCTTGTCATCATCTTTAACTAGCTGCCACGGGGCTTGTTCTGCCACAAAGCCGTTAGCGATATCGGCCATGGCCATGATTTCACGCATGGCTTTGCCGTATTCACGGGCTTCGTAAAATTCAGCAATCACCTCTTGCTTAGCAATAAAGCTTTCAGCCAGGCTGTTGTCGGTAACGTTAGCTAACTTGCCATCGAAACGCTTGCTGATAAAGCCTGCGGTGCGGGACGCTAAGTTCACTAGCTTACCGACTAAATCTGAGTTGACCCGCTGGGCGAAGTCTTCAAGGTTTAAATCTAAGTCATCGATGCGACTACTGAGCTTTGCGGCGTAGTAGTAGCGCAAGTATTCAGGGTCTAAATGGTCTAAATAGGTGCGCGCCTTAATAAAGGTGCCCTTAGATTTAGACATCTTCGCGCCATTGACCGTCACATAACCGTGGGCGTAAACACTTGTAGGCTTACGAAGGCCTGCGCCTTCTAACATGGCTGGCCAAAATAGGCTGTGGAAGTAGACGATGTCTTTCCCGATAAAGTGGTACACCTCGGCGGTGGAGTCTTTGGCCCAAAAATCATCAAAATTGATGTCACCGCGCTTAGCGCAGAAATTCTTGAATGAGCCCATGTAGCCGATAGGTGCATCCAGCCATACATAGAAGTACTTACCAGGCGCATCGGGGATTTCAAAACCAAAGTAGGGCGCATCGCGGGAGATATCCCACTGCTGCAGGCCTTGTTCGAACCATTCGTTGAGCTTGTTGGCCATTTCTGACTGCAAAGAGCCTGAGTGGATCCACTCTTTTAGCATGCCCTCAAAGGCGGGCAAGTCGAAGAAGAAGTGCTCAGTGTCTTTCATGACTGGGGTGGCGCCCGACACGGCAGAACGTGGATTGATTAAATCTGTGGTGCTGTAGGTTGCGCCGCAGCTGTCACAGTTGTCGCCGTATTGATCGTCAGACTTACATTTTGGGCAGGTGCCCTTAACGAAACGGTCTGGCAGGAACATGGACTTTTCTGGGTCATAAAGCTGAGAAATTGTCTTAGTCTTAATGTGGCCGGCATCACGCAATTTAATGTAGATGTCACTGGCAAGCTCGCGGTTTTCTTCGCTGTGGGTGCTGTGAAAATTATCAAAAGCCACGTTGAAGTCAGCAAAATCTTGTTCATGCTCAATCTGAACTTGGGCGATCATCGCCTCTGGGGCTATGCCTAATTGCTGTGCTTTAAGCATGATAGGCGTGCCGTGGGCATCGTCGGCGCAAATGTAGTGACACTCATGGCCACGCATTTTTTGGAAGCGAGACCAGATATCCGTTTGGATATATTCCAACATATGCCCTAGGTGAATGGGGCCATTTGCATAGGGAAGGGCACTGGTGACCAGTATTTTACGTTGTGATTGTGTCATTTTGTCTCAACATCTCGTTGCCGCTTAAATATGGCCAAGATACTAACCGATAACTAGCAGATTTTCATCAAAACATGCATGAAAAGGGCTAATTTAACGCTAAAACTTTGGGATTTTCTGGTACACTTGGCCAAATTTTTTAGAGAGGATGTCGCTTTTGTCTATTGCGCATACAAATTACCAATTATCTGAGGCACTTTTAGCGTCTGTATTGGCAATATTATCCCGCTATCGCGACCCTTATCTACAGCAAGACTTAGTCTCAGCCTCTTGTGTTCATTCGCTTTCCTTAACGGGCAACACCCTAGCCATTGGGCTAGTGTTTCCCTATCCTTGCGTCGATAGCTACCCCGAACTTAATACCAAGCTCACAGAGATGCTCACAGCGCTGCCAGAGATTAATGGCATCAAACTTGAGTGCCGTCTGGATGTACCAGCCAATAATATAAGCGGTGCACAGGCAAATCCTGCATTAAAAAATATTAAGCACGTGATTGCCGTGGCTTCAGGCAAGGGCGGTGTGGGTAAGTCCACCACGGCGATAAACTTGGCCATTGCCCTTAGGTTACAGGGCGCCAAGGTGGGGATTTTGGATGCGGACATTTATGGGCCGTCTATCCCAATGATGCTTGGACTCAGCGATTTTACCCCAAGCTCTAATGACGGCAAAATGATGCAGCCTGCCAAGGCTCATGGCTTGGTGGCGCAATCCATAGGTTTTATTCTTAAAGACGAGCAAGCCGCCATGTGGCGCGGCCCCATGGCAGCTGGCGCATTAACTCAGTTATTAGCCGAAACCGACTGGCCCGAATTAGATTATCTCGTCGTGGATATGCCGCCAGGCACTGGGGATATTCAGCTGACCTTAGCGCAAAAAGCCCAAGTGTCAGGCGCGGTTATCGTCACCACCCCCCAAGATATCGCCTTAGCGGATGCCAAGAAAGGCATCAGCTTATTCAACAAGGTGAATATCCCAGTATTAGGCATAGTGGAAAACATGAGTTTTCATCTGTGCCAAGCATGTGGCCACAAGGCCCATCCTTTTGGCAGCGATGGCGGCAGCAAAATTGCCCAGCGTTACCAAGTCCCCCTATTAGGTTCATTGCCGCTCGATATCGGCATTGGCCAATCCATGGACAGCGGCAATCCTTGCATTGCCCTTGAGCCAGACACCCAAGTGTCGGCTATCTATAAGGATATTGCGGCAAAAGTTGGCGCTGCACTTGCGTTAGCACAAAGACAAACATCAGTATCAATTAGCATATCAGACGACGAGTAAGGTTTAGAATGAATTCTCAGCAATGTGTCATCATTGGGATTGCCGGTGCGTCGGCTTCGGGTAAGAGTTTAATCGCGAAGACGATTTTTGACGAACTGCGCCGGGATCTGGGCACAGATCAAATAGGCGTGATTAATGAAGATGCCTATTATAAAGATCAGAGTCATATGTCCATGGAAGAAAGGGTCCAGACTAATTATGATCACCCTAAGGCATTGGATCACCAGTTATTATGTAGCCACCTTAAGCAGTTAAAAGCGGGTCAAGCCGCAGATATCCCTTGCTACAGTTATACTGAGCATACTCGTATTAGCGAGACTATCCATATGACGCCTAAAAAAGTGATCATCTTGGAAGGTATTCTGCTGTTAACTGATCCAAAGCTGCGCGATCTGATGGATGCGTCCGTATTCATGGATACGCCACTGGACATCTGTTTCCTGCGCCGCTTGACTCGTGACGTTGCCGAGCGTGACCGTACTATGGAGTCAGTGATTTCTCAGTACAAAAAAACCGTAAGACCTATGTTCTTACAGTTTATTGAGCCGTCAAAGCAATATGCGGATATTATCGTGCCAAGGGGCGGAAAGAATCGTATCGCGACCGACATTTTAAAGACACGTATTCAGCATCTATTGGCTAAGTAAGCACGCTGGTTCCTGTATCTTGTTAACTACATCTGTAGAGAATTTAGGTACAGGGTCACAAGCTCACCAGTCATAAGTTCAAAAATCGAGTCTAACCTCGTGTTTTCAGGGAGAGAACCAGATGTTGCCTCTGTGGACCAATCAGCCAACTACTAATGGCACTGTTCATAGCACTGCTCAGGGTACAGCTCAGGGCACTGTTCATGGCACGATTCAGGGTATACACCCCTTAGACCGCGCCATTGCTTACGGTGATGGCGTGTTTGCCACCATGCGCAGTAATGGCGAAATTCTGTTTCTGGCCGATCATCTCGCCCGTCTGCAACAATCCTGCGCCCGTCTAGGGTTTCACTGGCAAGCATCGAATACATTGATGTCAGAGTTAACTCAGCTGGCAGCGACCTATCCTAAGCACTGTATCAAGCTGATTGTCAGTCGCGGTGTGGGAGGGCGAGGCTACCAGGCCCCCATTTCCGTTTCAGCCACTGAGATAGTGTCCGTCAGTGAAATACCGTCTTTTTATGGGCAATGGCAACAAACTGGGATAAGGCTTGCTTTAAGTGATATTCGCCTAGGTCAGCAGCCAAGGCTTGCGGGGATTAAGCATTTGAATCGTTTAGAACAAGTGCTGATCAAGAGCCAAGTCTTGCCTCAGGGCATGGATGACTGGCTGGTGCTGGACAGCCAAGACAATGTTATCGAGTCTTCGGTGGCGAATCTATTTGGCGTCAAAGATGGAATTATTTATACTCCAGCGTTACATCAAGCTGGGGTATCCGGTGTCACACGAGAAATTATCATCAAGGCGCTGCTGACCTTAGCACTTCCGCAAGGGCACACAGTCGTGGTGAGTGAGTTTAAACAAGATTTTCTGATGAGTTGTGAGCATGTGTTTCTCAGTAATAGTTTGTTCGGCGTAGTCGATGTCACCGGGATTGATAACCAAGGCTTTGCTCCTTGGCCCCAATCGGCTCAATTAAGGCATTCATTAGGGTTATCCCTCTAGCAAATCTATGAAAAAAATTACCTTAGCGTCATTAGTGCAATTGTTAGCAGACTCTGGCCGGCGCAGTCAAAAATGGACCGCGCAGTTGATCAGCCAAGTGTTCAAGGGAAAATCCCATAATCCCAATGGGGCTGAAAAATCCAAGGCTGCTAAGCCTAAAGCCAGCGTGTCTCGAACTAAAGCCCCAAGGCCCAATTCGCTTAAACTTGATGCCGTTAAGCCCGCGCCGGCAAAATCAACTTCGGCTAAGCCCGCGCCAGCTAAGCCATCAGCGCCTAAGCCCAAGCAACTCAAGCCTAAGCCACTCAAACCTAAGCCTAAGCAACTCAAGCCCAAGCCGCTGAAAACTCACCCACTTAAATCTAAATCCCAGCGACTTAAGTCAGCTAAATTACTGCCACTTAAGCACATATTTAAAACGCTAAAGAAGCGGATTAATTCTGTCGCCATCTTGTTAGCGGCTCATGTAAAGCGCTGCAGTTTATTCTATAAATGGCTCTTAAGCGTGTGCTTGAGCCTGGGACTGCTTGCAGGCTCAATCTACTTTGCCATTGAAGATCTCAAAGCCTACCCAGAGCAGGGGCTCAAACTTGAACAAACCACTCAAATTACCATCAATGCCGGCATGTCAGTCACTAAGTTGGTACAGAGCCTAGAGCAACAAGGTGTGGTCACTGAGAGCTGGAAAATACGGTACTTGGTGAAGTTAAGGCCAGAGCTGGCGCAAATTCGCACCGGCCTGTATGAGATATTCCCTACAGATACTTTAGAGAGTTTTTTACAGCGGGTGCTTAGCGGCAAAGTGGTGACCTTCGCCGTGACCTTAGTAGAAGGTAAGTCCATTAAAGAGTGGCAAGCAAGCCTAGAGTCACAGCCGCGCTTGAGCCTTTCTGAAGCGCCATTTTTAACTGTACTTAAGGCGCACGGCGATGACAGTGGCCTGCCAGAGGGTAAGTTTTACCCAGAAACCTATCATTATCATGCGGATGAGGATGTGGTTGAGCTATTGACCCGCAGCTTTGTAATGATGCAGTCGGCGCTCAATACCGCCTGGGAAGGGCGCAGCGATGACGTACAAGTCAAGAGTGCCTATGAACTGCTAATTCTGGCGTCCATCATAGAGAAAGAAACGGGCCAAGCCAGCGAGCGGCCACTCATTTCGGCTGTGTTCAATAATCGCTTGAAGTTAGGCATGCGCCTGCAAACGGACCCTACGGTTATTTACGGCATGGGTGAGCGCTTTAACGGCAACATTACCCGTAAAGATCTGCAAGAAGCAACGGCCTTTAATACTTATAAAATAAATGGCTTACCGCCCACTCCAATAGCAGCGCCCAGTCAGGCAGCCCTAGATGCAGCGGCTCATCCCGCGGACGTGGATTATTTATATTTTGTCTCCCGTAACGATGGCAGCCATGTGTTTTCTAAAACACTGAAAGATCATAACGCGGCGGTAAATCAATATCAGAGAAGAAAGAAAAAATGACAGCAGCACAGCAGCAAGACATAGGCAAGTTTGTGGTTATCGAAGGCCTAGAGGGCGCGGGTAAATCCAGCGCCGTGGCCTTAGTTAAGGCACTGCTGACATCCCATACTGGCCATGAGCCCGTGTGTACCCGCGAGCCTGGTGGAACGCCACTGGCTGAGCGCATTCGCGATTTGGTAAAAATTGCTGACCCGCAAGATCCCCTCTGTGATGAAGCCGAATGCCTGCTGATTTATGCGGCTCGCGCACAACTTATCGCCAATGTGATAAAACCTGCGCTACAGCGCGGCGAATGGGTATTGGGAGACAGGCATAATCTGTCATCCCTTGCCTATCAGGGCGGCGGACGTGGCCTGATGCCCTTAGTGAACACCTTGAGCCAAGCCTGTTTACAAGGCTTTAAGCCAGACTTAACCTTGTACCTGGATATTGAGCCAAGCCTTGGCTTAACAAGGGCAGCTAATCGCGGCGCCCTAGACAGAATTGAGCAACAAGCGCTAGCATTTTTTGAACGCGCCCGTGAGACCTATTTGCAATTGGCAAGCCAAGACAGCAGCATTTTGGTTATAGATGCCAGCCAGAGCCTTGAAGCCGTGCACCATGATATCAAGCAGGCGCTGGCCGCTAGGCTTGTAGGGTGTTGAGTCGACTTAAGTTATCTGAATATCAGCCAAAGCAGACACAAAACGGACATAAGAGAAGAGGCGTGAATGAGCACAAGCTATGAAATCTCATCCCTTCCTTGGTTGAGTGCAAGCCATGAACTCTTGCTTAAACAAGTGCGGCTGGGCAGCTTAAGTCATGGCCATTTATTGGACGTGCACACTCAACTGGGCGGCGATGTGCTGGCCCAATCCATGGCAAAGCTTATCTTATGCCAGGCCTTAACCCCTGTGGGCGCCTGCGGTCAATGTAAGGCGTGCTTGTTAGTCAGTGCAGGTACTCACCCCGACTTGCACAGTGTCGCGCCGGATGGCAATCAAATCAAGGTCGACCAAATTCGCAGCCTTTGCAGCAGTTTGACCTCAACGGCCCAGCAGGGCGGTAAGCGAGTGGCGATCATTTACCAAAGTGAGCGCATGAATACGGCTTCAGCCAATGCGTTACTGAAAACCTTAGAAGAGCCGGGTAAAGAAACCTTTTTACTGCTGCAAACCGACAGAACTGCAGCGCTATTGGCTACCGTCAAAAGCCGTTGTCAGACCTTAAGCATCACGCCGCCCAGCAATGCCGAGGTGAATGCTTGGCTTAAGGGGCAGCAACTACTGCCCGTCGTGCCCGATGGCGCTAAGCCCCATGATGTCACTTGGTGTTTAAGTGTGGTGGGCGGGCCTATTCAACTGGCGCAAAGCCTGCAGTCAGATAAGTATCAAACTTTGCTCAATTATCGCAAAGAATGGGCCATGAGCCTGAGTTCTGGCCACCTGTGCGGCAGTCTTTTGGCCTTAAAAGACAACCAACTGATCGATGCATTACAAGTGTTATACTTGTACTTACGCCATTTTGTGTTAAAAAGTAATGACATCAATGCGTTTACTAAGGCGCAAGTCATCACATTGGCTGCTAAAATCATGGAGATGCGCCATAAGTTAACCACTATGGCAGCAGTCAATACTCAAGCTTTGTGCATGGATTATGTTTTGGCGTTTAGGCAATTAACTCACACTCACAGGTAGTCATATTAGATGGTTAATCTTGTTGTTCATTTTGACAGTTTGCATCAGCTTTATCGTGCTTACATGCCGTTTATTAAGCCTGCGGGGCTGTTTGTCGCGACATCTGAAAGCCATTATTTGGGTGAGACCTTAACCATTTCTTATCGGTTACCGGATGCGACCCAAATGCATGAGTTTACCGGTGTTGTGGTGTGGATTAATCCCTTAGGTGCCTCAGGTGGCCGTCCTGCTGGGGTTGGCCTTAAAATTAAAACCGATCCTGAAAGTCATAAAAACCACATTGAGAAACTGCTTTCTAGGGAATTAGCTTCGGCAGATTTGACCTGTACCATGTAGCTAGGTATCCTTGGCTGCCTTTTTTTGAGTAGACTTAATCTTCGCCATGCTTATAGATTCCCACTGCCATTTAGACCGCTTAAAAGCGGCCCCAGATCAAGCCAGCCTCAAGTTGATTGTTGATTCAGCTAAAGCCCAAGGGGTCGATTACCTCTTGTGCGTTAACGTGCGTCAGCAAGGTTTTGAAGCCATGCGGGATAAGGTCAGCATCTTTGACAATGTGTTTCTCTCCTCTGGGGTGCATCCCTTAGATGTGCAAGAAGGGCTAGACATAGGCCAAATTGCCGAATATGCCAACGATGCCAGAGTCGTGGCCATTGGTGAGACTGGGCTAGATTATTTTTACGCCGATGAAACCAAAATATTGCAACAGCAATGTTTTGAGCAGCAAATCGCCTTGGCAACTCAAGTCAACAAACCCCTTATTGTCCATACCCGCGATGCCAGAGAAGACACCATAGCCATGCTGAAAGCGGGCAATGCTGACAGGGTTGGCGGCGTGTTGCATTGCTTTACCGAAAACTGGGAAATGGCCAAAGCCGCCATAGACTTAGGCTTTTATATTTCGGTTTCAGGCATAGTCACCTTCAAAAATGCAGGTGAGCTGCGCAGCGTCATTCGTAAAGTGCCTAAAGACAGATTATTAGTGGAAACCGACTCACCTTACTTGGCCCCCGTTCCCCACAGAGGTCAAGAAAATCAGCCAGCTTATGTGTATGATGTGGCAAAATTTGTCGCCGAACTCAGAGGCGAGCAGTTTGAAGATTTAGCCCAGTACACCACAGACAACTTCTTCAATTTATTCAAAGGCGCCGCAAAGCTTGCTGGCCGCTAAGGCCAGACTCTTGGTCGTGACTCAAGTCGCCCCATCTGACATTTCAGAACCACTGACGACACAGTGGGGCGGGTTTGGCAAAAGCTAGCAATAATGGTTTGGACAATTGCGTATGCAGGCTTGTCATGGCACTTGATCATCGACACGCGTAACTTCTTATAAAATCAACTGGGTCCCTATAGCCCTCCTCGATGTCCTATTCTGAAAAACAAGAAGGTAGGAGGTTCACCTGTGCAACTTCAGGCTGAAATCGATTCAGGTAAGATGGCTAAATTAATGACGTCTACCCGCGACCCAATTAGCTATCTACATAAAGATGTTCAAGATGTCAGTTAAAGTATCATACTGGGGATATTTGGGTTTTAGCGTTATATTCATATGAAAAAACCATGTTTTTCTCCATCTACTGAGCGGTTGCATTTATACTAATGCCCTTTAGAAAATGAGTCGGAACAAATGTCTAAGGTATTTATTATCGGTCTGCCCAGAACTGGAACCACCAGTATCAGTGTTGCGCTATTAGAGATGGGTTTGTCCGTAGCTCACACGGCATTTACTAAAAAAGCATTTGAAATGGCTGATGCAGTCACTGATGCTCCCTGCTTTAGTGACTATATGCATTTAGATAGAATATTTCCTCACGCTAAGTTCATTTATTTGACAAGAGAGATGGCTAAATGGGTGCCATCAATAATCATGTTGCTTGAAAAAATGGCACCTCATTTAGATCCTAAAACAGGAAAATTCAATCCGATTTTAAAGCGCAGCTTTCATCACACATTCCCAGGGACATTACCCTTAACCGAAAATGAATTAATTGATTGTTACACACGTCACGAACAGGCAGTTTTATCCTACTTTGAAGGCCGTGACGACTTTTTATCAATTGATATCAGTAAGCAGGGCAGCCTACTGGAAATGAAAATGTTTTTAGGTATAGAAGCTCAAGGAAGTGCTGATTTTCCAAAATTAAATGTGGGCCGTGATGTTGCCAGTTGGAAGGACTACAAGCATCCAAATAAAATAAATTCTAATTTAGCGGGTGTAGAACATAGAAAGTATTATGATTACGCTTTAGTTGATTACAGAACATATTAATGGTGCCAGCCATTGTTAAATCTATGCTTAGTGCTTAATGACAACGCCGCTGTTAATGAGAGGATATAGGGCTAAATGACTCGAGTTGATCTATTGAGTTAGGCTGCAGGGATGTTGCGCTCGAGCCTATCACATTCGAGGGGGGTCATGAGGGTGTTCATAATTCTACGCTGCTTCATCTTATGAATATCTGCTCGATTTGATTTTTGTGAGTCATCAAAAAAATGATCTAGGACTTGGGGTGAATGAGAGGCAAAAAAAAGACCCAAAACTATCCTGTTGTCTTAGGTCTAGGGAAACTGGTCTAGATAAATTAATGCTACAGCAATGCGCTGCGGGCCTTAGTAGATTATAGTTGGCTAATATTATTTAGCCTTGCCTAATCCCAGTTCCCCGCTAGATTGTTTAGTTATATCCACTGCGCTAAATCCATCGAGCTAAATCCACTGAGGTAAGTCCACAGGGCTGTGTTTACTCAGTTATCTCCCACTTAGGGATATTCACCATCGGATGACTAGCAAAGTCGCTAACCTTAGCTTAGACGTTAACCCTAGCTCAGACGTCAACCTAAGTTATCTCTCACCAGTTCCCGTGGTAGGCTGTTTTTAAGCCTGTGGCCTAAGTGTTTAACCACCCCTATGGCGGCGCCGTGGTAGCTGACCATCATTTCCCCCTTGGGAGTGAGGTCAAGTTTGCCATCAAAGCTTGCCGTGTCTATGTCGCGGCCCATTAAAAATTGCTCAGCCTGAGCTTGATTTAATGGGATGCATCTTGGGTTAGTGTTTGAGTTATTGTTTGGATTAGTGTTTGCGTTATTGTTTGGATTAGTGTTTGAGTTATTGTTTGCGTTAGTGCCGAGTTTCGCCCCTAAGGCGATAACGGCTTCATGCTTGATTTTAAATCCTTTTTTAAGCACGTCAGCCAGCTTGATGCCAATGCGCTGAAACCGCATTGTGCCAATAAAATCACTAAAGGGCGCGGGGAATAACCAAAACTCATCGTCCCTTAAATACACCTGTGCCCCTGGCGGCAAGCTTAAGGCGAAGCTTTGCTGGATATAGTCTTGCAGCGCGGCAATTTGTTTCTCAGGGGCTGGGCTAAAGGGGAAATTTTTCTGGGCTTTAGGCTGACTTTTGATCCTGGGTACTGAGGCGGTTTTGCGCATTTTGGCAACAAAAAAACCTTCGCTGTCATAAATTTGCGGCCACACATGCAAAAAGCCTTCTTCAGTGCAGGCCTTAGCTGCGCCATCAAATAACGTCGCTAGGGATTCAAACGCTACCGCCTCGGGATAACGGCTCAATAGGTGCTGACAAATGGCCTGATTTTCAAGTTGGCTTAAGGTGCAGGTGGAGTAGACCAGTGCACCGCCGGGTTTTAACGCTAAAAAGGCGGCTTCGATTAAGTCTTTTTGCGTGTCGGCAATGGCTATCACATCATCCAGTTGCCACTCTTTTAACGCGTTTTGATCTTTACGCACTGTGCCTTCGCCGCCACAAGGGGCGTCAAGTAGCACGGCATCGAAGGCTTCGTATTGATATTCGCCAAACACGCGGCCATCAAAATGCGTCAGGGCGCAGTTACTCACGCCCATGCGCAGCACATTGGCGTGCAAGACTTTCACTCGACTGGCGGAATACTCATTGGCTATCAAGAGGCCGTTGTTATTCATTAATGCTGCCATTTGGGTGGTCTTAGAGCCTGGGGCCGAGGCCATATCTAATACCCGCAGTGGTGCTCGTTCATCAGCATCATCATTCGTAAATAATGCGGTTGGCGGTAACATGGAGCTGGCTTCTTGAATGTAGAACAAGCCCTGAATGTGCTCTAGGCAATTACCCAGCTGTTCATCATGAGTCAGGGTTATCCAAAAGCCGTCGCTGCACCAAGGCACTGGCGAAAAAGACCAACCGCGAGGCGTCATTAGGGCGATAAAATCCTCACTTGAAATCCTTAAGGTGTTGACCCTAATGGATTGACGTAAAGGACGGTTGCACGCCAAGATAAACTCATCCATGGACAGATGAGAGGGTAGCTCTTGCTCAATGTGTTTGATAAAGTTTGGATTTATTTGAAGCATAATGTAAAAATGTTCATTATCTCAGTGCACTAATGGCGCTATTCTAGCATAGCTTAAGCGTCAACTGCGATGCCAAAGCGCCGAGTTATTCCCCTTAAATTTCCCCTAAATGAGTGAGGCAAGCCTTGTTAAACCGTGTGTGGTTATTGTTTTTTGTGGTTTCAACTATTGCCATAGTGCTTGAACTTATTGGCGGTAATACACAAGTGTTAAGCGTGGCCGTGGCCTCATTGTTTGCTAGCGCGAAACTTGCCGCGGACATTTCCTTGGGCTTGATTGGGGTACTTGCCCTGTGGATGGGCTTGATGCAAGTGGGGGAGAAAGCCGGTGTTGTCGGGCTATTTGCCAGATTATTTGAGCCTTTATTGCATAAGTTAATGCCTGAAGTGCCAAGGGGCCACAAGGCTTATGGCAGTATCTCGATGAATTTAACCGCCAACATGTTGGGGCTTGATAACGCCGCTACTCCCCTAGGGCTTAAGGCGATGGAGGATTTGCAAAGCCTAAATCCCGTCAAAGCCGTCGCCACCAACGCACAAATCTTATTCTTAGTGCTCAATACTTCGTCGGTCACCTTAGTGCCCGTGACTGTGTTTCTCTACCGCGCCCAGCAAGGGGCAGCAGCACCTGCAGACATCTTTTTACCCATATTGCTTGCCACCTGCGCCTCAACCTTAGTGGGCTTGACTGTGGTGGCTATAGTGCAGCGCTTGTCCATGTTAAATACTGTGGTGCTGGCCTATGGCGGGGTGATATTTGCCTTCCTTGGGGCGAGTATCTTTTATCTCTTGAGTTTATCGGCAACCGCCATAGGTGAAGTCTCAAGCGTACTGGGTAACGGCATCTTACTTGCCTTAGTATTGAGCTTTATCTTGGTGGCAGGGTTTAAAAAAGTGCCTATTTATGATGAGTTTATTGAAGGCGCCACCAAAGGGTTTAAACAAGCGATTCAGCTAATACCCTATTTACTTGCCATGTTACTTGCCATAGGTTTTTTGCGCGCATCCGGCGCATTGGATTACGCCCTGTCAGGCTTGGCAAGCGTGGTGCATTTGATGGGCTTTGATGGCCGCTTTATCGATGCCATGCCCACCGCATTGATGAAACCCTTTAGTGGCTCAGGGGCCAGAGCCATGATGCTTGAGACCATGTCCCACCATGGGGTGGATTCTTTCGCTGGGCGTTTGTCGGCGATTTTTCAAGGCAGCACAGAAACCACTTTCTATGTTTTAGCGGTGTATTTTGGCTCTGTGGGGATTAAAAATGGCCGCCATGCCCTAGGCTGCGGCCTTGCGGCCGATGCTGGCGGGATTATCGCCGCCATTGGGGTGTGCTACTGGTTTTATGGTTAATTAAGACTCGCCTCATTGGGTTAATTACAAATACGATTGTAGAACAAAAACGCCGCTTACTTAGCGGCGTTTTTGTTTAGTATTTTTGGATAACTGCCAGATTAACGCTGATTTAAGCGGCTGGCGATCAAGGTGTCTATGACGGAGGGATCGGCCAAGGTGGATGAATCCCCTAAGTTGGTGACTTCATTGGCGGCAATTTTACGCAGGAAGCGGCGCATTATCTTGCCTGAACGTGTCTTAGGTAAGCCTGTGGCCCATTGAATCAGATCTGGGGTTGCCAGAGCGCCAATTTCTTTACGGACCCACTGCCTTAATTCTTGACGCAGGGCCTCTGAAGGCTCGGCGTCATGGACTAAAGTGACGTAGGCGTAAATGCCTTGGCCTTTAATGTCATGGGGATAGCCCACAACCGCAGCTTCGGCGACCTGCTCATGGGCCACCAATGCGCTTTCAACTTCCGCAGTGCCGAGGCGGTGGCCTGAGACGTTTATCACATCGTCCACTCGACCTGTTATCCAGTAATACCCGTCTTCATCACGTCTTGCACCATCACCGGTGAAATACATGCCTTTAAAGGTACTAAAGTAGGTGAGGGCGAAGCGTGCATGGTCGCCATACACAGTGCGCATCTGACCCGGCCAAGAATCCAACATCACCAGATTGCCTTCCACAGCGCCCTCAAGTATTTGTCCCGTGCTATCCACAATAGCAGGCTTTACTCCAAAGAAAGGCCGAGTCGCTGAGCCAGGTTTAGTGGCAATGGCGCCTGGTAATGGGCTGATTAGGATGCCGCCGGTTTCAGTTTGCCACCAAGTATCCACGATAGGGCAATGCTCATGGCCGATGACTTCGTGGTACCAACGCCAGGCTTCTGGGTTAATGGGCTCGCCCACAGACCCCATAATGCGTAATGACTCGCCACTAAAGCCGTTGAAATGCTCCTTGCCTTCGGCCATTAATGCCCGAATTAGCGTGGGCGCGGTATAGAGGATATTCACTTTATGCCTGTCCACTATTTCGCCGAGGCGGGCAGGGGTGGGATAGTTGGGCACGCCCTCGTGCATCAGCACAGTAGCCCCATTGGCAAAGGGGCCGTAAACCATGTAGGAATGGCCTGTGATCCAGCCAACATCGGCGGTGCACCAATAGACTTCATTTTCTTTATAATCAAAAACATATTCATGAGTCATGGCGGCATAAACCAGATAGCCGCCTGTGGTATGCAGCACGCCTTTTGGGTTACCGGTCGAGCCTGAAGTGTAGAGTAGAAATAGCGGATCTTCTGCGTTCATTTCTTCGGCGGGGCAATCACTGCTGACGCCAGCCATTAATTCATCCCAGTCCAAATCACGACCTTGCTGCCAGTCAACGTTGGCGCCTGTGCGTTTAAGCACGATGACATTATTCACGCAAGTGACGCTAGGACGGGCTAGGGCTTCATCGACGTTGTGTTTTAGGGGGATAGTGCGGCCAGCGCGAATGCCTTCATCGGCGGTGATGATAACTTTTGATTTACCATCAATCACGCGTGAAGCGATAGAATCTGGTGAGAAACCGCCAAAAATCACCGAATGCACGGCGCCAATGCGGGCGCAGGCTAACATGGCCACGGCGGCCTCTGGCACCATGGGCATATAAAGGGTAACGATATCGCCCTTCACTACCCCTTGAGCTTTAAGCACATTGGCAAACTGACACACTTGGGTGTGAAGCTCACGATAGCTTAATTGGCGCTGCTCTTTGGCATCATCACCTTCCCAGAGGATGGCAATCTTGTCGCCATTGCGCTCAAGGTGCCTGTCGAGGCAATTACTTGAGGCATTCAGTGTGCCATCGGCGAACCATTGGATAGACAAGTTGTTTGCATCGAAGCTGGTTTTCTTCACTTGAGTTTGACTGTAAGGGGTGATCCAATCTATGCGTTTGCCTTGTTCGCCCCAGAAGCGCTCTGGATTGTCGATAGAGGCCTGATACATGCGCTGGTAGGTTTGCTCATCGATATGAGCATGGGCACTGATCTGGCTGGGTACTGGGTAAACAGTTGGCGAATTCATAAATTTTCCCTTTTAAATAAACATGAACTGAGTATCACTGTGCAGGAATTGTCCTTGCCTTGTTACTAAAACTAACCCGAATTGGGCTAAATGAGTAGGGGGCTGATAAATTTCAGCTTAAATTAGTTGCCTGATGGGTTCTGTATAAGAAGCAAAAGTAAACCATGAAAGTGCTCGACAAAACAACTGAGATTAATTCATCCAAAGATCTCATGGAGTCTTTTTTTGAATCCGAGTGTGTGCACCAGCCAATAATTAAATACGCATTGCAAAATGCAGAGGTTTTATCACTGACTTTATTTTAGGCATAGTGTATGAATCCTGTGCACGAGCTAATTTATTGAACTTTGCTCTCGATTTATAAAGCTTTGGTAGCCTTGGCATAAAGCGACAATCATGACGGAGGCGAGCATTAAGGCGCAGAAGGGAACAGCAGTACCTGTGTAAAAAAAGGCTAAAAGAGGGCCTGCCAGTGCGCCAAAACCAAAACGCAAGGTGCCAATAACTGCGGTTGCAGTCCCAGTCTCATTCTTAAATTTCATTAATATGATGGCATCGGCATTGACCGACATTATCCCAAGACTACCCATCAAGGGGATAAGGGCCAGTACTGTGTAGTGATAACTCAATGACCATAGATTCACCATAAGTAAACCGCTGGCAAATATGCAAGCAAGGACAGTCGACACATGTAACATGCGCTTAGAGCCGAAACGGGTCACTATGCGTGAATTAACCACGTTCGCCAACATGAGTGCACCGACGTTAGTGCCGAATAAAATGGCGAAGTGGGATTTATCTAGAGAAAAGACTTCCATATACACGAAGGGCGAGGCGGTCAGGTAGCAGAAAAACGCAAATGACGTCAGCACGCCGCTGGCAAGGTTGAGCTTAACCCCTTGGCGAGTGAATACCGTGATATAACCGCCGAGCACGGTTTTTTGACTGCGCGTCGACATATCTTTGTCGCTGGGCATTTTTAGGGTGAACAGCACCAAAAAAATGAGTGCTAAGGCATAGGCAAACTGGAATAAAAAGATAAGGTGCCAGTTGCCCATCTCGAGAATTAAGCTGCCAAGACCGGGGGCAACGAGCGGCGCAAGCATCATGATCAGGCTGACATAGGACATGCCCTTAGCCGTGTTTTCGCCATACACTTCCTTGATATAGCCTGGGATCACCACAGTGGCAGCCGCGCCAATGAAGGCCTGCAGAAACCTGAGCCCTAAAAAGACTTCGATTGAATCTGACATGGAGATGGCCAAGCTCACTGAAGCAAACCCCATTAAGCCAACCAAGACTAAAGGCCGGCGCCCCACTTTGTCGGCAATAGGACCAAAGGTCAGCATGCCTAGGGCGTAGCCTGCAAGATACAGGCTCAATGACTGCTGTACTAAGGTGATATCAGTTAAAAAATCGGCGCCGATGGCGGCCATAGCAGGCAAGTACATGTCGATAGCCAGTGGCGTGATAGCGGCCATAGCTGCCAACATGGGGATCAGCAAGGCAAGGTTAGGAAATGTTGTTGAGGCTGAAGATGTTGGCTTTTCCACTATTATTCCTTTAAAAATCAAAACTGTGTGAAAGCTCTAGGCTAAGCTTGTCATGAATATGTACCAAGTTAAGGTGTTTTTATATCAATGAGGTCCACACTTAGGCAAATACCTAAGTTGAAGCGGCTTATAATAACATGCTTAATGGCAATATAACTCATGTAAACGTGCTAAAGTAATGTCAACAGATATTGCCTAATTCATTCATATTACACTATTATTGGCACTTTCCATGGCCGTATAGTTTTCCCCTGCATTGTTGAGGTTATTTTGCTCCAGAGTCGTATTTTTGCATTTATGCCGGGGTTACAATCCCTATCAAAATATGAGCGCCATTGGCTAAAAGATGATGTGCGTGCAGCCCTTTCTGTGGCAGCTGTCGCCTTGCCGGTTGCCATTGCCTATGCACAACTGACGGGCGTCAATGCCGCCGTGGGCTTGTATTCTTGTGTCTTGCCTATGTTGGTGTATGCACTCATGGGCACCTCAAGACAATTAATTGTTGGGCCAGATGCGGCAACTTGTGCTGTGATAGCCGCCGTGGTCACGCCACTTGCCGCAGGGGATGCCTTAAAACACTGGCAGTTAGTGATGACCATGACAGTGATGACAGGCTTTTGGTGTCTTATCGCCAGCCGTTTCAAATTAGGTGTGCTCGCCGACTTCCTGTCAAAACCCATTTTAATGGGGCTACTCAACGGGGTGGCGATCACTATTATTGTGGGTCAGTTTTCAAAAATTTTTGGTTTTGATTTTGAAGAAAAATACCTGTTAGAGCGTCTCGGTGGCGTGCCGACGTATTTATCCAAGACCCACGGTCCGACCCTATTAATGGCACTACTTACAGTGGCTGTGTACTTTGCCATGAAACGTTTTCGTCCTGCTTGGCCTTCATCAATGTTTGCCATTGCCGCCGGCGGACTGTTGGTGTGGGTGTTCAATTTGGGCCAATTCGACATTAAAACCATTGGCAGTGTGGCCGGTGGTTTACCCACGTTTCAAACACCCACCTTTAATCTAGGTATTGCCCGTGAGCTTGTCATGCCAGCGCTTAACTTGGCCATGGTGAGCTTTGTGAGCATGATGTTGACGGCTCGAAGCTTTGCGGCGAAAAATGGCTATGACATAGACGCGGATAAAGAATTTAGGGCATTGGGCTTTGCCAATATTGCCTCGGCCTTATCCCAAGGTTTTGCGGTGAGTGGCGCCGATTCTCGCACAGCGGTAAACGATGCCAATGGCGGTAAGACACAACTCGTGTCTATTATTGCCGCCTGTATCATCGCCATAGTGGCGATATTTCTAACGGCGCCACTTGAGTTTATCCCCAGTGCCGCCTTAGGTGTGGTATTGGTTATCGCCTCAATCCACCTTATTGATTTAAAAGCTATCTGGAAGCTGAGGCTGAGGGACAGGCCGGCCTTTTTCTTGGCCTTGACCACCTTATTTGCCGTGCTCTTTATCGGGGTTATCCCGGGTATTACCCTGGCGGTGTTATTGGGATTGTTCCAATTTTTGCAAACCGTCATGCGCCCGACAGATCAAGTGCTGGGCTTAGACAGCAAAGGGGTTATTCGCAGTGTGGATAATGATGAAAAAGCCAAAGCCATCCCAGGGGTGTTTATTTATCGGTTTAATTCACCTTTGACCTATTTTAATGCCACCTATTTTAAGCGCCGTTTGCTGGAGCGTTATGTGAAAGAGTCGGAGCACGCCGATTGCATTATCATAGACACAGTGCCGTGTTTCACTCATTTAGATTTAAGCGTAATGGCTATGCTGGCTGATTTAGAAGTCTTGTTTAAAAAACGCGGTGTTAGGCTGATTTTGGCCGGCCGTAAGCGGCAAATGATAGGTTGGTTCCAGCAAACTGACATGAAATTCGGTGATGGCGGCATAGTGATCCGCTCAGATCTGTATCTGGCCATCAAGCTTAATCAGCATTACAAGGCCGCGCTTGCCGAGGGCAGTGCGGCTGTGGTGCAGAAACAAGAAGACGATAAAGACAAGGTGCTAACGCACAGTCAGCTGTAAAATTGCATTTTAGGCTGTTTATAAGCTTTACCCAACGGGGATATTAACTTAATCTCGCTCCGTCAATTGGATAGCAATATCCCTATTTGCGCTTGAGTCTATGGATTTGGGCGCCGCTATTGTTTTGGATAAGGCTGTATGATTTCGCCGCTCAGTGAAGCACTGCTAGATGTGATAGCAGATGCGTTAGTGGATAAGGGTTATGTGATCCTGTCCGATATTATTCCACAAGAAATCAGTTTAACGTTACTTGGGAAAATGCGCGCCGCTCAAATTTGGGAGTTTGAGCAAGCCGCCATTGGTCGCGGTATAGAACAGCAAATTAACACGGACATTCGGGCCGACAAGATAAGTTGGCTGGAAAATGATGATGCCATCGACAGCGGTTACTTAAACTTGATGGAGCAGCTTCGTGAAGGTTTGAACCTGCGACTTTTTATGGGGCTATTCGATTATGAGAGTCATTATGCTGTCTATGAGACAGGGGCATTTTACCGTAAACACGTAGATGCCCTAAAGGGCAGTCAAAATCGGATTTTAAGTACAGTGTTTTTCTTAAATCCTCATTGGCAGCCTGATCATGGCGGCGAATTGGTCATTTATGATGAAGATGATAGTCAACTGGATACCGTGCCGCCACGCATGGGCACCATGGCTATTTTCTTAAGTGAACGTTTTCCGCACGAAGTGCGTGAAACCTTCGCTACCCGCATTAGTATTGCCGGTTGGTTTAGGGTGAGTCATGCCATCCACGGATTCTAATTGTATCGCGATATAAAGTATTCTTTATTTGGTTTAGTAACTAAATTAGTAGCTAAATCGCTAGCTAAATCAATAGCTAAATAGATAATTAAATAGATAGTCAAAAAGGTCAATCATGGTTAAACATACGCTTTCTGCCCTAGGCTTATTCGCTTTAATGGGCCTGCCAGTCTGTGCTGCTGAGGACATAGCTGCACCAAACTTAACGACACAAAACAAAGCAGAGGCCGCTTTTAGCGGTGAACTTATTCAGTGCGCCGCTTATTATCAAATAAGTTCAGCGGCCATTACCGCCATGAATGCGCCGCAAATGCAGGCGGTTGGCGAGCGCTTAGCCAGTTCTGCAGTTGAAACCTTAACCTTAGCCAAGCAATATGCCAGTGAGACTGAAGTGGCTGCCCAGCTTGAGGCCACCAAGGCTGAGCAAGTGAGCCGTATGAGCAATGCCAGTGATTTGGCAGCGCTAATGGGACAATATAAGGATAAATGCAAAACCTTGGTTGCTGAGCCGCAACAACGCCTAGATTACTGGTACATGGCGACCATGTAACGACATGCCACTAATGCAGTTCACTGCTAACTGTGGTTATCACAGTTAGCAGTGGGCACACTGAGCGGCAGTGAATGGCTGTTCTCGGTGTGTCTTAGGCTTTACTTGCATCTAAATTAACCCGAACTTGAGCGCTATGTTGCTGTTTAATCGTCATTTTACTGTCCAGTAAAAAGACTCTTTCCGGATCCACTTTTCCTTTTTCGACTAGGTACGCCTTGACCGCTTGAGAGCGGGCGAGCGCTAACTGGCTCAGTGCTTGATTATCAATTTTTTGCTGTTTCTTCGCCAAGTTATACAAGGCGATATGCCAATGAATACGCGTTTGCTCGTCATCCAGCTCTGGTCTTTCAGTTAATAATGTTTGCTTCACTGTTTCAGGCGCGAGCATAAGCTCTGTCTCTAGATAATACATTAAGGCATCGACTAGGGGACCCGAGTAAGGAAACTGACTGGCGCTAAGGTTTTTAGGTAATTCATTCAAAGGCAGGCCAGCTATACGGGCCAAGTGTCGATGCAATTCGGCTTCAGCTAATGCTTGCCTGTCATTGGCTTGATCTATACTGCCTCTCAGCTCTATGGTGAGTAATGGCCTGTCATTCAACGCTTTAGAGAGTGCACGTAAGCTGCGGCGTTGATCTTTTTGCAAATTAAAGCCACCATAATCGAAACGTATCATGTCCAATTCATCTTCAGTTGCACCAATGAGGTTTGCCAATAAGGTGAATGGCGAGGTGACGACTTTAGTGATTAAATTGCCCATGGCAGCCAAAACAATATTGCCAAAACTGAAGCTAGGAGAATTGATATCGCCTGAGACTTCAAGGCCTAAGTCAATCACCCCATGCCTGTCTTGCAATAACGCGATGGCCAAGGTGATAGGTAAGCTAGTGGCTAACTTTGAATTACTGGGCTTACCGAGTTTTAGCTGCTCAATAACCACATGGTTTTTACCTTGTAATTGGCCATCTTTTAGTTGGTAATTAAGATCTAGGGATAACTTGCCTTTATCCACATAATATCCCGCATAGGTGCCGGAATAGGGGTTTACCGACGTCAACTCTACCCGTTTAAAGGACAGGTCGACATCTAAAAACGGCTTGTTGGCAAACGGGTTTACCTTACCTTTTAACACCACAGGTGCGTATTTATCTATCTTGCCATCCAGAAGTACAGTGGCCCGACTGTCTAGCTTGCTTGAAAGGTTGGTGATTTCACCTTTGAGTTCCTCGATACCCGAGCTGAAATTGGGATTGAGGGAGTTATCGGCAAAAAAAGCAGAACTCTTGTCAAAGCGAATGCGCTCTATTTCAAAACTGAGGGGCTTATGGGCGGGATGGCCTGATTTTTGGCTATTGGCTTCAATGCTGGACTCAATCTTGTCTAGGGTCGCTAACACACCTTCCTTGCTCATCTGAGCCACAGCAGGACCTGTGTCATTGACTGGCTTCTTTGGCGCTGCGGATTGAGGAACGGCCGGTTGAGTGATTAACAGTTCACTGATATTGGTGCGTTGATCTTCGGTGATAATCAGTCTGGCAAACAGGGCATCGAAGCCAATGTCGGCGATCGCTATGTGGTTATCAGCAGAATTAAAATTAATGCCTGTGACATCCATGGCTTGCCAATTCATCAGTGGCTGATTGACTAAGTTATCTTTAATGGCAAAAGAAGATACTTGCGCCTTACCTTGAAACTTGACTACAGCCTCTGCATTGACTTGAAGCTGACCTTGGGCACCTAAAGTGCCATCTTCAATAGTGAGATCGATAAAGGGGGCCACGTAAGCTTGTAAGCGGGTTAATTTGAGGTTAGAGAGGTTAATTTGGCTGTCTAGGCTGCGTTCATCGAGCTTTATTTGGCCTGTGGATTCAAAAATGCTGCCATCATTGATGGTCATCGACACTTGATAATCAAGGGGTAAACTCAGCGAGGGATCTATAGCTGAATTGGTCAGCTTAATATCACTAAACTGCCATTGGGTTGGGGTTTCGCTGGCTGACATTTCGGTTAAATTAACCTGATAGTTTTTTATCTGGGTATTTTTTAGGCTGACAGTCCAAGCCTTCGCTAGCGAGTTAGCTTTGTTAGTGTGAAGTGCAACATCCTGAGTTTCTGTTTCTGTTTCTGTTTCTGTTTCTGTTTCAGTTCTAGCCGTATTTGCCTTTGCCTCAGCATTCACAGGGCTAAATAAGTCGACTAAATCTATACCGTCTTTACCATGGACAAGGGCCAAGACTCCCGAATGACTTTGCAGGCTATCGATAGACAACTTGCGCTCTTGGCTGGATGCACGGATATTTTCAAGCACTAAAGCATTTAATGATAATATCGATTTTTTCTGCTGTTTATCATCGATTTGAAGCTGATTTACGCTGAGTTTACCCTGTTTAACGCGCCATGTTAGCGCAGCTTGTGGGTCCTTGCTAAGGCTAAGGGCATAGTGGCCTTTCACATTCAGCTGGCCTTGTTCAAGCTTGACCTTAAATAATTTATCAACGGCGTGCCAATACTGCGCCAATGGCAGAGCATCGACATTGAGCTCACCTTGCAACTTAAAGGGCACAAGTTGAAATGCGCCATTGGTCTTAAACTCGCTATTAGCATCGCCTTTTAGGTGAATATCATAGAGATTAGCTTGCTCTTGTGGGCTTGTTGTTTTGGCTAGCAAACCCTGGCTATCCACATTGTCTAAGCGAATGGTAATGTCGGCATAATTGAGCTGTAAGCCTGAGCTCATGTCATCAAGGGTAAAGTGACCTTGGGTCAGTGCTAGCGTTTCTATGGCAAAACTTAGCGGCTTAGCAGGGGATGCGTCCTTAGGCTTTGTGGCATCATTTGCGGTTAATTGTTGCAGCCTGTGTACGATATCGCTGATATTTAACTTTTCATTGGCGTAACGTGCTACTGAGACCGAGGGTTGAGTTATCTCAACGCTGTTAAGTCTTAAGCCGCCGTGCTTTATGCTATCCCAAAAGGCAAAGTCTGCGGACAAGCTTTGCAAGTTGAAAAAGTCAGTGTTGCCATCGGCTTCTTTAATTTTAATGGCGGCGATTTCAACTGAAAGCTCGAAGGGGTCCAGTTTGATGACATCGATTTGTACTTCTCGGCCTAATTGTTGGCTTAGCCACTTGGGTAAGTGTTCATGGGCAAAAAAGGGTAAGGCTAAGCCTAACAATGCCACAAAGGCTGCGTAACTGACAATAGTCAGCATGCTGGCTTTCACAAATCGTGAGTTACGCCATTTAAGGCGAGTGGGCGAGGTCTGGGATGAATTCATGATAAAGGCCTAAAAAAGAAAAACTAATGAAAGTATAAATGACGTCATAACTTGGACGCTTGAAAAGACGGCTATTTTACTCGAATTTCGCATAAGGTCCTCAAATAGATGAATTATTTTTGCATTTTGTTAATGAATAGTTACTATGTGCGTACTTAAGTCTTGGTTAGTTGTCTGTTTAAGCAGACTTAAGTCAGGTAAAATAGGCTTAAGTGGGCGGGTATGTCGACGGCAAGACTCTTTATGACTCAAACAAGCTTCAGGGATGGATTATGCAAATACGGTTAGCGACAGGTGCGGATGTGGAACAGCTTACAGGCTTGTTCGATCTTTATAGACAAAGTTTAGGTCAACCATCAGAGAATCATAAGTGCCGCCAATTCGTCAGTGCACGCTTAAGTGAGGGGGATACCATGATTTTTATCGCCCGTCATGAGGTGCAAGCACTGGGGTTTATACAACTTTATCCCTCTTACTCTTCGGTTTCACTTAAGCCTGTGTGGTATTTTGATGATGCCTTTGTGGTTGAATTGTACCGCGGTACAGGTATAGCCAAAGGATTGATAGCTAAGGCTAAAGAACTTGCTGACAGTGCCGATGTCGTGCTGATAAAACGCACCTTGGTCGAGCAAGGCATAGCTGTTCAAGAAAAAGTTAAACAAGAAGACGTTGAGCAAGAAACCTTAACCGGCAATCTGCAGCAAGCGGACGAGTCCTGTGGGGACCGCCAGGACAATGCAACAGAAAAATCACCTGTGGGCAGCGCTTTTAAATCAAGCTCAGTTGTGTACATGTATCATCAGGCGCTGTAGTTTTTTGTTTTAAATTTCAATAGAGTTATATGTTTTTTATTTAAGCGGATCCTAATGGCATTATCCGTGACTCCTTTTATTGGTTAACAAAGGTAATAATGAACAGGAGTGCCATAACCTCACTAGCCAAGCATGCTTGCTATTGGTAAGATGCGGCCCATTTAACCCGTGAGGATATTGAAGTGAATAAGAGTGTTATCACCAACTTTTTGGCAGCCGCCTTGGTGCTGGGCGGTTATCTCGGTCAGTCCCCCTTAGTATTGACCATAGGCTTATTTGCCTTGTCGGGTGCAGTGACCAATTGGTTAGCCGTGCATATGCTATTTAATAAAGTCCCAGGGCTTTATGGTTCAGGTGTGGTGCCGTTGAGATTTGAAGAGTTTAAGGCAGGCATTAAACACTTGATGATGAGTCAGTTTTTTACCCAAGAAAATATTGACAGATTCTTAACCAACAAAAGCTCTCAGGCCATAGATCTCACCCCTGTGATTGAAAAGGTGGACTTAGCGCCGGCATTCG
The DNA here is from genome assembly GCF_000013765.1 of Shewanella denitrificans OS217. NCBI lineage: Bacteria > Pseudomonadati > Pseudomonadota > Gammaproteobacteria > Alteromonadales > Shewanellaceae > Shewanella > Shewanella denitrificans. The sequence continues at coordinate 2,416,740 of NC_007954.1, read as the reverse complement.
ATGCGCTTATTAGCACTGTGGCTCAATCATCTTTAGGCGGTATGTTAGCCATGTTTGGCGGCACTGATGCACTCTTGCCACTGAAAGAGCCCTTCATAGAAAAAATTAAATTGTCTTTGGTTGAGTTATCCCAAAGTGAGGAATTCAACAGGATTTTAATCAACGAATTAGAACAACCTAAAGTCATGGCCGATATGCGACTCAAGGTTGCCGACATTGTCGAGCAGCGCCTCGATGAACTGACCCCAGAGATGGTGAAAGACATCATCGAAGAAATGATCAAGACTCACCTAGGCTGGCTTGTGGTTTGGGGCGGAGTGTTTGGCGGTATTATAGGGGCGGTTGCAGCTTTGATTAGTTGATGAGTTGTTCATGCTCAATACATGCCTATTTAAGGGGAGCTCATTGCTCCCTTTTTTATGGGGTATTAGGGATTGCGCTTGTTGGCTGATTAAAAATGAGCCAAGATAACCGTGGTATATTAATTTCAGCGCGACATTCACAACCGATGGAGCAAGCTCATGAGTCAGCACCACAGTATTAACTACCTTGAAATTCCCACCCTCAATCTCAGCGCCAGTAAAGCGTTTTTCACCTCAGTGTTTGGTTGGCAGTTTCAGGACTATGGCCCAGAATACAGCTGCTTTCTCGATGCGGGGATCCACGGTGGTTTTTATTTGAGTGAGCAGAGTTTTAACCTTCTACAGGGCAGCCCGCTTATTGTTCTTTATAGTCAATCTCTGGAACAAACTCAGGCTAAGGTGCTAGCGGCAGGGGGTGGACTTATTAAAGACATTTTCACCTTCCCCGGTGGGCGAAGATTTCATTTTAGCGACCCCAGTGGTAATGAATATGCTGTCTGGTCAGAGTGAGTTGTCGCCCTGCGTGCGTCATTGCTGCTTAGACGCTAATGATGTCTGTCTTGGATGCCAGCGTACCTTGGTTGAGATCCTCGCTTGGCATTCCATGGCAGATAGTCAAAAGCAGCAGCTCATGGCTGAATTACCCCTGCGTCAATTGGGGGGTAAACCTTCAGCGTCATCAATAATGAATCAAAATAAAAAAGCTTAAAGAGCAAATAACGCTAACTTAAGTGTTGAAAAAACAGGGAGTTCAGTATGGACATGAAAACAAAGTTGCAAACTATCATAGGCATGTTTCAAATTACAGCTTGGGATGAGACCAGTTATTTTGAATCTGACAATGGTGCCAAGTTGACACAGGCCGTGATCACCCAGAGCTATCAGGGCGTGCTACAAGGGCACAGTGAGATCCGTTATTTGATGTCATATCAAGATAATGCCAATGCCACATTTGTTGGTTTTGAGCATTTCACTGGCAGCTTAGGAGACAAAAAAGGCAGCTTCATATTACAACATAAAGGGCTTTTTGCTGCAGGTGTGGCCAGCAGTGAATTTGAATTGGTGGAACGGTCGGCAACGGGGGATTTTGTCCATCTTGTTGGTAAGGGTCACTTCGTCTCCACTGAAAATGGCCAAGCCAACTATCAAATAACACTGCAGGACTCATGACAATTATTTAAGAAAATGAGCACAATGGACCTGTCTCAACTAGGCTGATAATAACCAAATAATTACTATCATTGGCATAGAAAAACAACAAGCCCTTGGCTTGAGTTTCGAGCGTTTGGTGCGCATCAGCGCTGAAAGCCGTAATGGGCTGCATGTGGAAAGCGACGATCTTGATAACTGGATCGTCGCCGCTCAAAATCGCCGTCAAAGTTCAGACTTTCGTTTATTTGAAGTGGATAAATGGGACGGACGTTGGTTTTTATTATCAGAGCAAAGCTTACCCACAAAAGAACTGCTAGTGCATGCAAAAGAAATTACCGAACAAAAAACCTTAGAAGCTAAATTGCTGGCAATCCAAGACAAGTTGCGCGAATTGGCTTTGACTGATGAGTTGACTGGTGTTGCGAACCGCCGCAGTTTTATGGATTCGGCTAATTGAGCCGGCGTTACCTACCTTAGTCTTCTCCAATGGTTTTGACACTCGCCATGTCATGGTGTTTACCAAGCCAAGATGACGGACTCCAGTGGTGCGAGGGTTAAGTTGAGGCTGGCGCTCAGTACCACTCCATTCTCATTCTTGACACGCAACTGATACTCTTGCCTAGGGTTTGGGTTGAGGAGGTCCTTAAGCCTTATCTGTGTCGCCTTTAGTTTATCCCGCGCCTGACTATCTCGCTTCTGACTATCCTGAAGCTTAGTGGCCATAGGTGCTTGCCATGCGTCGACTAGGTTTTTGGGCAGTGCTATGGAGAGTTTTCTACCCTGTTTGCTATCGAAGTTACTGACGATAATAAGTCGCTGCGCAGCATTGGATCGGCTAAAGGCGAACACCTTGTCATCATGACTGTTAAGGGGGTGATAATTCCCTTTGAGTGCAGGCGCTTTACGGCTTAGGTTCAGTAGGGTTTGGTAATAGGCTCGCAGTTGTTTTTCTTGCTCGCTAGATTGTCCACCATCAAATTTACCCCCATTCATCCATCTTTGATGGGCGGGCACGCCAACATAATCGAAAATACTGGTACGTGTGGGTGCGCCAAAGCCTGCCACTTCATTGCCTTGTTCGCCCACTTCTTGACCGAAATACACTAAGGTGGGTGAGCGGCTTAATGTGGTTGATACCACCATGGCGGGCAGGGCGGCTTCTGGGCTGCCGGCAAAATCAAAACTCGGAATACGCTGCTCATCATGGTTTTCTAAGAAATGCAGCATGTGATCGGCAAAAGGCGCCACCTGGGCCTGCACCTTAGCAATTTCATCTGTATTTTTGTGACCGCGAATAACGGCTTTTAATGTGTCGTAAAGGCCGACTTTATCGTACAAGTAATCCATTTTCCCAAGTTGAATGTAATCTTCATAAAGACTGGGGTTATAGACTTCTGCCAGTAAGAAAGCCTCTGGCTTGATGTGTTTGATGTGGCTATTTAAATAACTCCAAAATTCAACCGGCACCATTTCGGCCATATCATAGCGAAAGCCATCGACGCCTTTATCGAGCCAGTATTGGGCGATATGAGTAAATTTTTTCCAGGAATCGGGAATATCATTGCTGTCTTGCGACTGCCAGAACGCGAGATGCTCGGCGGTACTTTTTTCCCTAAAACGTTGGGGGAGAGCAGGGAAGTCATGGCTGCCATCGGGGCGCACGCCATAATTGATTTTAACTGTTTCATACCAATCATTTTCATCGGGTTTAGCAAGGCGGGAGCCATTGCCTGTCCATTTAGCGGGGTTTTCTGCAAACTTGCCATCAGAAAGTGAATGAGACTCACCGCCGAGGGGCTTTTTTGTCACATCGGGCACGCTGAACGCTTGGCCTTGGACATAATAAAAATTATTGTGTCTGGCATAGGTAAGACTCGTATCGTCCTTGGCGCCAAAATTTTCAGCGCCTTTATATTGGGATTGATAGCTGCGCGCCACATGGTTGGGCACTATGTCTATGATGACCTTCATTCCAAGTTTGTGGGTACGGGCAATGAGGGCTTCAAATTCGGCTAATCCTTGTGCCGGGTTATCGGCAAGATCTGGATTGACCTTGTAATAGTCTTTGACCGCATAGGGTGATCCCGCGCGGCCCTTGACCACATCGGGGTCGTCATGACTTATGCCAATAGCGGAGTAATCATTGATGAGCGCATGGTGCGGCACCCCAGTAAACCAGATGTGGCTGACGCCTAGGGATTGTATGTCTTTAAGTGCAAGCTCACTGAAGTCACTGAATTTACCCACGCCATTTTCATCGATTGTGCCCCAGGGGATATTGGCGGTCTTCTTGTTGCCATAGAGGCGGGTAAACACCTGATAAACCACCGCCTTGTGGGGCAAAACGCCTGGTGCAGGTGCAGCGCTGACTTTTTGTGATGAGGCTTGGGCATTAGCCTGACTTATCCCAGCAAAAATGAGACCGCTTAGCAGTAAAGTGTTTGTAATTGTCGATATCGCATTATTGATGTTAATCATATTGTTATCTTTTATCAGTGGCTTAACTTATGTGAACTAGGGCTTGTGGGTACTTAATTTGAGCGTACTTAATTTGAGCAGAGTCACGCCTTTTTTTGTGAGCGATATGCTGTCATTTAAGTCAAACTCTGTGTGTTCAAGGATGTTGCTGGCTTGAGTGTGCTTGCCTATATGCTCGGCAAAACGGCCTAAGGCTAAATTCACTGGGGCCGAATTTTTGTTGTAGATACTCATCAAGGTTTCATCCCCAGCTTGTCTGAATTGCACATACACACCGTCTTGAGGGGCGTAATGGCTAAGGGTGCCGTTTATGATAGCGTCTGAGTGCTTACGGTAATTGAGCAAGGTCTTGATAAAATGTTGAGCTTCGATTTGAGCTGGACTGAGGTTATCGCCTGTGATGGCATTTTGGCTATCGCCTTGCCAACCACCGGGAAAATCACTGCGAACTAGGCCATCGTTTCTGTCTTTAGTGGGGCTTGTCATCAACACTTCTGTGCCATAAAAAATCTGTGGAATGCGATTACTCGTGAGCACATAAGCCATGGCCATCTTAAACAGGGCAAGATCTTCATTCATCAAGCTATAGAGGCGATTGGTGTCGTGATTGCCTTCAAACAGCACCAATTGGGTCGGTTCGGCATAAACCACATCGTTGGCGAGCATCTCATAGAGGTTGACTAGGCCCGTGTCCCAGCCTTCGACTTGGGTGAGCGAGGCGATAAGTTTCTCATACAAGGGGAAGTCCATCATGCTAGGTACATGGGAGACATAGCCATCTTTATTATGCTTGCCCGCCTGCCAATAGCTGACGGTGATGGGGTTAGGACTCCACTCTTCACCGACAATATTGAACTTGGGGTATTCGGTCATGATGGCCTTAGACCACTGAGTTAAGAAAGCTTTATCAGCATAAGAGTAAGTGTCTTCTCGAATGCCGCTCAAACCTGCGTACTCCACCCACCAGATGCTGTTCTGAATGAGATAGGTGGCAAAGTGAGGGTCGGTCTGGTTCATGTCAGGCATGGTATCGGTAAACCAGCCGTCGCTGAAGGCTTGGGTGTCGGTGCTCGCGGCATAGGGGTCTTGCACTGTGGTGCGTCTATGGTTGGTAAAATCCAATGGCAGTTGTTGCTGCAAACTTGCTTGGCCGTTGACCCAGGTGGCGCTGGGGAAATTTGTCATCCAAGGATGACCGCTGCCCATATGATTGACAACTATGTCTTTAATTACCCCAATCCCCAATTTATTCGCCTGTTGAACTAGATTGACATAGTCCTGATTGCTGCCAAAGCGGGGGTCTATTCGATAAAAGTTTGTGATGGAATAACCATGGTAAGAATACTTTTCTTGGTTATTTTCCAGTAGTGGGTTTATCCATAGCTGAGTCACACCTAAGTCGGCTAAATAAGGCAGCGCCTCGATTATGCCCTGGATGTCGCCGCCATGACGGCCATCTTTATCGCTGCGGTTCACCTTTTCCAACATGGTGGTATGGTTATCGTTATCTGGGTTGCCATTGGCGAATCTGTCTGGGGTAATAAGGTATATCACGTCTTTATTGCTAAAGCCTTGGCGCTGCTTTGAGTCTGATGTTCTTGGTTTTAGTTGATAGGCTAATGTCGCTGTAGCGGGTTTTTTAGGATTGTTTAATTCATAAAAATCAATGGTTAATGTTTGCGGCTGGGCTTGATGCAGATCCAGAGTAACAAACAAATGGTTTGGGCTAGTGCTGCGCTCAGTCTTGACTAATGTAATGCCTTGCTGTTGGCTAAGCTTAGGGGTCAAGGCCGCAACATTGTCGCCTTCTATCAAGAGCTCTAGTTGACTATTTTCCATTCCCGCCCACCAAAACATAGGCTCAGCATTGATGGTAAAGGAGGAGGGGCTTTGCGCTGCAATAGCTAAATTCATCGCACTCATAAGCAGGGTGGTAGCCACAGTGAAGGTCAATTTTTTCATCTGAATTCCTTAATATTAACGGCGGGATACGGATTCATTTATCGCAATAATAAACTGGCAAGGAAGTGTTCATGACTTGGCAGCCTAGACACAGACGCTGAAATAATACTCTTCATATTGCCTAAAAAGTCAGTGAGGTCAGCGCCAGATATTGCGTTAGCCAGTGGATGGTAATCTTCTGGTGTTATCCCTTGGCCCAACAACACTTGCACCCAAGCGGCTTCAGTAAACAGCTCATCTTGCTCTCTAAACACAGTGCCGCTGGTTCGAAATAAGTCGATTTTTCGCTGCAAGGATTCTGGAATTGTCATTTCACGGCAGTATTGCCATAAACCAGCATCATTATTTTTTTGATTGAGGTGGTAATGTAAGATGATAAAGTCACGAATTTGTTCGAACTCTTTCTGTGATTGACGATTAAATTCAGCGACTTGGATATCTTTTATTCCTTGGTTAGGGAAGCATTTAATTAATCGCGTAATGGCCGATTGTACAAGATGTATGCTGGTGGATTCGAGGGGTTCTAGAAAACCGCTGGATAAACCGATAGAGACACAGTTTTTATGCCACTGTTTGACGCGTCTGCCTGTAGTAAAGCTGATTTTTCTAGGCTCAGCTAAAGCTTCACCCTCCAAGTTCTGCAGTAGCAATTGCTTGGCCGCTTCATCACTCATATATTGACTGCAATAGACCAAACCATTGCCGGTTCTATGCTGCAAAGGGATGCGCCATTGCCAACCTGCTGCATGGGCTATGGATTGGGTGTAAGGCTTTAATGGGCCTGAGTTAGTACTAGGGACGGCATAGGCACTGTCACAGGGCAACCAGTGCTGCCAATTGTCATAGTCTACCTTTAGTGCTTGGCCTATGAGTAAGGCGGCAAAGCCTGAGCAGTCGATAAATAGGTCACCCATGATAACCCGGCCATCACTGAGTTCAAGCGACTCGATATTGCCCTGGGTATCTAGCTTGGTTGTGACTATTTTCCCTTCATGGCGATTGACGCCAGCCTGCTGACTGTATTGCCTTAGCAACTTAGCATAAAGGTTGGCATCAAAATGATAGGCATGAGTGATCCCGGCCATTTGGTTATTGGCAAGGCTTTCAAGGGGAGCGAATTTGTTTTGTTTAGCAGCTTGATAGTTAACTGAGAATTGCCAAAAGTCAGATGTGTTTGTTTGTTGAGATTTAAGCCAGAAGTGGTGAAAGGGCGTCAAGCCGAGATCTTTGCCAATATTGCCAAAAGCATGCATGTAGCGCTCGCCCTGCTGGCCCCAATGCTCAAATTCTATCCCCAGTTTGATGCTGGCTTGGGTAGCGTGTATAAACTCAGCTTCGGGGATCCCTAAGGCATTATTGAACAGTTTAAGTGGCGGTATACTGGCTTCACCCACACCGATTGTACCGATATCTTCTGATTCGACTAAGTGGATATCGAGGGTTTTTTTGAACATCTTGGCCAACATGGCCGCTGTCATCCAGCCCGAAGTGCCGCCACCGGCAATCACCACTTTTGAAATTTCTGACTTCATACCTAGGCCCTATAAAAAAGCCTCTGTAACTGCTTACAGAGGCTGTGTCTTCTACGATTAATTAGAACTTATAGTTGGCACCTAACATAAAGTTACGGCCGTAGTTTTGGTAATCGCGTACGAAGCGTTGATCGTCACCCGTATAGGAGATAAACGGTTCATTAGTTAAGTTATTCACTTGGAACTGAACCGATAAGCCATAGAGAGCATCGATACCGCTTTTAGAGAAGTCATAACCGATTTGCGCATCGACCACAGTTTCAGCCTTGATGTTGACGTTTTCACGTTGCAAGCTGATTTTTGTGACTTCACCTAAGAAGTCTGAACGGTAGCGAGAGCTAATGCGTGCCTCAAAACCTTCATTCTCATAATAAACCGTGGCGTTGAAGGTCTTCTCTGATAAGCCAGGTAGTGCCGTTGGGTCACTATCTGGCGTTTCTTTCACTTCACTGTCGTTATAAGAACCACTTAAGATGGTACCAAAACCACTGAGCACATCGGCAAATTGACCAAAGTCTAAGGACAATGAGGCTTCAACACCTTGAACATAACCACCTTGACCATTCAAAGGCTGAGTAACAGTCCCTATGGGGTTACCCGGTTGATTTGGGAAAATAGCGCCAAAGTTAAACAGTGCTTGCTGATCAAAAACAAAGTTTTCTAGATCTTTGTAGAACACGGCCACTGAGAAATAACCTTGATCGCTAAAATAGTTTTCATAGCTGATGTCGTATTGGCGAGCAAGCCATGGACGAAGCTCAGGGTTACCGGCACCGCCAGTCCAGTTAACGCCGTCATTTGGGTTGGCGTTATAGCTGAAATTCACATTGGAATTCATCTTGTCCATGCGTGCACGGGTTAAGGTACGTGCTGCGGCAAGACGTACCACTTGCTTATCGGCGACTTCAAAACCTAGGTTCATGCTAGGTAGCCATTCTGTGTAGCTGTCACCCGCATTACGGGGGGTAATAATCACTTTCCCGTTTTCTACAGTGGCGACTGTACCGTCAGAGTTTTGATCTGTCATCACAGCTTGCAGGCCCACATTACCTGTTACAGGCAAACCAAACATTTCAGATTCAAGGTTGGCTTTCACATAGGCCGTAGTCACTTCTTCATATACAGCCCAAGAGTTAGTGGCACGGGACAAGTCCACGTTTGCTACGTCTGTCTCAGTGTAATTGCCATCGTTATAGAAGGCTAAGGAGTCATAACTTAACACATCACCCATGCCGAAAAAGGCCAGTGAGGTAGGGGATAATAGGTACTGAGAAGGCACTGATTCTAAATAATTGGCAGAGCCATCATACCCTTTGAGGGTTAAATAGTAGCCTTTGTCTAGCTTGGTTTTATCACGATCAGTGCGATTAACACCAAATTCAACGCTCTTGACTGCACCCTCATCGAATAGGTATTCGGCGCTTAAGCGTAGTGAGGTGAGTTCATCTTCAACTTGTGGCTTGTTGATAAAACCATCTTGGGTATTGGCGCCTAATGGACTGCCCCAACCCAGCGGATCGCCCAATTTAATCAGGTTTGGATCGGCATAATTTAAATTAGGAGTGAAGATGTAACCACCGTCACCATTACTGGCAAAACCTAGGTTATCGACAGCACCAATACCTGTACCACGACCTGTGCCAGTGTAACTTTCCATGCCTATGTCAGTTCTATCTGCTTTCGACAAGGCCAGATCGGCAGTGACACTCCAGTTATCATTGATGTGGTACTTGTTGTTCCAACCAATCGACAGTGAGTCGGCATCACGTTTGTTAACGTCATTACGTACAACCACCTCGGCGCCCTTGATGGTGCCAGCAGTCACAAGACCGTCAGTCGTAGTCGTTGCTGTGACGCCGCCATTAGTGCCCCATTGAGCCGGGATTTCGATACCGCGTAGGCGTTGGTCGTCAGAAAATTTAGTGTAGTACACATCAACAACTGAGCGGAATGCATCGTTGGGTGCATATTCAAATACGGCTAACACGCCATCACGCTCAAGTTCACTTGAACGTACAAATGGTTTAGCACCGCCAAGTACTTTTGGATTGGTGTCCACATAATCTAAGTTTGGGTAACCCCAAGCTTGCCATCTTTCTTCTTGGTTAGGTGACATCATGCGGGCATAACCTAGGGCGATACCTATAGTGTCGTCAGCAAACTGATCGATATAGGAGATACTGCCGCGGTAGCCTTTATCACTTGAACCTGAGTTCAGTGAGCCTAAATCATTCATTTCACCCCGTAAAGACACTGCTATGGCTTGTTGACCGTGAGTCAGTGGGCTGATAGTTTGCATATCAACTGTGCCGCCAATGGCTTGTGCCATTACAGAGGCATCGGGTGTCTTATAGACAACCACACGATTGAGTAATTCTGAAGGGTATTGATCAAATTCAACGCCGCGATTGTCATTGACTGAAGCTTGCTCACGACCGTTTAACGTTGCTGTGGTGAAGTCTGGCCCTAGGCCACGAATAGAGATAACGTTAGCACGGCCATCAAGGCGTTGCGCTGACACACCAGGCAAACGTGCTAGGGATTCGGCGATACTGACGTCTGGCAGTTTACCTATGTCTTCAGCTGAAATCGCTTCGACTATTGAGGAAGATGACATTTTTAATGATTGTGATTCTTGTAGGCTACGACGTATACCTGTGACACTAATGACTTCGATATTTTCATCGGCACTAGCCGTTGTTTTTGTCTCTTCAGCAGCATAGCCGTGCATGCTTGCACCGGCTGCAACTAACGCTAAGGTCAGCAGGCTTGGTTTAAATAGCAACATTGATCTTTCCCCTTTATGTGAAGGCAGTATACCTGACGACCAAATCAAGCTCTGCCTTCTATTTATTCTTAGGCTGCGTCTATATTGTGTTTCTGCTTCCTATTGAGACCAATAAGTGCCGAAGTTATGAACAAATTGTTGCGCAGCGGTGATGATACTACTCCTAGGGTTCTTTTCTAGACAATCGTATGCATACGTATTCAATGCTTGTGCAAAGGCTTGAATGCGGGAAAACCCCTGAGTTTTGATGGGTTAAAAGGGAGGTGTTTTTAGCTTATCTGATTGAAAGTAAACTTGAATTAACTTTTTTGTAACCTGATGGATTGTCATGAATGTTTTGCATACGTATGCAGTGCTATTGAACCGAATAAGACTTCACACGTATGCTCATTTCATCATTTTAGGTGTAGTTTGTTAATGCTGAGCAACAAAGCTGTTAACCAAAGCACACCATGGAAGCATTTAAACGAGGGGATAAGATGGGGCAGTTAAGCTGGTGGCGTGGCGGAGTAATTTATCAGGTATACCCACGTAGCCTCATGGACGCTAACGACGATGGCATTGGCGATCTTCAAGGCATAATTCAAAAGCTGGATTATATTGCAAGCCTTAATGTAGATGCCATATGGATCTCACCTTTTTTCAAGTCGCCAATGAAAGATTTTGGTTATGACATCAGTGATTATCGCGCCATAGACCCACTATTTGGCACCATGGAGGATTTCGATAGCTTAATTGAAACTGCCCATGGATTAGGCCTTAAAATAATTATAGATCAGGTGCTCAGTCATACTTCTGATGAACATGCCTGGTTCGAACAGAGCCGTCAAAACCGGACTAACGATAAAGCCGACTGGTACGTGTGGGCTGATCCTAAAGAAGATGGCACAGCCCCTAATAATTGGCTGGCAATTTTTGGAGGCTGCGCCTGGGAGTGGGAGCCAAGACGGCAACAATACTATTTGCATAACTTCTTAAAGAGCCAACCCGATCTGAACTTTCATTGTGAGGCCGCGCGGGAAGCGGTATTGAGTAATGTAGAGTTTTGGCTTAAAAAAGGCGTCGATGGTTTCAGGCTAGATGCCATTACCTTCTGTTATCACGATGAGCAATTGCGGGATAATCCTGCTAAGCCCAAAGATAAACGACAAGGCCGCGGCTTCAGTGAAGACAACCCCTATGCTTATCAATATCACTATTACAACAATACTCGGCCGCAAACCTTAAGCTTTATCGAGCAGCTGCGTGCCTTGATAGACAGATATCCAGGCACAGTCACCTTAGGTGAAGTGTCATCGGAAGATTCATTAGCCACCATGGCTGAATACACTCGCGGTGACAAGCGCTTGCACATGGCATACAGTTTTGAATTGTTGACCAAAGATTACAGCGCCGGGTACATCCGTCAAACCGTCGAAGAACTGGAAGTCAGCATAGGTGACGGATGGCCTTGTTGGGCCATAGGCAATCATGACGTTGAACGGGTGGCAAGCCGCTGGAGTCAGGGCGAAGCTAAGCTTGGGCAAGTTAAAATGCTCAATGCCATGTTGGGCTCCCTTAGAGGCAGTATTTGCAGCTACCAAGGTGAGGAGCTGGGATTAACCGAAGCAGATATCCCCTTCGAGCAACTGCAAGATCCTTTTGGATTAGCATTTTGGCCCATGTTCAAGGGCCGTGATGGTTGCCGCACCCCTATGCCTTGGACAGACACTAAGACTGACAGCGCAACACATTCAGGCTTTAGCAAGGCAACACCTTGGCTTCCTGTGGCTGAGGCTCATCTGCCCTTGGCGGTTGAAAAACAAGAAGCTGACTCAGACTCAGCGCTGCACAGTTATCGTCAATTTATGCAGTGGCGCAAGCAACAAGTGGCACTCCTTGATGGCAGTATTGCATTTTTGGACATCAAAGCGCCTATGCTTGCATTTGTGCGCCAGCATCAGCAGCAGACCTTGCTAGTCATGTTTAATTTAAGCCCTGAGCCGCAGTCAATATCTTTGGCGGAATTGATGCTGGTTAACCCACAACTTGCTGGCGTTAAGGGAGTTAAATCCCAATCTGAGCATGGCCTTAGCATGGCGAAACAGGATGAGACGGGGCGAGAGCTAACTTTTGAAGGTTTCGATGTATTTTATGCTCAAGTCGAGTGCTAAAACTGAGTATTAAATCTGAGCACTCGATATGAGTGCGAAATCTGGCTAATAACTAACAATTTCATCAGCATAACCAATAGAAAATAAACAAGACAAAATAAACAATAACAATAAGGATAGCTAATATGGGTATATCAATGGCTTCAGGCCACACACAGGCACAAGGGGAGGGCAATTACCGTTTTGCTTTGGTCTCTTTGACATCACTGTTTTTCATGTGGGGTTTTATCACCTGCTTGAATGACATTTTAATCCCCCACCTTAAAGCGGTATTTTCTTTAAGTTACACAGAAGCCATGCTTATTCAGTTTTGCTTCTTCGGCGCTTATTTCCTGGTGTCCTTACCCGCGGGCAAACTGGTGAATCGCTTAGGTTATCAAAAAGGCATAGTCACAGGTTTACTTATCGCAAGCCTAGGTTGTTTGCTGTTTTATCCCGCGGCGGCGCTGGCCACCTATGGTCTGTTCTTAGGCGCGTTGTTTGTGCTCGCAAGCGGCATCACTATATTGCAAGTGGCGGCAAACCCCTATGTGAATGCACTGGGCAGTCAAGAAACGGCATCCAGCCGATTGAATTTGACTCAAGCCTTCAATGCCTTAGGTACTACTGTGGCACCTTTTTTTGGCGCTGTGCTCATTTTATCTGTGGCGTCTGGTGCCATAGGCGATGCCGTTAGTGCACAGGCTGAAGCCGAAGTGGTAAAACTCCCTTACCTTATATTGGCGGCTATGCTGGCGGTATTGGCGGTGATTTTTTCAAAGTTAAATCTGCCGGTTATTGCTGAGCATCAAGTCAAAGATGAAAATCACCTTGTTGAGCACAATGGCAAAACCAGTGCGCTGCAATCGACTCATTTAGTCTTAGGCGCTGTGGGTATTTTTGTCTACGTGGGCGCCGAGGTTTCCATTGGTAGCTTCTTGGTGAACTTTTTAGGAGAGAGTCATATTGCCGGCCTTGAAGAAGCACAAGCGGCGAAATACATCACCTATTACTGGGGCGGCGCCATGGTAGGACGCTTTATTGGCTCGGCAGTGATGCAAAAAATCGCCGCTGGGAAGGTGTTGGCGTTCAATGCCTTAATGGCCGCAGCCTTAATCTTGCTGGCTATGAACAGCAGCGGCGCCATTGCCATGTGGGCTATCTTGGCTGTGGGACTGTTTAATTCGATTATGTTCCCCACTATCTTTAGCTTAGCCCTTAGAGATTTAGGCCCCCACAGCTCTCAGGGCAGTGGTGTCTTGTGTTTAGCCATAGTAGGCGGTGCAATAGTACCGCTATTGCAGGGCATCATGGCCGACAGTATGGGATTACAGCCGGCGTTTATTTTGCCGGTCATATGTTACGCCTTCATCCTATTTTATGGTGCTAAGGGTTCAAATATGTAAGCACCATGAGTCTGGCTTGAGTTAGTGCAATTGTTGGCTTAACCAATAGCAATAAAGGTAGCAATAGCAGTACTAATAGAAACACCAATAAAAATGATCACTTAGGTGATCATTTTTATTGGGTATTTTGAGCTTATTCAAATAAACGCCTACAGCCTTAACGAAATCGCTCCATCGACTGAAATTAAGGCATTTTTGGAATTATAGAATTTGAGCCGGATGTTATTAACTTCTCAATGTCGCCATAATGGATAACACTTCAGAATAGGAAAGACCATATTGCTTTGCAAGATTGAAAATCTTGGTCTTGTAGGTTTGGAGCTTTTCTTGTTTCACCCGGTCAGATTGTTTTTTCTCGACCAAATCATTCACGGCGCTTTGCAAAAGTTGCAATCGCTTTAAGCTGTAATCCAAACTCGATAAATATCCTGTCATCTGCGCTTGGGTACGGGCATGTTCTAAACTGTTATTGGTGCGATTTTCAAAATCCATTTCATCCAATGCACTAATCATTTGTTGTAAATTAATCTCGTTAGGCATGATGTTGTTTCTGTTAAGGTATGAAAGCCGAATTATAGACAGTTACTTGAGACAAGTCACCTAACACCTTAGGCTATATCGAAGTTTTATAATGACTTTTATGCTGAAATTCCACTCAAATCTGACATAGTACTTTTTATTGGCAATAAAAGTCGTTACTGTTAATCAGCTTAACTGCAGGCAGCAGTTGAATATTTTTATACCTAGGGAGTCGTTCATGGCGCAAGTTTCCACACCTTCTTCAATAAACTCAATGATATTCGGCCCTGAGGTTGATGATTTATTGCCCGATTTGTTTGATTCATATGCTGATAAATTACAATTAGTTAATGAAACATGGTGCAACTATGGCGGCAGGACTATTTTTGCTGGTGAAGTGGTGACCGTCAGTTGTTTTGAGGATAACTCTAAGGTTAAGGCGCAATTAGCCCTGCCAGGTGTGGGTAAGGTGTTGGTTGTACATGGGCAAGGCTCATTTGCCAAAGCCTTGCTTGGTGACATGATTGCGAAAAGTGCCTTGGATAATGGCTGGGAGGGGATCGTCATTTATGGTTGTATCCGCGATGCTGGCGCCATTGCCAAAATGCCAATAGGGGTTAAAGCCCTAGGTGTGACTCCAATTAAGACCCAAAAGCGCGACTTAGGCGAACTCAATGTGACCCTAGAAATCGGCCAAGTGTCGATAAAACCTGGAATGATGCTGTATGCTGACTTAAATGGCATCGCCATTAGTGAGTCCGTGCTGTCCTGAATTTTACCTTATGATTTTACAAGAATATAACATGTTCAGCTTAACCTAGAGAGGTAGCCCATGAAATTGATTAAATGGCTGTTAGCCATTGCTCTGACTCTGTGTGTTTCATTAGTGCTTTATATCACCCTATTATTTGATGTAAATGCCTTTAAACCTGAATTGATAGAGCTGGTAAAGAAACAAACCGGCCGTGAATTACAAATAAAGCAAGATTTGAGCTGGAGTTTTTTCCCCAAGCTTGGCATCGACTTAGGTGGGATCATCTTGTCGAACCCACAAGGCTTCAAAACGGATGAGATGATCAAGGTGAAGGGGGTCGTTGCCAGCGTGGCACTCAAACCATTATTCTCAAACAAGGTGCAAATCGAGCAACTGCTGTTAGATGGCGTCGAGATTAACTTAGTCACCACCCAAGATGGCCGCTCGAGTCTAGATGGCCTAGTGGCAGAGAATGCGCCTAACCGTGCCCCAGAGGTGACACAAGAAAGTCTGTCAAAAGGTAGCGGCCAATTTACTATGGATGAACTCAGTATTGGCGGCGTCCGTGTGACAAATGCTAAGGTGAATATCATCAATCTTGCACAGGACAGCCTAACCACATTAAATTTAAAAGAGTTCACCTTAGGTAAATTCAGTTTAGGTCAAGCATCACAGCTTCAATACGAATTTGAAATGGCGGCCAATATCAATGTTAGCAGTCAAGGTAAAGGATTACTGACTGTGAGTTCAGATCTTAGCAAGCTGAGCATAGATGGATTAGACATTAAGACCACAATGAGTGGCGATGCCTTACCTGAGACCATTAATACGGCAATGATAGGGGCGCTTAGCCTCGATATTAATCGACAGGCCCTGCAATTAACCTTGGATAAACTGTCGGCACAAGATTTCAGCGGCAGCGCCGATATTGGCGTTAACTATGCCAACCCTATCCCTAAGATTAATCTGTCACTCGTTCTTGATGAAATGGATCTTGACCCCTATTTGCCTGCTGAAGAAGGGGATCCCGCCACTGACATCCATGAGTCATCAACGACTGTCGCTGCCTTAGAGCCTGACTTAAGCGCATTAAAGACGCTGGATGTTAACCTTAAGGTAAAAATTGCCGCGATAAAAGCTGCCAAGCTTAAAACTGAAAACTGGCAAATAGCCATGAAGGTGAAGAATGGCAAGCTGACCATTAAGGAATTTAGCCTAGATCTGTATCAAGGCAAGATGAACTTAACTGCATCTCTGGATGCTAATCAAACGATTGCCCGTTATCAGTTCGAGCAATCACTTAAGGACGTGCAAATAAGGCCTTTGCTCATGGATGCCGCAGAGCTTGAAGTGTTATCAGGCACGGCGAATTTTTCAATGGCTGGTACGGGGCAAAGCCTGATCCCGACTAAGTTGAAACAAAACCTTGTGGCAGACGGGGCGTTTGAGGTGGCTGACGGCGCGCTTTATGGCGTCAATATCCCGCAAATGCTGCGTACTGCTCAGGCAAAGCTCAGTGGTGAATTATCGGCGGTAGACACTCAGGAGCTTAAAACTGACTTTAGTCGCTTAACGGGTAGCTTTAACATTAAAGAGGCGAGTGTAACCAATCCCGATCTGGCGATTTCTGCGCCACTGCTGCGCATCGCTGGCGCCGGTAGCCTAGATATAATCAGCCAAGCCATAGATTATAAACTCACGACCCGTGTTGTCGGCTCTTTGGCAGGACAAGAAGAGCAAGCAAATCCATTAAAAGGCTTAGATATTCCACTTAAAATATATGGCACAGTACAGGAGCCTGAATATGGTTTGGATACCAGTGGTTTATTGGATGCGAAACTTAAGCAAGAAACTGAAAAAGTGAAAGAGAAAGTTAAAGACAAGCTGAAAGATGGCTTATTAAAACGTTTAGGAGATCTTTAATGTCAGTATGGAACGCCCTAAGACTCACTGCACTACTTGGGCTATTGGTTAATGCCAGTGGCTGTGAACATGAAATGGATAGCAAAGATGGAATATTGGACAATGCACAACAAGCAACAGCCCAACAAGGTGCCGCCAGTGAGTTGACGGCTTCGGGTAACCTGATGACCGAAGAAGTGATGCCAATGAATATTGATAATACAGAGCTTAAGCCGACTGTGCTTAACGCCAGTTTATTGGGTGATGTACGAGTGGCCGCTAAATCATCGGAAAAACCCTCAGCTCAACGCCTCAGTTTTAAGTTAGTGAATCCGCAATCTCATGGGGTGGGACTGCAATTTAACTCAGGCATGACGGCTGATCTGTGGCTATTGTCCCCAGATGGAACCCGTCTTTGGGGCTGGAGCGATGAGATGATGTTCACACAGGCATTGCGTGATGTCACTTTGGCAAGTGGAGAGGCCATAACGGTTGATTTTCAGTTGCCCCCCCATGCGCTGGCCATGATACAAGGGCCAGGGTATCGCCTCAAAGCAATACTGAAAGCCAAAGCCATGGACGATAACCCACTTAAGTTAGTTAATGATGTCTACTACACTATTGAGTTAGATTAATTTACAACTGGGAAGCATAAAAAGCGCCCACCGCTGAACCGCGATTGGGAACTCAAAAAAAACGGCAAGCCTTATGGCTTGCCGTTTTTTATTGAGGTCTTTTAATTCCGTCGACTGGATCCATTGTCTTACAGAGTCTGAGCCTTATGAGGTCGCTTGATTGTCGATAACAAGCTTCAATATTTGACCCGGTTGCAGGTACTTGTTTTTCTGTAGGCTGTTCCATTCTACTAATTCAGCGACTGAGACTTTATATTTGGCCGCAATACGCGCCAAGGAGTCACCTGAACGAACCTTGTAGTTGACGATACGTGATGCTTGGGCTGCGCTGGTTTCATTGAGCCAAATAGTAAGATCTCGACCAATTTGCAGACGCGAGCTCATAGTAAGGTTATTCCATTTAGAGATCTGAGGAATGCTTACGCCATATTTTTTGGCTATTTCCCATAAAGAATCGCCAGATTTAATGGTGTGCACGAGTTTAGCGTTACTGGTTTTAACCTGAGGACGTCTGGCGATAACTTGATCGTTCGATAGGCTAGCAAGATCGGGATCTTTACCTGCTACAGGAATAATCAAATAGCGGCCGGCAACAATATTATTGCCATTAAGCCCGTTACTGGAGCGGATAAGTTTGGCACTGGTCTCAAACTGATCGGCAATTTTACTTATGCTATCACCGGATTTAATCTTATAACGTACCCAGTTCAATTTAGATTCATTGTCCACTTTGGCCAGTGCTTGGTTAAAGACTTTGGCCTTTTCTGCAGGGACAAATAACTGGTGTGGACCTACAGGTGAGGTCGCCCAGCGGTTCAAACCAGGGTTAATGGCTTTTAATTCTTCCACAGAAATTTGCGCCATCTCGGCGGCTAAGGATAAATCCATCTGTGATTCAATATTCACTAAGGTCAATCTAGGAATATCGTTAATTGGGGTTAACTTAATGCCATATTTGTCAGCATTTTTAATTACATCGGCTAATGCCAATAATTGCGGCACATAATGACGCGTCGTTTTAGGCAATGACAGTGACCAAAAATCACTGGATTTGTCTCGGGCTTGATTGTGTTTAATGGCTGAAAGCACTCGGCCTTCACCTGTGTTATAGGCGGCAACTGCATATAACCAGTTGTTATCCATTTTTTTATGCAGGTAAGTTAATAACTTGATAGCAGCAGCGGTTGAGGCCGCAACATCTTGACGACCGTCATACCACCAGTTCATCTTGATGCCCAAATTACCCGCCGTTGGCAAGGTTAGTTGCCATAATCCGGCGGCTTTACCCGGTGACACGGCTTTGGGGTTATATGCACTCTCAACGATAGGTAATAGCGCTAATTCTAACGGTAGATTATTTTTTTCGAGCTCGGCAATTATGTATTGTAAAAAAGGCGCAGCGCGCTTTGAAATAATCCTTAAATGCTTAGGGTGCTTGATATACCACTGACGGTATTCTTCGATTAAGGCGTTATCTGCTATGGGCAGTTGCATCTCTTGTGCAAGTTTGCTCCATAAATTCTGGGTTTGAACCACATCTTCTTGAATACGTTCTAGGCTCTGATTGCCTGTGGGTTTACGCTTGTATTCAATGGTTTCCTCTACTGAAGCAGCTTGAGTTTGAGTCTGCTTCTGGGGCAAGGTTTGGCACCCTGCGAGGAAGGCTAAGCCGCCAGCAATTAAGTAACTTGTTGATCTCATTGAAGATGCTCTTCCTTATCAGAGTCAAATATTGACTAAATGTTGGTCGTTTTTTGGACACGAATTTGGCATTGTAAATCAAAACAGACCACTTGTCTTATTAAACTCGTTTCATCAATGAGATTTGCCTAGGTTAAAAGTTGTCTTTCCATTTTCTTAATAGAGTAAATGTTTGTAATTCATCGTTTATTTCAGTATTAAACTGGCTTGCGACGGCCGTTTTCACTTCATAGGTATGGCAGCGAAGGAAGGGATTAACAGCCAGTTCAGTACTGAGAAAGCTTGGCAAACTAGGGATATTGTCGGCGCGGGCCTTAGCGACCCAGGAGGCGTATTGAAGCAAATTAGGGTTATTTGGCGTGACAGTCAGTGCAAAATTAATATTTGACTGAGTGTACTCATGGGCGCAATAAATCTTGCAATGGGCTGGCAAACTGGCGAGCTTGGTTAATGAGGCCAGCATTTGCGCGGCGCTGCCCTCAAATATTCGCCCGCAGCCTACGCTAAATAAAGTGTCGCCACAAAAAATGGCGTCTTCTATTAGATAAGCATGGTGACCTAAGGTGTGACCTGGCACAGGTATTATTTCGACATTTGCTTCAAGATGGGGCAGGCACAAGGTTCGCTCATCAATTATTTCGTGGGTGATCCCGGCTATGCCTTCAGCTTTGGGGCCATAGACAGGTAAGCTATTTTGATAAAAGTCTTGTAGTCCCTGAATGCCGCCCACATGATCGGCGTGTTTATGGGTAATCAATACCCCGGCTAATATCAGGTCATGGGCTAAGATATAATCAATAACGGGCTGAGCCACACCGGGATCGACCACATAAGCAAAGTTCGAGTCCGCTTGGCGGACTATCCAGAAATAATTATCATTGAAGGCTGGGATTGCTGTGATGGTAAGCATGTCTTTTTCTACTCGGATCCTGTTAAGCTGTCAGAGTAACGGATTGTGAACTAAAAGCCAAAATTAGCCTTATTAATGACCTAGCTACCAAGGAGAATGAATGCGGTTGGTGACTAAACCCAGGCAATGGCAAGAATTTCCCTATGGCGAGCAGATTAAGCTGGCGGCTCAAAGCCACTTAGCGGCTTGGTGGCCTAAATTATTTGGTTATCACTTGCTAAAATTGGGCGCCTTAAGTGCTGGCCTTGATAGCCAAGCATGCAGTATTTCACGGCAGTTTTCTGTGTTTGAAGACACAGGCGCCGATATCATTGCCGATCCCCACCATCTGCCGCTGCAAAATACCACCATAGATACAGTGTTGATGAGTTTCTTAATGGAATTTGAAACCAATCCTTACCGCTTGCTAAGGGAGGTGGATAGGGTGCTGATCTGTGGCGGCTACGTGGTAATTGTGGGGTTTAATCCCATTAGTCCTTTGTTTATGGGGAAGGTGTTGTCTGGGTATCAAGAGAAACTGCCTTGGTGTGGGCAATTTTTTATGCCTTCTCGGGTTAAAGATTGGCTCGGCCTGTTAGGCTATCAGGTGTTGGAAGATAGCCGCAGCTTATACCATCCCTTAATCAAGACCTTTGCTTTTGGTCAGTATCTAGAGCAAAGCTTACACAAATGGTTACCCGGTACTGGCAGTGTCTATTTTATTGTCGCCCGCAAATTAGATGCCCCCTTGACGCCGATTCGAGACAAAAAACGCCCCCTACAAACAAGTTGGTCACCGGCGCCTAGCGCAGGGCGATTAAGGGATCATAAGCTCTCTTGATAACCGGTGTCGATTTGTTTGGGTTTAGCCTCAGCCGCATCTCTTGCTAATTTATCGCAGCGCTCGTTTTGTTTATGGCCAGTGTGGCCTTTGACCCAGCGCCAGTCTATATTGTGCCTTTGGCTGACACTGTCTAAGCGTTTCCATAAATCAACGTTTTTAACCGCTTGTTTATTTGAGGTCATCCAGCCTTTTTTCTTCCAGCCGTGGATCCACTGGGTGATCCCTTGACGCATGTATTGACTGTCGCTGGTCAAGGTGACAATACAAGGCTCCATCAAAGCTTCGAGGGCTATGATAGGTGCCAGTAATTCCATCCGGTTATTTGTGGTTAAGGCAAAGCCATCGGCAATTTCTTTTGAATGCTGTTTATATTGCATTACAATACCATAGCCTCCAGGACCTGGATTACCAAGACATGAGCCGTCGGTGTAGATATTGACTTGTTTATGTGTTGTCATCATGACTGCCTATTGCGAATTTAATCCGGCGCAGTATAACGATTTTTAGATTAAGTTGATAAAGACTATGACCATTATTTCCAGCGCAAGCCGCCAAATCATTCTCGATACCGAAACCACAGGTATGAACCAAGCCGGTGGCGCGATTTACATCGGCCATAGGATCATCGAAATTGGCTGTGTAGAAGTGATTAATCGCCGTTTGACTGGACGCACTTACCATCAATACATCAATCCCGGCCAAAGCATAGATCCAGAAGCCATCGCCGTTCACGGTATTACCGATGAACGCGTCGCCAATGAACCTAGATTTCATCAAATTGCACAAGAGTTTATCGACTTTATTCAAGGGGCTGAAATCGTCGCTCATAATGCCAGCTTCGATGTGAGCTTTATGGATCATGAATTTTCCATGTTGCAGCCAAGAGGGCCAAAAACCAAAGACATCACCGATATTCTCGACAGTTTGGCCATTGCGAAACGTTTACATCCTGGACAAAAGAATAACCTAGATGCCTTGTGTAAACGCTATGGCATAGATAACTCTCGACGCACTTATCATGGTGCTTTACTCGATGCCGAAATTTTGGCCGATGTTTACTTGTTGATGACAGGGGGACAAATCAAGTTCAATTTATCCAACGAGCAAGCAGGACAAGAAGCGGGCGGGATCCAACGACTTGATCCTTCTGGATTTAATCTTAAAGTGATTGCGGCATCAGCCGATGAACTAGTATTACACGAGTCTCGCCTTGATCTGGTGCAGAAATCAGGAAAATGCCTCTGGAGAGGATAATCACACCCCTATGAGTCCATCGTTTAGCTATTACCGCAGTGTGTTAATTGTCTTTTTCTTAGGGGCAATATTGTTTACTGCTTACGGCCAAGCTGCAGAGCCTGTGCCTTATACCAGTGCCAGTGAACTTAAAAATCGCTTTCGCATCGATCATATGGTGGATGAAGTCATATTAGTCGTGCAGCGAAGGTACGGCTCCGCCCCTGTGATCATAGTGCGGCCCGATGGCAGTAAATGGTATGCCAGTCGTCATCCCGAAGAGGTGAAATGGGTCGATGGCATCACAGGGGACATGATCCAGATAAAAAAGCCTATGCCAGGTCCTTGGCAATTACTCGGTAATGTGGTTGAAGGCTCGAGTATTCAAAAAATCTCTAAGCTTACTATTGAAGTCGAACCGATCCCTCAGCCGTTATTTCAAGGTGAGCGTTTGAAAGTAACTGCTAAGATGCTCGGCGATGACAAACTGCTGCGTCTGCCCGGGCTCGATTATATGTTGGAATGGACAGTCCGCTTAGTGAGTAAGCATCTGCCAGGAGATGAGAATTTTGCATCAGGCAGTATTATCGCCGGTGGCTATAAAGATGATGGTGAAGGTTTAGATGAATCACCTGACAATGCGATTTTCACTAGCATGATTAACCTTAACCATCCTTGGGGAAACTATGATTATCAAGTTATCGCCCGAAATGCCGTGTTCGAGCGCGAGATTAATTATCCCATATATTTATCAAAGCAACCTATCACGGTCACCATGCTGTCTTCTGAGGATCCCTTAAGCGGCATATGGAACCTAGAGCTTATTGTGGATGACACGGTATTAAAGCTTAATGAAACCCATTTTGAGTTTGAATTAGTTGGCCCAGCAGGTCTACAAATCCCTATCACTATTGCAGATGTGACCCAAGCTAATACCTTATATCCACTGCCTGCTGCCACAGTGTTTGGCAGTTACCGAGTCAAAGGCAGTGTGGTGAGTAGTACTCTCACTGGCCGAGAAATTGTATTAGAAATTCCTGAGATGTTCTTTAACTTTATTGAACCACCCCAGCCACCACCCACTGAGGAAGAGCTTGCCGCCGTGGCTGCCGCCGCAGCGAAAGTGGCCGAGCTGAAGGCCAAAGATGACGCCATATTTTGGATTATCACGGTCAATGTGGGCTTGCTGTTATTTGGCATCATAGGCTTTGTTATCTGGCGTAAAAAGCAAGCCTTAGCTAAAGCTTTGGCCGCCGCCGAACTGCGTTTGTTGCAAGAGCAAGAAGCGGCAGAGAAAAAGGCGGCCAGTGATGATAATGCTGAAATCGACTTGAACCAGCCGGAGGATGATTAATCTGCTTATTCACTGTGAGATAATGCCCTCGAGTGAGTGTTATTAAGGAAAGCGTTTAATAAAGGCGAGAATAGATAAAAAAGGGCACAAGCTTAACGCTTGTGCCCTTTTTTGGAATTGTATTTCGAACTAGCTGAATTTATGTTTGATACGTTGACGAACATAAAGGTAGCTAAGCCAGCCAATGCCACAAATGATCCCGCTTATCACCCCAATAAGGTGAGACTCGGTCGCCACTCTGGCGCCAATTAACTCAACCACGCTGCTATTTGCGCCATAGCTTTGTTCGTAATACACCTTAGCTAGCACACCTAGAAATAGCAGATATCCCGAACGATAGCCCTTAGTGATGTCCATAATGGCACCGAAACTGAATAAGCCATGGAGTACACCGCTGAGGCCTACGTAGCTGAGTAGTTCAGGGTAATAGAAATACAGACCTAGGCCTTCGAACAGACAAAGGCTTAAAAATAATCCATAGATAAGTATCGGTTTTTTTTTATAGTGCATCTCATGCAGGAAGAGGATCACCCACAGCCCTGCAAGATTCATTAATAAATGCCATAAATTGGTATGGAGTAAGTTTCCAGTCACGAGGCGCCACACTTGGCCTTGAGTGATATTCAGGCGTAAGTAACTGAAGCTATCGGCAATGGATGCGCCTTGGGCTGAAAACCATTCTAATGCCCAAAATGCCGACGAAATAACCGTGACAATAGTGGCAAATAAATACAGGGGTTGCCACTGCAAAGGATTGTTTTGGTGAGATTTATGCTGACTTGCCATGAGTCTTTTGCTCTAGTGAGGCCATAACACTTGGCTTATGGTTAAGGTAATCATCCAAGCCTTTTTGTCTTAAATGACAGGCAGGGCAGTCGCCGCAGCCTTGGCCTATGATGCCGTTGTAACAGGTTAATGTCAGTTCTTTGACTAACGTTAGGCTGTGGTATTTATCTGCCAGCGCCCAGGTCTCGGCTTTATTGAGCCACATGAGCGGCGTGAGCAAGTTGATTTGTTTGTCCATGCCTAAACACAGGGCGGTTTCCATTGCGCGTACGAATTGATCGCGGCAATCTGGGTAACCTGAAAAATCGGTTTCACATACCCCAGTGATCACACTGTTAGCCCCCAACTGGTAGGCATAAATGCCCGCTAAGGTGAGAAACAAGATATTGCGCCCAGGGACGAAGGTATTGGGTAAGCCATTTTCCATCAGCTCATGGGAGACGGGAATGTCATCGCGGGTTAAGGCCGAGATAGCCAGCTCGTTAAGTAGGCTCACATCCATGACTTTATGACTGGCGATGCGTAATTGACTTGCTAAGGCCTTGGCCACTTCAATTTCTTCATTATGACGTTGGCCATAATCGAAGGTAATCGCATGGACTTCATCAAATTGTGTGAGCGCCTGAATAAGGCATGTGGTGGAGTCTTGACCACCACTGAAAACGACGACTGCTTTAGACATAGGAGTACCAAATAAAAAGGGAAAATATGACAGGCGGACACTGAGCGACGTCCATGAAGCTGGTAGGCTTGTCTTAGCTGACTAGTTTATCTTAAGCATAGGCCTTTACGCAAAACTTGCAGCAGAGAGCAAAATCCACTATAAATGCCGACCCGCAAAGATTAAAGGCCAAAAATGAACTATCCAGTCAACGAAGTATTCGAAACCATTCAAGGCGAAGGCTGTTTTACTGGCGTGCCTGCCTTATTCGTGCGCCTGCAAGGCTGCCCTGTGGGTTGTGCTTGGTGCGATACTAAGCAGACATGGGATGTGCTGGCCGACAACAAGGTGACTCCTGAGCAGGTCATTACAGTAGATGGCACCATAGGCCGCTGGGCCAACCATGATGGTGCGAGTCTCATTACCGCGTTTAAGGCTAAAGGATTCACCGCTAAACATATCGTGCTAACGGGTGGTGAGCCTTGTCTTTATGATCTCACCGACATCACCCATGACTTTATTGCGGCAGGTTATAGTGTTCAAATTGAGACCAGCGGTACGTTCGAGGTGAAATGTCATCAAGATGTGTGGGTGACAGTGTCACCTAAAATCAATATGAAAGGCGGCTACAAGGTGCTTGAACAAGCCCTGATCCGCGCTAATGAGATTAAGCATCCCATCGCCACCCAAAATCACATAGACGAGCTCGATGAGTTGTTAGCGGATATTGACCTTAGCGGTAAAACCATTTGTCTGCAGCCAATCAGCCAGAAGGTGAGGGCCACCGAGCTTGCGATGAAAACCTGTATCGCTCGCAATTGGCGCTTGTCCATCCAGACTCACAAGTACCTTAACATCGATTAATCCATTGCGCTTGCTGTTAGATCTAAGCTGCTTGAGATAAATAGCGCGCCTTTTGGCGCGCTATTTATTGTTTTAATGGCATTAGCAGTATGACAAGTTCGTCAATTAACAATTAACAATTAACAATAAGTCATTACTCAATAAGGCCACACAAGTCGAAGGCGGCGAGCTTATTCTGGTACACACTGATGTCACCAATGTGTGCTTCAATCCAAGCATTATCATAATAGGTATCCAAATAACGCTCACCTGAGTCGCAGATTAAGGTCACGATAGAGCCTGACTCACCCCGTTCACGCATCTGAGTGGCCAGTAGCAGGGCGCCATACAAGTTGGTGCCTGTGGATGCCCCAGTCTTGCGGCCAATAAGCTGCTCTAGCCAGTGTATGGTAGCAATGGAGGCCGCATCTGGGATGCGTTTCATCTCATCCACCACGCCGGCAATAAATGATGGCTCGACTCGCGGCCGGCCTATGCCCTCTATTTTGCTGCCGCTGCAATCCGTGAGGCTTGCATCACCCGTGTGATAATAATCATAAAACACCGAATTTTCTGGGTCCACCACACACAGCTGAGTCGTCATTTGCTGATAGCGTAAATATCGACCTATGGTCGCTGACGTGCCGCCAGTGCCTGGACTCATGACTATCCACTGAGGCACAGGGTGAGGCTCTTTTTGCATCTGACTAAAAATGGAATCGGCGATATTATTGTTGCCGCGCCAGTCCGTTGCCCGCTCCGCATAAGTAAATTGATCCATATAATGACCACTAAGCTCTTCGGCTAAACGCTCTGATTCGGCGTAGATCTCACTGCCTTTGTCGACGTAATGGCACTTACCACCGTAGAACTCTATTTGTTGGATTTTTTTCTTAGCCGTGCTCTTTGGCATCACGGCAATAAAAGGCAAGCCTAGTAGGCGGGCAAAGTACGCCTCAGAAATGGCGGTACTGCCTGAGGAGGACTCGATAATGGGGGTGTCTTGTTTTATCCAGCCATTACACAGGGAGTAAAGAAACAACGAGCGAGCTAGGCGGTGCTTTAAACTGCCAGTGGGATGGGTGCTTTCATCTTTGAGGTAAATATCGACCCCTTCAAGCTGCGGCAGGTCGAGTTTGATGAGGTGTGTATCGGCGCTGCGCTGAAAATCCGCTTCAATAAGCCCGATGGCGCGATTGACCCAAGACTGTGACATGGTAAAACCCTATAAACACAAAATGATATAAATCATAATAAAAAAGCATAACAATAAATAGCCCCATCGACAGTGCTTAGCTAAATAAGCAAACAAAATGGTCATTGAGTGAGTCGATATGCAGGATGACGGGTGTTTTATAACAATGCTGCCGGAAAAGTGCTTGGGGGATGCTATGCACAGTATTTGAGCTGAAAGGTTAAGCGGATGATTAATTTTTTATTATGAGAGAGCAAGCGAGAGAGATAAAGTGAAAGAGGTGAACTACATAGAGTAGATAGTGCGGATAGTGCGGATAGAAAAAGTGGTGGAGGGAGAAGGATTCGAACCTTCGAAGGCTGAGCCGTCAGATTTACAGTCTGATCCCTTTGGCCACTCGGGAACCCCTCCACTGATAAAGCACGTTAGTGGCTTACTAACGATGGAACCTAAAACTTTAGCATGACAAAAACTGAGTTAAAAAAGATGGTGGAGGGAGAAGGATTCGAACCTTCGAAGGCTGAGCCGTCAGATTTACAGTCTGATCCCTTTGGCCACTCGGGAACCCCTCCAACAATATCTTTTTTACTTGGACTATGCCGTACTTTCTAGCCGGTTATCCGTTATTACTCAGGAGTAATTTGATAACACACTAGACGCAAATGGTGGAGGGAGAAGGATTCGAACCTTCGAAGGCTGAGCCGTCAGATTTACAGTCTGATCCCTTTGGCCACTCGGGAACCCCTCCTCAATTGCGGCGGCAATAGTAGTCAGAAACATTAAGCATGTAAAGCGTAAAACTGAAATAAAACTCAAGTAATGCTTCAACTGGTCGATTAAGTATCAATCCCGGTAGTTAATCAACCAACGAGTTGTTTTGGTGGCGTTTTTTTATGCAAATTGAGTTTCCCTTAGTCAATGAGTCACAATGTGGCAATCGCTTGAATCAAGCGATTGAGCACCACAGACGGGGAGAATTTGGCTTGATTTTGGCTATGCTATCGGCAGACGCCAGAGATCAGGCGCAATTTCAAATAGACAGTGATTTATCCCAAGCAGAAAAGTTAACCAAACAATTTGAAATTCCAAAGCCTCAAGCGCTAATTGCCGATCTTTCGACCACTGAGCCGCTAACCGATAATGCACAGGTTTATTATCAACAAGGGCTGCGAGGATTTCAGTTAGCTCAAGCGCTCACTCCAGAAGCCTTAGTCATTCGCGGCCATACCTCAGATGATATGGCGCTTGCACTGAGTAATTGCGACCCCTTAACTCGCTTGCGACAAGATAATGCCATCCCTAAGTTGCCCGACTTTAATCAGATGCACTTCATCGACCAACTGGCAATACAGCGTCAAATCAGTGCGACGTTGGCATTAAGTGCTTAAGCTAAGCTGTATCTTCAATGTCCATTCGTAGCTATATTTCATGAGCTTTCAATTAAATACAACTTGATTAATATTGGCTTAAATTACGCATTATATAGCAGCGCCTTACGATCTTTAGCGGCTTGGGCTAAATCACGCAGTAGTTTTTCAGAGTCGCTCCAGTGCAGGCAAGCATCTGTGATGCTTTGACCGTAAACTAGGGGTTCACCTGTGATCACCTTTTGATTGCCTTCAATCATAAAACTCTCTGCCATGATGCCTGCGATGGCTGTGCTGCCAGCGCGTAACTGCGCCATGATGCTGTCGGCCACATTGAGCTGATTTTTGTGCTTCTTTTCACTGTTACCGTGACTGAAATCCACCACCATGCGCTGGGTTACACCCACGTGTTCCAGTTTGGCGCGGGCGACTTCTATATCTTCGGCGCTGTAATTTGGGGTCTTACCGCCACGAAGTATGATGTGGCCATAAGGGTTACCGTGAGTGCGATACACGGCCATGGCGCCATCTTTATCTGGCGAGTAGAAGATATGGGGTGCGGCGGCGGCGCGCACTGCATCGACGGCAATACTGATGTTGCCGTCTGTGCCATTTTTAAAGCCCACAGGACATGATAATGCCGAGGCCATTTCACGGTGAATTTGGCTTTCTGTGGTGCGGGCACCGATAGCCCCCCAAGTAATTAAGTCGGCAATATACTGACCGTTCACCATATCTAAGAACTCGGTGGCGATGGGCAGTTTTAATTCGGTAATTTGCTGCAATAATTCACGGGCCATACGTAGGCCTTTATTGGGGCTGAAGCTACCATCGAGATCGGGATCTGAAATGAGTCCTTTCCAACCCACTATGGTGCGCGGCTTTTCAAAATACACTCGCATTAAAATACACAAATCATCTTTAAGCTCGTGGTGCAATGCGGCTAAACGCTCGGCATATTCAAGTGCGGCTTTAGTGTCGTGAATGGAGCAAGGGCCTATGATCACCAATAAACGCTGATCTTCACCTGCGATAATGGCTTCAACTTCACGGCGCTGTTGCACCAAATAATCGGCAGCATCTTGAGTGAGAGGGTATTCAGAAGCGAGCTGTGCTGGTGAAATCACTTTACATAATAAGGATGTACGAAGTTCGTCTGTTTTAATTGTCATTCAATATACCGCGCTAGCATGGATGCTTCTTGATTTAATATTGCTCGGGATTATAACCAATTCGGCCACAATGCACACGGCAAAAAACCGATTGTGGTCATTGAAATATCCTCATTAACATTGACTTGGCCTAAAAGAATGATCTTATTGTCATCTTGCATCAGGCCCAAAAGTAAACCTAGATTGTTCATGAGTTAGAACATATGCCGTGCTAAACCTGTCACATCTAAGATTTTAGTGGCAATTTCTTCCACCGAATGGTTGGTGGTATCCACAAAAGGAATGCGCTCACGCTTGTACATCATCTCCACTTCTTTGACTTCTAAACGGCACTGCCTTAGTGAGGAGTAGCGGCTGTTTTCCATCCGAGATTGACGGATTTCATGGAGACGATTGGGATCTATGGTTAAGCCAAACAGTTTGTTTTTATTGCGTTTTAAGGCGTCAGGCAACTTAAGGTTGTCCATGTCATCTTCGGTGAAGGGGTAGTTGGCGGCCTTAATGCCAAACTGCATAGATAAGTACAGGCTGGAAGGCGTCTTACCACAGCGGGATACACCTAACAGAATAATGTCGGCTTTATCCATGTGCTTCATGGTTTGACCGTCATCGTTTTCCATAGAGAAATTTATCGCGTCGATGCGGGCTTCATAGCTGTGATTGCCTTTACCATGAGTACGGTGCAGCACAGGGCAGGCTTGAATGCCTAAATGTTGCTCAAGGGGCGCCACAAAGGTGTTCAAAAAATCATAATCCATGCCTTCACTGGAATAAATCACATTTCGAATGTCCGGATTGACGATGGAATGGAACACAAGTGGTCGCTCACCTGTTGTAATAAAACAATCATTTATTTGCAGCTTTACTTTTTCAGCTTTGACTAATGTTTCCACAAAAGGAATGGTAAGTGCTTCAAACTCTATTGGAAATTGCGATAGGACCGCGTGTCCAAACACTTCAGCTGTGATGGCTGTGCCATCAGATATGTAGAATACTCTTGGTGCCATTATGACCTCTTGTAGTAATAAAATTACAAATGAAATTATAGATTTACGCTTCTTGTGTGGGAGTGTAAAATGCCGCTGCCCTGGTGTGAAGGGGCCACTGAAATAAACTTGCGGAGAGAGAACTGTGCAGCAATACATACTCTGGTATCAAGAATTAGGCATGGGTGACGTAGACAAGGTGGGCGGTAAGAACGCGTCCCTTGGAGAGATGATCAGTAACCTGGCAAATGCTGGTGTTCAAGTACCTGGCGGATTTGCGACCACATCTCATGCGTTCAATGAATTCCTTGAACAAAGCGGTGTTAACCAGAAAATCTATGACGTACTCAACAATTTGGATGTAGACGATGTCAAAGCACTTGCTAAAGTGGGTGCACAGATCAGACAGTGGGTTATCGACACCCCGTTTCAGCCCGAGTTAGAAACCGCGATTCGCCAAGCTTACGAGAAATTGGCCAGCGAAACCACAGAAGCCTCT
Organism: Shewanella denitrificans OS217; assembly: GCF_000013765.1. Classification (NCBI taxonomy): domain Bacteria; kingdom Pseudomonadati; phylum Pseudomonadota; class Gammaproteobacteria; order Alteromonadales; family Shewanellaceae; genus Shewanella; species Shewanella denitrificans. The sequence goes on along the minus strand of NC_007954.1, from coordinate 2,385,588 downwards.
TTCGCCGTGCGCTCATCAGCCACAGCAGAAGACATGCCAGACGCCTCATTTGCAGGCCAACAAGAAACCTTCCTAAACGTAAAAGGCTTCGACTCTGTGTTGGTGGCCATTAAACACGTTTATGCTTCCTTATTTAATGACCGCGCGATTTCTTATCGTGTACACCAAGGCTACGAGCACCACGGCGTAGCATTATCGGCCGGTGTACAGCGCATGGTGCGTTCAGACAAAGCCTCATCCGGGGTGATGTTCACCATGGACACCGAATCTGGCAACAATGATGTGGTGTTTATCACTTCATCATTTGGTCTAGGTGAAATGGTGGTGCAGGGCGCGGTTAACCCTGATGAATTTTATGTTCACAAGCCCATTCTAAGCCAAGGCCATGACGCAGTAGTGCGTCGTAATATCGGCAGCAAGCTTATTCAGATGGTTTACTCAGATGATGCCGCTCATGGTAAGCAAGTTAAGATTGAAGACGTGGCAAGCGAGCAGCGCCGTCAGTTCTCAATCAACGATGCTGAAGTCATGGAGCTGGCTAAGCAAGCTATGGTTATCGAGCAACATTATGGTCGTCCAATGGACATCGAATGGGCAAAAGACGGTAATGATGGCAAGCTTTATATCGTTCAGGCGCGTCCTGAAACCGTGCGTAGCCGTGAAGATGTGCAACTTATCGAGCGTTATCACCTCAAGACCAAGGGCACTGTGATGTGCGAAGGTCGCGCTATCGGTCATAAAATCGGTACTGGCGTGGCTAAAGTCTTGTCTTCAATCGCAGATATGGATCAAATTGAGCCAGGCGATGTACTGGTAACCGACATGACAGATCCCGACTGGGAACCTATCATGAAGCGCGCTAGCGCGATTGTGACTAACCGCGGCGGCCGTACTTGCCATGCTGCGATTATCGCTCGTGAATTAGGCGTGCCAGCGGTTGTCGGTTGTGGCGATGTCACTGACCGCATCAAGACGGGTGATATTGTGACTGTGTCATGTGCCGAAGGCGACACAGGATTTATCTACTCAGGTAAGCAAGATTTTGAAATCATCACCAATCGCGTCGATTCATTGCCCGATTTACCGATGAAAATAATGATGAACGTGGGTAACCCAGACAGAGCCTTTGATTTTGCTCGTCTGCCAAACGAAGGCGTAGGCCTTGCCCGTTTAGAGTTCATCATCAACCGCATGATAGGTATTCACCCTAAAGCCTTGCTCGAGTTTAATCAGCAAGATGCGGCGCTACAAACTGAAATCAACGAGATGATCGCAGGTTATGACTCACCGGTTGAGTACTACATTGCCCGTCTGGTTGAAGGTATTGCCACTATCGCTTCTGCTTTCTACCCGAAGAAAGTCATAGTGCGCATGTCTGACTTTAAGTCAAACGAATACGCAAACTTGGTCGGCGGCGATCGCTATGAGCCAGAAGAAGAGAACCCTATGCTGGGCTTCCGTGGTGCTAGCCGCTACATTTCTGAATCATTCCGTGATTGTTTCGCATTAGAATGTGAAGCCATCAAGCGCGTACGTAACAAGATGGGCTTAACTAACGTTGAGATCATGATCCCCTTCGTACGTACGGTAAGCGAAGCGGCTCAGGTCATCGACTTGCTTAAGGCTGAAGGCTTAGAGCGCGGTAAAGATGGTCTTCGGGTCATCATGATGTGTGAATTGCCATCTAATGCCTTGCTTGCGGATCAGTTCCTTGAGCATTTCGATGGATTCTCTATCGGCTCGAACGATTTGACTCAGCTCACTTTAGGCTTAGACAGGGATTCAGGCATCATCAGTCATTTATTTGATGAACGTAACGATGCAGTTAAAGCCTTGTTGGCCATGGCCATCAAAGCGGCAAAAGCCAAAGGTGCCTATGTGGGGATCTGTGGCCAAGGTCCATCGGATCACGCCGACTTCGCTGCATGGCTAGTGGAGCAGGGCATAGACACAGTATCATTAAACCCAGATACAGTGATCGATACCTGGTTATACCTAGCTAAAGAACACGCTAAGGGTTAAACAACCTTGAAATAATGATTTTTAAGAGGTAACCGCGAAAACATCGTCTTAAAAATCTTCTATAAAAAGCCACTCTATTGTGGCTTTTTTTGTTTATAATGTTGGCACTACAATCATTTACAGAAAATCGATTATGTTGCCTCAGCTGTCACATCAACAAACCTTAGAACCTGTTTATTTAGCTTTTTTAGATGCACTCGAGCAAAGTGAATTTGAAGGAGACATAGATAAGCGCTACAGCGCTCGATTAGTTCAGGCAACGGACAATTCTGTATACCAATTTTTGCCTCAAGGGGTGATTTACCCTAAGGATCAACAGGATTTATGCCTGCTGCTCACGCTAGCGGCAAACCCTCTATACCAAGCGGTCACCTTCAGCCCCAGAGGCGGTGGTACAGGCACCAATGGTCAGTCGTTAACCCATGGGTTAATTGTTGATTTATCACGTTATTTCAATAAAGTATTAGAAATCAACGCCGAAGAAGGTTGGGCAAGAGTGCAAACTGGCGTGGTCAAAGATGCCTTCAACGATGCATTGCGCCCACACGGGTTCTTTTTTAGCCCAGATTTATCCACCTCAAATCGCGCTACCTTAGGCGGGATGATCAATACCGACGCCTCAGGCGCAGGCTCCTTAGTGTACGGTAAGACCTCTGATCATGTGCTTGGGCTTACCAGCGTGTTAATCGATGGCAGTGTGTTAACGACCACGCCAGTAAGCTTAGCTGAGCTTGATAACAACAATGCTAATAGCAATCCACTTGGGCTTGAAATAAGCAATGTTATTGCCAAAGTGTGCCGGGATAAGCGGGAGTTGATTGAACGCCAATTTCCCAAATTAAACCGTTTCTTAACCGGGTACGATCTCAAGCACGTGTGGAATGATGAATTAACTCAGTTTGATTTATCGCGCATTTTAACCGGCTCAGAAGGCACCTTGGCGTTCATCACTGAAGCCAAAGTGTCATTAACGCCGCTGCCAAAATCTCGGGTGATGGTCAATATCAAATACGACTCCTTCGAGTCGGCCCTGCGGCATGCGCCTGCCTTGGTGACGGCCCAGGCCACCGTGGTTGAAACCGTCGACTCCAAAGTGCTTAACCTTGCCCGCGAAGACATTATTTGGCATTCGGTAAGTGAACACATTCAAGCCGTGCCCAACAAGGTGATTGAAGGGCTTAATATGGTGGAGTTTGCCGGTGACGAGCAAACGGTTGCCGATAAAGTTGCCAGCCTTGAAGCGACGCTCAAGCAGCAGCTTGAGACAGAAGCCTGCGGCATTGTGGGGTTTCAAATCACCGCCGATAAGCCCAGTATCGAGCAAATCTATGCCATGCGTAAAAAAGCCGTGGGGCTGTTGGGCGCCACCAAAGGCAGTCGTAAGCCCATCGCCTTTGCTGAAGATACTGCTGTGCCCCCTGAGAACCTAGCCGATTTCATCATGGAATTCAGGGCATTGCTCGATGGTCATCAGTTGCAATACGGCATGTTTGGTCATGTGGATGCGGGTGTATTACATGTGCGTCCTGCCCTTGATATGTGTGACGAAAACGATGAAAAACTTCTTAAGCTAATTTCCGATGAAGTGGCGGCGCTCACCCTTAAATACGGCGGCCTGATGTGGGGTGAGCACGGCAAAGGGGTGCGCGGTGAATATGGCCCTGCGGTATTTGGTGCTGAGCTATATGGGGTGCTTGAGCAAATCAAAGGCTTGTTCGATCCTAATAATCGCTTAAACCCAGGTAAGCTGGTGGCCCCAAAAGATACTGGTCCCTTGATGTTTAATGTGGACAGCGCCAAGCGCGGCAGCTTTGACCGACAAATACCTATTAACGTAAGGCAAGCCTTCCCCGATGTGATGAACTGTAACGGCAATGGCTTGTGTTTTAACTACAGCAGTTACTCGCCCATGTGCCCTTCGTTTAAAGTGACAGGTGAGCGCATCCATTCCCCCAAAGGCCGCACTAGCTTAATGCGTGAATGGTTAAGACTACTGGAAGCCGAAGGGGTGGATGTCAACGCCTTAGCCAAATCTAAGCCCTTAGGCTGGCTGCAACGGGCGCAGAACACCATCAAGAGTCAGCAAGAGTATGACTACTCCCACGAAGTGATGGAGTCCTTACAGGGGTGTTTAGCCTGTAAGTCTTGCTCTAGCCAATGTCCAGTAAAAGTGGACGTACCTAAGTTCAGGGCACAATTTTTTGATATTTATTACAAACGTTATTTGCGTCCCGCAAAAGATTATTTAGTGGCAGGCATTGAAGATGCATTGCCCCTAATGGCGACCATGCCAAAACTCATAAACTTAGCTTCTCAGCATAGATTAAGCCGCTGGGCCATTGAGAAAGCCCTAGGTTATGTGGACTCGCCGGCGTTATCTGTGCCGACCCTAAAGCAACGCCTTCATGGCCACAGTAGCCGCGGCTATGATTTAGAGGCGTTGCAGGCCATTCCAGAAGATGCGCGCAGCCAATATGTGCTGGTGGTGCAAGACCCTTTCAACAGTTTCTATAATGCTAAATTGGTGCATAACTTTATTCGCCTTATCGAGGCCATGGGCTTAAAGCCTGTGCTTTTGCCCTTCAAACCTAACGGTAAGCCCACCCACATCAAGGGCTTTTTAGAAAAATTTGCCAAGATGGCCCAATCCAGCGCCGATTTCCTCAATCAGTTACAGGCGCTGGGCATGCCCATGGTGGGCTTAGATCCTGCCCTGGTCTTGTGTTATCGGGACGAATACCATGAAATACTCGGCAAAAGTCGGGGTGATTTTGAGGTGAAACTCGCCAATGAATGGCTCATTGATGCCATAAAGCAAGTGCCCAGTTTACCGGCGACGGATAAGCGTTTTACCTGGTTTAGCCACTGCACCGAATCCACCGCTAAGCCCAATACTGGCAAAGAGTGGAGCACCATTTTTAAGCACTTTGGTGCCGATTGCCAGTCTGTGGCACTAGGTTGTTGTGGTATGGCCGGCACCTATGGTCATGAAAAGGTCAATTTGGATAATTCCAAGCAATTGTTTGCCATGTCTTGGCAACCAAGTCTTGAGAAAGTGACCGACAAGGCCACTGTGCTAGTGTCAGGGTTTTCCTGTCGCAGCCAAGTGAAACGCTTTGCCGAGTTTGCGCCTAAGCATCCGGTTGAGGCCTTACTTGAACTGGTTAATCAGGCTCAAGCGTGACAGAGCCTAAGCCGGTAAAACAGGATAAACCCAAGCTTAAGCAAGAGACGCCTGAGCAAGCCAAGTTGCAAGCACAGACGTCAGAGTCCGGCGAGCGAGCATTGAGGCAGTTTTTACCGGAACATGTTCCCCTGTGTGATGACCTTAGTCAGGCGCCCTTGTTTGACATAGACGGCGAGGGAAACTGGCACTATTTATCCAGCCCCTTGCCGGCTAAATTTGCCAAGCTGTTTGCCAGTATTTTATATTGCATAGAGGGGCAGCACTACCTGATAACCCCGGTTGAGAAGTTACGGGTACAGCTAGTCGCATCGCCTTTGGTTATGGTCGACTATGAAGTGATTGAAGGTGATAAACTCAAATTTATCAGCAGTATAGGCATCGAGTACTCAGTGCTGATTCGCGATATTGACATCAAGCATGACGGCATTCATTTACCCTTAGCGCGAGGTTTAACGGCGCGCCTAGGCCGCGCCTGCTATTATCGCTATATCAATGAGTTTATTGTTAATGCAAGTCAAGATACTGGCTTAATGGGCAGTTAGTGTGCAGAATGGAACTCACAGGGTTTAGATTTGGAGGTGATTTTGAAACGTAGCGAAAGTTTGACTTACCTTATTACTCACCTTAACCATGGGCTGCAAAACGAGCTCGATAGCCGCTTAAAGCGCTATCAGCTGGATACTAAGTTGTGGCCTGTGTTGTTTGCCCTGTGGCAAGAAGAGGGCTTGAGTCAGACTGAGCTGTCAAAACGTTGTGATGTGGCCAATTACACTATGACAAGGCTTTTGGATCAGCTGCAAGTGCTGGGGTTTATTACCCGCCATCAGGAAGAAGATAACCGCCGCGCCTTTCAAATATTCCTCACCGATCCCGGTAAAGCCCTAGAAAGCGATCTCACCCTGGAAGCTGAGCGGGTGGATGAATTGTACCTCAGTCAATTGAGTCCAATAGAGCAGCAAAACTTGATGGCACTGCTGAACAAGATGAATCAATAGCCTGTTAGTTATCCTTAATAAAAAAACGCCGCGTAATCGCGGCGTTGTTTATGACGTCTGCCCTATTAAGCAAATTCATCATTCAGGTAGTTGATGATGGTCGATGATTCATAGAGCCACTGCACTTGGCCGTCTTTTTCAATTCGAAGACAAGGAACTTGCAGCTTACCACCATGATTAACCAGCACTTGCTTATGCTCATCTTGCTTAGCATTCACAGTTTGGATAGGTAAATTCTGGCGTCTCATAGTGCGGCGCACTTTAACGCAAAATGGGCAGGCTGGATATTGATACAAAGACAGGGCTTGGCTTTTCTGGGCAACGTGAGCCTGTGCCTCTGCAGTGCGAGTCAATGGCTTGGGGGCAAAAACCGCATTTAATAACAAAATGATTCGACCTAAAATCCAACGGATCACAAACATAGCTTTACCTCTACTTCTTGTCTTAAATGAGTCATATATTTCTAGAGCGCACTCTACCCGAATTCATTGATAAGATAAAGCCGCCAACCTCTGAGTTCGAATGTTGGCGGCGATAACTACAGCAGGCCCTGACTCTGGCTCTCACTCTTAGTCTTCGATGCGAGTGAAGGCGTTGGGTTTATTTACTAAAGGTCGCGCTGACTTTTGGATAATGATCCCACAAGGCTTCATCTGTCATCGAACGCACTAATTTCACGTATTCGGCGTGAGTCCAGGCAAGGGGGGTTGCCGAGTTAGTGCCTTGACCCAAACGATAACCATAACGTGTGCTATTGCCCACGCCATCCCACACTTGCTCGGGTAGCATCAAGCCCTCATTGGCGAAGGTTTCCATGCCTTGAACATAAGTGTTAATCAAAGCCTGTTTACGCTGAGCATCCAGTTTGCCATCAACTAAGGTGCCCGATAACGCTAATGCCAGCTCGTAATGACCGCGCTCGCCAGTGAAAAATGGCCAGACTCTGCCGCGCTGATCTGCGGTATTGCCGTTTTCTGCGTAACTTAGGCCGGTTTGGGTGTCCTCACCATAACCATCATTGCCATAGCGGCGATAGCCTGGCACTGTGCTGCCATCTTTGGCGCTGAACAAATATTTAAGCCTTAAGTTATCTTCAAGCTCAAGATCCACTAAGGCAAGGCTATTGGCTATGATGGGGTCCTTTGCATCACGCACGCCATAGCGGACTAATTCTAAGAAGCCCGCATCTAAAATTAGTCTTTGATCTAAGCCTGGTTTGCCATTGTTATCTAAGAGTTTTATTGCCGTATTCGGGTCACCTTGGGGACTGATGCGCACATAATAAGGTGCGGGTTTGTCTATTTCAGAGTGATTTTTTTCAGTGTTTGCATCAATCTCAGACTCTTGCCCCAATAAACCATTTTGGGTCACCATCTGAGTTTCAAGTTTCGCTTCAAGCTTTTTAGCAAATTCAAGGTATTGCTGTGCCTGTTCATCTTTGGCGAGGGCGCCAATATCGCTTGCCGCCACTAAGCCTGCAATCACCGCCGCTGTGGTTGATGGCGAGAAGCCAAGCTGCTCCTCCCAGCGTTCTTGCTGAGTGCTGGGGGTGGTGATGTGAGTGTCATTCCAGTCGAGCTTCACCTTGCCGCCATTAACCAAAAAATCTGCCGCAGGTTTTAACATGCTGTGATACCAATGGCTTATTTCGGCGTCGGTGAATACCCCAGCCTGCCAGAGTTTCCAGCCGAGCATGATGGGCATGGCGGTTTGATCTAACTGCACACCTACCCATTCAATTTCACCGTCCACATGGGTCTTTTGTAAAAACCATCCAGGCGTGCCGCTATAACCTTTTGTGTCTTTGGTCACTTGCACTTTTTTAAGGTATTCGAACGCCACCTTCGGCGTTTGGGTGTCACCCATGGCTAAGAAGGCCATGGCGCATTGATAAAAGTCTCGCGGCCACACGGCCTTGTAACCTGTGCTGCCAACCTTAGCCGAAACACTGTCACCCCAAGGATTTGAGAGCGAGGCGATAAGTGCGCCCGCATGGGTCTTATCTTCTTGGGCCTTAAGCACTAATGCGCTGGCGTACAAGAGTTTGCCATTATCTGTGGTGCTGCGACTCATGGCATCAAGGGGGCTAAGGCTAGCTAAATAATCTTTCCAGCCAAGGTGACTGTCATTACCTAAATAGGCGCTAAGCACAGCGTCCGATCCTTGGGCTAAACTGGCGTTTGCCGTGGCAAGGCTTGAGGCTTTATCGGCTGCAAAACCTATGACAAGATCAAATTCCAGCGGGGTATTCATTGTGAGCTCAGGATACTGAGCCGTTAGCGCTACGTTGCCCGCTTGTTTGCCGGTATTGGTGTAGCGCCAGTCGAGCTTACCGTTATCCATTAAATCCGATAAGCCATCGGATACCCCAACAAAGCCTGCGCTTGCGCTGACAAATTCAGTGCTGGTTTTCACTGTCATCACAGTTGAGTCTGCGGCTAGGGTTTGGGCGATTAGTGCACCATCTTCTATTGTCGCGCTGTCATTGGCGCCGCTGTTGTCGATATGGGGGTTCACATAAAGGTGAGGGGTAATGCCCGCTTCGAAGGCGGTAAATATCACCTTCATCATTAGGCTGTCGTTATCAGGATTAGTGAAAATGTGCTTTTCTATCTGATATTTACCTTCGATATCTTTATTGGTTATTTTATAGGCAAGGGATTGCGGCCGGCCTTGGTCATCTTGGTGTAAATATTCAATGCTGCTTGTGGTGTGGTCTTTTTCGGTATCGATAAAGCCTTTGCCTGTCATCACAAACTGCAGTTCTTTTAACTGGGCATTATGAATAAGGCCATACATGGTTTCGGTTAAAATGCCTTGGGCCACAGAGAACCAGACTTTACTGACAGGATTTGCTGCTTGTGCTTGGTACTTGCCGTCTACATAGGGCTCATAGGCCGTGCCAATGCCGGTTTTACCCGCAAAGGCCCAGGTGGGTTCTGCGCCTGGCGCACCTGGGGCCCAAGTTTCACTTAAGACTGAATTTTCACTTAAGGCTGAGTTTTCACTTAAGGCTGAAGGTGCATCCGGCGTACAACCGCTTAAGGCGATACTCGTGCTTAATAGTGCGCTGGCAACGAGTACTGAAAGTTGGCTTTTTTTAGTGGTAATGGTTAACCCTGTCATGACATTCCCCAAATTTTGTGAACTATTTTTATTCTAAATGTTTCATTCTAATTTATTTATATTTATATAATTGTTTTACTTCAGTTTTTAGTGTGAGTTATCTTGATCGACAAACAGCACTGCGATACCGGAAAGCATCATAAATACCCCGCCGAGCACTAAGGCGTAGATGGGCTCACCATTGAAGAAGGTTTTCAATAACAGGCCCAAGATGCTGGCTGCAAGCAGCTGAGGAATAACGATAAAGAAGTTAAATATCCCCATATAAACGCCCATCTTTTGGGGGGGCAGCGCGCCAGACAGCAGTGCATAAGGCACAGATAAAATGGATGCCCAGGCAAAACCGACTCCTATCATGGGCAGCCACAACAGGCTTGGGTCGCTAATAAAGTAGAAACTTATCAGCCCGCTGCCGCCTAAAAACATATTGACTGTGTGGGTCAACCTAACGCCGACCCACTTAGCGAGGAAGGGGATGCAGATGGCAGCAAGGGCGGCAAAGCCATTGTAAGAGGCGAATAAAATACCAACCCAATCGGCGCCATCGTTAAACTGCTTAGATAGCACATCTGAGCTGCCGTAATGATAAGAGGTGACGGCCGCTGTGGTGTAGATCCACATGGCAAACAGCGCAAACCAGGCAAAGAATTGCACCAGTGCCAGCTGCCTCATGGCCTTTGGCATGGCAAACATGTCATCGACAACCGTAAACAGCATGCCAGTGGGCAAGGTGGTTTTTCCCTGAGTCGCTAGGTTCTTTGATGCCTCGAAAGCCTTTTTAAGGGCAAGGGCGCAGTAATATTGCATTGGCGCAAAGGCCAAGATCCCAATGCTCAAAATATACAACTGCTTATCTAACTGGTACAAATAAACGGCGGCGGTAAATAACCCACCAATTAAGGCGAAAATGAGCGCACCAAATTGATATTGCGCCGCGCTTCTGCGGCCAAAGCTTTCACCCTCTTGGCTAGGATTAACCTTATCAAGTGATGGGTTAACAGCCTGTTCGGCTTGGTGGAAGGATTCAAGCTCAGCGGGGGAATATTCTTTGGTGCTAACCACAGTCCAAGTGACAGCCATAAACAGCACCACAGCACCAAAATAGAAGGCATAGCGCACAGAGTCGGCTATTTCACCGGCTGGGGCGGTATTGGCCACATTAAAGAATTCGGTCAAGACATAAGGCAGCGCCGAGGCGACGACTGCGCCAATGCCGATAAAAAAGCTTTGCATGGCATAGCCTTGAGTGCGCTGGCTTTTAGGTAAATTGTCACCTACGAAGGCACGAAAGGGCTCCATGGCGATATTGATTGAGGCGTCCATGATCCACAACATGCCAGCGGCAATCCACAAGGTGGGTGAATGAGGCATGATAAACAGGGCGAGGGTGGTGAGTACGGCGCCGATCAAGAAATAGGGTCTGCGGCGGCCGAAACGGTTCCAAGTGTTGTCACTTAAATAGCCTATGATGGGCTGAACGATAAGGCCAGTTAATGGCGCTGCGATCCACAAAATTGGGATGGCATCCATATCCGCACCCAAGGTTTGAAAAATGCGGCTGACGTTGGCATTTTGCAGTGCAAAACCAAATTGTATGCCCAAGAAGCCGAAGCACATATTGAAAATTTGCCAGAAATGCAGCTGGGGCTGAGTGTTAGCAGTTGGATTATTGGTAGACATCTAAGGTCCTTTGTTATTGTGCTATTGCATAACTGTGGGTGTCATATTGTCCCATCAGCGAGGGCTGGCGGCCAGTGGCATTAGGTGGTCGGCAGAAAAATTTCAGCTAAAAAAATGGCGAATACACATCCCCTAAGACGGGTATTCGCCTAAGACTTAAAAGCTAAGACTTAAAAACGACAGACCTAAAAGCCAAAACCCTCAAATTCCACAAACAGAGCCTGAGGTTGGTATAACAGGGCTAATACTGCCTCGAGTGGTTTTTTGACACAACTGACTACATACGTATTCATCAAACTTGAGCAACATATCCTCAGCCTTGATAACAATTGGCGCAGCAAACAATCGTGTTTGCTACGCCAATGTTGACCGTGAAATGACTTAAAAGCTGATTTATAAGGGCAGTAAGCGAATAGCGACACCGCCACTGGCCGCAAGGGTTAGTGTTAGGCTGTCTTTCGCGGTTAAGGTTTTGGTTTCAATTACATAATCATAGGGATTGGTTAACCAATGGGCCTTAGGACCATCGCGATATATTTGCGCTTGATAGGTGCGGTCTTTATCGAGGAAATCCAACGTAAGGCGTAATTCACGGCTATTTTCATCGCTGAGCGCACCGATAAACCATTCGTCATTGGCTTTGGCTTGACGGGCTATCGCGACAAAGTCACCCACTTCACCCGCCAGGGCGATACTCTGGCGCCAGTCTGTTGGCACATCGCGAATAAACTGAAACGCATCCAAACGCTGCACGTAATTGCGCGGCAGATCGGCCGCCATCTGAATAGGGCTATAGAGCACCACATACAAGGCCAATTGCTTGGTTAAGGTGGTCTGTACCCGATTCACCGCATCTAAGCCTTCGGGCGCCAGATTGAAAATCCCTGGGGTAAAGTCCATTGGCCCTGCCAGCATGCGTGTAAAAGGCAGAATAGCCGTGTGCTCAGGATTATTGGGCGGCGTGCCCCACGCATTGTATTCTTGACCGCGGGCCCCTTCACGGGCTATCCAGTTGGGGTAAGTGCGGCGAAGGCCAGTGTCCTTAATAGGTTCATGAGTATTGATGCTGATGCCGCGTTTAGCCGCCTCGGTGACACTGTGCAGGTATTCGTTAACCATAAATTGGCCATCGTGCCATTCGTGACGCACTATGCCTTGCTCATCCACTCTTTTGATTTGCGCGCCATCGGCCACGTAGCCGGTTTTGACCTGAGTCACGCCATGCTTTTTATATAAATCGTAAGCGGCGCTCATTTGATTGCGATAGTTGGTTACTGAGCCCGAGGTTTCATGATGGCCCACTAAGCGTACATTTTTAGCCGCGCCATAGGCGGTAACTTTTGCCAAATCAAAATCTTCATAGGCTTTGGTGAAGCTAAATACATCGCCATTTTCATACCAGCTGCCATCCCAACCTTCATTCCAGCCTTCGACTAACACTCCATCGAAACCGTATTCAGCGGCAAAATCCATGTAGCGCTGGGTTTCACTGCTGGTGGCGCCGTGTTTGGGACCGCTGCCCCAGGTATTCTCGCCTAGATGCATACCCCACCAAATGCCGACATATTTGCCCGGTTTAACCCAAGACACATCCCCAAGCTTGTTGGGCTCGTTGAGGTTTAAGATAAGATCAGAATTCAGCAGCCCAGTGGCACTGTCTGCAATTTGAATCGTGCGCCAAGGGGTAGTGAACCCAGGTGCCGTTTTCACTAAAATGCCATCGGACCATGGGGTTAAGTCGGCTTTTAATTTACCGTCTCGGCCTTGGTTTAACACCATAGCCGCGTAATCTATCAGCGCCGCTTCATGGATACTGATGTGAGTACCTTTGACTGTTTTGAAGGTGAACGGCGTGTGGGCGCGATCCACCTTATCTAAGCTTGTGGTGTTATACAGGTATTCATAGCGATTCCAGCCGCGCCCAGGGATCCACCAAGCCGTGGCGTGTTTGGCATCAAGCACGCTAAATTCACTGAGTTCATTGGTGATGTCAAGCTGTGCAACTCCCTTAAGACACGCTTGCTTAGGCACGCGATAGCGAAACCCTATGCCATCATCAAAGGCTTTAAACTCGACCTCAAAGCTGAGTGCACCGTTAGAAAAGATGGCGCTAAGGGCGTGGTGCTTATCATAAATGGTTTCACGCTCACCCCAGGGCTGCTGCCATTGGCTATCATGGCTGGAGGTTTTATGGCTTTTAAGGGTAAAGCCTTGCCCCAGTTCGCCTAACTGTTTGAACACTAACCCCAATCGGCTTGAGTCAATCACGGTTTCGCCATGGAAGCTCACTTGATAGTGAGGCTGTCTATTATCATCAGAGAGCAAAACCATAATATGAGAATCAGGGGAGCTTAACTGCAAGGTTTGCGCCTGCGCCATTGGCGCAATAAAAGCGGTGAGTGCTGTTAACGCCGTAAATGTTGAAAGCACAGTCATTAAGCCGATATTGCTAGCTAGGCGCAAAGGAGAATGAGCTTGAGTGCTTCTTTTCGTGCGCATTTGATGAGCGCGCTTTTGAGTGGACTTGAGAGTATTGGAAATAGAGCTTGAGAGTACAGAGAGCGGCGTGAGTCCCATAATATGGCGTCCTTGACGTTGAATTATCGTTATTGTTTTATGACATAACAATATATTCCCGAAGGCTTAAGTGCAGCAATTAACTACATACGTATTCAGGCTGGTTTGTTGTTTAAACGGTATTTTTTATTGTTATGGCGATAATGGGCAATGTTAATGTCATCATTCAACCGTCACGTTTCTGCAATGCTTATACGCTTTAGTTCATCTCTTGCAGCCGCTTGGCTTGTTGCTTGGCTTGTTGCTTGTTTATGCCTAAGGCTTCGGTGAGGTAACACATCTTAGTCATTTGGAACATGCCCACTAAAATGGCGGTTTTGGCTTGGTTCATCTGTAGGTTGAGCACCAGCATGGTGGCCTGGGTTTCATCCGCATCCTGTTTAGCCGCTAAGGCTGCTTCGCTTATTTGCTTGTTGGCTAACGCTTGTTCGTCAATCATCTGATTAAACTCTGTGAGGGCCTCGGCTTGATAGCAGGTGAAGCTTTTATCCAGTTCAGCTAAAAAGCCTTGATATTGAGTCAAGTATTCCCGTGCCACAGTAATAATTTGTGCTGAAGAGGCCTGCAGTTTAGCGATATTGTCGCTGTGCAGTACGGCGATGGCGCTTTGGCTTTCATCCATGATCTGGTTGATATCATCCATGATATTGAGCTGTTGATGAGAAAGACTATTGGCACGGGCAACTATCCCTTGAGTGTTTTTCTCAAAGCTATCTATGGCCTGTTGATTCTTGCTGGCATAAGCCAATGACATTCCACTAGTTGAAATAATGGCGATGAGGCTTAAGCGAATAAATGTAGCTACCATGATACTTCCTTGTGGTTAAATTCTATCGAGAAAATAATATTTAACTCGATGTAAAACAAAGAGAACATAACTATGGTTGGAATCGATGTAAACAGATTTTGTGCTGTTTTCCTTTAGCACTTGGCAATCTCATGATTAAGTCGTAGAACAGTATTCTTTAAAGGAACTAATAAAAAGCACTAGCCATAAAAAGCCTCGAGGGATGCTCGAGGCTGAGATGAGTTGTCATTGCCAAGTTGACAAGGCTTTGTGGTTTAGCTTTGCACGCTATCTTGATATTGACGGCCGTAGAAGCTGTCTAATAACACTTGCTTCAGCTCGCTTATCAAGGGGTACCTTGGGTTGGCACCGGTACATTGGTCATCGAAGGCTTCTTCTGCCAGCTCATCTAGCTTGGCGATGAAGTCGGCTTCTTTGACGCCCGCTGCTTGTATAGATGCAGGAATGCCAATCGTCTCCTTGAGCTCATCGATTTTCTCGAGCAATTTCTCGACTTTCTGCGCATCGGTTTTCCCACCTAATGTTAAGTGATCGGCAATGGCTGCGTAGCGGCACAGGGCTTTTGGTCTGTCGTATTGGCTAAACGCCGCTTGCTTGGTTGGCATGTCGGTGGCGTTAAAGCGGATCACGTTATTGATCAATAGCGCATTGGCCAAACCATGGGGTAGGTGGAACTCGGCGCCTAACTTATGGGCCATTGAGTGACACACACCCAAGAAAGCATTAGCAAAGGCGATACCGGCTATGGTGGCGCCATTGTGCACTTTCTCTCGGGCCACGGGCGCGTTTGCCCCTAAGGTATATGCATCTGGCAAGTGCTTAAATAATAAGTCTAAGGCCTGCAGTGCTTGACCATCACTGTACTCGTTCGCCATCACGCTGACATAAGCTTCAAGGGCATGAGTGACAGCATCTATCCCACCAAACGCGGTTAATGATTTTGGCATGTCCATCACCAAATTAGGATCAATAATAGCCATGTTGGGGGTTAATTGGTAATCGGCGATGGGGTATTTTTTACCTGTCACTTCATCTGTGACCACAGCAAAGGGCGTCACTTCAGACCCCGTGCCAGAAGTGGTTGGAATGGCAACCATTTTGGCTTTTACGCCCATTTTAGGGAAGGTGTAAATACGTTTACGTATGTCCATAAAACGCAGGGCTAAGTCGGCAAAATCAACTTCTGGGTGCTCATACATGACCCAAATGATTTTGGCGGCGTCCATAGGCGAGCCGCCGCCCAGGGCGATGATCACATCGGGTTGGAAGCTTTGGGCCACTTTGGCGCCTTCTCTAACGATAGCTAAGGTGGGATCGGCTTCCACATCATAAAACACTTCAGTTTCTAAGCCTTGGGCCTTAAGAATTTTTAAGGTTTCGTTGCAGTAGCCATTATTGAATAAGAATCTATCTGTGATGATGAGGGCGCGTTTCTTGTCACTGAGTTCCTCAAGGGCAATGGGTAAGCTGCCACGGCGGAAGTAGATAGAAGATGGAAGCTTGTGCCACAACATGTTTTCGGCCCTCTTAGCGACAGTTTTCTTATTGATTAAGTGGCTAGGTCCCACGTTTTCAGAAATCGAGTTACCACCCCATGAACCGCAGCCTAAGGTGAGTGATGGGGCCAGCTTGAAGTTGTATAAATCGCCGATGCCGCCTTGAGACGCCGGGGTGTTAATTAGAATGCGGGCGGTTTTCATTCTAAAGCCAAAGGTTTTCACCCGCTCGCCTTGGGTGTCTTGGTCGGTATATAAGCCTGATGTATGGCCAATGCCGCCCAAGGTCACTAAGGCTTCGGCTTTATCCATAGCATCATTAAAATCTTTAGCGCGGTACATGCCCAATAGCGGTGATAATTTTTCATGGGCAAAGGCTTCTTCATGGCTAATGTCTGTCACTTCACCTATCAACACCTTAGTGTTATTAGGCACGGTAAAGCCCGCCATTGCCGCAATAGCCACAGCGCTTTGGCCTACGATGGCGGCATTTAACCCCATCTCTGTGGTGCCTAAGTTTTTAAGGATAACCCCTTGCATAGCCTTGGTTTCAGCCTTAGAGAGCAAGTAACCACCGTGGCTTGCAAAACGCTCTTTCACTTGCTTGTAGATGCTATCAACCACGATAACCGCTTGCTCCGAGGCACACACCACCCCATTGTCGAAGGTTTTTGACATTAAAATTGAGCTGACAGCGCGCTTAATGTCGGCGGTTTCATCGATCACTATGGGAGTATTACCTGCGCCCACACCTATGGCGGGTTTACCAGAAGAATAGGCCGCTTTCACCATGCCAGGACCGCCGGTGGCAAGAATTAAGTTAATCTTGTCGTGGGTCATTAACTGGTTTGAAAGCGCGACACTGGGCTCGTCAATCCAGCCGATAATATCGGCAGGCGCGCCGGCTTTCACCGCAGCGTCTAGCACGATACGCGCCGCCGTGGTGGTGGAGGCTTTGGCGCGAGGGTGGGGCGAAAACACTATGCCGTTGCGGGTTTTAAGGCTGATAAGCGCCTTAAAAATGGCCGTTGACGTTGGGTTTGTGGTGGGCACAATACCGCAAATGATGCCAACAGGCTCTGCGATGGTAATAGTGCCGAAGGTTAAGTCCTCGGCTAAGATGCCGCAGGTTTTCTCGTCTTTATACTTGTTGTAAATGTACTCTGAGGCAAAGTGGTTTTTAATCACCTTGTCTTCCATGACGCCCATGCCGGTTTCTGTGGCGGCCATTTTGGCTAATGAAATGCGCGCGTCGCTTGCAGCGAGGGCGGCGGCTCTAAAAATCTTATCCACTTGTTCTTGGCTGAAATTGGCGTACTCGGCTTGGGCCTTAGCAACGCGCTCAAGCAATAGATCAAGTTCCTGGGTGTTAGTGACTGTCATAGTAAGTTTCCTGTAAAAATATTCAGCAAAAGCCCTGTTTTGCAAAATTTTCTCTATGGTTGAAAGTTACAGGTAAAGGGGGATTAATTCTGTGATTGTGGGCGCAGAATTGGCTTTATCTGTAATTTAATTACAGATAAAGCCAACAAGCTCAACCTAATGTGATCGGTATTATGAGGCAAGCACGAGTTCATTAAGGGGATATGACAGGTTGAGAAAAAGAGTGGATAAATGGGCACAAGCGCAACTGCGTCGAAATGGCATAGCAAGGTTACGCTTTTTTAGTCGCTAATTGAGCTGACTTGTTTTTATACATGGCTTTATCGGCAAAGGCTAATAAGGTGTCTAGACTCGTGCCATCTTGAGGGTAAATGGCCGTACCTATGCTGCAGCTAAGGCGAAAACAAATATTGTCTATTTGCAGTGGCTGACTAACGAGTGAAAATAACTGTTCGGCGATAGATTCTATGTCTGTAATGGCTGAGGTGTGTTCCAGCAAGAGCACAAACTCATCACCACCAAAACGGGCTAGGGTGTCCGAGGCTCGGATAACTTGCTTAAGTCTTTTAGCAAATTCAACCAATACCGCATCGCCAATGGCATGGCCATAGCTGTCATTGATGGCTTTAAACTCATTGATGTCGATAAATAACAGGCAAAATGACAATGAATGACGCTCGGCGTTGGCGAGCGCCTGAGTTAGCTTTTCCATTAACAGGCAACGATTGGAAATTTGAGTTAGGTGATCATGATAGGCAAGATGTTGTAATTTTTGGGCTTCTTCTATTCTACTGCTGATGTCTCGGTTAATGCCTAAGGCGCCGATCATTTGCTGGTTTTCATCGAAAATGGGCACGCACATGGACTCTATCCAGCCAACATGACCATCCTTATGCAGCATACGAACTTCACCGGACCACTTACCCTCGGCCATTACTGCGGCTATCACCTGTTCGGTAATATGCGCCGTGTCTTCTGGTACATGCAAGATACACACAGGTTTGCCGAGCACTTCGGCTTTGCTATAACCATAAAGCCGCTCCGATCCCTTGTTCCAATCTATGATGGTGCCGACAATGTCGGTGACAACCACGGCATCGAACAGGTAATCGAAGGCCTGGGCCCGCTGTTTTATGATTTCAAGTTGCATATTATGATCCTAGTGCTCATTTTCTGAGTCTTATGGGACAGTGATTTGCGTACTGAATATAATCCTATTGTTACTTATTTAGCCAGAAAAGCCAAAAGCTATATCTCTGACCTAAATCCATAATGCCGGTAAGTGCTGATCAATAAACTACCAATGCTAACCCTTTTCCATTTAACCGGCATTCATCAGACCTGTGAGGATGAAAACTGTAACCTGCATCATCCCCGCTAGTCAGATGGTTTGTCGGTTTAATCCTGGTATGTGTTCAAATGATACCCAAATCCATCAAAGTGTTGACGGCAGAAAATCCAGATAGAGATAATAATTTCAGTTATTTACTTAAGCGTGCATTTATATATTCAATTTAAGACTACACTGAATGATTAGTCATTGAATGGCAGAATAAATATGTTTATTTACTTCACTTTATCGCCATATGCATGGGAGATCTAAGTGAAAATTCCCCTTTCAATGACTAAATCTGTCATCCTTGCTGTGGCTCTTTTGCTGATATTGTGGGCCGCTGTCATCGTTAAAACCTGGCTGCTTATTCAGCATGAACAACGACAGTCAATCCTTGATGAATATTATTTACTCACAGATCAAGCTTATGAAGCGTTAAATAATAGCTTTAATCTATTCAATATGTTGGGAATAGAGACTCAAGATGAAGGCGAACTCGCTGCTGAATATTTAGCTAAGGTACAGAAGACTTACGATATTTTGGCTCCCAACACTTGGCTGAAAAACTTGAGTGTTGTGTTTATCGCCGAAACGAAGGAAAACCTACAATTAGACTTAATCTGGCAAAGTGATCCTAACGAGGCTAACTCAATAAAGTTTTTGGCTGGCTCAGGTGATACTGAATTGCGTGAAATTTTACTCGGTACGTCTAAAGAGATTGATTGGAAAAATGTCAACAGTAAGCATTTATTTATCGTGCCTTTCAACGAAAGAGTGGAGGATAGTGAGCAAAAGCTCTATCACCTCACCGAGTTGCTTGGTGAGGAACAAGGGGACGTTCAAAAGGAAGCGACAAAACACCGTTATATTGTCATATTAGAATTATCGGCAACCAGCTGGTTTAGTCAATATAAAAAAGGCATGCCTCCCTGGCTTTCCATACAATATCTATTGTTGAGTGATTTTGAATTACAACAACCAGAAGCATTCTCGAAAATAAAGAATTTTAACCATGTAGATTACTCAAACCTTCATGTTTTACCAAGAATAAATACCAGCGAAATAAACAATGTTGAGCACAATAGAATAGCGGTATTATCAAAAGGTACGCTGCCATTTGTTTTTGTCACTGCCTTTGATGCGAGTAAAATCTCTGCAAGTCCATTCAGGCATCGTTTATTTTTGATAGTTTTAGCTTTTGGCTTATTTATAATGATAACCATAGTGTTTTATGTCTATCGTTTAGAAACTGACAGGGTCAAGTTAAATCTGGCTGTGTCCGCAGCTACGGATAAGTTGTTATATGCCAACCAAACGGTAGAGCAGCAAAAAAACTACTTGAAGGAAATTATCAACAGCAGCATTAATGGCATAGTGACGGCATCAAGGAGTGGCATAATTGAAAGCTTTAGTAAAGCCGCGGAACATATATTTGGCTGGTCAGAGCAAGAAGTCATTGGGAAAAATTTAACACTTTTGATGCCTGAACCTTTTCAAAGTGAACATGATGGCTATTTACACCGTTATCATAAAGCTAATGAAAGCAAAGTCATTGGAGTTGAACGCTTAGTTAAGGGTAAGCACAAAAATGGATTTATCATAGATATTAAATTAGCTGTACTTGCAAGTGAAATCAATGGTCGTTCAATTTTTATTGGCTTCATTGGTGATATGAGTGAAACAGAAACACTGAGGTTTGAACGAGAGACATTCTTTGATATCTCACCCGAATTAATTTGTTTAATCAGTGCCGACGGTTACTTCAAACAAGTGAATCAGTCATGGTGTAACCTACTAGGCTACAACATGGAGGAACTGCTCAACACGCCATTTGCTGATTTTCTGCATCCAGAGGATAGAGCAAGCGGCATGGATGAAATGAACAAATTACAGACTCCTGGTTATAGAACGGTTAACTTTGATAATCGGTATCGTGATAAATCGGGAGCATATCACTGGTTTCAATGGAATGCGGTACTTAATCATGGCAATGACATTATCTATGCAAGTGCTCGTGATGTGACCAAAGAAAAAAACCAACAACAATTTTTACAGCAAACTAATGAAAAGATGCGGTTAGTCAATACTAAACTACAGCAGTTAGATGGTTTGAAATCTATGTTTATTGCCACTATGTCACATGAATTGAGAACACCACTCAATTCTATTATTGGCTTTAGTAGCGTGATGTTGCAGGGACTTTCAGGTCAATTAACAGGGGTTCAAGTTGATCATTTAACTCGGATCCACAAGGCTTCACAACATTTACTCACTATTATCAGCGACATTATTGATGTGTCAAAGATTGAAGCAGAGCGATTTGATTCTGCCAATGAGTCGTTTTATTTACACGAAGTTGCACAAGAAGTTATTACCTTAGCTCACGGCCTGTCGATGCAATATAAGATTGCAGTGGTAATGGTGATTTCACAAGAACTGATATTGTTTACTGATCTTCGGCGAGTTAAGCAAGTCTTACTTAATTTAGTCAGCAATGCCATTAAATATTCCTTACAAGGGCAGGTCACCATAACCGCTTCTGTCGAAGGTTTAAACATTTTGATGTCTGTCATAGATCAAGGTATTGGCATTCGTGAGCAAGATATTCCCGCTTTATTTAAGCCATTTTCAAGGTTAGATGCCATGCGTGTTGAACGTAGTGGTACTGGATTGGGATTATATTTAACAAAAAAAATTGTCGATGGGATTTTGTTAGGTTCAATTACCGTGACAAGTTCGGTTGGTGTGGGTTCTCGTTTTGAGGTGATAATACCAAAGACGCGGGATTGGCAGTTACACAGTGGACAGTATAATGACACAACTTACCGCGCTGATTATTGAGGACAATCTTGATAATATGGAACTTATTAGTTTTATATTACGAGCTAACAATATCGACGTTATTCCGGCATTCGATGGATTAACGGGCCTGGCTTCGGCGAAGCAATGTGAATACGACTTTATATTGCTCGATATACAACTGCCAGATATTTCAGGATTCGAAGTGATAAAGAGGATGCGCGCTCAGGGTGTAAATAAACCTGTGATTGCTGTGACGTCTTATGCCATGTGTGGTGACCGTCAGCTGCTATTGGCATCGGGTTGTGATGGATATATAGAAAAGCCAATAAACCCAGAGTTGATAATTTCGCAAATTATGCAAGTGGTGAAAATATGAATATATTGATTGTCGAGGACGACGAAAACTCACGGGTATTACAAGATGTATATTTATCTGCCGATGGACACAGTGTCACTTCAGCCAAAGATGGGGAAATAGCTATCTTGCAACTATTACAGCATACCCCAGATATGATAATTTCGGACATTCTCATGCCAGTAATGGATGGGTTTGAGTTTTGCCGTTGGGTGAAAAATCATCCACAATATAAGGACATCCCTTTTGTTTTTTATACTGCCACCTACGTCGAATCGAAAGATGAACAATTAGCGTATGCGCTAGGCGCTCAGCTATTTCTAATTAAGCCACTGGAGCCATTAGAGTTTATAAAGCGCATTAAAGGAGTGGTAAAAGATACATCATTAGGAAAGCTTACACCTGTAAGTATTGATGAAAATGAAAGTATTACGCAGCAGGAATATATTAAATTTTACAATTCTCGTATTAGAAAAAAATTAGACAAAAAAACTTTGGAACTGAACTCTGAACAGGAGGTTAGCCAGCAACATGAGAAAAATTATCAACGTTTAGTGGAGAGTTTAGATGTTGGTGTATTAGAGCTTGATCTAAAATTATTTATTTTGAACGCAAATAAAGCATGGCATAAACTACTGGGGGCAGCACTGGTTAAATTAGAGACTAATATGAGTTTCACTCAGTTATTCTCCACAGAGAATGCACTTATTTTACAGAGTGAGTGCGCGAAAATTATTGCTCAATCACAATTTAATTCAACCCAAACCATGCAGTTGAAAATGCTGGGGATAGAACATGACGTGCTATGGCTGAATCTGAGGCTGTCCGCGGTTATGGAAAATAATCACGTTATTGGTTTTTCTGCGATAATTTATAATATTACAGCGAGTTTGATTGACAGGCAAAAAATAGAGCGTTATTCGAGTATTTTTAACCATACTTCTCATGGGATCTTGGTATTGGATCATAATGGAAAAGTCGTCGAGGTTAATCCCGGGTTTCTAGCCTTGACTGGCCTGCCCATAGAGCCGTTCCTTGGCCGAGATTTTACTAAATTAAATTCAATAAAATTTACCAAGGAACAAAGAGCGAGTTTACGCTTATATATTAAGGCCGGTAAACCCTGGCAAGGTGAAGTAGTACATATACACTTAAATGGGATATCTAGAATTAGTCTGTTAAGTTTATTTGTATTACCTAGCCAAATGGTTGAACTACAGCAATTAGTGTGTTTTTTTACCGATATAAGTGACATAAAATCTTATCAAGATCAATTGCTGTATTTAACACGTCACGATAAAAATACCGGCCTTTACAATCGACTTCATTTTGTCACTTTACTCGATTATGAGTTAAAGCGTTGTGCAAGAGATGGTAGGCAGTTGGCTGTTTGTTTTTTAGATGTTGATAATTTTAAAGACATTAATGACACGTTTGGTCACGCCATTGGCGATGAGTTTATTGCTCTGCTAGCAACTAATCTTAAGAACAAGTTGCGACAAACGGATGTGATAGCGCGTTTTGGGGGAGATGAATTCATTATTTTCTTTGAAATAGAAGCCGAGCAGCAGAGTGCGGAGCAATCTATTACCAATATTCGCCAATTAGTGTCTGGTGAATTTATTACCAGCCAAGCGGTGATCAACGCGTCAGTGTCTCTTGGAATAGCGATTTATCCCAATGACGGACTCACTTCTGCGGAATTAATTAAAAATGCTGATACGGCAATGTACCATGCAAAAAAACAGGGTGTAGGCAGTTTCGCCTATTATCGTCAAGCACTTACAGAACAAGTGGTACGACGTATTTCGATCGTGGAAGATATTAAACAGGCATTACTGCTTAATCAATTTGAAATGTGGTATCAGCCTCAAATTGATGTGATCACCGAAGAAATTTCTGGTGCCGAGGCGTTAATTCGTTGGCAACATCCAACGAAGGGACTTATCAATCCAATAGATTTTATCCCTTTGGCAGAAGAATTAGGCCTCATAGCTGAGGTCGACCGTTGGGTAATGAACTCGGTATTTAATCAAGTTTTTAAGTGGCATGAAAAAAAGCTGTTTTTTGGTAGAGTGGCTTTAAATGTATCAACCAAGACCTTCAAACAATCAAAATTTAGACAACACTATGCTGAGGCTATTTCGCAATATCAGATAGACCCCAGTCATATTGAAATAGAAATAACTGAAGGTGCTTTTTCAGATGAGGAGGATATCTCACCTTTTCTGCAAGAATTACAGTCCCTAGGTTACGGGATTGCTATTGATGATTTCGGTACGGGTTATTCATCCTTATCAAGACTCAGATCCATACCTGTTAATAGGCTGAAAATAGACCGTAGTTTTATTGACCCTATAACAGACTCTCTCGCGGCTAAAGCCTTAGTGAAGTCCATTATAAATTTGGCACATTCACTGGACTTATGTGTCATTGCTGAAGGGATTGAAACCCAGCAGCATTTGACCATATTGAAGGAATTAGGCTGCAATCATATGCAAGGCTATTATATATCACGGCCACTACCTGTAGCCTTGTTTGAGATGTTTGTACAATCCTATTGCCCCAATCCCACTGGAACCTGACGTCACAGCATCACTCTCGTGGCAAGAGTGATGTCCAACTATTTTACATACATTCTCTATGGCGGAATTCAGAGACTAATTCGAGTTAATTTGACGAGGGATCACTGACCTAAATCCATAATGCCAGCAAATTTGGGGTCGAACAGTTGCTGATGCAAACGCCCCGCAAACTCATCTGTCATCCCTGAAATATAATCGGCAATCACCCGCATGGGATCCTGTCCGGCTTCACAGGCTTGGTGCCAACGGCTCTGAGTATTAAGCGGCAGCAAGCGTTCGGGATCGCTGGCAAAGGCTTCAAATAACTGCATCACGATTTGCTGGCCTTTATATTCTAGCATTTGAATTTCAGGTTTTCTGACAACATGCCTAAGCACAAACTGCTTGAGCACTTCCAATGCGGTGGCAAATCCAGGCTCCAATGTGGCATTGTATTTCAGCAGTGGATCACTGAAGTCTGGATGTTCTTCGATTAAAATGGCGGTGACAAACCCATTGACTAAGGTACCTATGGCATCTTTTCTGAGGTGGTGCTCACTGGAAAACAGCTTGTTGCCTATGGAGGAAAATTCCTTGGCCACCCATGCATCGTCACTCTGACTTAGGCAGGCGGCCACATCTTTGTCCCATTGCTCCCTCGTGACTATCCCCATGACGATGGCATCTTCTAAATCGTGCACCGCATAAGCTGTGTCATCGGCAAGCTCCATGATAGAGCAATCAAACGATTTATAAGCGGTTTTTCTGTGGGGATAACTTAGGTTATTGCTCAGAGGGGCAAGGCTCATAAATTTGTCTCTGTCTGCCGCCAGTAATGGCGCCAGCACCCAATCAAAATTGTCCTTATCCTCATTGAATATGCCTTTGACCGGTGTCCACTGTGAGGGTTTGAGCTGCCGATAGTTGGCAGGGGGGACAGAGCCTTGGTCAATATACATTTGCGAGCGAATAGCCGGGTATTTAAGTACGCCGAGTAAGGTTCTACGGGTAAGATTCATCCCCCAAGATAAGGTATAAGGCTCAAGGCGGGTTAGGATGCGAAACGTCTGGCCATTGCCCTCAAAACCGCCATGCTCACGCATCATGTAATTGAGCGCCACCTCGCCGCCATGGCCAAAGGGGGGGTGACCTATGTCGTGGGCCAGACACAAAGATTCTATCAAGCTCATGGAATTAAACAGAAACTTAAGCTGCGGGTATTTACGCTTAAGCTGCGCGGCTATGCCGGTGCCAATTTGTGACACTTCTAAGGAGTGAGTCAAGCGAGTACGATAGAAGTCATTCATACCCACACCCAGCACTTGAGTCTTAGCTTGTAGGCGCCTAAAGGCGGCGGAATGCAAAATCCGCGCTCGGTCACGCTGAAACGGGCTACGGTGATCGTTGCGCCTGTGTTTGTCTTCGGCCAGCGGTCTTTCATGCCAAGGGCTGATGACTGGTGGCACGTCTTGATTGCTTAAGACTGCAGAATCGATAATCACGGCTTTTGATGTCAGTTTACTCGGCACGATTTTGGTCACGTTATTCATCACTTTATTGGTCATGTTACTCACAGTGGCTTTAGGCATAAAAGGCAGCGCTATGCTATTGATTTAACAAACACGGACTTAGCCCTAGAGCATCTGGTTAATTTCATCTAAATCTAAGGTAAAGCTTGGAATAAAGCAGTCCCTGAAAAATTTAACCGCTGGGTTTGGGTTGGCATCTAGCATGGCCTCGAGGCGCTGCTTAGCACTATTAAACTCACTGTTGCCGGCTTTTTGTTCCTCTAGACACTTAAGATAGGCGCACAAAGTATCGGCGGATTTCACTAGGGCTTTATACTCAGGATCCGCAGCCGAGCTGTCAAACAGGCTCAAGTAGTCTTGCTTGAACTCCTCTGGCACCATCTCCAACATGCGCTGCTCGGCGATGGCTTCAATTTTCTTGTACTCGGCTTCGATTTCTTTATTGAAATACTTAACCGGGGTGGGCAAGTCGCCGGTTAATATTTCGCTGGCATCGTGGAAAATGGCGATGGTGGCGGTCTTGTTGACATCTAAATGGGTGGCAAACTTTTTATTGCTGATAATGGCTAGCGCATGGGCCACCATGGCCACTTGCAGTGAATGCTCCTGCACATTTTCTCGACGCACGTTGTACATTAATGGCCAGCGCTGAATAAGTTTCATGCGGGCTAGGTGGGCAAATAGATGACTCATGGGACTCCTTTATTCCAATAGGCATGGTGCTGAGCTTATCATGGCGTGCGGGCAAAAAAAAAGCGACTCTTTTGAGTCGCTTATCTAGCATTAGTCTAGTTTAAGCATATCACTGCCGATAGTCTTCGAGAAACTCGCCAAAATGGGTTAAGGCTTTGGTTAAGTCTTCCTTATGAGGTAAGAAGACCACCCTGAGGTGATCCGGCTCAGGCCAGTTAAAGGCACTGCCATGAACGAGGAGGATTTTTTGGCTCTTAAGTAAGTCCAGCACTAAGCGCTCATCATCCCTTAAGTTAAACTTTTTCATATCAAGCTTTGGGAAGGCATACAAGGCGCCCTTAGGTTTCTTACAACTGACCCCAGGGATTTGATTGAGCAAATCAAAACACACGTCGCGCTGCACCGTTAATCGGCCATTGGGTAAGATAAGTTCATTAATGGACTGGTAGCCACCGAGCGCAGTTTGAATGGCGTGCTGATTAGGTACATTGGAGCACAAGCGCATGGACGACAGCATTTCTAGGCCCTCGATATAACTCTTGGCTATCTTTAAGTTACCAGAGAGCATCATCCAGCCCACCCTAAAACCGGCGGCGCGGTAGGCTTTAGACAAGCCATTGAAGGTCACGGTAAGAATATCGTCAGACAATCTCGCCGCTGGCACATGCTGGGCTTCATCGTACAAAATCTTATCGTAAATCTCATCGGCAAACAGGATAAGGTCGTGCTGGCGACATAATTCAATCACCTCTAACAGCAAGGCTTCACTGTAAACCGCGCCAGTGGGATTGTTGGGGTTAATTAAGACGATGCCGCGAGTGCGCGGGGTGATCTTGGCTTTAATGTCATTGAGATCGGGGAACCAATCGGCCTCTTCATCACAGCGATAATGCACCGCCTTGCCGCCAGAAAGATTGGCTGCCGCGGTCCACAAGGGGTAATCGGGGGAGGGAATTAAAATCTCATCATCGGTATTCAGCAAGCCTTGTAATGCCATCATGATAAGCTCTGACACCCCATTGCCTATGTAGATGTCCTCGATGTCGACCCCAAAAATCCCCTGTGCTTGATAATGCTGCACTATGGCCTTGCGGGCAGAGAATAATCCTTTTGACTCACAATAGCCTTGGGCACTGGGTAAATTGAGAATAACGTCCCTGACAATTTCCTCAGGGGCTTCAAATCCAAAGGGCGCTGGGTTACCTATATTGAGCTTTAAGATGCGGTGACCTTCCTCTTCGAGGCGGCGGGCTTCCTTGTGGACTGGGCCGCGGATGTCATAACAGACGGAATCGAGCTTATTGGATTTGATAATAGGGCGCATGAATGGACTCTTTAAAATAGCTAACTAGACTAAAACAACATAAGTGTCAGAACCATAACTAAAAATTACCGCCAGAGGAAGGGGCTGATGAGCAAAGTTAAGGGTATTTTTTAAGATTTATCTGCTGAGAGTGGGTGGTAAGTAAAACTTAAATAGTGTTTTATGCTGAAATATTGTGTAAGTGCGGAGTTTTTAACTGATAGCTTGTAGGTTCTAAGGCTGATGTTCAGAATTCTAGGTTCTAGGTTCTAGGTTCTAGGTTCTAGGTTCTAGTTAATGGTTAACGGATAACTGATTACGGACTACGGATTACGAATAACGGATAACAGACTACAGATAACGGTTAACAGATGGCAAATCTTGGCCATAAAAAAAGCCAGCAAATGCTGGCTTAGGGTACTGAGTGAACAAGTTGGCGGATTAAGCGCGCTTCTTGAATTCACCAGTGCGAGTGTCGATTTCAATCTTGTCGCCAACTTTAACGAAGTCAGCCACAGTCACAGTACCGCCGCCAGTGATGGTTGCAGGCTTCATGACTTTACCAGAAGTATCGCCACGAGCTGAAGGCTCAGTGTAAATCACTTCACGAACAATATGAGTCGGTAATTCAACAGAAATTGCCTTGCCTTCGTAGAAGGTCACTTGGCAAGTTTCTTCCATACCATCGATGATATAGGCTGCAGCATCACCTAGGTTGTCAGCTTCAACGTCATACTGGTTGTAATCAGCATCCATGAAAACATACATAGGATCAGCAAAGTAAGAGTAAGTGCAATCAAGACGTTCAAGAACGATAACGTCCATCTTGTCTTCGCCTTTGAAGGTCTGTTCTGTGCCAGAATCAAGCAGCACGTGCTTTAACTTCAATTTTACGATAGCAGCGTTACGGCCAGAACGGGTAGTTTCAGTTTTCTGCACAACCCATGGGCTGCCATCTAACATGATCACGTTACCAGGACGGATTTCATGAGCAGTTTTCATTACTATATTCCTATTTTCGGTTTTTCAATTTTAGCGCGGCTCGATTTGCTGTTGACGAAATTAATCAGTCGAGTAGCGAGATCCGCGTCATTTAAAGCGTCAACGGGCCATTGTTGTAGATGGTGTTGCCCATCTTGTAACAAGGACAAATCAACAGAATTTAGTTGTTCCCAGTGGCTTAGCACTGAGTTTGACTCACCAGTGTTGAACGCGATATTAAGCTCAGACCAGTGGTTTGCCAATTCAGGAGCCAGATTATCGCAGTAAATTTCCAGAAAAGCTCTTAATTTTACCAGATGATAGTCATCTTCTTGGGGATATATGTGCCAAATAAAGGGTTTAGCTGCCCATTGTGCCCGTAAAAAGGAATCTTCACCGCGGACTATATTGAAATCTGCCGACCACAGCAGTCTGTCATAGCCTTGCTGATCTGTCATCGGCAAGATATGAATGGTTAAATTGCCTAAGTGAAATTGCTGACCGGGCATAATATCTGAGGCGTCACAATTAAGCAGCGCGGTTAAGCTATTTAAGCTGCGTCCCTTTGGGATCAGCGCATGGACTTTATCTTTACTTTGTTGCCACAGCTTACACAGGGCAGCAAGGGCAGGGGTTTCATAACTAAAGATGCTAATCACAGTGTCAGCAGGGTCAATGCCCTTGAGCCCAAGTTGAGTAAACAAGTTCACTTTATTGCAGGTGTCGGCCTGCCAGGCATCACGCTCGCTAAACAAGCCTTGCTCACAGATAAGCCCGCCACTTTTATCACTGAAACCCGGGAAGTAAAAATACTTAAGTAAACCATTAGTTTGCATGGAGGGCAGGCCGTGGCAGCCATCGACCCAAGCTTCGGCGCACAGGTACTCAAGGTTTAACCATACAGGCACTGTCTGCTTGGCGGCGTTAAGGCGGCTAAGTTCATCTTTAACAGACGCTGGCAGTTCACAGGCAAAGGCTTCAATCAATACATCGCCAGCACAATAGTCTTGGCTTAGGGGCTGATCCCACAGTTTAATGGTCACGCCATCGAAGTGTTGCGATCTTTGCTTGATATCGAGGGCGGGCAGAATATGAGCAAAACTTGCCAAGCAGTCGACCCACAAGGTGACATGGATGCCGTATTCCTTATGCAGCTGTTTGGCAAGGCGCCAGGTGACGCCGATATCGCCGAAGTTGTCCACCACTAGGCAGAAGATATCCCAGCGGCTGGCAGTAGTCGTTTTCATTCAATATCACATATACGCCAAGCGGCGAGAAAAAAGGGATAAAAAAAGCGGCCAAAGCCGCTTTGTTCAGGTACTGTCAGCTACTGACTTAAGACTAGTCAGCTAATTCTGCTAAGCACATTTCTTCATAAATTTGCTTAACCCAAGCATCGACGCGGCCTTCGGTTAGCTCTGGCTGACGGTCTTCATCTATGCCTAAGCCGATGAAATGCTTGTCATCCACTTGGCCTTTAGAGGCTTCAAAATCATAGCCTTCAATGGGCCAGTGACCGACAATAATGCCGCCGCGGGCTTGGACTATGTCACCCACCATGCCCATGGCATCGAGGAAGTATTCTGAATAGTCTTCTTGATCGCCACAGCCGAAAATAGCCACTAGCTTATCAGTAAAATCAATTTGCTCAAGTTCAGGGAAGAAGTCATCCCAATCACACTGAGCTTCGCCATAATACCAAGTTGGGATGCCAAACAGTATCATATCGAACTCGGCGATTTGCTCTTTAGTGCTCTTAGCGATGTCTTTAACATCTACCATCTGCTTACCCAGTTTTTTCTGGATCATTTTGGCGATGGCTTCGGTGTTGCCAGTGTCGCTACCGAAAAAAAGACCTACAGTTGCCATTGTCTATCCTTTAAATATTGAATTCGCTGTGTGCGATGTCTGAAAATAGCCTTCAGCCGTCCACTCGTTGCTGTAAAATTAACTCGATGA
The DNA here is from genome assembly GCF_000013765.1 of Shewanella denitrificans OS217. Classification (NCBI taxonomy): domain Bacteria; kingdom Pseudomonadati; phylum Pseudomonadota; class Gammaproteobacteria; order Alteromonadales; family Shewanellaceae; genus Shewanella; species Shewanella denitrificans. The sequence continues at coordinate 2,354,795 of NC_007954.1, read as the reverse complement.
GCTGACTGCGGCTGATATTACTTGCCAAAGCCTGTTGATTCAAGGCGTCATACAAATCTTGTGACACCTTTAACTCTATTCGTTTTAATCCATTGGCACGGTCGCGCTGAATTTGATTACGTTTATTGACCTTAAGCTGCTGTTCCCGAGTCAGTGGATTACTTCTCGGACGTCCGCGACGTTTCTCAGAGGCAAAAAGGTCGATAGTGGTTCTGTCTGTTGCTTCTTTTGCCATGTTGTTTACTTAACCGATCCCTGAGCCTTCCCAGGTCATCTGAATAATACCCTTTACAATAAACCCGGCGCAGCCAAGAAATAATACAGCCCAAACGATGTAGCGACCAAATTTGGGCACTTGTCCTTGCTTGAGCACATCGTGGATGGCCATGCCGATAAAGAAAAATATCGCCGCAAAAAATAGGTTTAACCCTACGGACTCGATTAGATCCATGTATTGGTTCAACATCTGACTCTTTCCCCTACAGCTTAAGCACTTAGCAAATGTCTGGCGTTTGGACGGGGTTAACTGAGTAAAACCTTAACCGTCATTACACTAGGCCCATTAGCAAGGCTAAAAAAAGAGGCGAGAATATAGCACATCGTCCAGTGAGGGGCTATATGCTAGCGCGAAATTGGGTCATTCTCCTATTGAATTTACCCTTCAGTTTAACTCTCGGTCGTCAAGCCATGCTGACACTGAGCTTATATTGAGGTGTTGTAAATGGCGCTTATGAGGTTAACGGCCCTGTTCACCGACAAATTCTGCCACTAAACGATTAAAAATCTCAGGCTTTTGCGCGTGCAGCCAATGGCCCGCGCCATTAATGGTTTTGGCTTGTACCTTAGGGAACTGGGCCAAAATCCCTTGTTTGTGCTCGGCGCCCACATAATCTGAATCACCGCCTCTGATGATAAATGCAGCTTTAGTGTATGGGGCCGCGTCTATATCCCAGGCGATTAATTTATCATAACTAGCGATTAAGCCTTCAAGATTCATCTTCCAACCAAAGCCCACCTCTGCACGGCGCAGACTCTTGAGTAAAAACTGCGCCGTGGCATTGTCTATTCCCGCCTCGGTCAGATGAACAAGGGCGCTATTTCGAGTGGTATTGACTAAATCTAAGCTATTGAGCCCAGCAAACACAGTTTGATGCCGTGGTGGGTAGGCGGCGGGGGCGATATCGGCGGCCACCACAGAATCGATACGTTCTGGATACAAGAGCGCTGTGGCCATGGCGATTTTGCCGCCCATGGAGTGGCCCACTAAATGCGCCGAGCTTAAGTCTAAGGTGTCGAGTAACTGGATCACGGCTTCAGCCAATAGGGGATAATCCATCTGCTGCCAATGTTCGCTGAGCCCATGATTGGGCACATCGACGCGAATAACTTGGTGGGTTTTTTCAAGCTCATGACTTAAGGATTTTAAATTATCTAAGTCACCAAACAAACCATGAATGAGGACGACTGCTTGGCCTTCGCCACTGACTACAAAATGCATGGATAACCCTTTGGCTAGACGTAAAATAAGAAAGCTCAAGTTTGCCAAACAAAGCAGGCTCACTACAAGCCTGCCGTGCTAATTAGCGGGCTTATGGGCGGGTTTTTAATTTTGATTGCTGTTTTTTGCAGCAAGTGTCAGTCAAAACCGCTAAAAAGCCCGCATTTAGGATCATTTAGACTTTAACCTTTACAGTGAGTTGGCATACACTGGCAGGCGATCAACATTCTGTCCCCTGGGATCGAAACGCGGATCAACGAGATCATATTGTTATAAAACCCTCAAGAATAATAGTCGTCTAGGCACTGGCTCAAAGGAAGATAGGTTATGAAATACATAGAGGTAGATGAAGAGCTCTATCGTTTTATCGCAAGTAAAACAGAGCGTATTGGCGAAAGCGCATCGGATATATTACGCCGTTTGCTGACCTTGCCAGTAGACACAGTCACGCCTTTTGAGCCTAATGCCATTGATGAACCCAGCCTAGATGTGGCCCATCATCAAGCCAGTAATTTTGCCGCCTCAAACCAAGAACAGCAAACTGGCCATGGACATGCTGGCGAGCCAAGTGCCGTTCAAACTCCAGAGTCAAACGACTATGCTAAGGCTCAGCCCCACAGCAGCGGTTATCAACCTGGGCAGCTTGAAGGCCATAAGAGTGAGCCTCAAACCTTAGCTCAGCTGAATAGCCAGCCCTTGGCTGTGGGTCAATCAAGCCAATCTGCAACGAGCCAGGTGGATTTTAATGCCTTAGTGAATGAGCATCTGCTCAGTCAGCAAAAAGGCGCCGTGGGCCGTTTTATGTGGTTACTGGAAGGCTTAGCGGCATTGGCGCCAAGCCAGTTTAATAAGGTCTTACTGGTTCAAGGTAAAGGCCGGCTGTATTTTGCTCGCTCAAAAGACGAGTTATTGGCATCAAGCGCCTCGGCGAACCCCAAGGAAATTGGCACCACGGGTTACTGGGTGACCACCAATAACAATACCGCTAAAAAACAGGCCATCTTAGTGGAAGTGCTCACTAAGCTGCACTGCGATGAAACCTTGGCAAGCGCTATTGCCGATCGCATTTGTGACAAGGTCGCAGGATAGATTTCATTCTTGTGCTTTGTCTTGTTTTAGCCTTGTTAATGAGCCGTTTATATCAATGATATTCACACCATTGATATAAACTATCCGATCAAGGAGCGGTAATTCAAATGCGTTTAATCAAGACGAAGGCTTGAGAGCATAGTGGTGCTATGTTGAACGTCTTCAACGCAGAGTAATCACTTTTGAAACCCGCTCATCCTAGTATTTCTTTCGTTTTTAGGAGTAACACCATGGCAGTACATGCAGGGGCAGGGAAGCCAGCTCATCCATCACAGTTAGTCAATATCCCCAAGTTGATGAGCCATTATTACCGCTTAATTCCCAATGCACTGGACGTGAGTCAAAAAGTCACCTTCGGCACCTCAGGCCACAGGGGCTGCGCGCTAAATTCAAGCTTTAATCAGAACCACATTTGGGCCATTACCCAAGCCTTAGTGGACTATCGTAAAGACGCCAATATTACCGGCCCCATGCTGGTGGGTTTTGACACCCATGCGCTGTCTTACGCGGCGTATTTATCTGTGCTTGAAGTGTTAGTGGCTAACCAAGTGAAGGTCAAAGTACAACAGCTCGATGGTTTTACCCCAACGCCGGTGATTTCTCAGGCCATTGTTGTAGCCAATAGTCGTGCTAATAGCCATGCCAATTCTTTAAACAACAGCGACACTCAGGCTGCTAATACACTTGAGAATGTACTTGAATTAACCGATGGCTTGATCATTACTCCGTCTCACAATCCGCCTCAAGATGGCGGTATTAAATACAACCCGCCCCATGGCGGCCCAGCTGAAACTTCGATTACTAAAGGTATCGAAGCCAAGGCCAACGAGTATTTAATCAATCAGTTAAGTGGCGTGAAAAAAGTTAATTACGGCGCAGCGTTGGCATCCACTTGGATAGAAGAAGTGGACTTTATCACCCCCTATGTGGCGGATTTAGCCAAGGTTATCGACATGCAGGCCATTAAAAAGGCTAACCTTCGCATCGGCGTTGACCCACTAGGCGGCTCAGGCATTCATTATTGGCAGCCCATCGCCGAGCACTACGGCTTAGACATCACGCTCGTGAATGACAGGGTCGATCCCACTTTTGCCTTTATGCCGCTGGATAAAGACGGCAAAATCCGCATGGACTGCTCATCCCCCTATGCCATGGCAGGACTCTTGGCCCACAAGGATGCGTTTGATTTGTGCGTCGGTAACGATCCCGATTACGACAGACACGGCATCGTTTGCCCAGGCACTGGGCTGATGAACCCCAATCACTTTTTAGCGGTTGCCATCGACTATTTACTCACCCACAGATCAGAGTGGCCAAGCAATATCGCCATCGGCAAGACGCTTGTCTCCAGCGCCATGATAGACAAGGTCTGCGCTATGCATGAGCGCGACTGCTTCGAAGTGCCCGTGGGCTTTAAATGGTTTGTTGACGGTCTTGCTAACAGCACAGTGGCCTTTGGCGGCGAAGAAAGCGCCGGCGCCGCGTTTTTGCAGCGTGATGGCAGCACCTGGTGCACGGATAAAGACGGCTTTATCATGGCGCTACTGGCGGCAGAAATCCTTGCGGTCACAGGGCAAACCCCCGCCGAGCGTTACCAGGCACTGACGGCTAAATTTGGTGAAAGCTTTTATCAAAGGGTCGACAGCCCCATCAGCCTCAAGAAAAAAGCCAAGTTTGAGCAACTCACACCAGAGAGCTTTGCTAATGAAAGCGAGCTTGCAGGGGAGGCCATCACCGCCATCCTCACTCACGCCCCAGGGAATAATGCTGCAATAGGCGGCATCAAAGTCACCACAGCCAACGGCTGGTTCGCCGCCAGACCTTCAGGCACCGAAGCGCTATTCAAGCTTTACGGCGAAAGCTTTATCAGCCAAGCCCACCTCGACACCCTGCTGCAAGACGCCAAAGCCATGGTGGACCGGGGATTGAAGGGCTAATTTAAAAGCTTACGAAATGGTATTTACGCGTGTGGTACAGTCGCACTACTGTGTTCACTCTACGACACGCGTGAATACGTCCCTGTAGCTCGCTTCGACGTCCTGTCTCAGACGGTCGTCTCACGAATCACAGTAGTTCTACTTTTAGGCTTTGGTGTGGTCTGTGAGTTTATAAGCTAAATCGTGAAGAATTAGACACTAAGCCACAGGTGTAAAGCCTTGAAATCACCTTCACTCAGCGACAGGCAGCGCTCTTGATTTAAACCAAAGTCGACTGACCCGTCTGATGTGAAAGGATTCACAAATGCCGCGATGGCATGGATGCCAAAGAGCGGCCATGAGTCGGACGGTCGTCTCGCAAATTGCCATGGTTCGGCTCGATAGTTTTAGTGGTATCAGTTAGCTACAGCTATATCGTTTAGAAAGATTAAACGACAGGTTTACAGTTTTGCCATGGCCCATTTCTTTCATAAAAAGTCTCGATGACACGCCGCGCTCTTGATTTAAATCAAAAGCGTCCGTGTAGTTAGCTTCGACGTCCATTCTTTATTTGCGGGAAGTAGACGTCGTCTCGCAAATCACCATGGTTCGGCTCGGTGGTTTTGGTGGTGTTTGTGAGTTTAAAATGATCAAACACTTCACTACTTAAATCCTAAACAATATCGACTAATGATTTAGCGGAACGTAATGTTTTTACCCCGTGTTGAACATGTGTGGCCCAAGCTTTTTCAAGTTCTTTGCTATCAAGAGATGGGTAGAGCATCTTTAAAGTGCAATCAATGACGAGTGTCAAATCGCCTAGCCAAGTGACTTTATCTAACACAAGTGAACCATCTAATTTTATAGATGGGTCATGGTAGCGGTAACCACTTTCAACGGATTTAAAAAATGCCAATCTAGATACAACATTCGGAGTCACTTTTGCTTTTAGTTTCAAACGACGTAATAGTTCTTCAGTTTCTTTTGTCAATTTTAGGCCGCGGGTAGGTAACATTAAACAGCCTCCTGTAAATTAGCTTTTTTCCAAAAGTAGCCTTTCTCAATCGATGAAGATTGAGTTTCAGCATTGAAAGTGATTTGATAGCTTTGATGGATACTGCCTTCTAGGGCATCGAAAAATCCAGCATCTACTTCAGTATCGGTTGAAAGAATAATGACCTGTTCTGAAGCCTCTGGAAAATAATGACTAATTAATTTGTTTCTATGTTTTGAATCTAAACGACCAAGAGGAGTATCTATGACCACCGGTAGCTTCTTACCCGCGACTTTTCCTAATGCATCTAGCATAGCAATCGCATAAATTTGCTTTTCGCCCGCAGATATCGCTTTCCTATCAATATGCCGTTGCTTGCTGTCATATAAAGAAACATCAAAACTATTACGGTCTATTTTTGCATGGATATCTAAATCATTCTTTCTGGCTAGCTTATGGTATGAAGTATTAAACTCAGATTCTAGTTGTGATAGGCGAGTTTGACTCAATTGTGCACGTAACTGTTCTAATAACTCGATTACTGAGAGGGCACGAGATGCAGAATCATTATCACCAAACGCACGTTTCATATCAGTATGCAATTTCAACAAGCGTTGGGCCACTTGTTGAGCTTTACTGAATTTATCTTTTGCTTCGATAAGTGCATCGGTGTATTTCTTAACTGCTTCTTTTTTTGTTTTTTCAAATTGACGCAGTTCATCAAAAGCAATCTTAAGCTGCTCTTTCTCAGGTGCTCTTTCAATATTTACGGCCGCGTTATCAATTGCATTTTCAAGTGATGAAATAATTAATTTTTGCTTTGTGACCCTTTCATATGAGTGCTGGCTCGTATCTTCTATTTGAGCGTGTAGCAAACCACTTTGCTGATCAGACATACCAAACTCAACCTCAGGTAAAGCCACATTTCCCATGAATGCAGTAATCTCAGTCTGAAGTAATGAGATGGTATCGCTGCTTTGTAACCGTGATTTACATAAAGCAGCTTCTAATTGTGGCAAGAATTGATCAAATTGAGTGGAAAAGTTCTGTCTTAACCGATAATCAGACTCTTGCTTTAAATATCCAATGAGCATGCTAAGCGTGTTAGGTGCAAGACTTAATGGATAGCAGCCATCAAGTTCCTTTAACACTAAGGCTTCAGCTTCATGCTTTGCGCTAATAAGGCCATCGACTTCTTTCTTTGTTTCTTCTCTATCGTTTGCCCAAGCACCACCACCCGTTAATAATTTTTGTTCCGCTACTCTAACTGAACGGCTAAGCTCGGTTATCACGTTATGCTGGATTTCTTGCTTCGGCAAAATCTTGTACATCGATAATGGTGCCTATTCGTAAATCAACCTTTTGAAAATCCTGCCATTGTATTGTACTCATCTGCCTTCCTTTGACTGGGTTTTTAATCGAGTAGTGTGGCTTTTGCTAAGTGCTAACTTAGCCTATATGCATTATCCAAGCTAGGTCATGGGAGTCAATCCCAGTGCTCGTTAAGTTGAGTGCTCGTTAAGGTCAGTGCTTGTTGGCACAGGGCCAGTTGCAGGCGTATGGCATCGAGATATTGGGAGGCGGTATTGTCAGCAAGGTACCAATAGCGGGAGTGTGATTCGATATTGTCTGGGCGCATTATGGGGTGCTGCTGCAGGCTTTGATCAACAAACAAGGCTTCAACGTCCATGAGTGCCTGTTGCAATGCTATTGGATTGAGTTTGCCTCGCCATTGTTGGCTGTCAAGTTGACTCAGATCTGCTAGTTGATTGAGCGCCGTTTGATATTCACCTGGGCCTTTGGGTGCGCGAGTGGCTATCAGATGCAAGAGTGCAAAGGCGCTGCTTTGCATGTCTTCACTGGGTAGAAAGGCACTGTTTGTAAGAGCATTGTTTGTAAAAGCACTGCTTGCAAAAGAACTGTCTTTACAAGAACTGGCTTTAGCAGAATGGGCTGCAGTGTGAGTCCTCTGTTCCTCTAACACTAGCTCTGGCCAGTGGATAGCATGTTTCTTGGTACCGTTTTGGCTGGCGTCATGTCGGGGTTCATCATTGTTAGCAGGCGCTTGACTGAAGATTTCAAGGGCGATGCGCCGCTCCCCAAGCCAGTTATGCACCACACAGGGCAGATGCTGCTCTGGAGTCATTGCAGAGTCTCGATAAAGGCTTGGCAATAATGACATGCGGCTCACTTGCACTGGCGCTAGTTGGCTTAACAGGGCAAAACAGGTCAGCCCTGAGGAGGGCCAACAGTTTAGCCTCTGCGCTAATTGCTTTGCCATGGTAAACAGTTGCTGGCTGAAGGACTCACATTGTTCCTGAGTTAATTGGCTGGACTGCACCACAAAAGCCGCATCGGCGGCAGCAAACCCCCCATTAGCGATATTGATAATGGCTGCCTCTGCGCTGTCATAGCTTGGTGCAGTGCTTGCAAGTGCGCCGCTTTCGGCCGCCGCGCCATCCACAAGAGTGTCTTCGCCAAGAGAGCCTTGGTACAGCGAGCCTTCGACAAGAGAAGCATCGAAAAGCGTGCCATTAAAAATAAAGCTTAATCCTCGCTTAAGGGGCTGCCATTCACCGCTGGCATTACCGACGATTAACACTTGGCTGAGCTGTTCTGGGGTGAATGGGGAGGTAATCAAACGCTTGCCTTAGATAAGTTCGTTGTTATGTCAGTGTGAGTTTATGTTCTTTTTTAGTAACTCATGTTTATTGACTAATTTTTAGTGACTCATGTTTATTGACCCCTGTGTTGAGCCAGTATTTGGGGCCAGCCGTGTAAGCCACTGCCGTAATATCCGTCATTTAGGCTGTGGATCCTAACGGATTTTCATTACAAACAACAGCATCCACCAGCATGGCCCGAGCGGTCAACTCATTGAATAACCCCAGCTGCTCAAAAAATACTCAAAAGGTAAGTTAATGAGCCACTTAGCTTTTCTTTAGCCTTGTCTAATTAACACGTCCTTAGAGTCAGTGATGTGCCATTAACAACAAGGGTGTTGTCAATCGGACTCCCCCCTGTGCGGGCTCGGTTTGGACTTAATTAAATTCCTTTTAATACAAGGCGTTACAAATTGGCATACATGTTGCTATGTGTAGCTGTGCAAATCATATCTCAAGGAGTCGTTAATGGCTGAAAAATTTACAAAAAGCATGGCTCGTAATATTTATTACGGCGGCAGCTTTTTCTTTTTGTTACTGCTATTCGGTTTGTCGGTGGACACAGTCCGCCAATTGCCAAAGCGGGAAAATAGGGACGCGCTGACTGAACATGTGGTCAAAGGCAAAGGCTTATGGGAAACCAACAATTGCATAGGTTGTCACAGCTTGATGGGCGAGGGTGCTTACTATGCGCCTGAGCTTGCCAATGTGTTTGACCGACGGGGAGCGGGCAATGAAGCCGCATTTAAGAGCTATCTACGTGCATGGATGAATGCCCAGCCTTTGGCCATTCCTCATCGTCGTAAGATGCCGCAATTTAACTTAACCGATGCTGAAATTGATAACTTGGCCGAGTTTCTGATCTGGACCTCCAGAATTGACGATAACAATTGGCCACCGAATATCGAAGGTTAAGCAGAGGACAAAAATATGAAGTATGAATCTCAACTCATTGCAAAACCCTATTTTATTTTTGCGATGATTTTATTCGCAGGCCAAGTCATTTTTGGTTTACTCATGGGCTTGCAATACTTAAACGGTGATGCAGGTTTTCCTTACATTCCTTTTAACGCCGCCCGCATGGTGCACACTAACTTATTGATAGTCTGGATGCTGTTTGGCTTTATGGGAGCGAGTTATTACTTGGTGCCCGAAGAGGCCGAAACTGAGCTTTACAGCCCAGTACTCGCCAAAATCACCTTCTGGGTGTTTGTGGTCGCGGGCGTGGCAACCATCTTGGGCTACTTGTTAGTGCCCTATGCTGAGCTTGCGAGGATCACTAAAAATGAGCTGTTTCCTACCATGGGACGTGAATTTTTAGAGCAGCCTACCATCACTAAAATTGGCATAGTGTTAGTCTGCCTGTCCTTCGTGTTTAATATTGCGATGACAATATTAAAAGGTCGAAAGACAGTGATTAATATGGTGTTGATCACAGGTCTTGCTGGCCTTGCGCTCTTCTATCTGTTCTCTTTCTATAACCCTGACAGCTTAACCATGGATAAGTACTTCTGGTGGTTTGTGGTGCATTTATGGGTTGAAGGCGTGTGGGAGTTGATCTTAGGTGCTTTATTGGCCTTCGTGTTGATTAAAGTGACAGGAGTGGATCGCGAGCACATCGAAAAATGGCTCTATGTGATTATTGCCATGGCGCTGATCTCCGGCCTTATCGGTATGGGTCACCACTACTTCTGGGTGGGTCCACCAAGATACTGGTTATGGATGGGATCTTTCTTCTCAGCCCTTGAGCCTGTGCCTTTCTTCATGATGGTGCTATTTGCCTTCAAGATGGTGAAAGAACGTCGCCGTGAACACGGTAACAAGATAGCCACCACTTGGGCCCAAGGTACGGCGGTAATGGCCTTCCTCGGTGCCGGTGTATGGGGCTTCTTACATACCTTAGCGCCAGTGAATTACTACACCCACGGCACTCAGCTTACTGCCGCCCATGGTCATTTAGCCTTCTTTGGCGCCTATGCCATGGTGGTGATGTGCATGATTTCCTACTCTATGCCTGTGATGAACGGTCGCCCTCAGGGCAACAGTGCTCAGGCGCAGAAAGTGGAACGCTGGGGCTTCTGGCTTATGTGTATCGGTATGCTTGGCATTACCTTTGCGCTGACGGCGGCGGGGATTTGGCAGGTGGCGCTACAACGCATTCCAGATGCGGGCGAAGCCTTAAGCTTTATGGCAACCCAGGATGCTATCGCCCCCTTCTATGTGGCTCGACTCTTGTTTGGCTTACTCTTTGCTGCTGGGGTAATCACCTATTTTGCTAGCTTTGTGGTGGCTAATCGTGGCGCCAAGCAAACGAGCAGTGAAGGACTGACTGAGCAGACAGCGTAAGCTAACGCTAACGCCTAACGCTTAACTATAAGTGATATAGGTGGGATTGTGAGCCTGCAATCCCATTCAAGCTAAACCGTTAAGCTAAACCGATAAGCCAGCCTGGTAAGTTTTCACCCTCTTACTTGGCTGGGCTTTTTTCTGAAGCAACGCCACAGAACATAGGCGTTCACACTGATAACCTGGCAATAAGAGGTCACAATGGAAGAAGTTGTCGGTAAAATATGGGACAAATGGTTAACATCACAGGTGGCCACAGACCATCTCGATGCCAAGGTCCATTTCAGTGAAGTGCAATCGCAATTATTAGTCTATTACCGTGCCATGGGCGGTGACAGCGCTAAAAGCCTTGAAATAGCTGAAAAACGTGAGTTAAATATTAGCCGCACCACAATGCAAAAAATTGCCGGTAGCCATAAGCAGTTTTACTTAAGCTGGCAAGATGAACGCAGCCTAAGGCTGCCCCCTTATATCGCGCTATTTGCCGATAAAACCTTGAATCAATCCTTATATTTTTGGCTCACCGCCTTGGCCGCACAACTCGATAAGCAGCGCCGAGCAGATGTTGGCGATGGCAAGGAAACCACAACGGCTGTGATGGCCGATTGGTTCAATGATAATCAAAGAGCAACTTGTGCTCTCTTAAGTCAATATGCCGGCCTTAGGCGGCTTTACAGCAATTTGGCTCATGAAGTCTTACGCCTACGTACTGCTGAATTTCAGGCGAACACGCCAAGTTTGGGAGAACCCCAGAAGAGGAATATGTCGTTTTTTAATCGCGATGATGGTCAAGCACAGGCTGAGAAAGCCGTAATGACAGTGATTAAAATCCCAGGTTCAATTAACGAACTCCCACGCTGCAGCAAAGACGTGCAAGCTGTGCCGCTGTGGATCTATCCACCTATCGAAAACTTAGGCAGTGGCGTCAACTTTGATCCTTTGGATGATAAGAATCAGCAGTCAAAGCCTAAGCATAAGTCCGGCGAGCTGCCAAAAATCGAGCAGCGCAAGAAAGCCCAATACGTGGATGATAATCGTAAAACCGATGGCCTGTTGGTGTTTCAAGCCGAAGCTCTGATGACCTGGACCGAACAAATCAATCTAGACCGTTGCCAGAGTGATGAAGACGATGATGCCGATATCACTGATATTGCAGAAGATTTAGATATAATTAGCTTGTCTCGTCACAGAAAGGCCAATGCCGCCCGCATTCGCTTCGATTTAGACTTACCCGCCGCCGCCCAAGATGATTTACGCCTCGGCGAAGGTATCTTTTTGCCAGAATGGGATTATAAACAGCAGCGCTTAGTGGAAAACGCCTGTGTGCTGCAAACCATGATAAGCGATGAGGTCGAGCCCCTTGCTTTATCCAGTGAATATCAAAAATTGAGCCAAGATATTCTGGCGTTATTTGCCCATTTAGGCTTGACCCCAACACGTAGAAAAGCCCAGCAAAGCGGCGATGACATAGATCTCGATGCCTGGCTTGATAATCATGCTCAGCCAGTCAAAGACAGCAGTAAACAGGCGTTTTATATTGATACCCAGCGGCAGAACAGGGACGTCAATTGTTTAATATTGGCGGATTTATCCTTGTCTACCGAAGCCTATATCGATGATAACCAGCGGGTGATAGACGTTATCCGCGACAGTTTAATGGTATTTAGTGAGGCGCTGACTCGCCTTGGGGATGAGTTTGCCTTGTATGGGTTTTCATCGGTGCGCAGTCAACATGTGCGTTTCCACATACTAAAAAATTTCGACATGCCCCACAGCGATCATGTCCGCGGTCGTATTGCCCGTATTGAACCTGGCTACTACACCCGCATGGGCGCCGCCATTCGCCAATCCAGTGAATTATTGAGCCAGCGGGGCGGGGTTAATAAAGTATTGCTCATTATCACAGACGGTAAACCTAACGATTTAGACAAGTACGAAGGCCGTTATGGCCTCGAAGATACTCGCCAAGCCATTATTGAAGCCAAGCTGTTAGGCCTAGTGCCGTACTGCGTCACCATAGATAACAAAGGCCACGATTATCTGCCTTATCTATTTGGAACCAATGGCTTTTCTATCGTAAGTAATGCCAGTGAACTACCGCGGGTGTTACCTAAAATTTACTTACAGCTCACCGCCGCGCACTAATACTCATACTAGTTACTCATACTAGTTACTCATACTAGTCATTCATATCAGTGGTTGATGTTAACCCACTGATGATGAGCTTGCGGTGATGAACTTATTGACTGACATTTTTTGCCAGAAACCTAAAAGAGAGACGGCCATGACAACAGAGACTCATTATGACACCCAAGCGGCGAACAGCTGCTATTACCAAGTTCAAGGCAGTGAAGTGGAGATTTTTAATTTCGCCAAGACTCATGACTTGCCTGTGCTTATTAAGGGACCGACCGGTTGCGGTAAGACCCGCTTCGTGGAGTTTATGGCAGAAAGTTTAGGCCGAGAGCTAGTGACTGTCTCTTGCCATGATGATTTAACCGCAGCAGATTTGCTGGGGCGTCATTTAGTTAGCTCAGAAGGCACCTTCTGGCAAGATGGCCCGCTGACCCGCGCGGTGCGCCATGGGGGCATTTGCTATTTGGATGAAATTATCGAAGCCCGTAAAGACACCACAGTAGTGCTGCACTCGTTATCGGATCATCGCCGCGAGCTGCACCTTGAGCGCACCGGTGAAGTGATAAAGGCCCACAAAGATTTTATGCTGGTGGTGTCTTATAACCCAGGTTATCAGAACATGATGAAGGGCCTTAAACCCAGTACTCGACAGCGCTTTGTGGCCATGTCGTTCGATTACCCAAGCCCAGAACAAGAAGCAGAAATTTTAGTCCATGAAGCGGGCATAACCACTGAGCTTGCCCATACCTTAGTCAAATTAGGGGCGGACATTCGCCGTTTAAGTGATATTGATTTAAAGGCGGCAGTCTCCACCCGGTTACTGATTTATGCGGCGAAAATGATGTCCAGCGGTTGCCATGCGCAGATGGCGTGTTTGCATTGCATTATTGAGCCGTTAACCGATGAGAAGCAGACAATAGAAGCGCTAACCCAGCTTGTTAACGCACATTTCTAAGCTTACCCATGACAGATGCTATCGCTGAGGCTCATGCTGCTAATCCTGTTCCATGTCCTGTTGCAAGCAGTACTGCTAATGCTCAGAGCGGCGTGGTAACTGAGCAGGCGCTTGACCCTAAGCCGGAACTTGAAGATAAGTTGGCACTTGAAGATAAGCTGGCACTTGAAGAAAAGCCGTCTCTTAACTCAGAGCCGCCAGGTTCCATGGCGGTATGGGTGTTTATCTACGCAGAGCTGACTGAATTTGGGCTGTTTTTTATCTTGTTTTTGGTGGCAAAAGCTTATTTCCCTGACGATTTTAGTCAAGGGCCGGCAAAACTCAGCACCCTTGCGGGCCTTGCCAATACCCTCATTCTACTTACTAGTAGCTTTTGCATGGTGAATGCCATGAGGGCGATAAAAGCGGGCAGAGCAGGAGTGACACTCAATTGGTTGCTGCTAACCATTGCCGCGGGCGGCCTGTATTGCGCTGTTAAGTATTGGGAATTTGGTCGTAATCAAGACCTTGGCATTCACCCAAGGGATGACTATTTCATTGCGGCCTACTATTACATTGGTTTCAATCACTTGCTCCATGTGCTTATTGGCATGGCAAGCATTGGCTTTGTGGCTATGCTAACCGCATTAGGCTTTTATGACGGGAAAAACCATGAAGGCTTGGAGAGCGCCGCAACTTACTGGCACATGATAGATCTGGTGTGGATCATTATCTTTCCACTCTTATATGTGCTGCATTAACTGAGAACAAGAGGGTAATGATATATGGCCAGTGGAGTGATTAATCGGCTGTTGGCGACACCTACCATGGTGTGGCAGATGTTGATTTTACTGACATTAACCAGTGCCGCCTTAGCAGACGCCAGCGTTACCGAAACTAGCTTTGGCTTGGGCAAGTTAAGCTTATTGCTAGTCGGCGTCATCGTGCTCGTGAAGGGTAATCTAGTGATCGATTATTTTATGGGACTCAAACACACCAGAGGTTGGCCACTGAAGATAATGAAAGCCTACCTCGCACTTATGCTAGTGCTTATCGGCACTAGCTTGGCGTATTTTTAGTTGTGGTACTCGCGTAATTACTGTGCGGTTTTAGGCCAGTTCCACGCATACCAAATCGTCGTCATAGATAGCAATATTTCAATCGCCGTTAGGTATAAATAATAGACCCAAGTGGATTCAATATTGACTGCCACAAGCAGAATTATGTATAGCAGCGGTAAGATGATATTTAACCAACGATTAATCGCAGGCTTTAACACTAAGGTGAGAAATATCATCACACTCGGGATAGACATGAGCAGTGCAACGGCAAAAAATTCTATTTGAATGCCTTCTTTTTCCGCTGATACCGCCATGGCGTCAGCTAAAATGCCAGGCACATAAACTTGTATATAGTCACCATAAACGTAGCAAAACATCACAGCGACCCAGAGTGAAGATATGACGAGTTTCACGTTGATGGGGACGTCTTCTAAAACCCGGTTTATTTGATTAGTCGAACTCATTTGAACTCCATTTTCTGTGTAATGCTCCCCTGATAAAGACTGCGAAGCGGGGTAGATAAGCCCAGTGGAGCTTAGACTCAGCCGAGCTGTATGCGAGAAGTGTGATAAACATCCTCAGGTGTATTTGAAAACGTCTAAGTAATACACTTTAATTATTAATAACTTATCAGCTAGAACATGCCTGTACAAGCCTTCTCTAACTAGAAGTCTCTGAGGATTTGTAAGCATTCATTAAATTTTCCCTCTGACTTTATACAGAAGGGATGTTAGCCCAATGGCCGAGGTCACTTTGCTATTTATCGCTATATTTATCCCCGCATTCCAAACGCACAATTGGGCAAACGTGACAGATCTTAATTACAACTCCGATGTTAATAGGAGGGTGTTGGGCAAAATACAGTTTACTGCAGTACTTGTTAGATACCGTAATCTCGTTCGACTTTTGCAATACGGACCTTAAATGCATCATACCAAGATTGATGGCCCATTTTTTGAGCGGTTAAGTGCTCAGTGTTGGCTTTCCATTGTTTAATGGCATCTAAATCTGCCCAGTAAGAGACGGTAATGCCCACATCTTCCCTTGCGGACTCTATACCTAAAAATCCTGGCTGCTGTGCGGCGAGTGTGACCATCTTTTCTGCCATTTCAGAGTAACCATTATCGCCTGGTGTACGTGTGGAAGTGAAAATCACCGCGAAGTAGGGCGGCGCAGGAGTATTGGCTATGACTGACATTGTGGCTCCTAGGGTTAGATCATGTCTTGAGGGCATTTATCCCATAGTTATTTTAGCATCAGAGACTTAGAATAAATCCAAGCCAGGGATTGCCGCATGTTGTGGATTAAGACAATGAACCAAATAAATGGCCAGCCCTGCATCACCTGTCCATAAGGTGAATCGCCCTTGGCCGTAATGTGCTCGTGCTTTCTGACATTGTTCAATAGCGTGCATGGCGAACTTTCTGGCTCTTTCAAGCCAAACGGCTTGGCCTGTTCGTCGGTACATATACAAAAAGGCATAGCCGTTACCCGCAGTGCCATGACAGATGTTCGAGCCTTTGTTGAGCGGTCCCGCTTGCCATACCAGCTCAGCGGTTTGTACTAACAACTGATCGAGTTGATTGGATGTACAGGAGTCAATCTTAGGTGTTCTTGCCATTGCAGTCACGATTCCAGCAGCCCCGTGACACCACTGCACCAGCAGTTTATCAATCTTGGGTTTAGTACACAGAGGCCAGTTGGTGAAGTTCCCTGCTTTTTTTGCCGCGATATTTAACGTAATAAGGGTACGCTTAATGATGAGCTCTGGGTAGTTATCTGGCAGTAAATCAGCACCTTGTAAAAGAATATTCGCATTACCTACCACACCATGACAAGCACCATAATAATGACGTTTAGGCCCAAAAACTTGACTTTGCCAAAGCCATTCTCCCGTCTTGGTATCTAGCAGCCAATTATCCATTAATGAGGTTGCGCCTTTAACGAATACCTCTTTCCAGCAATTTTCACCGGTTTTACGATAAAGTGCTAAGGCGGCATGCATCATGCCACTCTGTCCTGAGGTTATTTCATACAGAGGAAGTGCGATAGTGTCTTCCATACAGCGCAAAACACGACGAGCGAGTTGTGCATCATCGAGTTTCTTTAAGATTGCAGGCATTAATATGCCAAGTTCACCTATTTGTAAGCCAGGTTCAACGCAAACATCGGGGTTTTTCAAAAAGGATTGGTAAACGTTTTCTAATGCACCAGACAAGTCAATGACGTTATAACCGTAGCCATCGAGTAGTTGTAACGCGTGAATTGTCCCTGCAGCTCCGGCATAGGCAGACCATTTAGGCCCACTTCTGGGATAGCTTTGTGCATCCTGCGGATGGGTGGGCCAGCATGCATCGGCTGATAGTGAATGTTGAATATCATTAATGATGGATGATATTTCTGACTGAACGACATTTTGATCCCAGTGGCTTTCAGTCAAGGGTTTGTGCCGTGATTTATCAAATAACATAGAGTAAATAATGTTTTACCAGTGTTAAGCACTACTCAGTTTCAAGGACTTGGAAACCACCGTATATTAAACGCTTACCATCGAAGGGCATGGGATTATTGTCTGGGTGCATTCTAGCGTCCTGCATGATCGCCTGCCAGCCAGCGTCTCGTACGTCCTTCGAAGGCCACACAACAGATGAAAAAACGACCGTTTCGTCTTCGCCACATTTCACCGCCATTGGAAAAGAAGTGACCTCGCCCTCTGGGACGTCATCTCCCCAGGCCTCAGTGATCTTGAGTGCGCCATGGTCTTTAAACACCAGAGCCGTCAATTTCGCGTGTTCAATGTATTTATCTTTGTTTGCCGTTGGTACGGCGGCGACAAAACCATCCATGTAAGACATAACATCTCCTTTTTTATTGCTGATTGAGGTTCACATTATCGCTTATTACACGGTTTTATAGATTACTTCTTCGTGTAAGTGATTGATTAAAATAATCCTACACTAACACAGCGTTTGAAGTAAAGCGCTAAGCCATGTTGTTTTTTTAGCCAACAAGGCATGCCATTAAATGTGCCTTATGCAGTGAAATTATTGGCAATTATCAGTTAGCGATGTGTTAGCGGAGCAATGAAAACTGTCTGGGTCGTGTATTTATTGCAGATCACATTTCATTTATACTTCCGGCTTTTTTAAACATCAGAATATAGAAATAATGAATAAGCTTATCTTTTTTGGATCAGCCCTGCTCATAATAGTATCAATTTACTGTGTGTTAAGCCTGATAGCTCGTATTTTCCGGCCACCAGAAGCCGATTATCTTGAGAAGAAATATCAACAAGTCATGGCAGATAAAAAATTAATAGACAGCTTAGCCAATGATGAGTTGCAACTCCTTAAAAAATTGAATTTCTCCACCAAACTGCTTAGCAAGATCAAGCAAATTAATACGAATAAGATAACGCAGCTTCATAAAGTGTATACGGAATGTGCTGACGAGTTCGATGATGAGTATTTTGAGGGTGTATTTTTATCTTGTTCAGAGCGTGAAGCGAAAATGGCGATAAATGACTTGAAACATGAGTTTCAAAAGCAGGGATACCTAATATTTCGTAACGACAGCGATCATCTTGGTAGTGGGTTAGCGGTTATCAAGGGAAGCGAGCCATGGGATATTCTCCGTTATAGGCAAACTGATGGCTGCAATTATGGACTTGACACTCAAGCTATTATTAAACAACTACGTGATTGGGGTGTCACCGAAGTGTTAGGCGTAGGACGTGATTGGGTCGAATTTGACTTCGGCCGCTTTGCTGATGATGAGATGGCATTGGCAGCTGAACTCTATGAATTTTGTCCAGATATTATCGAGCAAGGTCTAGGTTCAGTAGAGAAGCTGGCTGATTGCCTAGATGTGTCAACTCAAATCACATTATGGTGGGATTAATTGCCACAAAAAAATGAGTACAACTCAATAAAACGTATCGCACTTATTATCTGAATTAGGGTTATCTGAAATCAGGCCTTAAGGAATTAGCCCTAAACGTTTGGCTTGACGATGCAAATTCCCTCGGTCTAACTGTAACTGCCGCGCGGCTTTGGCCCAGACTTGGCTATTGTCATCAAGTGATTGGCGTATGACTTGGCGCTGAAAATCAGCCACCCTATCGTTGAAGGAGCGACTAATGACTGGCGGCTCGACTTTTTCTTCTCGATTTGCGGCAGCGAACGTCTCGTCACTGGTTGATGGATTAGAATCAGGCGAGTTTGAGTTAAACGCGGTCAACTCAGTGAGTCCTTGGCTCATGGGCTCGCAGGCAAAGGTTAAGTGATGCAGCTGGATGACAGTAATGCCTTTAGCTTCGGCGCTGGCTTTCAAGGCGGCGCGCATTAAAACATGTTGTAATTCTCGTACGTTGCCGGGCCAAGGATAGCCCTGAAGCTTTTGCATGGCGGCTTGTGTTAAACGCACTGTCTTGGCGCTGCTTAGGCCAATCTTATGTTTAAGGTTGGTGAGTATATTGCCGCACAGCAAGGGGATATCGTCTTGCCGCTCTCGCAGCGGCGGGACATTGAGGGGATAGACACATAACCTGTGGTACAAGTCTTCTCGAAATAGGCCTTCTTTTACTCGCTGAAGTAAATTGCGATTGGAGGCGGCGATGATGCGCACGTCCACATGAATGTTGCGGTCAAGGCCAATGCGCTGAATTTCACCTTCCTGAATGACACGCAATAATTTTGCCTGTAATTCTAAGGATAACTCACCCACTTCATCGAGAAACAGTGTGCCTTGATGGGCCAGCTCAAATTTGCCCATTCTGTCTTTGGCGGCGCCAGTGAAGGCACCTTTACTGTGACCAAATAACTCGCTCTCTGCCAAGGTATCGGGCAGGGCGGCGCAATTGACTTGCACTAAGGCTTGGGCTCGGCGTTTAGATTGTGCGTGCAGGCTGCGAGCCACCAGCTCCTTCCCCACACCGGTTTCACCGCCAATGATCACAGATAATTCGGAGTTTGCCACAATGCGAATATCGTCTTTAAGGGCCTGCATGCAGGGGGTCTCACCGATGAAGTCAGACTTTTTTAACGGCTTTTGCTTAAATACACTGTCATTGTCATCAAGCTTATACTGCTGGCGGTCCAACTGATTGAGCAAGTTAACGTTACGTATGGTCGCGGCGGCAAGGGCTGCTAGGGTTGCGATAGTAATATCGTCTATGGCATCGAAGGCGCCCACATTGAGCGCATCTAAGGTGAGTACCCCAACGAGCCTGCCTTCGACAAAGAGGCTGCAACCTATGCAGGCATGAACATCGAGTACACGTTTAGGATCTATGACCAAGTAGCCATCATAAGGGTCGGCAAGTTCAGAGTCGGCGTTAAAGCGAATAGGTTGCTTGGAAGCCATAATGGCTTGCAATCTAGGGTGGTCCTCAGGGGAAAATCCCATGCCCAGCACTTCGGGCAGCAGGCCATCCACGGCGACGGGCACTAATTCATGGCCTTGATATTCAAGTAGGGCTACCGCATCACAGGGCATGACTTGGTTAACGGCTGTCATAAAGCGCTGATAGAGGGCTTTTTTAGGCAGGCTTTGGCTAAGATCTAAAGCGATATCCAGTAACGTTTGCTCTAGCATGACAGGCTCCGTGATAACAATTGACAACATAATGGCCTTAAACTGGCCGTCTGTTGTCAATATATCAACATTGCTGCGCTTGTCTCGTCAGTCTTAGGCAGACTGTGATCGGCGGCGCAGTTTTGCTAAAAGCGTTAACTTAACACTAGGCGTTATCCAGACTTAACTATCTAATTAGCGGTTTGGGGTAGCGCTTTTTTTATGGATGCTGCTTTATAGGTAAAGGATAGCGGTCAGCAGCACAGGGATGATCACAGGGTAGCTCAAGGTGAATAGCCGAAATGCGCGAGGGGCGGTGCGCATTTCCATAAATACATCGACAATTTGCATGCCCTTTATCATAGTCATCAATAGGATAAGGGCAATGCTTAGCATCCTAACTCCATTGTTAGCAAGCACTGTGTAGTCAGCTAATGCGTCTAGAGGGAAATAGCTGATGGCCGTAGTGAGGCAAGTTAAGCCAATTAAGAGAATGGCGGCTTGGTGTATTAAGCTTGTGTGCTTGCTGCATTGAGTGTTAGGCATAATTAGCTTCCTTGTCGCTTGTGATGAGTTCAAACCCTTCTTAAAGTAATGTGC
This sequence comes from Shewanella denitrificans OS217, assembly GCF_000013765.1. Classification (NCBI taxonomy): domain Bacteria; kingdom Pseudomonadati; phylum Pseudomonadota; class Gammaproteobacteria; order Alteromonadales; family Shewanellaceae; genus Shewanella; species Shewanella denitrificans. The sequence goes on along the minus strand of NC_007954.1, from coordinate 2,333,984 downwards.
CCGTATTAATGGGCAATATAAATTAAGAAAAACACTAAAATCCACACCAGATCCACCATGTGCCAGTAAGCGGCTGCGGCTTCAAACCCCCTGTAATCATTGGGGCCATAACGCTGTTGTCGGCTTTGCTGATGAAGATACACTAAAATCATGCAGCCAAGCACCACGTGCATAAAATGAAATCCTGTGATCAAAAAGTACAAGGTGAAAAAGTCATTGGTGGATAGGTCAAAACCTGCGTTTATCAGTAGGGCGTACTCCCATATTTTGGCCACCAGATAGATAAAGGCGAACAACAAGGCCCCGCGGAGTAAATGACTGACACGGATATTGTGTCCTTGTTTGGCATTAACCAGCGCCAGTGCCAGAAGGTAGCTGCTCATGAGTAAGCTTAAGGTGCATAGCAAGCCGATAGAGAGATGAATAAGGCTCTGCCCCTTAGCAAACATCTGCGGCTCTATACGTTTCATCACAGCAAAACCGATAAAAAATAGCGCGAATACGGTTAATTCCATGGCGATCAGTAGCCACATGGCCATATCCCCTGGGATCTGGTTTTTATATTTTTGCTGCACTAATACATTGGGTATTACATTCGGTAATGCTTGTGGTAAAGAGGTGGATTTATTATTCATAGCACTCATTATTGGCTAAGGAGATGACATTTATATCAGTCAGATAAGCAAATTATGTTCCTAGTGCATCCATGAGTCAGCCTTTTGTACTCGTTATGTGATCTCGGTTAGCTAATTGGGATGCAGTCCTATCACAATCGACATTTTACTGGGCGAAATGTCAGACTATTGTGCCCGTGTTTATTTTGAGGTGAGCCTAGTTGACTGAGTGGATGCCAATATTTGGAGCAACTTAGGCCGTGTCAAACTGACACGCATAGGCAATAGTGATTAGCTATTATGACGAGTCACTAATACTAATCACGAATACTAGTCACGAATACTGGCACCATCATGGGTACCAACGCTCCCCCGACTTTCACTCGTGTCACCGTCTCGGCAAGTTTCATCGGGCATTTCTAGCTCGATATTAGTGTGAGATAACTTGTAAGGGGCTAGAGTAACCGCGATTTGCTGTTTGAGATTGAGTTGCGCTGTTGGGGTTAGCTCATGGGCTAAGACGATATGGGCGGTGAGGACATGCTGCTCGCCATCCAAAGACCAAAAGTGAAGATGATGCAGGCTATCCACAGCATCCAGTGTAACTAGCGCTTGCTGTATTTGCTGTTGCTGCTGAGTGTCGGGCACGGCTTGAAGGAATATTTGCAAGGTTTGCGTTAAATTTTTAAGCACATTCACCAAAATAAACAGGGTAAATAGAATCGACAGTATAGGGTCCAAAATCGGCCATTCCACAAACATCAGCACCACAGACACAATCAACACGGCCACCCAGCCGAGCACATCCTCTAACAGATGCCAGTTAAGCACCCGTTCATTGATTGAGGTGCCACTGCTGAGTTTGTAAGCGGCAACCCCATTGACCATGATGCCAAAAATGGCTAAGACAAACATGCCTTCGGTGACGGGCATTTGCGGGGAGCTTAAGCGCGGGATGGCTTCAGTGAGCACCCACACAGAGCCGAGTACCAATACTAGCCCATTGATAAGCGCCCCTAATAAGGAGAAACGCTTATAGCCATAGCTAAATTTGCGGTTGGCTTGCTTGTTACTGAGTTTATTAAGCACCCAAGCACTGCCGATGGACAAGCTGTCGCCTAAGTCATGGACGGCGTCGGCCATAATGGCGGTGGAGTTAGTGAGCCAGCCACCGATAAATTCTATGATAGTAAAACTGACATTAAGCACAAAGGCCCAGCCAATGCGATTAGACGACATGTCGGTAAAATCACCATGCTGGTGCGAATGACTGTGCTTGTGTTTTTTGCTGTGCTTAGCGTTATGAGAGTGGGATCCAGTATTGCGCTGTGAATGGTCAGTAATACCTTTGTCAGCCTGTGCAGGTTCGGCCTCTTGTGAATGAGGTTTAGGGTGAGAATGTGACTGCGGCAAGTCTTGATGGGCCATCCTTCGCTCCTTAAAAAGAGATACCAAACGCATTTTACCATCAGCAAGATTAAGCGACTGGCACTACCATCATTACGCCACTTTATTCATCTTTTCAAGGCTTTTACCTTTAGTCATCCAAGCTGGGACATTGAAAATGGCTAAAATTGTGTAAAAACCTCTTTGACCGCTAGCCAGTTTTCGCCCCGTGTGCCATGGTATGAGGCATTAGCATTAACTCACTCCCCATGAGGTTATCCATGAATAGTCAGCTGCAATTTCAAGTTAATCATTGGCTAGGCCAACTGAATGATGACAATGAAAAACAGGCATTAGAAGCGTTAATTGCAGAAGGCGATGAGGCAAAAATTGCCGCCTGCTTTAGTGGCCGCTTGGAATTTGGCACAGCGGGTATTCGCGGCATTGTCGGTCCTGGCCCTATGGGTATGAATCGTTTGGTGGTGCGTCAAACTACCGCAGGACTTGGGACGTATTTGCAGGGACAAATAAAAGAGGCGTGCCAGCGGGGTGTGGTGATTGGTTATGATGGTCGTCATGACTCGCGGCAATTTGCTCATGATGCGGCGAGTGTGTTAACGGGTATGGGGTTTAAGGTGTTCCTCACCGCCAAAGTTGCCGCAACGCCCTTGGTGGCTTTTGGGGTGAAACATTTTGGCGCCGCAGCAGGCATAGTGGTGACAGCCAGCCACAATCCACCGGCTTACAACGGCTATAAAGTGTATTGGCACAATGGTGCACAGATTATTGCGCCCCATGACACAGGTATTGCCGCCTGTATTGAGTATGCCGCCACTCAGGCTTTGCCTTTTTGCGAGCTTATCGACGCCACTAAACAAGAGAAGTTACATTGGTTAATGGATGATTTTTACGAGTCTTATAGGCACCAGTTGTATCATGCTGCCGTGCTGCAATTTGGACTCGAAAAGAACGAAGAGGGCAAGGTGTTTACTCCAGGAGCCGATAACATCAGCTTGGCTTATACCGCCATGCATGGTGTTGGGGCTAACATGGCTGAGATAGTGCTTAAGGATGCTGGATTTAATCGGGTATTCAGTGTTGCGGTGCAGCGAGAGCCCGATGGTAATTTCCCAACGGTGAATTTTCCTAATCCTGAGGAGCCAGGCGCCATGGATCTGGTGATTGCCGAAGCCAAACAGCACCAGGCCATGCTGGCTTGCGCTAACGATCCCGATGCGGACCGATTTGCGGTGGCTGTACGTAAAGATGACGGTGACTATCAAATGCTCACTGGCGATCAGGTCGGGGTGTTACTGGGGCATTATTTGCTTAGCCATTCGAGCAGCGATCAGCGCTTGGTGGGGTGTACTATTGTGTCTTCGAGCTTGTTATCTAAAATCGCCGCGGCATTCGATGCGCCTTGCTACACCACGCTGACTGGATTTAAGTGGTTGATGAATGAGGCCATCGGACTTTCTACTCCCCATTCCCGGTTCTTGTTCGCCTATGAGGAAGCCTTAGGGTATACCGTGGGTAATCTGGTGTGGGACAAAGATGGCCTGTCGGCGCTGGTGGCTTTTGCAAAATTGTGCGCCGAGCTTAGCTGTCATAATTACACGATTTGGGATAGGTTAACCGAAATTTATCAGCAGCATGGCTATCATTTAAACAGTCAAGTGAGTATCGCGACTTCAGGGGATGCTGGGACCATAGGTGCTAAGTTAAGGGCTGAGAATGTCCAGCAGATAGGCGGGTTTGCTGTGCTTGCGTGTTCAGATCTTAACGCCAGTGAAAAGCGTTATTCGGATGGCAAACGTGAAATCATAGACTTACCTAAAAGCGATGTGCTTATCTATGAATTAGCAGAAGGACAGCGGGTTATTGTCAGGCCATCGGGCACTGAGCCTAAAGTTAAGTGTTATTACGAAGTTAACCTTCCTATGTTAGCCGATGAAACCTTAGCCCAAGTGCGAATTCGGGCACAATTAAAGATGGATAGCCTGATTGAGGCACATCAAGCGTCACTCTAGGATTCATAGCGCCTAACTTGCCTTGTTGCCTTGTCGTTTGTTGCGAAAGTGATGAAAGTGATGACAGTTTTGCTGGCTTTTGCCTGTCTACTTCAATGTACTTTGCCGTTGTTTCTATGAATGGCAAGCGATCAGCAAAAGAGGTGACAGTATGTGTGGAACCCCAAGAGCGGCTTGGTATTCGGTTACAACGGTTATACCTAAGCCATCGTTGAGTTTAATGGCCAGTTTAACCCTAGAACAGAGAAGACGATTGGCACTACAGGCTAATAAGGCCGATGACAGGCGGGCCAAAAAAGAGCAAGAGCAAAAGCAGGAGCAACATGAGGCCGTCAAAGAGTTAGCGAATAAACAGCCTAAACCGGTAAAGGCGCTAGTGGATGCTGGCAAAGCAAAATCTGTCTCCTCTGAAGGCGTTATCATGTCGTTTTGGCATTGGCTCGATAACAAGTGTGCGTTTTAATGTCCCATCGCTAAATTTTATAACTTTCTAGCTTCACCCCTCAGGTTATCCACTTCTGTTTCATATGTTTTTTCCAACATGGGGCAAGCCATCTTTGCCCATGATTATTCTGCCGTTACAGAGGCTGCGATGATCCAGATTACTGCAAATGATTATCGACTCTAGTTAACCTGCTTAGGGTCCATGCTCATTCGCCCTCAATGAGGTCTGACTTGGAGCGTGTGTGAGATATATTTGATGTGCTTAGTGAGTGGCCTCGGGTAGAATGCCTGTCTAAAGGCTTTTTCAGTGTTGTGGACTTATTATCTATGCAAATCAACCGCGTATTATTAACCGCAGTGGCCAGCGTTTTGCTTGCCATGGTGACCATTCAGTCTGGTGCGTCATTAGCAAAACAGCTTTTCCCTGTAGTTGGCCCCGATGGCACTACAGCGCTGCGCTTAGGCTTTGCTGCGCTTATTCTATGGCTGGTGTTTCGTCCTTGGCGTGCCTTGCCTCAAGGGCGGGATTGGCAGAGCATTATCATTTATGGTTTGTGCCTTGGCGGAATGAACATCTTATTTTATTTAGCCATAGACAGAATTCCTCTTGGCATCGCGGTTGCGCTTGAATTTACTGGGCCTTTAGCCGTGGCGCTTTTTGGCTCAAAGAGAAAGAGCGATCTATTTTGGGTGGGCTGTGCTATTGCGGGGATCTTACTGTTATTGCCTGATCTGAGTAGCGCCGAAGGCTTAGATCTCGGCGGTGCACTCATGGCGCTGGGAGCGGGTGCTTGTTGGGCGGGCTATATACTCTTTGGTACCCGCACGGGTAAGCAAACATCAGGCGGGATCACTGTAGCCTTAGGCATGACGGTGGCGGCCATTGCTATAGTGCCCATCGGGGTTGTAAGTCAAGGGATGGCGCTACTGAGCTGGGAAGTCTTGCCTCTTGGTCTGCTGGTGGGGGTGTTATCCAGTGCATTGCCGTATTCGTTGGAAATGGTGGCATTACGCAATATGCCAACCCAAGCCTTTAGTGTATTGATGAGCTTGGAGCCCGCCATCGCCGCCTTAGCCGGTTTTATCATTCTGGCTGAGCAATTAACCTTGTGGCAATGGGCCGCCATAGGTTTAGTCATCGTCGCGTCCATGGGCAGTAGCTTGACGCCGGCAAAAATAAAGCCTGCCGTCATCAATGAATAAATCTTAGTTGTAGGGAAAGTGGGGCAAGTTCACACTTTTCGCATAAACCTTTGCCTATTCGGGTAAATCTTGTCAGGTCACAGTCTAGGGCTATTGTCTTAGATTGTGAATAATCTTAGTATGCAGCGGCACTATTTTTAGGACACTAGTTCTAGGTTCTAGGCCGGTACCTTGTCTATCCAGATGAGTATTTTGTCTATCTAGAACAGTGCGTTAAGAAATTGTTAACTCCCAGCATACAAGATGTAACCTTAAGGATGAGAATTTTACCCTATGGCATTGAAATCAATTCAGCATAAGATCTACGCGTCACTGGCGTTTACCGGTGTCTTGGTCTTAACCGCTAGCATAGTCATTAACTCTAACCAGCAACGCGCCTTAGCCCAAGAAACCGTTGAGAGTACTGTGCATTTGTTGGCCGACAATTATTTCGACTCCCTCAATACCATGATGCTCACTGGCACTATGGCCAACCGTGACATTCTCAGCAATAAAATTCGCAGTCAGGCCAATATTAAGGATGCGCATATTATTCGCGGCCAGCAGGTGAATACCCTCTATGGTCAAGGTAAAGCAGAAGAACAGGCGCAAACCCCAGCAGAAGAGGCGGCGCTGTTAGGCAAAGAAGCCATGTTTATCGAAAAACGCGATAATTTTAGGGTGCTCACCTATTTAAAACCTCTGGTTGCCAGCGCAGACAGTAATGGCGTTAACTGTTTGGGCTGTCATCAGGCACAAGAAGGTGATGTCCTTGGGGTGGTGAAACTGAGCTATTCGCTGCAACAAATTGACAAGGCGGTCAATCGAAACACCCTGTTTAGCACAGGATTATTAACTGTCATTTTCTTAGTCACCTTTATTTTTCTTGGGGTACTGTTTAGAAAACTCTTTATCAAGCGCCTTAAACGCATAGGTAACATCATGCGCTCAGCGACGCAGAACAAAGACTTGAGCGCTAATATTAATGACAGCTCAGGGGATGAGTTAGGGCTACTAGCGGCTAACTTCAACCAAATGATGGCATCCTTCAAAGACAGCATACTCAAGGTGTCTGCTTCATCGAAAGTGCTCATCCAATCCGCCGAAACCATACACAGCACGGCAGAAGCCACCGAAGAGGCTATCAAGCATCAAAAAGAAGGCACGGACTCTGTGGCAGCCGCCATTAATGAATTGGGCACAAGTTCAGCAGAAGTGAGAAACACCACACATTTTGCCTCGCAAAAATCAGATGAAACCAACAGGTTGGCTAAGCACAATACCCTGATCGCCGAGCAAACAGAGCAGAGTATTAACCAACTTGCGGCGGATGTACGTGACGCGGCCTCTAAGGTTGGCCAGTTGCAACAGCAAACCTTAGAAGTGGGCAAGGTACTGGAGGTCATCAGTGCCATCGCCGAGCAAACCAATCTGTTGGCGTTAAACGCCGCCATTGAAGCGGCAAGGGCAGGTGAAACCGGTCGCGGTTTCGCCGTGGTTGCCGATGAAGTCCGCTCTTTGGCCACTAAGACTCACCATTCCACCGATGAAATTCGCAAAACCATCGCTAAGCTGCAACAAGAAGCTCAAAATACAGTCATTGCCATGAATGCTTCGTCCACCGAAGCGGATGAGCGGGCTAATCAAGTGCAGTTAGTGGCGCAGGCGCTGCGGGACATCTCTGTGCAGATGAGTGAAATTAATCAGCTTAATGTGCACATGGCCGATGCCACTGAGCAGCAAAACCTTGCCGCGGAAGAAATTAACCGCAGCGTGATTGGCATTCGTGATAACGCCGAGCAATCCTTGGTGGATGCCCGCGGCAGTAAGTTGGTCAGTGAAAAATTGTTACGTTTGTCTAAATCCTTAGACGAGCAGGTGGGGCTTTTTAAGCTGGATTAAGCCGGACTGAATTCGATGGGATCCAACCTGGATCCCATTCTTGATCCTATTCTGATTCAAATTAAGCTTGGCTAAAACTTCTGAGCAGGTCTTTCCAGGTAATGATCCCTAAGATAATGTTATTTTCTAACACGGGAAGGCAGCCTATCCCGTGCTTGAGAATAAGCTGACTTGCCTGCTTGATATCGATATCAGGGGCGACTGTGATGGGATCATGGCTCATCACTTGATGAACCCGTTTTTGCAAGGTGTCTGTGTCGCGGACAAACTCTGCTGCCGTGCCTAGATTCGGGCTTAAGGCGCGCACCAGATCCCGATGTGAAAGCACCCCTTGCAGTTGGTTATCTTCATCGATAACCAGTAGGTGGTTAAATTTTACATTATCGAAAATGTCTTTAGCCACTTGCAACCTGTCATCCATGTCCACAGTGACAACCCGGCGACTCATGATCTGCGAAACTAACACATTCATAATCTATTCCTTAGCATGAATACAAGCGAACTATCATAAGCTTATACCAAAGGCGCGAGATAAATAACATATCAAGACTAATAAAGTGCTTAATTTTACTCGCCAAGGACATGCTTACCGTCTTATTGCTTGTAGATCACCCCATCTTTCATCACAAAACTCAGGTTTTCCATCAGACTGTTATAGCATTTTGTTCGATAGATGACGGGATTGGCGAAAGGGGTGTTTTGGATAAAAAAACACCCGTCATTGAAAGACAATGACGGGTGAGTTGAGGCGCTGCTTTAAAAAGGCTTAAGTGTTTGAACCCAAGCCTTAAGCTTGATGCCTTGGTTTATGCGATTTTTTGTGCTTCTGACTGGCTGGCTAAGTATTCATCGAAGCTGCCTTGGAAGTTAATCAATTTTTTATCTTTGATGTCTATGACGCGGGTTGCCAGTGACGAGACAAATTCTCTGTCATGGCTCACGAAAATCAAGGTCCCTTCGAAGTCTTTTAAGGCGTTATTCAAGGCTTCAATGGCTTCCATGTCCATGTGGTTGGTGGGTTCATCCATGATAAGCACATTGACGTCTTGCATCATCAACTTGCCAAACAATAGACGGTTTTTCTCACCACCGGAACAATTACGGGCTTTCTTGTTGGCATCATCTTCGGTGAACAGTAAACGGCCTAACATGCCGCGCACCATCAAATCGTTGTGCTTAGGTAAACGCCACTGTGACATCCAATCCATCAGGGTAAGATCGTTATCAAAATCGGCACTGCTGTCTTGGGGGCAATAACCTACGGCCGCATTTTCAGACCACTTGACCACGCCTTCTTTATGGCTTAATTCGTTCACTAGGCAACGCAGTAGTGTGGTCTTACCCACGCCGTTTTCACCTATGATAGCAAGCTTGGCGCCGGCTTCTAAGATCAAATCGCCACCGGTGAATAACATGCCTTCATCGAAACCATGGCCTAAGCCTTCTAATATTAAGGCTTGGCGGTGCATTTTCTTGCCGGCTTCAAAACGTATGGATGGGGTAATACGGCTGGAAGATTTAACATCATCAAGCTTAATTTTGTCCATTTTCTTAGCACGAGAGCTGGCCTGCTTTGCTTTAGAGGCGTTGGCCCCGAATCGATTAACGAAGTCTTGTAGTTCATCGATTTCAGCACTCTTCTTGGCATTTCCTGCCAAAAGCTGCTCACGGATAAGGCTTGATTGAGCCAAGAAGAACTCATAGTTACCTGGGTAAATGCGCAGTTCACCATAATCTATGTCAGCCATATGGGTACAGACGGCATTCAAGAAATGCCTGTCGTGGGAAATGATGATCATGGTGCATTTGCGCTTATTAAGCTCTGTCTCTAACCAGCTGATGGTGTGAATATCCAAGTTGTTGGTCGGTTCGTCCAGTAGCAAGATGTCGGGATTGGCAAATAAGGCCTGAGCCAGCAATACCCTTAACTTTTTACCTGGAGGCACTTGCTGCATTAAGCCAAAATGCATCGACTCATCTATACCAGCTTCGATTAATATTTCACCGGCGCGGCTTTCGGCGCTGTAACCGTCCATTTCGGCAAATTCACTTTCAAGATCGCCCACTCGCATGCCATCTTCATCTGTCATATCAGGCTTAGCGTAAATGGCTTCACGCTCTTGCTTGACCTTCCACAGTTTCATGTCGCCCATGATCACGGTATCTATGACACTGTGTTGCTCAAACGCGAACTGATCTTGACTCAAGTTACCCACTTTCAAACCGGGTGTAATAGACACATTGCCTGAGGTTGGTGCCAGTGCGCCGCTTAATATTTTCATAAACGTGGACTTACCACATCCATTGGCGCCGATTAAGCCGTAACGGTTGCCGTGACCAAATTGCGCCGATATGTTTTCGAATAATGGCTCTGGGCCAAATTGCATGGTGATGTTTGCGGTAGAGATCAAAGCGGGACTTCCTAGGGTATCAATGAGATAAGGCGACACAAGCCATTTAATAAAACGGGGCAAGTGCCTAGAACTGGTCGCGCAGTATACAGACTAAGGGGTAAAGATGCGAGTGGAACCTGATGCCTACGAAGGAGATACGCCGGCATCAATCAAATTGACTGTACTATTGGCAGTACTTTTGGCAGTACTATAAAGAAGGGGACACTCAGATTGTCGTCAGTGTGGGCCTAAGTAAGGCTTGCAACTTAGCCGCTTTCGACTGGACAATAACCCGTTCTATGGCATGGCGTAATAGTTGTTTATCGTGCCTGCCACTGTCTTGCTTAGATGCCAATGGGAAATAATTATAAAGCCCTTCTAACCTGATGTCCTTACCATGGCAAATTACCTGGCTAATGACATCTTTACCTATGGCCTGATGACACCAGGCGATTTTATCAGCCAAGCTGATGTGTTTTGCCGGTGATAACTCTTGATGCAAGTTATCGATAAAGATGATTTGGCCGTGGGTTTTTCTTAAGGCTTGGGCTAATTCAGGCAACAATAGGTTTGGCATTATGCTGGTTAAGAAACTGCCTGGCCCTAAGATAATGACCTCAGCATTTAAAATTGACTCGCAGGCCTCTGAGGTGGCAGAGACCTCGGGCTCTAGCATTAATGCCAGCGGCGCATCTGCCATATCATCCACATTGAGCTCACCAAAGATTTTCGCGCCGCAGGCGCTTAGTGCCACCAAATGGGTGGAGTGCTCGGACATAGGGATAATACGGGTGTTGATTTGCAACATATTGCGAATGAGATCCACCGCTTCCAAGGGTCTGACGCAGAGTTGATCTAGGGCATAGAGGATAAGGTTACCTAAATTATGACCTTGTAGCTCATTCTCAGTTTCGAACCTGTGATCCAATAAGCGTGCACCTAAGGAAGGGCGCATAGCCAAATGAGAGATACAGTTACGCAGATCCCCCCAAGCTATGGTGTTTTGATCTTGCCTGAGCCTGCCGGTCGAGCCGCCATTGTCCGTGGTGGCAACTATCCCTGTAAGCCGTGGACCCATGGAAGATAAGGCGGATAACACCCGGCCTAAGCCGTGGCCACCACCTATGGCAACCAATTGTTGTATTGAATCGAGTTGGCTTGTTGCCAATAAATCTTGATTACCCATGCAGGGATTTTCCTTAAAACCTGGTGGTGGCATTCTAAAGTAAATTTTGTCAGTTTACTCATAGCAAATGCAATAATTGTTATAGCTGTCTGAAATACAGGCAGAAGTGGGCGTTTTTAGCGGGGAATACATTATTTTAACGTCGTTTCAGTTACACTGTGGCGCAATTGAGCCGCCAAGCTAAAACTTAGCCACAGCTAAAAGTGGCTGAGCACTGATTGGATTGGCGCAGGCGTTACTGATTGTTAAACAAGGCCGCCGCATTCTCTACCCTATTTTGTTCGAATTCCAAGGAAACCTGTTATGAAATTATCATGCTTAAGTGGCGGTCTTTTGAGCCTAGCAATGGCGTTGAATGCAACCTCTGTCAGTGCAGAAACCGTCTCACTGGAATACGTGGGTTTCTATGACAGGTTAAAGCAAGTGAATAAGCACAACTATCCACTGGCTGAGCTTGCTTTTAGCGTGCCTAAAACTCCAGATTGCACCATTATCTCTGGCAACATCACCACAGTAAAGACCAGTGCACCGCTGTCTTATGATGAGTCTCAGCGTTTATTCCTGCCCTTCGATGCCGAGTTTAAGTCAGATCGCGGTCTCATTAATTTAGAGATGACAGGTAAAGCTGAAAGCTGCGCCATTGCCATGCAAGTGCGGGCTAAATCTGTGCAGCAAGACTACAAGAAAATCGAGTTGTTGCAAGTAAAGGCTGACATGGATGCGCTGCTTGATGGCTTGCAGGGGTTCCCGATGAAGTATTTCAGAAAACCCTTAAGCGGATTAACCTTTGAGTTTGCCGCTGGTGCTTTGCAGAGCCCAGTAATACGCCTGAATGGCATTGAACAGCCGCTCACAGAGCAAGGCCGTTTTACCTTAACCAACGGGCAGATTGACCAGTTAGAACAGTTGCAGTTTAGCGTTAAGCCGTTAGTGTTAAGTCCGCTTATAGACTAATGGGCTGAAATTAAAAGCGTCATTATCAGTATTGGTCGTCAGCCACAATATCAGTAGCCCATAGCCAGCATTAAATTAATCGATTAAAGGCATTTAAATAGGCTTGTTGTAAGTCTTTCATTTGCTCTTTCGACAGTGCCTTTTTCATGGCGGCGTAAGAAATAAAAAAACGCGCATTAAGCGCGTTTTTTGTCTGAAGCTTAAGCCTCTCTATAGACAGATATTAAAAGCTTGCTGACCGTGGTGCACGAGGGAAGGGGATAACATCACGAATGTTGTTAACACCTGTCACGTAAGAGACTAAACGCTCAAACCCTAGACCAAAACCTGCATGCGGCACTGTGCCGTAACGGCGTAAATCTCGGTACCACCAGTAATCTTCTTGGCTTAACTCCATTTCAGCAAGGCGGGCATCGAGCACATCTAAACGCTCTTCACGCTGTGCGCCGCCGATGATTTCGCCTATGCCTGGTGCCAATACGTCCATGGCGGCAACGGTTTTACCGTCATCGTTTAAGCGCATGTAGAAGGCTTTAATGTCTTTGGGGTAGTTCTTAACGACCACAGGGGCTTTAAAGTGTTCTTCGGCTAAGTAGCGCTCATGCTCAGACTGTAAGTCGATTCCCCATTCAACGGCGAATTCAAACTTCTTGCCACAGTTTTTAAGGATTTCAACCGCATCTGTGTAATCCACTTGAGCAAAATCACTGCTGACGAAGGCTTGCAGGCGCTCGATAACGGTTTTGTCGACACGCTCGTTGAAGAAGCTTAAGTCATCCATGCGCTCATTAAGCACAGCGTTGAAGGCATATTTCAGCATGTCTTCAGCCAATTTTGCCGCATCATCCAAGGTGGCGAAGGCCACTTCTGGCTCAACCATCCAAAACTCAGCCAAGTGGCGCGTGGTGTTTGAGTTTTCAGCGCGGAAGGTCGGGCCAAAGGTATACACTTTTGACAGGGCGCAGGCATAGGTTTCAGCGTTAAGCTGACCCGATACCGTAAGGAATGATTCTTTACCGAAAAAGTCTTTATCGTAATCCACTTTGCCCGCGTCAGTGCGAGGCAGGTTTTCCATGTCTAATGTGGACACGCGGAACATTTCTCCGGCGCCTTCACAATCAGAGGCTGTGATAAGTGGGGTTGATACCCAAATAAAGCCTTGCTCATGATAGAAGCGGTGAATGGCCTGGGATAAACAGTTACGTACGCGGGCCACGGCGCCTATGATGTTGGTTCTTGGGCGAAGGTGAGCAAGCTCACGTAAATGTTCGATAGAGTGACGTTTCGCGGCCATGGGGTAGGTATCAGGATCATCAACCCAACCGGTAACTTCAACAGCAGTCACTTGTAGCTCGAACGCTTGACCCGCACCTGGAGATTCAACCACATCACCTGTCATGACTAAAGAGCAACCGGCAGTAAGCTTAAGCACTTCATCGTCGTAATTGGGTAAATTATTAGGGATTACGCCTTGAATAGGATCGAAACAAGATCCGTCATACAGGGCCAAAAATGAAATACCAGCTTTAGAATCACGACGGGTTCTAACCCAGCCACGTACAGTGACTTGTGAACCTACAGCATGATCACCGTTAAATACAGAAGCGACAGATGCAATGCTCATTGTTGCTTAACTCTCCAATGGATCGATAATAATAGAAAAAAGTGCATTTATCTTACCTTGCTGGAGACATTTAACAAGCTGTAAACGCTGATCTATAGAGATTATCAGTCAAGTTTTTGTTATCGTATTGAAATCGGCCTGAAAAAGGCGAAAACTGATTAAAAATAGTGCAGTATCTGCCTATAAGAATAATAAACATCGTCAGCCCAAGGTGATACTCAGGGGCAAATAAGGATTTATGGCATGACTAAGGTGCGAGTGTTTCAAACAATACTAACTTTGCTCTCAATAGCGGGTTGGGCATTGGCCGTGTATGCCTTGTTGGTATTTGGTGAGGCAAGGCCGGACAGGGCGGTGGGCTACTTTCTCAGTAAAGGCGTGGCGGTCAGGTTGCATTGGGATCCTGAGTTGACTGTGCAACTTGAATACATCATTTGGGCCTGTGCTGGCATTAGCTTTGTGAATTTGGCGTTTAATTTTTATGTATCGAGTCATAGCAAAGTGGGTTACTGGGTCAATATCCCCTTGCTGTTTTTGGTTTCATTAGCGGCTGGTTTGTATATTCGCTACGTTATCTAGACTGATATGGCGGCAGAGCAAATCTATGATGGCTGCCGTTACCCCCCAAATAAAGCGGTCTTCGAACGGCATAAGATACACAGTGTATTCCTTGCCATTGCGCATAAAGCGTTTCTGATGACGGTTTTCCTGCTGAATAAAGTATTGCAATGGCACAGTGAAACAGTCTTGTACTTCACCTGGGTCAATCACTAGCTTAAATGGCCGTTCGATAATTCCAACCACGGGAGTGACATCAAAGCCGGTGAAGGTTTTATGGGTTGGAAACTGCCCCAGCACTTCAACATTGCTACTGGCTAACCCTATTTCTTCATGGGCTTCCCTTAACGCTGTGGCAATATCGTCTTTATCGCCTTGCTCTGTCTTACCTCCGGGAAAACTGATTTGCCCAGGATGGGAGCGTAGGTGCATCGGTCTTTGAGTGAGCAGTATATGCAGTTGCTGATTTTTTTCAATTAATGGGATAAGAACAGCGGCCTTACGACTGGGCATTTTTACCGGCGCCGAGGGGATGACATCGCTAAGCCTGTGTAAACTATAACGGGTTCTAAATTCGTTTTTATCCATACTGATGACCTTATATCATTTTCTCACTACACCATATTACCACCACTGCCGTACTGACCCTAGGGTCATCTTCCTACCCATATTCTCTTGAAACTAAGCTTTGATATAGATCAAGGATTGTTGGTGCAATTCCGGTTACCTTTAAACGTGCGTTTGAATACAGCGCATCCGATCAACAGGATAACCAAGGTCATCATATGTACGCTATGTTGTTAAAAACCCATTTAATCTTAGTGGGTTTGAGCATGTTCAGTTTCATCCTACGATCTAGTTGGGCCTATTACTATCCACATTTATTGGCTAATGAAATCGCCCTTAAAAGCCACAAGATAGTGACATTATTGTTATTATTATCGGCGCTGCTCTTGTGCATCTCCCTTGGGCAATATCCTTTTGTGGATGCCTGGTTAACGGAAAAACTCGTGTTATTAGTCTTGTATGTTGCAGCAGCGCTTATGGCCTTTAATTCAAGACTTGCGCCTAAGGTACGTGGCCTTGTTATCATGACAGCGTGCGTGAGCCTTGTGCTGATGGTCATTATCGCCAAGACGCACAGCAGCTTAGTACTTTAGTTGGGACCTTGTACTGTTCAAAAAGTGCTTTTGTTAGGCGGTATCGCGCTGTGAAATCGATAAGTTTGATTTGTTGGTTTGAATGGCTTCTTGGTTAGTGCGGCTCTGCAGTACTTTTTTCTTAACCGCAGTCGCACAAAGCGGCCTTGCGATAAGCTCAACCCCCTCGGTGGAAAGGTTCAGACTGAGATCAGTTTTGGGAATACAGCAACAGGGCAGGCATTCGTCCTGTTTAAGGCTGGCAATAGGTTCCTTAATGTAAGTCACTTCACCCGCCAGCACTTGGGTCTTACAGGCGCCGCAAAATCCATTGCGACACTCTGAAAATATCTTCACCTTTTTATCTTCTAAGGCTTCAAGCAGGGTGGCTTGCTGCCCATCAAACAAGATGACGGGCTGCAATTTCAAGCTGATTATGGGCGCTTTTGTGAAGGTTTTATAAGTCAAAATCTAAGAACTCGTCGCTGTTAACGGAAGAGTCAATCTGGCCTACTAGGTAGGAGGACACTTCCACTTCTTGAGGGGCTACTTGCACAGCATCACTTTCTAGCCAATTTTTCATCCAAGGTAAAGGATTAGAAATTTCAGCATAAGGCTGGGGCAAATGAACCGATTTCATTCTTTGGTTGGTGATGTATTCCACATATTGGCACAAGATCTGCTCATTAAGGCCTATCATTGAGCCATCTTTGAACAGGTATTTAGCCCATTCTTTTTCTTGCTCGGCGGCTTTATAGAATAAATCATAGGCTTGCTGCTGGCATTCTATGGCAATTTCTGCCATTTCTGGATCGTCTTTGCCACCTTGCATCAAGGCTAAAATGTGTTGAGTGCTGTTAAGGTGCAAGGCTTCATCGCGGGCAATTAAGCGGATGATCTTGGCATTGCCTTCCATGAGTTTGCGCTCAGCGAAAGCGAATGAACAGGCAAAACTGACGTAGAAGCGAATGGCTTCTAGAGCATTGACTGACATCATGCACAGGTAAAGGGATTTCTTTAACACCCTTAAGTTCACTGTGACTTGCTTGCCTTCGATAAGGTGAGTACCCGCACCGTGAAGATTAAAAATCTGGGTTAAATGGATTAAGTCATCGTAGTACTTTGCAATGTCACCGGCACGTTTTAAAATTTCATCATTCACGACGATATCATCGAAGATAACCGAAGGGTCGTTAACAATATTACGTATGATATGGGTGTAAGAACGTGAGTGAATGGTTTCTGAAAAGGACCAAGTCTCAATCCACGTCTCAAGCTCAGGCAGTGACACTAACGGCAAGAAAGCCACGTTGGGCGAACGGCCCTGGATAGAGTCCAGCAAGGTTTGGTACTTAAGATTAGAGATAAAAATATGCTTCTCATGCTCAGGTAAGGCGGTAAAGTCAATCTTGTCGCGGCTGACATCAACTTCTTCTGGGCGCCAAAAGAAAGACAATTGTTTTTCGATGAGCTTTTCAAATATGTCGTATTTTTGCTGATCGTAGCGAGCCACGTTGACCGATTGCCCAAAGAACATGGGTTCTTTGGTGGCATCGTTCGGAGTTTGACAAAATGTAGAATAAGCCATGTTTACGCTTCCATGAGAAGGGGGACCTTAGGTCCCCATACAAGTTAAAATATTGACAGTAAGATTAAATCTTACATGCACCGCCGGCACAATCATCATCTTCTTCAATCACAGCGGTGATCTCATCAAACTGATCGGACGCGCCATCGCGAGTGTTATGGTAATACAGTGTCTTCACCCCAAGTTTGTAGGCGCCGAGCAAGTCTTTAAGCAAGGTCTGCATCGGCACTTTACGGCCTTCAAATCGGCTTGGGTCATAGTTAGTGTTGGCCGAAATGGCTTGGTCGACAAACTTTTGCATGATACCCACCAGCTGCAAGTAACCATCATTGTTTGGCATGTTCCATAACAATTCATAGCTGTCACGCAGTTCATCAAAATCCGGTACCACTTGCTTCAACTGACCATCTTTACTGGCCTTAACGCTGATGAGTCCACGAGGTGGCTCGATACCGTTAGTGGCGTTAGAGATTTGCGATGATGTCTCAGACGGCATGAGTGCAGACAAGGTCGAGTTACGTAAGCCGTGTTCTAGTATGTCTTTACGCAGCGCTTCCCAATCCATGTGCAAAGGCTCACTGCATATGGCGTCTAAATCCCGCTTATAAGTGTCAATGGGCAAGATGCCTTTTGAATAAGTGGTCTCGTTAAATAACGGACAGGCCCCTTGCTCTTTAGCCAAGTTCATCGAGGCTTTTAACAGATAGAACTGTATGGCTTCGAATGTCCTGTGAGTTAAATTGTTAGCTGAACCATCCGAGTACTTTTTGCCATTTTTGGCCAAGTAGTTGGCGAAGTTAATCACGCCTATGCCTAAAGTACGGCGATTCATCGAACCCAGCTGAGCCGAAATAATCGGGTAATCTTGATAATCTAACAGGTTATCAAGGGCGCGAACCGCTAAATCCGCTAAGGGTTCTAGCTCACTTAAGTCTTTGATTGCACCTAAGTTTAGAGCTGAAAGCGTACAGAGTGCGATTTCACCTTCAGGGTCGTCAATATTTTTAAGCGGTTTGGTCGGCAAGGCGATTTCTAAACAAAGGTTAGATTGTTTAATCGGCGCTACGCTTGGGTCAAACGGGCTGTGAGTGTTGCAGTGATCCACGTTCTGAATGTAAATACGGCCCGTTGAAGCACGTTCTTGCATCATGAGTGAAAATAATTCAACAGCCTTTAAGGTCTTGCGGCGAATACGAGTGTCTTGTTCATACTGTAAATACAGGCGCTCAAATTCCACTTGGTCGGCGAAGAATGCATCATACATGCCTGGTACATCAGATGGGCTAAATAGGCTGATGTCTTGACCTTTAATCAAACGCTGATACATCAACTTGTTTAACTGCACGCCATAATCTAAGTGACGCACACGGTTATCATCGACGCCGCGGTTATTCTTAAGTACCAGCAGAGATTCAACTTCTAAATGCCATATTGGGTAGAAGAGGGTGGCAGCACCGCCACGTACGCCGCCTTGAGAGCACGACTTAACCGCAGTTTGAAAATACTTATAGAAGGGTAAGCAACCTGTGTGGAAAGCTTCACCACCGCGAATTGGGCTGCCTAGGGCGCGAATACGGCCGGCGTTAATGCCAATGCCAGCGCGCTGGCTAACGTATTTTACAATAGAAGAAGCCGTGGCATTGATTGAATCTAGGCTGTCATCACACTCGATTAACACACATGAGCTAAATTGACGTGTCGGGGTGCGCACGCCTGCCATGATAGGTGTCGGCAAGGAGATCTTAAAGTTTGAGGTCGCATCATAGAAGTCTTTGATGTACTTAAGGCGTGTTTCAGCCGGATAGCGAGCAAACAAACAGGCCGCCACTAAGATGTAGAGGAACTGAGCGCTCTCATACACTTCATGGGTGACACGATTTTGCACTAGATACTTGCCTTCTAACTGCTTAACCGCAGCATAGGAGAAGTTCATGTCGCGCCAGTGATCGATATAAGTATCCATCACTTCAAGTTCTTCACGGGTGTAGTCGGTGAGGATATTCTTGTCGTATTTGCCAAGCTCAACCAAGCGGGTAACGTGATCAACCAGGCTTGGTGGCTCAAATTGGCCATAGGCTTTTTTACGCAAATGGAACACGGCTAAACGGGCCGCTACAAACTGGTAATCAGGCGAATCTGGAGAGATAAGATCGGCCGCAGCTTTAATGATAGTTTCATGAATGGCTTCTGTTGGAATGCCGTCAAAAAACTGCAAGTGGGATCTCAGTTCGACTTCTGAAACCGAGACGTTTTTTAAACCCTTGGTTGACCAAGTAATTACGCGGTGGATTTTATCCAAATCGATGGATTCACGTTCGCCACTTCGCTTGGTGACTGTCATATTGGTATTCATTAAAGAGAGGCCCTGTTGCTATCTTAGATCACTAAAGCGTTTGCGCAGATCCCTTGAGGTAATCGCTTGACACTCAAACTCGTTACTTAAGGTTTCTATGTAAATCATCTGTTCATTCAGAGGATCCGATCGCAAAATCTGCGATGCCAATGATGAAAAACCGCCAAAAACTACAGCGCACAGCCTGTGGATCCTTTGGTGGTTAAACTAACCAAGCAAATGTAAAGTAAAACGACATGCCATGTCAGCATTACTTTGTCTTGAATAGTGTCTCAGATTGTGAGTGACACACAAGATATAGTGTTAAATAAATTTTGTACCTACAAGATAGTGAGTTCAGGACACATTTGCAAGCATGTTTTTTTGAATAACTTGTGGATATCTTGAGGATAACGAGAAGCGTTAGTAGAGACTAACCCTAGAGGTCAAATTGAGCTAGGTTTTCAAAGCGAAGAACAAATTTCAATCATTTTTTTCGGCTTGTTTTGATCGCTAAAATAAGCAGCGATCGATTTATGCAGACATCTTTGTGATTGATCTTTCCTGGGAATTAAGATCGGCGCTCACAAGGGTTATGTTAAGCATCAAAACACGCCATGACGTCGGCAAGAAGTAGGTGGTCGCCTCGGCTTTCCCGTGGTGGAGCGTCATGGTCCACCTTTTCAGTTTTGGTGTGTCTGTTAGCGTTAAAAGATTATCAATCTGACTTTGCAATCAGGCAGCATCTCCAGCCATTAACCAAACTGGTTTTGGACAAAAGCGCTTCATAATTTAATCATGAAGTACATACAGAAACATGCTGGATTTTTATCTAAACGGTAACTCTGATGCTAATGAGAGGGTGTTGGACTAAATGGCTCGAGTGCGTGAGCAGCAGGGATGCTGCGCCCGAGCCCACAGGGACGTGTTGACGGCGTCACTCGGGACGTTAGTCCAATGGCCGAGTTCACCTATCGAGCATAATCAAAACACCTTTAAACTGCTATTCGATATAGAGTTTGTGCAAAATGGTGAAACTTAGAAAAGCTGGTCACTGAAACTCCAGCATTAAGGCTTGCCATGGCCCATTTCTTTCTTAGAAAGTCTCACCGACACGCGTGCTCTTGATTTAAATCCAAAGCGTCCCTGTAGCTTGCTTCGACGTCCCTTCTCCTAAACAAAGAGTAGACGGTCGTCTCGCCTTTCTTGTAGTGAAGCGTCATGGTTCACCTTCTTAGCAGTTGTGTATCTGTTAGCCCTTAAAAGATTACCAACCTGACTTTAGCGATCGATAAGCATCGACCGCTATCAGATTTAACACGTTTTTGGACAGAAATGAGTCAGCCATTTTGCTAAATTAGTCAGATACGGATTAGTTTTAATATAGGGAAACATGTCCGATAGGGGGGAATAATGGTCTTGATTAAGAAGAAAAACAAAACTGCCTGATTTATGAAAAACTACTGTTTTTTTAATAGATTTAAGCGGCAAACTGTACCTACATCACTGCTTATTAATCCAGCAGAATTTCACAGGTTTATTGAGTGTCTGAACGAACCCTTCTACTTCAAGTTTGAAGCGTTTCATCTGAATGAAAAATTGAAAAAATATCAGCTCTCTGTTTGAAAAAATTTCAGTCATTTATAAGGTTAATTTACGAATGAAAAACGTGGTCAGTGACGACAAAATTCGCAACTTTCGAGATTTAGTAAATTCAAACTCAAGTTTTGTATATCAAATCTACAAAGATAAAGGTGGTAAGAATCTTTTCAACCTAGTTTGTTCATATATGGATTGGATCACAGTGTCCGTTCGTCACTTAGAGAATGCGTCTGAGTTTGACAAAAACATTGATACAAAGTGCATGCAGATCTACTCTCTCATCTCTTCCATTGATCTCATTTTCGAGTCAATCAAACAACTTCACAGAGTTTTTATAAACGAAAAAACGCTTCCGTTTTCGGGTGAGAAAAACTGCTTCGAGAAGCGCCTTTTCTCGAATGAAGATGATAATACCTATTTTAAAACGATTAGAGCTTGCTTTGGTGCTCACCCTGTAGCGTTGAATCAAGAAAACACTAAGCGTTTTGCAAGTTGGCCGTTCGATAGTCATTTCAATGCCGGCGATTTAACAGTTCATTTATATAGCAGAGATGTAAATGAAGAGGATTTAGCATTGCACCTCAACATAGATGAGTTACTGGAATTTCTCACAACTCGATATGACTACCTTGATGTTATTGCAGACAAAATAGAAACTCTCTTTTTCGAGCATCAACAAAACCTTTCAAAACAGTTGATTGAAACTAAAGCCGATCCTCTTCAACAACTCTACGTGCTTAAAACTGAGTCAGAGAAAAGATTAGACAACGATTATTATAACGGTGAGATTGACGATTTGATTATGATTTTCGAAGCAGAAGTAACCGAGCCTACTCTTGTGCCAATGGCTGAGAATTATAAAGATTCTCTCTTACCTCTAATTGAAGAGATTAAGACGAATCTTCAAGAAATGAACATCGTTGATTTAGATAATGATTCTAACCTGAGAGTAAGATCAGACCTTAGCAGAGAATTAAGCTATGAACTGCAAAAGTTCTTCACTTGGGTTCACGGTGATAGATACGATCACTTACTCGATTACTACTTAGAACGGTTCAACACTGTTACGAATGGCAAGTTTAACTTCAATAAGAGTGATGAGATCAACCTCATCTTTCTCAAAGCAAAGTTGATGTTAGCTCAAGAGCTTTAAAGACCCTGTATGCTCGACTGCCCCGGCCATGGGATGGACGGTCGTCTCGCCTTTCTCGTAATGAAGCGTCATGGCTCACCTTATATATTTAGGTGTAACCTGTTAGCTCTTAAAATCTAGACCCATACTTATGTAAACCTTAACAGTACATTAACAGGGTACATCAACTCCCCTCGAAGTTGCCGATTTATTCACCTAAAAATACCGTGCAACCATCAGGGATGATGGTTAAGGCTCGTTGGGCACATGGATGTGCTGTCGAGCCGTTAGGTATTTTTAGGTGAATATGAGGTTCAACAACTTCGTCGGGGCGGCATGGAGGGAGCTCCAAGGGGGAGGGATTGCTGTTGATCTTTCCCCCTTGGTCGGGTGTGGGTTGAAGACCCACGACGTTAATCCAAACGGAGTTTGGACACCTTCTAAACTCACTTTGGCGCAAAAACGTGCCAGCACTTAATCATCATGCATATACACAAACATACTGATTTTTTTATCTAAATGGTAACTCTGATGCTAATGAGAGGGTGTTGGACTAAATGGCTCGAGTCTATCTCATACTCTTCCTATCACGTTAGGGCAGCAGGGATGCTGCGCCCGAGCCCATAGGGACCTTTTAATAGGTAAACTTTTTACAGTGAGAGTCGGCGCCACTTGGGACCTTAGTCCAATGGCCGAGGTTACCCGTTGAACTTATGCTTAACTCATTTCAAAGAAAACAAGTCCGTGACCTCAAACGCGCTATTAAATTGGTATCGAGACGGCCAAGAGGCGGGCTCATCATCACGGGCTAAATACCCCCACAGGGCAATACCGCCTTGCATATTGGCATTGTGAGCCGCTTGAAGGTCCCGCAGTGCATCCCCTAAATACAAGATGTGTGCTGGCGCCACTGCAATTTGCTGCGCTGCCAGTAACATGGGGGCGGTATGAGGCTTAGAATAAAGGGTGCTGTCACCACTGATGATAGTGCCAAGCTGTGCATTTAAGCCTAAGACATCAATAAGTGGCCTCGCGAAACGGGCCGGTTTATTAGTCACGACCCCGATGGGAAGCCCGAGCGCTTTAAGCTGCGCTAATAATGGTGCGATACCATCAAATAGCTGACTCTGCTGACCATTAATGACTTGATAATGTTCAAGTAGGCCTTGACGTACCTGGGCCTTAACCTCTTCGCTGGCAAAGGCGATGGCCGCGTTGACCATGGCCATGCTGCCATGGGAAGCAAAAGGGCGGATAAACTCAGGCTGTTGGCGCTCGAAGCCTGCAGTTTCTAGGCTGAGATTGAGCGCTTCAATCAAGTCTGGCGCCGTATCGACTAAGGTGCCGTCTAAATCAAACAGTACCGCCTGAATCTCTGTGCCAGGCACTGGGTGTTGAGATATCGACATTAATCGGCCATCTTCTGGGTGGCTATCATGTAGTTCACCTCAAGACTTTTGGTGTAACTGAAGATAGAGGTCAGCGGATTGAAGCTAATGCCAAGGGCGTCTTTACAGATTAAGTCAGTATTATCCACCATGGCCATGAGTTCAGACGGGCGAATAAACTTACTGTGATCGTGCGTGCCTATGGGCAGGAGCTTTAACAGATACTCAGCCCCTAAGATGGCTTGTACGTAGGAGAGCATATTGCGGTTAATGGTTGAGAAAAACACAAAGCCGCCCGGTTCTACCATGTCGCAACAAGCTTGAATGACGGATTGGGGATCCGGCACATGTTCAAGCATTTCCATGCAGGTTACCACTTGGTAATGGTTTGCATGGCTCGCGCTATGCGCTTCTGCGGTGGTCTTGTGGTAATTCACCATGACGCCAGATTCTAAGGCGTGCAGACGAGCCACTTCTAAGGGCGCCTCGCCCATGTCTATGCCGTCTACATTGGCGCCAAGTTTTGCCATGCTTTCTGATAAAATGCCGCCGCCACAGCCCACGTCCAACACCTTTTTAGCAAAAATGCCGCCAGCCGTGCTGTCGATATAATTGAGCCTTAAGGGGTTGAGTTGATGCAAAGGCTTAAACTCGCCATTGGGATCCCACCAACTTTGTGCCATGGCTTCAAATTTGGCGATTTCGGCGGGGTCAACGTTTGCCTGAGTCGTGTGTGTGTCGTTGGGCATGATAGTAACCTAAGGTTTTGATTATCTTCTGCGCGGCATTATAGCCTCTCAAACAGGGTAAAGTCCTTAGCTAATGAAAGCGGTGACAGGTAATTGCTCAATTTATCAGCGAAAGCGCCCCTGAAGTGCCTAAAAGCAGACGCTAAAGGGTGAAATTTAGGCTGAAAACTACAGTGCTACTGTTTGGGGAACGTGCTTAATCTCGCTGAATACATTCATTTTTATTGCTTTTTTCTAACCAGTAAAGGATTAACTGCGTCTTAGCCCTAGCGACAATAAATATCTGTGTTAGAATGCCAAATCACGTTTTTGAGCTCGGCGATAAATGGAATCATAATTGCCGGCTAATTTTCAGGGGAACGAGCAGTTTATGACTGATCTGGCATCATCTATTTCGCCAATTAATATCGAAGACGAACTAAAGAATTCTTACCTTGATTACGCCATGAGCGTAATCGTAGGCCGCGCACTACCGGATGTACGTGATGGCTTAAAGCCTGTGCATCGCCGGGTGCTATTCGCCATGAGCGAATTAAAGAACGATTGGAATAAACCTTATAAGAAATCCGCTCGTGTGGTCGGTGACGTAATCGGTAAGTATCACCCTCATGGTGATAGCGCCGTATATGACGCGATTGTTCGTTTAGCGCAGCCGTTTTCACTGCGTTACACCTTAGTCGATGGTCAAGGTAACTTCGGTTCGGTGGATGGCGATAGCGCGGCAGCAATGCGTTATACCGAAATCCGTATGCAGAAATTAGCCCATTCACTACTGGCTGATCTTGAAAAAGAAACCGTGGATTTTGTGCCTAACTATGACGGCACTGAAATGATCCCTGCGGTATTGCCGACTCGGGTACCTAACCTGTTGATCAACGGTTCATCGGGTATCGCTGTAGGTATGGCGACGAATATTCCACCACACAACTTAACGGAAGTGGTTAAAGGCTGTTTAGCCTTAATCGATGAGCCAAGCTTGTCCATTGAACAGTTGATGGAATATATCCCAGGCCCAGATTTCCCAACGGCAGCGTCTATCAACGGTCGTAAAGGCATTATTGATGCCTATAAAACCGGTCGCGGCCGCGCAGTAATGCGCTCAAAAGCTGAAATTGAAACCGAAGATAACGGCCGCGAGCGTATTATCGTTCACGAAATTCCGTACCAGGTGAACAAAGCCCGCCTAATTGAGAAAATTGCCGAGCTAGTCAAAGACAAGAAAATCGAAGGCATTAGCGGTTTACGTGATGAGTCTGATAAAGACGGCATGCGTATCGTGATTGAAATCAAACGCGGCGAAGTGGGCGAGGTAGTATTAAACAACCTTTATGCCCAAACTCAGATGCAGTGTTCTTTTGGCATTAACATGGTGGCGTTAACCAACGGCCAACCTAAGTTATTTAACCTGAAAGAAATGCTTGAGTGCTTTATTCTTCACCGCCGTGAAGTGGTCACCCGCCGCACCGTATTCGAACTGCGTAAAGCCCGCGAACGTGCGCATATTTTAGAAGCGTTAGCCATAGCACTGGCAAACATTGACCCGATTATCGCGTTAATCAAAGCCTCGCCAACACCAGCAGAAGCTAAGCTGCAATTGGTTGCACAAGGTTGGGAACTTGGCCATGTACAAGGCATGCTTGAAAAAGCCGGCGATGATGCGGCGCGTCCTGAATGGTTAGAGCCAGAATACGGCATCCGTGATGGTCAATACTTCCTCACTGAGCAGCAAGCCCAGGCGATTCTTGAGTTACGTCTTCACAGATTAACTGGCCTTGAACATGAAAAAATTCTGTCAGAATATGAAGAATTATTGATTGTTATTGCGGGACTACTGCTTATTCTTCGTAGCCCAGAGCGTTTGATGGAAGTCATCAAGGAAGAGCTTGAAGAAGTGCTTGAGCAATACGGTGACGTGCGCCGCACCATAATCAACGAAAACGAAATCGATATGAGTCTTGAAGATCTTATCAATGAAGAAGACGTTGTGGTGACCTTGTCTCACACAGGTTATGCCAAGTACCAGCCGTTATCTGATTACCAGGCTCAGCGCCGTGGTGGTAAAGGCAAGGCTGCGACCAAGGTAAAAGATGAAGATTTCGTCGAGAAACTACTGGTGGCGAATACACACGACACCATATTGTGCTTCTCAGACTTCGGTAAGATGTACTGGCTAAAAGTGTATCAATTACCGCTTGCGAGCCGTACAGCCCGTGGTCGACCTATTGTTAACTTGCTGCCGCTATCCGATGGCGAGCGTATCACGGCTATATTGCCAGTGCGTGAATACGCCGATGATAAGTTTATTATCATGGCGACTGCTCACGGTACGGTGAAGAAAACGGCGTTAACGGCTTACAGCAATCCAAGAGCGAACGGCATTATTGCGGTGAACTTAAAAGATGGCGATCAGCTGATTGGCGTTGATATTACTGACGGCAGCGACGACATCATGTTGTTCTCTAACGAAGGTAAAGTGGTACGTTTCAACGAGAAAGCGCGCGACTCTGAAACCGGTGAAGTGAAGATTGACGCCGAAACTGGCGAAGAAATCATTGCGCTGCGTCCAATGGGCCGCACCGCAACCGGCGTTCGTGGTATTAAGCTTGAAGATGGCCAGAAAGTGGTTTCACTTATTGTGCCTAAAGGCGATGGCGCTATCTTAACTGTGACCGAAAACGGTTATGGCAAGCGTACTGAACTGAATGAATACCCAGCTAAGAGCCGCGGCACTAAAGGTGTGGTTTCTATCAAGGTCACAGAACGTAACGGCGCCGTTGTTGGTGCTGTGCAAGTGGGTGAGTTTGATGAAATTATGCTTATCAGTGATAAAGGCACCTTAGTACGTACCCCAGCTGAAGGCGTGTCCATTATAGGCCGTAACACTCAAGGCGTGACCATCATTCGCACCGCAGAAGACGAGAAAGTCGTCGGTTTGCAGCGCATTGAAGAAATTCAAACTGATGAGATCCTCGATGCCGACGGCAACGTGATAGTGCCTGCTGAGTCTGTCGATGGTGATGAGCTAAGCACTGATACTCGTGCTACAGCCACTGAAGCCCCTGCTCAAACAGACAGTGCTGAAGACGAGCAAGAATAAGCTTCTTGTTTGACTTGAATGCCATAACGAGCGCCTTAGGGCGCTCGTTTTATTTTACGGAAAAAATATCATCTAAAACAGTCAATAAAGGCCTATTCAACCACAGAGTAAATACTTTAGTATTGGCTGATTAGCACATTAGTTTGGATCTTGAGGAGTAAGCAGTGAGCCGTATTTACAACTTTTGCGCGGGGCCAGCCATGTTACCCGCCGCCGTGATGCAAAAAGCCCAACAGGAATTACTCGACTGGAATGGCCTTGGCGTCTCTGTCATGGAAATTAGTCACCGCAGCAAAGAGTTTATTGCCTTAGCTGAGCAAGCCGAAGTGAATTTACGCCAGCTGATGAATATTCCTAATCATTACCATGTGCTGTTTATGCACGGTGGTGGCCGCAGTCAGTTTTCCAATGTGGTCAACAACTTTCTAGGCGATCACGGCAGAGCCTTGTATTTAGTCAGCGGTCAATGGTCGCAATCTGCGGTTGAAGAAGCGCAAAAACTAGCCGGTGAAGCGCAAATTGATGCACTCAATATTGTGACTAAGGCTGATGGCCTTAATCAAGTGACATTACCTGACTTACACAGCATAAAAAAAGACTATCGCTATGTGCATTACTGTACCAATGAAACAGTGGATGGCATAGAGATTTTCGATGAGCTCGACAGCCCTTGGCCAATCGTCGCGGATCTTTCCTCAACCATAATGTCCCGAGAGATAGATGTTAGCCGCTATGGCCTCATATATGCTGGCGCGCAGAAGAACATTGGCCCTTCGGGGTTATCCATAGTAATCGTTCGTGATGACATGCTAAAGCTTGCGAGCTTGCCGCAATCCTCAGTGATGGACTATCGCATAGCCGCCGAAAATGGATCTATGTTTAACACCCCGCCAACCTTTGCCTGGTACTTGGCCGCAGAAGTGTTTAACTGGCTAAAAGGGCTTGGGGGCGTCGAAGTGATTGCCCAAGTTAATCAGCAAAAAGCTCAGCTGCTATACGCATGTATTGATGATAATTCTTTTTATCGTAATGGGGTCGCTAAGCAGAACCGCTCCCAGATGAACGTTACGTTTCAACTCGCCGATGACTCCCTTGACAGTAGATTCCTAGCAGAAGCTGAACGCGCAGGTCTTGTTGCCCTAAAAGGTCACAGGATAGTGGGCGGCATGCGGGCGAGTCTTTACAACGCCATGCCACTGGAAGGGGTACAAGCCTTAGTCACATTTATGAGTGAGTTTGCCACTAAACACAGTTAATGGCTTCTGGTTGAAATAATAAAAAGAGACCTTTCGGTCTCTTTTTATTTGTCCAGGTATTCAAACCGCTATGAGGGTTAACATTCGACTATGTTTACCGCGAGGCCACCTTTGGCGGTTTCCTTATATTTACTGCGCATGTCTTTACCTGTGTCCATCATGGTTTTGATGACTTTATCTAAAGACACTTTGTGATTTCCGTCACCGCGAAGGGCCATGCGTGAGGCGTTAATGGCCTTAATTGCGCCCATGGCATTACGCTCGATGCAGGGCACTTGCACTAGGCCGCCAACGGGATCGCAAGTTAAGCCTAGGTTATGTTCCATACCAATTTCTGCGGCGTTTTCCACATGCTCAACCGTGCCGCCCATGATTTCAGTCAAGGCGCCGGCCGCCATGGAGCAAGCGACACCCACTTCACCCTGACAACCCACTTCGGCGCCAGAAATCGAGGCATTTTTCTTGTATAAAATGCCAATAGCAGCGGCTGTGAGTAAATAGCGGCTGCACACGTCGATATCCACTTCTTGCACGAACATATCGTAATAGCATAATACTGCGGGGATAATGCCGGCAGCGCCATTGGTGGGTGCAGTGACCACACGATCGCCCGCCGCATTTTGCTCATTCACAGACAGGGCAAACAAGTCGACCCAATCCATGGCCGTTAATGGGTCGATATTATTACGCCCCTCGGCTTTTAGGCGGCGATAAAGGGCTGGGGCGCGGCGGCGAAGTTTAAGGCCGCCGGGTAAAATACCTTCTTTTTGGTAACCCCGTTCAACACAGGCCTTCATGGTTTGCCAAATATGCCATAAGCCATTTTTAACGTCATCTTCCTTGGCGATGCTAAGCTCATTGGCCATCATTAATGATGAAATACTGAGGCCATTGTCAGAACACATATCTAACAGCTGCGCCGCACTATTAAACTCATAGGGGGCACACTCTATAGGCGTGGCGGGGGATGCATTACGCTCTGCGATTTCATCTTCATCTAAGATAAAGCCGCCGCCCACCGAATAGTAAGTGCGCTGATAAATAATTTCACCGCCGGCCAAGGCATATAAGGTCATGGCGTTAGCGTGAGCTGGCAGGCTTTTGCGGCGATGGAAAGTAATCCCATTTTCACGGGTGAACTTAATATATCGGCCGCTGGCCAATTTAAGCAGTTGATCTTCTGAGGCGCGAATTAATATTTCGTCGATGCCATTGGTGTCTACGGTTTCAGGGTTTTCGCCCATCAAGCCTAAAATGACGGCCTTGCCTGTACCATGGCCTTTGCCTGTCTGGCCTAGGGATCCAAAGAGTTCGGCTTGCAGCTCATCGGTTTGTTCCAATAAGCCAAGGCGCTCTATACGCTCAATAAAGAACTTACCCGCTTTCATCGGGCCTACTGTGTGTGAGCTTGAAGGGCCAATGCCTATCTTGAACATGTCAAATACACTGATCATTTTGTCGTCGCCTTGTGCTTAAGTCTTATCATTATAGTCGGTAAATATCATAGCAATATCATCAATATTACTGAGCAACTGCCGTCTGGTTTGTTCGCTATAAAAGGGGTATTCTGTGGCCAATTTACCGAGCTAGTCATAGTCATCTAATCTGCTATCGCGCTAGTATCCCATATTTTTATTTCATCAGTTCATTAGTTTTTCTTATGGATTGAACTTCAGATTAGCTTAATTTACATTAGTGCCATGCAATGGTTATTAATGAACTGTTTTTTAAAGTAAAAGTTCTATTATTTTGCCACTATTTTGTTGAGAAGAATTAGGTCTTTTCAACTGCAAACACTGAGGTTATGAATGAGTTATTTGATGATGGATTTGCAAGGGCTAAGTGTTAGCGAGCATGAGTCAAACTTATTAGCCCACCCGATGGTAGGCGGTATTATTCTGTTTACTCGTAATTTTGCTAATAAAGCGCAGCTTATCGAGTTAGTGCAGCAAGTCCGTGCCATTCGGCCAGAACTGCTTATCGCTGTCGATCATGAAGGCGGCAGGGTGCAGCGTTTTCGAGACGGCTTTAGTGCCATTCCTGCCATGGGGGATATTCTACCCAGCGCTAAAGGCGATATGAGTTTAGCGAAACGCTGGGCTAAAGAAGCAGGTTTCTTAATGGCCATAGAGCTACTGGAATGCGATATCGACTTAAGTTTTGCCCCAGTGTTAGATGTTAACGGCATTAGCCAAGTCATAGGAAAACGCAGCTTCAGTCCAGCCCCTGAGGAAATATCTATATTAGCTAGCGAATTTATTCATGGCATGAATCAAGCGGGTATGGCCGGCGTGGGTAAACATTTTCCAGGTCACGGCAGTGTCGCCGCTGACTCACACATTGCCATGCCAGTAGATAATCGCACTAAGGATGAAATATTTTCACATGATATGCGGCCGTTCTCTCAACTTATTAACGCTGGAATGCTGGCGGGTGTGATGCCCGCCCATGTGGTCTATGCCCAGGTTGACCCTAACCCTGCAGGCTTCTCATCATACTGGTTACAACAGGTGCTTCGCGGCGAGCTTAATTTCAACGGGGTGATTTTCTCCGATGATTTAGGCATGAAAGGTGCCCATTTTGCCGGTGATTATCTGGGCCGCGCTAGCGCTGCATTAAATGCAGGCTGCGACATGATCTTGGTCTGTAACGATCCCGCTGGGGTTGAAGTGCTATTGAATACATTTGTTTGGCCAGAGGACGCCCCTAAGGCCAATGCCAGCAGCCTGTTACTCAATAATTCGCAGCGCCAGTTAGCCATTGCAGATAAGCAGCGTATCGCGTCGGCTAAGGTGATGATGGCCAGCATAGCCCTCGACTGATAACACTCACACTCTTTTTTGCAGTAATTAATTTCCTTGGCTGGTTTTTAATCTATGATTTATCACTCTTAACTACTGTTCTCTAGCAATGAGAAACTGAGTATTAAAAACGCTAAGCAATGAGTGACTAACACAAGGACTTTAACATGGAAAATTTGCTGCCAAAAGATAGGCAAAAAATGAAGTGGGTAACAAGATCAAAGGCAATGCTATCCCGCCTATTAATGCTCAGTTGTTTTTTGAGTATTTCAAGCTTTGCTCATGCTGACACCAGTCAAGCTTCATCAGGCGCTAAGGACATGGCGGGGGCTAAAGGCACCTTTTCATTTAAGCCCAGTGATTGGCAACAAGATAAGAAGACTTGGTGGAAGGACACAGACGGTATTGCGCCAGGTGTGGCTGGGTGTCATTTAGGCACCAATGAACAAGGTGAGCCCAATGGACGTATGTTCGGCGAAGCCTGTCTCGAGAATGGCTTATTAGTGGAGTCCAACCCAGGGGCTGATATCGTTCACGCCCATGGCAATGACACAGGTCATCCAGATACCTTCGATTGTAACGCTTGGTGCGTGGCAGAAGGAAAGCAAGCGGGACAATGCGAAATCGCCCCCGCGCCCCCTTGTGAGCAGTCTGCCATGTGCGTATGTCAATAATGGCAAGCCCATTGAGTAAATATCCCCCTCAATAGTGCCAAAGAAGCGCCCTTAAGTGGCGCTTTTTTATTGGCTTAATCTTTGTGTAAATCTTCAGTGACAATAATTATCTTGAGTTTGCCTAAAGTTTGACTATTTGCACTTGCTTTACGTTAGCGTAAACGTCAGAGTGGTGTTATAGACTAATTTTGAGTCACAGTGTGGATCCCCCAAGGATCTATTCAGCTAAACGCGGAGAAATTATGAGTTCAGTCCAATCAAACCAAGATATCGTTATTGTTGCAGCTAAGCGCACCCCTATGGGCGGCTTTCAAGGCGCCTTAAGCGGCGTGGCATCTCCTGTATTAGCGGCCACTGCCATTAAAGACTTATTGGAACAAACAGGGATTGCCGCCAGTGCTGTTAACGAAGTACTGATGGGCTGTGTGTTGCCAGCTGGCCTTGGCCAAGCGCCTGCGCGTCAAGCAACCTTAGGTGCAGGCTTACCTTTAAGTGTCGGCGCCACCACAGTGAACAAGGTCTGTGGTTCAGGCATGAAAACTGTGATGTTAGCCCACGATTTAATCAAGGCCGGTAGCAGTGAAGTGGTGATTGCAGGTGGCATGGAAAGCATGAGTCAAGCACCATACTTGCTTGATAAAGCCCGCTCTGGCATGCGCATGGGCCACGGCAAAGTCATGGACCACATGTTTTTAGATGGCTTAGAAGATGCCTACACAGGCGGCGCTATGGGCACATTCGCCCAAAAAACCGCCGATGACTTTAACCTGAGCCGTGAGCAAATGGATGGTTTTGCCCTAAGTTCATTAGAAAAAGCCAATGCCGCCATCAATTCAGGTGCCTTTAAAGCGGAAATTACCCCAGTAACCGTGAGCGATCGCCGCGGTGATATCACCATAGATACCGATGAACAGCCAGGTAACGCACGTCCAGAAAAAATCCCGACACTGCGCCCAGCCTTCACCAAAGACGGCACTATTACCGCCGCTAATTCGAGCTCAATTTCAGATGGCGCCGCGGCGTTAATGTTAATGACAAGGGAGAAAGCCAGCAGTTTAGGTCTTGAGGTGATGGCGACCATTAAAGGCCACAGTACTCACGCCCAAGAGCCGTCGTTATTTACCACAGCGCCCGTGGGGGCCATGAACAAGTTGCTGGATAAAGTGAACTGGAACAAGGATGAAGTGGATTTATTTGAAATCAACGAAGCCTTTGCCATGGTGACCATGTTAGCCATTTCTGAACTGGGTTTAGATGCCAACAAGGTTAACGTCAATGGCGGCGCCTGCGCCTTAGGTCACCCTATTGGCTGCTCAGGCTCGCGCCTGTTGGTTACCTTGATTTATGCATTGAAAGCCCGCGGCCTTAAGCGCGGCGTGGCATCATTATGCATAGGTGGCGGTGAAGCCACGGCCATGGCCATTGAAGTTTAATGCTGGGGCAATCTTGCCTCACGCAAAGCAAAACAGGTTAAGCGAAACAGATTAAGCAATACATAGAAAACAAGACAAGTACACGGGTAGGGCGAGTGACAAATGTTTAGCCACTCACAATAAAAAAGTTCACCCGTGCTAACCCTCAATATTCGTCGTGGCGCTATGCCCTGCGAATGAAAGACGCTGACAAGTTCAAGGATATGCACATGACAACAGCACAAATCACACAAGTTAAGCATTACATCAATGGCGAGTTCACCACAGGCTCAGGCACCTCAGTTATCCCTGTGACTAACCCGGCCAACAACTCGGTTATCGCTCATATCAATAGCGCTACCACAGAAGAAGTGGAAATGGCCATTAGCAGCGCCAAAGAAGCCTTTAAAACCTGGAAAGAAGTGCCAGTGTCTGAGCGTGCCCGTGTCATGTTGCGCTACCAGCATTTGTTAAAAGAACACCATGACGAGCTCGCGACCATATTGGCACACGAGACAGGTAAAACCTTCGAAGATGCTAAAGGCGATGTGTGGCGCGGCATAGAAGTGGCGGAGCATGCATGCAATATTGCCTCACTGATGATGGGAGAAACCGTTGAAAACGTGGCGCGCAATATCGATACCTACAGCTACACCCAACCATTAGGTGTGTGCGCCGGTATTACCCCGTTTAACTTCCCAGCCATGATCCCATTATGGATGTTCCCGTTATCAATCGCATGCGGTAACACCTTCATTCTTAAGCCGTCAGAGCAAGATCCCATGACGCCCCAGCGCTTAGTTGAGCTGTTTGTCGAAGCGGGCGCACCTAAGGGCGTGCTACAGCTTATTCACGGTGACAAAACGGCTGTCGATATTCTATTGCGCGACCCTGCAATCAAGGCCATTTCATTCGTGGGCTCAGTAGGCGTGGGTCAATACATTTACAAGACAGGTACAGATAATTTAAAGCGTGTTCAAGCCTTCGCTGGTGCAAAAAACCATTGCGTTATCATGCCAGATGCCAGCAAGCAGCACGTGATCAACAACCTAGTGGGCGCTTCAGTAGGCGCCGCCGGTCAACGCTGTATGGCGATTTCGGTTGCCGTCTTTGTTGGCGCCGCTAAAGAGTGGATCCCAGAACTTAAAGAAGCCATAGCCAAAGTGCGTCCGGGTCTGTGGAACGATGAAAATGCCGCTTACGGCCCTGTAATAAGCCCGGCTGCAAAACAGCGAGTGCTTAACTTGATTGCTCAAGGTAAAGCCGAAGGTGCAGAATGTTTACTCGATGGCAGCGACTTCACCGTTGAAGGCTATGAGTCAGGCAACTGGATTGGCCCAACCATGTTCGATAAAGTCACCACAGACATGAGCATTTACAAGGAAGAGATATTTGGCCCAGTACTGTGCTGTATGGAAGCCGAAAGCTTGGATGACGCCATCGAGTTAGTCAATAACAGCCCTTACGGTAACGGCACCTCAATCTTTACCGCCAGTGGCGGCGCTGCGCGTAAGTATCAGCATGAAATTGAAGTCGGCCAAGTGGGCATAAACGTGCCTATTCCTGTGCCATTACCTTTCTTCTCATTCACAGGTTGGAAGGGCAGTTTCTTCGGCGATCAACATGCCTACGGTAAGCAAGGCGTGCGTTTCTACACTGAAACTAAGACCATCACCTC
Organism: Shewanella denitrificans OS217; assembly: GCF_000013765.1. Lineage (NCBI taxonomy): Bacteria > Pseudomonadati > Pseudomonadota > Gammaproteobacteria > Alteromonadales > Shewanellaceae > Shewanella > Shewanella denitrificans. Next base: position 2,298,863 of record NC_007954.1, on the reverse strand, counting down.
ACGTTGGTTTGAAACCGATGCGGTCACGGGTCCGAACATGAGCATCAACCTTAAGTAATCACAGTGTCATCTTGCGGCCCTAGACTCATTATTGTGTCTAGGGCTTTGCAATTATCTAGGCCTCACTGGCCATCAATGAATACCAAATGACCCAAGAGTCAGGTTATCCATTAAGGAGTCCACCGATGGATTTTAATTTTAATGACGATCAGCGCCAATTTGCCGAACTTGCCAGACAATTTGCCACTGATGAATTAGCCCCGTTTGCAGCAAAATGGGATGAAGAACATCATTTCCCCAAAGATGTTATCCAAAAAGCCGGCGAGTTAGGTTTTTGCTCACTCTATTCCCCAGAATCTGAAGGCGGCATGGGCCTGTCTCGTCTTGATTCATCGATTATATTTGAAGAATTATCAAAAGGTTGCACCGCAACCACCGCCATGCTGACCATACATAATATGGCCACCTGGATGATCACCACTTGGGGCACACCGGCCCTGCGTAAGACGTGGTCTGAAGGCTTAACCACAGGTCAGCTGTTGGCCTCTTATTGCTTAACTGAGCCAGGTGCTGGCAGTGATGCCGCCTCTTTACAAACCAAAGCAGTGCGTGATGGCGAGCATTATGTGCTTAATGGCTCAAAAGTGTTTATCTCAGGCGCTGGCGCCACCGAAATGTTGGTGGTGATGTGCCGTACAGGTGAAGCGGGCGCTAAAGGCATTTCTGCCATTGCAGTGCCTGCCGACCTTGATGGCATCATCTACGGCAAGGCCGAAGATAAAATGGGCTGGAACGCTCAGCCAACTCGTCAAATTACCTTCGATAACGTTCGCGTACCAGTGGATCATTTACTCGGTGAAGAAGGCCAAGGCTTTACCTTCGCCATGAAGGGCTTAGATGGCGGTCGCATCAATATCGCCACTTGCTCGGTTGGCACGGCCCAAGCCGCGCTTGAGCGTGCGACCCAATACATGAATGAGCGTAAACAGTTTGGTAAACCCTTAGCTGCCTTTCAAGCACTGCAATTTAAGCTTGCGGACATGGCAACTGAACTGGTTGCCGCTCGTCAAATGGTGCGCCTTGCGGCCTTTAAATTGGATAACCAAGATCCCGAAGCCACCGCCTATTGCGCCATGGCAAAACGCTTTGCCACCGACATAGGCTTTAGCGTCTGTGACAGTGCGCTGCAAATTCACGGCGGCTACGGATATATTCGTGAGTATCCCCTAGAGCGCCATTTCCGTGATGTGCGGGTGCATCAGATTTTAGAGGGCACCAATGAAATAATGCGTCTAATTATTGCCCGCCGTTTATTAGCTGAAAACGCCAACGCCATACTGTAACCAACGCGATACTGTAAATGACACAGCCATGGGCATTGCGTCTAAAAGATGTAATGCCATGGCGAGATAAGTCACAGCAAAGGATCCCAAGATGACACAGCAGACAAATTTAATTGAGCGTATCGAAGGCCACACGGCCATTTTGACCATGAGTAATCCGCCGGCCAATACGTGGACGGCCCAAAGCCTACAAGCACTGAAAGCCAAAGTGCTGGAGCTGAATGCCAATAGCGAGATCTACGCCTTAGTCTTGACCGGTGAAGGGGAGAAGTTTTTCTCAGCCGGCGCCGATCTAAAGTTATTTGCCGATGGTGACAAAGGCAACGCCGCCACCATGGCGAAACATTTTGGTGAAGCCTTTGAAGCCTTAAGTGCGTTTCGTGGTGTCTCTATTGCCGCTATCAATGGCTATGCCATGGGCGGCGGCTTAGAAGTGGCCTTGGCTTGTGATATCCGTATCGCTGAGACTCAAGCTCAAATGGCACTGCCAGAGGCGACCGTGGGATTATTGCCATGTGCTGGCGGTACGCAAAACCTCACCGCCTTAGTGGGTGAGGGCTGGGCTAAGCGCATGATCTTGTGTGGTGAGCGTATCGATGCCGCAAAAGCGGAGAAAATTGGTCTAGTGGAAGAAGTGGTTGAGCAAGGCCAGAGTCTATCGGCGGCCATCGCCTTAGCGGCCAAAGTTGCCAAACAGAGCCCAAGCAGCGTTGCCGTGTGTAAAACCCTGATTCAAGCGGGCCGCACTATGCCCCGCAGCCACGCGCTGCCACTGGAGCGCGAGCTATTTATCGGTTTGTTTGACACCGAAGATCAAGGGGAAGGCGTTAACGCTTTCTTAGAGAAACGCAGCCCACAATGGAAGAATCGCTAATGACTCAGGATGTGGTATTTCAGATCTTAGGCACTGTCTCGGGTAAATCTATCGGCGTTGTCACTCTAAACGTCGAAAAAGCCCTCAATGCCTTGAATATAGACATGGTGCAAGCCATGAACGCTCAGCTTAAAAAGTGGCAGAGCGATGACAATGTGGCTTGTGTGATGCTTGAAGGCAGTGGCGAAAAAGCTTTCTGCGCGGGCGGTGATGTGCGGGCAATTTATCAGGCTTCCATCGAGAATCCAGGGCAGATGACCACTCAAGCCTGTGAGTTTTTTACTCAGGAATATCAGCTGGACTACCTACTGCACAGTTTCGGTAAGCCAGTGCTAGTCTGGGCCGATGGCATAGTCATGGGCGGCGGTTTAGGCTTGATGGCAGGCGCCAGTCATAGGGTGCTCACAGAGCGTAGCCGTATTGCCATGCCTGAGGTCACCATAGGTTTATATCCCGATGTGGGCGGCAGTTATTTCCTTAATCGTATGCCGGGTAAAATCGGCAAATTCCTTGGGTTAACCGCCTATAACATGAATGCCGCCGATGCACACTTTGTCGGCCTAGGTAACTTTTATGTTAACAGCCAAGACAGCGAGCGTTTGCTTGATGCCATGGCCGAAATCACTTGGTCTGATGATATTAACGCCAATCACCAAGCGCTAACAGCATTATTGAACCGCCTTGAAACTCAAGTTGATGTGCCCCTTGGCCAGAGTCTATTGGCTAAAGAGCAAGGCTTAATCGATGAATTAATGACAGGTACCATCGATGAGGTTCATCGCAAGCTTTGCGGCCTAGATATTAACGACGCTGAGTTTGAATGGTTAGCTCGAGCCCAAAAAACCGCCTTGGCAGGCAGTCCTTTAAGTTGGACCTTGATTGATGAGCAGGCAAAACTGGGCACAGAGATGAGCCTAGTGCAGTGTTTTCAATGGGAGCTTGGAATAAGCGTCAATTGCTGCGCCATCGGTGACTTCTGTGAAGGCGTTAGGGCCTTGTTGATTGATAAAGACAGAAACCCAAAGTGGATGTTTAGCGAGCTTAATCAAGTGGATAGCGCCAAGGTTAAGGCGTTACTCAATTCGCCTTGGCCTGAGAATGAACACCCCTTAAACGGCTTGTAACAGCAGGCGTTTGCTGCTCATGCTTAAGCGTACATTGTTCAAGAATAATTAAAGGATTAACACTATGACTCAAACTATCACTCAGGTTGCATTCATTGGTTTAGGAAACATGGGCGGCCCGATGGCAGCCAATTTAGTCAAAGCGGGCCTTAAGGTGACAGTGTTCGATCTTATGCCCCAAGCCGTCGCCGAACTGGTTAAGCTAGGTGCCAATAGCGCCGCTTCTGCCAATGAGGCGGCAGCTAACGCCGATGTCGTGATAACCATGTTGCCAGCAGGCAAGCATGTGCGAGGCCTATATTTAGGCAATGCACAAGCCGATCAGCAGGGCTTATTGGATGTGGTGGCGAGCCACTGTTTGCTGATTGACTCCTCAACCATAGATGCAGCCAGTGCCCAGCTTGTGGGACAAGCCGCAAAAGCCAAAGGGCTTGAGTTTATCGATGCGCCGGTTTCTGGCGGCACCGCAGGTGCGGCAGCAGGCAGCTTGACCTTTATCTGTGGTGGCAGTGACAAGGCTTATGCCATGGCCCAAGAAGTGCTTGGGATCATGGGCGGCAATATTTTCCACGCAGGTGACGTAGGTGCTGGTCAAATCGCTAAGATTTGTAATAACATGCTGCTGTCAGTGTTAATGGTGGGCACCAGTGAGTCCCTGCAGATGGGTATAGACAATGGTCTTGACCCTAAAGTCTTGTCTGACATCATGAAAGTCAGCAGTGGCGGCAACTGGACCTTAGAGAAATACAACCCATGCCCCAATGTGATGGACAATGTCCCTTCCTCTAAAGCCTATCAAGGCGGCTTTATGGTCGATTTAATGGTGAAAGACTTAGGGTTATCTCAAGAGGCGGCGCTGGCATCAAATTCAAGCACCCCTATGGGAGCATTAGCCCGCAGCTTGTACGTTAACCATGCTCGCCAAGGTCATGGTAAACTGGACTTCTCGAGCATATTTGAACAATTTGCCAATAAAAATAAGTAATACCTTTGGTATTAAATAAGTGCACAGTGAAAGGAACACCCGATGGAATTAAAAGATAAGGTTATCGTCATTACTGGCGGTGCAGGGGGCTTAGGCCTTGCGATGGCGCAAAACTTTGCCGCAGCCGGTGCCAAATTGGCGCTTATCGATATGGATCAAGAAAAACTCGAGCGCGCTTGCGCCGAGCTAGGTGAGCAGACCGAAGTTCAAGGCTATGCCCTGGATATTACTGATGAAGAAGATGTGGTATCTGGCTTTAAGTTTATCGTTGAAGACTTCGGCAAAATAAACGTATTAGTCAACAATGCGGGTATTTTACGTGATGGCCTGATGGTTAAAGCCAAAGAAGGCAAAGTCGTTGAGCGCATGTCGTTGGAGCAGTTCCAATCGGTTATCAACGTTAACCTCACTGGCAGCTTCCTTTGTGGCCGCGAAGCGGCGGCCGCCATGATTGAGACTGCGCAGCAAGGGGTTATCGTTAATATCTCAAGCTTGGCCAAATCTGGCAACATGGGTCAGTCTAACTATGCCGCCTCTAAAGCGGGTGTTGCAGCCATGAGTGTCGGTTGGGCCAAGGAATTAGCCCGCTATAATATCCGCAGCGCCGCCGTTGCACCTGGTGTTATTGCCACAGACATGACCGCCGCCATGAAGCCTGAAGCCTTAGAGCGTTTAGAGAAGTTGGTGCCAGTGGGCCGCTTAGGCCAACCGGAAGAGATTGCCGCTACCGTGCGCTTCATCATAGAAAATGACTATGTGAATGGCCGCGTTTTTGAAATCGATGGTGGTATCCGTCTGTGATCTTGTGTAATGGCTTTTCAGTTACCCAGGGGCTTGCTCACTTGCAGTAACGTCGGGTTACAATAAAGCAGTTATAGGCCGAGCTTAGCTCGGCTTTATTGTGTCTTTAATTTCTGTTGGCTATCGCCAATGTTGAAACCATTGACCTGTTTTTACCTATTAGGATAAGTGTGTGGTTGCATTAGAAACGTTACTCAAGAAAATCATGCTGATCGTGGGCTTGCTCGGGGTTATTATCATCTATGGCGGTTTCTTGTATTTGTTGTTTAGCGGTCGCTCGACGGCAAATTTACCTTGGTACTTGCTGTTATCGCCGTGGATCTGCGTCTATTTCGGCCTAACACTGCCACAGCAGTTGGCTGCCATTGCCTGGTTTAAGGCCAAGCTCAAGCGTTAACCACTAACCACTAACCACTAACAGATAAGGGCGTTCACCGCGCCCCATAGCTTCAAGAACTAAACTTTTGTCAACCAAAGCCCCTCAGTCCAAATATCAAAACAGACATTCTGCTGCTACAAACGTATGCAAGGCGTCTACTTATGTGATCGCGCCCGTTAACTTGATATCATGTGCAGCCATCTAATACCATTAATGTAAACCGCCTTCTTGCGGCTCTTTTTACAGTGACTTAGGTTACTCATGGGATCCTTTTCAATGACTCATCCTTCACCCATTTCTGATATTGCAATGATAGGCCTTGGCGTTATGGGCAAAAATCTGGCGCTCAATATTGCCGATCACGGCTATCATGTGGCGGTTTTTGATGTAGATAAACTCAAAGTCAACGCCGTCATTAACCAAGAAGCCGAGGAGCGCGCCACAATCACTGGCGGCGATAAGACGGCAGCGCGGATGACCGCCTGTGACAGCCTTAAAATGGTACTCGAGAAGCTTGCCAAACCCAGAGCCTTAGTCTTGTCTGTCCCCGCTGGCGCCCCAGTTGATGGCGTGTGTCAGTCGTTAATTGAAGCTGGCATAGAAGCCGACGATATCGTTATCGATACTGGTAACAGCTTGTGGACAGATACAGTCGCCCGCGAAGCGCAATACCAAGGTCAATTTATCTTCTTTAGCTCGGCGGTGTCAGGCGGTGAAGTCGGCGCCCGTTTTGGCCCATCCTTGATGCCAAGTGGTGATCCTGCGGCTTGGCAGCATGTGGCGCCAATCTGGGAGGCCATTGCTGCCAAGGTGGATGCTAACACAGGCCTGCCCATCGAGCGTTTCGAAGCAGGCAATCCCGTACTTGAAGGCGAGCCTTGTACCGCCTACATAGGCCCAGCAGGCGCCGGACATTACGTTAAAATGGTCCATAACGGCATCGAATACGCCGACATGCAGCTTATTTGTGAAGCTTATCAACTTCTTAAAGATGGCTTAGGCTTTAGCGCATTGCAAATTAGTGAAGTGTTTAGCACTTGGGATAAGGGCAGCCTTAACAGTTACTTGATGAATATCAGCGCTAAGGTGCTGCAACAGGCCGACCCTTTAAGCGATAAACCCTTGGTTGAAATGATATTAGATAAGGCCGGCCAAAAGGGCACGGGTCTGTGGACAGCGGTCAGCTCCTTACAAATTGGCTGCCCGGCGCCCACCATAGCCGAAGCCGTGTATGCCCGCGCCGTGAGCACCCAAAAGCCGCTTCGCCAAGCATTATCCACCAAGCTTGCTGGCCCCACATTAGCGAGTAATCCTGATCCAAGTCCACAGCTAAGCGAGCAAGACAGGCAGGCTTTCATTGATGCACTAGAAGATGCACTCTATTGCGCCAAGGTTTGCTGCTATGCCCAAGGCTTCCAACTGATGGCCATGGCGGGGGCCGAGCAACACTGGCAACTCAACTTTGCCGAAATAGCAAAAATTTGGCGGGCAGGCTGCATCATACGCGCCACCTTCTTGCAATCCATCACCCAGGCTTATGTTGAAAACCCTGAGCTTACGCATTTACTGCTGGCTGACAGTTTCAATCAAAGCTTATCGGCAAGACAGATGCAGTGGCGCCGTACCGTTTGTGCCGCTGTGATGCAAGGCACACCCGCGCCATGCATCACCTCGGCGCTAGCCTATTACGACAGCTATCGCTGTGAAACCTTGCCGGCCAACTTACTCCAAGGGCAACGGGACTTCTTTGGCGCCCATACCTTTGAGCGCACGGACAAACCCGCAGGGGAGAAGTATCACTTTAATTGGAGTGATAAAAAACCAAGCCTGACTAAGGTGTAATTCTTTGGAGCAGAGCGAACTAGCATGACGTTAACATGATGCCGCATTACATACGTGCTCAAGTGCACAAGTGGCTAGGTACTAATAGACTAAGTGACTAAGTGACTAAGTGACTAAGCGTAAGTTCATCGTGTCAGTGGATTTAGGTACATAGTAAATAACTGCCATGCTGTTTCATCGTGAAATAGTGTGGCATTTTTATTGTATTCAGGTTAAATGGATTGATTTTAACCGCATCCATTCCAACCTAGCGTATTAAACCCTATCTAATGGTTTGCTTGTGAAATCCGCAATAAATTACTGCTTTACTTCAAACACTTAGGAATTGTAGTATTAGACTAATCAATCACTTACATGACGGGCTTTATCAGGAACGCCGTTTAATAAGACGTTAAAAATTTTAAAGTGAAAAAGGAGAAAACAACACATGATTAAAAAAATATTGGGTAAGTTATCTGTCGTGGTATGTTTATCATTGTACATTTCGCATGCATATGCAGGGCCAGGATATATACATGTTTCAGATATGAGTCAAGTGCATTACCAGTTAGTTGGTGATGGGAACGTCTATTTTAGAAATCTAAATACTTTTAACAATACTGCTACGGGCTGTTGCTATGCATTTATATTAGACACCACTACGCCTTATGGGAAATCTGCTTGGTCTGTAATTCTAATGAAAATGGCAACAAAAGCACCATTATCTTTATATGTATCGGATTACAATCCACCTACATCTGGAAATCCAGCAACAATTGATCATTTGGGTAATTGGTAATTTATAATCGGGTAGCCGGAGGTATCTAACCTCCAGCCCCCACACCACGCTGCATGCGGCTCCGCACAGGGCGGTTCATTTACTCTCTTTAATGAATGACCTAACCTAATCTTTCTGGTTAGCTTCTAGTTTCGAGAGTGAACTGCGATCCATCCATCACTTAGTGAATACCATTCTGCTTTTTATTCGAGCTTGGCATTACTCAATGTTAGCTTTATCTCTGGTCATCACTGAAGAAAGAGCCGAGCTTCGCCATGGGCCTTCGCGAGCAGACCCTGACAACTCACCTCTAGCCTACGTCTCATATGATGTTCTCGGCTTTGGCATCCTGCGTAGCCCTACCTCCACCATCCTTGGTGTCGTTGTTCATCAGCTCGCATTCTTCATCAGTAAACAGGCTAGCGGCTTGACCACCAAGGATGGTGAGAATGCAGATATTGCAGGAGCAATATATCTGCCCTTCAGACCAATCCTCACGGTAAGCCCTTGCCATTCGCTAGTCGTTAACGTTTAATAACAGTGTGTTATTTAAGCGGTGCTCTTCCTACAGAGCTTATGTATAATGGAAAGTCACCTCATTAGTTCATGCCCATGCTGAGCGCACACAAGTTGCTTACACAGAAATGTTACTCGCTTCGCTCCCAAAACGCTGATGAGCAAGGCGTTAGGCAGAAAAGGAGTTCGCGTCATGACCGAAGATGCAAAAATAAAAGGGCCAGCCTCGTACTTCCCATCAATTGAGAAAAAGTATGGGCACCCAATAACTCACTGGTTAAATTTGCTAGCCGCAGTAAACGGCAAGAAGCATATGGAAATGGTGGCTTGGCTCAAAACTGAGCATGGTATGGGCCATGGTCACGCGAACGCTCTCGTTGCGTATTACTTAGTTTCCGCTAAAAATCCCTAACAAATCGCCAAACATAAAAAGCACTCTGCAAAGGACTGATTCTATGAAGGTAATAAGGATTGTTTCAAATGTAGCGGCAGCAGATACAAATGAGGCCAATAAATTTTATGAACTTATCTTCAATCTCAAACTCATCATGGACCACGGCTGGATAAAAACTTTTACTTCTGGCGAAAAAATGGAGGTGCAGATTAGTGTAGCTTCAGAAGGTGGGTCGGGAACACCAGTTCCGGATTTATCTATAGAGGTTGATGATCTTGATACTGTGCTTAACAGAGTAATGACTAAAAACATTAAAATAGAGTACGGGCCAGTATCAGAACCTTGGGGTGTTCGTAGGTTTTATGTTCGTGATCCATTTGGAAAACTAATAAATGTGCTTCAGCATGTATAGCTCAACAATCACGCTATAACATATAAGGATAGGTCGCGCGTAGCCCCGTCCAACAAGTCATTAATCAAAATCAATTTAAAACGAGTAATTCTACAGACTCGTTAGATTTCTCGAGGGCTAGCAGTCAGGAAAGCTTATGTTTTGTATATCAGTACTACAATGTTGTTAGACTATAACCCGACTCAAGGAAAAGTCGCTGATGGCCGTGCCTATAAAACGCGGCAGCCATTGCCGCCGTTAAATCGTTGGGTGCAATCGTATTGGCAGCTCACTGTCTCCAAAGGCCAGTTTCAATACCATAGTGTGCCGGATAACTGCGTTGATTGGATCATCAATCTAGGTTGTTTCGACGACAACTTTTTTATTCCACCATTTCTCTCGTCTACTTTATTCCATATTGATGGCCCAGCGTCTTTTTTTGGCATTCGTTTTCGAATTCTAGGACATAAAGGCTTGATCTCTCTGCCTTTAGGGGAGTGGGGTGAGGCTGGAAGTGTAAAGGCGGAAGACTTACTACCTGCGGATATCGTTTACACAGTATTTGAAGCCATTGATAACGCAAAGAGCTTTGACAAGCGCTGCTATAGCTTGTCGGCAGTCATACTATCTGCCATAACGTTTGCCGACGTTGACCCTCGCCTAGCTCGTTACATTCGATACTGTTACGAAAATGTCAGCTCTAATCTTGACCTGTCAGATAGCCAGAGCTCTAAATTTGGTGTGTCTGCACGTCAGCTTAGACGGTTGGCCAAACAGCACGTTGGCTTGCTTCCCAAAGATTTTGGCAAGGTGCTAAGATTTCAGAGTGCTCTCAAAGCGATGAATGCACCGCAAAACAACAAGACCTACCTAGATTATTACTACGATCAGCCCCATTTTGTGCGTGAATTTAAACGTTTGTCTGGAGTTACGCCGACACAGTTCAGGAAAATGTCCGTTTTATACAATCATTACTCTTCTGAGTGAAGAATAATGTTAATTGCCTAATCAACGTTAAGAGGTTAATAAGATGATTGAAATAGACGCTATGTTCCCTGTGATGGTATCGGCAAATTTAGAAGCAGTGAAAGCATTTTATGAATCCGTGTTTGGTTTTAATGCCGTATTTTACGACGCTGACTTTTACTTGCATTTAGTGTCATCCAGTTCAGGTGTCCAGCTTGGCTTCTTAATGCCAGAGCATGCAAGCCAACCAGACTTTCTCCGAGCATTAATGTCTCCCGATGGCTATGTGATATCACTGGAAGTTAAAGATGCTGCTCACGCTTATGCTGAAGCACAAAAAATGAATTTGACAATGGCTATGGAGCTCAAAGAAGAAGTTTGGTGACAGGTACATTTTATGCTACAAGACCCAGCAGGTTTTCGAATCGACGTGGTCCAACACTTAGACGTTTCAGGTAACTAGTCAGAGCAAAATATAATCGGGTAGCCGGAGGTATCTAACCTCCAGCCCCCACACCATCCTGCATGCGAGTCCTTGCCAACACAGGAGTCACATATGCTAGCCTACGCCTCAGCCAGCATTGTTAATGAGTAAACCGGCTAGCGGCTTGACCACCAAGGATGGTGAGAATGCAGATATTGCAGGAGCAATATATCTGCCCTTCAGACCAATCCTCACGGATAAGCCCTTGCCATTCGCCAGTAGTTAACGTTTAATAACAGTGTGTTATTGAAGCGGTGATCTTCATACAGAGCTTATGTATAATTGAAAGTCACCTCATTAGTTCATAACTATGCTGGGCGTACACAAACACAGGCTCGCGACTCGTAAACTCGCGCGTGCTGTAAGCGTTATGTGCCTAAATGAGATCGAGTGTATGGAGCATAGAGTGATTAGCTACAAAAACATCGTAGATACAAACGCAATTACCATGGATTGTGATAGTAGTGGAGACACTACTTATAGATATTCCCTGACAGTTCCTTTTAATCGTAAAGGCGAAAAATCAGCATTGGTAGTTATGATGAATCCATCAAAAGCTACTGATAAGGTTTCAGATAATACGATTAACAATGTACTTACTCGAATTCATAACGAGTGCCCTGAAGTATCAAAAGTAACGATTACTAATCTTTACCCCCTTTATGAAACCTATTCAGATAAGTTAGAAAATCATAAGGTTCAAAGCCAGACCAACTTTGACAAAATGCGATTGCTCATGGAACAGAATGACTTTGTTTTATTAGGATGGGGAAAACCATCGAATAAAAGCAATAAAGCATTACAAAAATTAAATACCATGAGCATGCCCTAAAAGTTGTTGAAATGGTCCAATCTTTGGAACTTCCTGCTTTCGTAGTTGGTGATCTACGAAGTAACTTATATCCAAGACATTTAGGCCGTTTAAGTTTTGACCTAAAAATGTCCATAATAGACTTAAGTGAACTCATCATAAAAATTAACTATCAAATCAGCGCCTAATTACTAAAAGGCACTTAACGAATAAGGATAGGCCGCGCGTAGCCGCGTCCTACTTATGTTCTAGAATGAGTCAAGTGTGCTCTTGTTTACGAGAGTAGCCCGAGACCTACCTTTAATAGTGATCTTTATTAACTAACCTCAACTCGGGATAAAAAACTGAACTAATCGCCCTCTTTGTGATCAGATCTTTCGACCAAGAAGGAACCAATCACGCAGAGGGCTTATGGATAATTTAGTGGATGTATTTTGTGATGTCGATGATTTTTGTGCTGTATTTATGCCGCAATGGAAAAAACAATGCGTAACAGATGGCACGCGTAAGCGCCAACGTTCAAGCAGAATGAGCATGAGCGAAATAATGACGATTATCATACTCTTCCATACATCTCATCATCGTGACTTCAAAAATTACTACACTGGATATCTTGCTCGTTTTTTCAAATCTGATTTCCCCCACTTACTCAGCTATACCCGTTTTCTTGAGCTTATGCCGACAGCTGTCGTGCCACTATGCAGCTATTTCTCCAGCATCAGAAGTCTACCTACGGGGATTGAATTCGTCGATTCGACCAGTGTAAAGGTTTGCCACAATTTGCGAATTCCACGACATAAAACGTTATCTGGCCTTGCTCGTCGCGGAAAAGGGACCATGGGGTGGTTCTATGGTTTCAAGCTTCATCTCATCGTTAACCATAAAGGGGGGATTGTTGCCGCCAAAATTACTCCAGCCAATACCCATGACACTAAGCCTGTTTCAGGCATGGTGGTGAATGCTATGGACAAGCTGTATGCGGATAAAGGCTATATCAGTAAAGCGTTGGCAAGCGAGCTACTTGAGCAAGGCGTAACACTAGTAAACAATGTTCGCAAGAACATGAAAAAGAAGGTTTTATCACTGTGGGATAGGGCAATGCTTTCACGAAGATTTATTATAGAAACGATCAATGATCAGCTTAAGAATATCTCACAAATCGAGCATTCGAGGCATAGAAGTGTGCATGGTTTTATGCTGAATATGATTGGCGGTTTAATTGCCTATCAACTCAAAGAGAGTAAGCCACAACTTAATATCACAGATGTCGATTTCAGTGCGATTTCTGTTATGGCTTAAACCGATCTCAGGTTAACTAAATAGCAGATCGAAGATACGATCTGTGTGGTGTGATGTTACATCGTCCACTTTTCGGTAATCAGGAGGGTGTTCATAATTCAGCAGATCCCCTTAGCGCCTTTGGCAATTATTTATACCATTTGATTTAAATTTATTAATTTCAGTGCTTTAATGAAACTCTCATCAGTATAAGCTAAGCCATTATCCTTATTGTCATGTTCAAGGTTAGGTTGCGGGTATTAAGTTTACCGTTCGTTTTACTACGTCCATGAAACGCATGGCATGTTGGCAACAAGGGCAGCAGCGGGTCCTGTTATCTCAGTTATTGGTGATGGATTTATCTTGTCTATGATCCTGAGTTGGGGGCTAAACAAACTTACATATGTTTGATGCCAGAAGGGCTGCACATAAATTGAAAGCAATCAGTACAATATGCATGTTAATTTTATGTTGCTTTATGTTGATTAATGCTTTTGGATATAGTACTTTCTCATCATAAATTTTTACGATTTGGTCTATATGGATATTTCAAGGAAGATTGAGCGACTTGAGCTTTTTCTAGAGCAGGATAAAGATAATTTGAATTTAATGTTAGATTTAATTTATCTTTCATTAGATGCAGGTTCTATTGATATAGCAGAAAATTACCTATACAGGGCCCAACAACAGCACCCAGAATCCTCTCAATTAATTTACTTATCGGGTTTAATTAGCTGTCAACGGAAAAACTTTGAACAAGGATTAATTACATTCAATTCTTTGCTAAGTGCGGGTGTTCGTTCTGCTAGTATTTTATATCAAGCTGCATATTGTAATATTCAATTAGGTAACCCAGAGACGGCATTAGAGCGACTTATTCACGCAAGTGAGCTATCACCAGAAACAGAAATATTGTACCTATTAGCCCGTACTCAATATCAACTTAAAAATTTTGAACTTGCAGTTTCTACATTAACTGCTCTCGCTGATAGCGATGCTAAGTATGCCCCCGCCCATAGTTTACTTTCTCAGATATATATGGATATAGAGCAGTGGGCAGATGCACAAGCGTCAGCGGCTAAAGCGTTAGCGTTAGATCCTAACAATGTGACTGCCAATATAACGATTGGGTTCATAACGTTAAATTCAAATCAATATGATCAGGCTGCTCGTCACTTTTCTCAAGCCTTGAATGTCAATGATGAGAGTTGCCGCACCCATTTGGGGCTAGCCATTATTGATGTTTTCCAACAAAGGTATGTGGAAGCCGAGCAGCATTTGCTTAAAGCTTTGAGTCTGCAAAATGATTTATTACCAGGGATTAACTTACTCGGCTGGCTCTATTTATTAACAGACAGGTTTGCCTTGGCAAGAGACGTTTTTGATAGGGGTGTAGAAGTCGACCGTAGTTATGCTGAAATGTATGGTGGTATTGCTATTGTCGATATATTAGAAAAAGATGAAACAGCGGCGCGAAAAAATGTCGCCATTGCACTGCGTTTAGACAAAATGAGCTATGCAGGCAATTTTGCAAAAATTTTACTTTTACAAAATGCTCAGCGCTTATCTCAAGCCGAAAAAGTGTGGAAAAATTTGATCTCATCACCAATAGATGACACGGGTAAGACCTTAGAGCAAGCCGTGATTGAACAAATCAGGGCATATTTAAAAGTCACCCTTCATTAAAAGCATCTTTAAATTTAATTACATTGACAAGAATTCTTCTTTCTGAGGAATGGGCAGCTTTTATGTAAAAGCTGGTGTTTAAATCAGGGTTAAAGGAAAAACTCTCTAATGAAAAATAAAATAGCACTCGCTATGGGATTAATAGTTGTGGGTATAAGCCCACCTCTATTTGCTGATAGCATGAAAACTAGCTATTCGTTTAATCAAGCTAACGGTTATCCGGGTAATGGTGAGCAAAATAGCAATGGTAATAAAGGTTACTTCCCATTATCGGGTAATGGTCAGTTTATTACAGCAGGCCGTTCAGGGCTAGCGTTAGCCCAGGATGTGATGGTTGTTGGCGGATTAGCCCCCTTTAATAAAGATACACCGTTAACGGTTTCTTTATGGATAAAGCCTACTCAAGATGCCGCTGGTGGCACCATTTTATCCAGAAAACACAGCGAAAATGGCCAAGGCTTTAGCGTCGCATTTGATTTTGATATGAATCTGGAATTCACACTCGTCGATGAATTTGGCGGCTCAATTTCAGTGGCCACCTTAACCCCAGTGAATGTCGATCAAATGTGGCATCATGTTGCCGTTTCTTATAAGGGTGATGCGAATGCATCGAATATGGCCCTATATATCGATGGTCAAGTGACTGAATTAAAGCTGTCTTCAAATAGTTTGACCGGCCAAGTTGAGACCTACCATCCCTTAGTCATAGGTGGCAGCTCGTCATATACCCAAGCACTCGCTGCAGAAATCGATGAAGTGTATTTAGTGCCTCAGAACTTTAATGCTGAGCAAGTGACGTGTCTTTATCAATTGAAAACGGATTGTGCTTACAGGCCAACCACAGGCAAAGAGGGCCCTCGAGGCCCCATAGGTGAGCTTGGGGAGCAGGGTGATAGAGGTGCAACCGGAGTGAGCGGCCTAGCGGGCGATGTGGGCCTCAAGGGTAACGCGGGTTTACCAGGGCCAGTAGGCCCACAAGGTCCTAAAGGGCCTCAAGGTTTCACGGGACCTACTGGTTTAGCCGGAATAGATGGCTCAGATGGTATTGATGGCTCCGATGGCACCAATGGTGCACCTGGTGCTCAAGGTGCTGTGGGTGATAGCGGCATTCAAGGGCCACAAGGTTCAAAGGGATTGCAAGGAAACGTTGGGCCTAAAGGAGCTAGCGGAGATCGTGGTGCGCAAGGTGCCATGGGTAACCAAGGCGTTGCGGGCATCAAAGGCTCTCAAGGTGCGCAAGGACCCACCGGTTATACCGGTGGTGCGGGTGCGGCAGGACCTATTGGCAATAAAGGGCCAACAGGACCTACTGGCAATGGAGGCTTGCAAGGTATTCCTGGAGGGCCGGGAGATAATGGACCAAAGGGTTACACAGGCCCCGCAGGAGATAATATAGCAGGCTATCAGGGTGATAAAGGGGCAACTGGGCCTGAAGGACCACGTGGCAGGCAACCGAGTGAAAGTGAGTGTAGCGGTAGATTTATGATGGGTTCTCCAGAACCTTTACTTAAGTCTATGGCTTCTTTGACACCTAATTTAGCTATGACTGTTAAAGGAGAGGCGTTGTTAGAGGTCCAGCCTGAGTTAGATGGTGTCATTGATGCTGGGTTTATTTTATCAAAAGCTATGTATACCAGCGAGACAGGCCTAGTACATATTAATCTTAATGTGCTTGCCGTTGAGAATAAGCAGGAGGCCGACGGTTTCTTCTCGGCGTTAGATGCAAGCGATCAAGCTGTGCACGATTTTATTGTAGATATATATACACAGAAAAACTTAGATAATCGTTATGCCGCCGAGATTAACACCATATTAGCAATGCCTTCTCCGCTTAAAATTGAAAAAAGGGCTCAATAATGAAAAGGATTTTTCACTCTCTAACCACAGTCGCCCTCTTGGGCTTAAGTTCAGCATCGGCCGTCGCATCAAACTGGGATGCCCATTGGTCCTTTGCCGGCCATGGTAATGACAACTTTAATGGTGCCCATCACGGTGCCTTCCCGCTAAGCGGCACTGGTAGTTTCGAATTCGGCAAGCTTAATCAGGCCCTTTATTATGACATTCTTAAAGTGGACTCCTTGAGCATTCAAAAAGCGGCTGAGCCTTTCTCTTTGTCCTTCTGGGCCTTGAGAGAAACCCGTGATTATGCCGAGACCTTATTCTCTAAACAGCAGTCGCCATTCAGCGCCGGTATGTCGGTCAGCCTCGATGGTGCCAATGCCATAGTGGTGGATATTCGTAATGGTCAAGGCGGCAGTATCAAGATAAAGAGTCAGCAAGTCTGGACCGATATGAATGATTGGCATCATTTAGTCGTGACCTACAATGGCTCAATTCAGGCAGGTGGCATTAGTTTGTACCTTGATAATCAACGGCTTGATGTCGATGTTATCAGTGACAACTTAACCGGAGACATAGGGGCAAGTGACCCTGTCGTTATCGGTGCTGACAGCGAAACTAGCTACGCCACCTTCAACGGTGCCATCGATGAAGTCTATTTAGGCAGCCGCGCCTTTAATAGCAGTGATATCGAGTGTCTGTATGCGCTGAGAGACAACTGTGTCGATCCCATTAGTGACGAGCCTCCAGTGATTGCCCCTCAAGGGCCACGGGGCTTTGAAGGCCCCGCTGGGCCACAGGGTCTACGGGGGGCAACAGGCTCGCAAGGTGTTAAGGGAGCGAAAGGCCCAATTGGCGACCCAGGCGTCAAAGGCCCGCAAGGCTCGCAAGGCAGCAAAGGCGATCTGGGCTTGAAGGGCCTAACAGGCATCACAGGTAATCCAGGTATTGATGGCCGTAATGGCCGTGATGGTAAAGATGGCAACGCGGGCTTAATGGGCTTACAAGGCCCAGATGGCCTGCAAGGCCCTAAAGGAGTCCGGGGGGATACTGGCCCGATGGGACCACAGGGCGATCCTGGACCTCAAGGCTTAAAAGGGCCGACCGGCGCCAAGGGCGTCACGGGCGCCACTGGTGATGCTGGCCCACAAGGCTACGCTGGTGCAGCAGGTGTGGTCGGTGCAGATGGTACTCAAGGCGCTAAAGGCGATAAAGGACTAACTGGAGCAACCGGACCTACTGGACAGAAGGGGGCAACAGGACAAAAGGGCGGACCAGGTGATAGAGGGCCTCATGGCGTAGTTATTAAGGGGCCGAAAGGCGCCGAAGGTGATCCAGGAGCAAGAGGGCCGCAAGGATATTCTCGATATTACCAAGAAGGTTTTTCAAATTTTAGCACGGAATTAGCAGAGTCCTCAACGAAGGAACTGAGTCCGGTTGAGCTATATAAGGCGATGAAAGCAGAGCAAACTATCCAGGACGGAGCAATAAAATGAAGCTTAAAACACTACTAATAGCCCCTGCATTGTGCATGATGGTGACAAGCGCCATCGCCAGTGAATTTGGCGCCTATTACTCCTTCGAAGGCCAAGGCAATGGCTTTAAAGATATTTCAAGCAATGATAATAATGGCTACTTTCTAAACTCAGCCGAAGGCACTTATACCATGAGTGGCCGTAATGGCCTGGCATTAGAGAAGGATGTATTGGTTGTGGGCACCATGCCATCCCATAAGAAAGACATGCCGATTACCGTGTCCGCCTGGGTTCGTACCTCAGAACTTCAAGGGGTACACCCGTTAGTGTCCAAGCTAGATGCCATCGGCAACCAGGGCTTTAGCATCACGGTTTCCCCCCAAGGATTAACCTTCAGCTTAATGGATCAGGCATTGGCGGGGATCACGGTATCCACCTCAGGGCTACCGTCATTAACAAGCTGGACCCATGTGGCAGTGACCTACAGTGGCAGTGGCAAGGCCTCTGGCGTTAAAGTCTATGTGAACGGTTTGGAGCAAACCACAACCACGCTTGCTGATAATTTGGCCTTGCAAACCAATACCTTTGCCCCGCTTTATATTGGCGGCTCTATCAGAGAGCCGGCACCGTTTCCCGGTGCAATCGATGAAGTGTTAATTGCCCCTACGGCTTATTCAATTGGTCAAATTGGCTGTTTGGCCACTTTTGGCAGTGATTGTGCTTCGGCCATCGGCCTAGGCCCTCGTGGTGAGCAAGGGGCACAGGGACCTAAAGGGCCTGCGGGCATTATGGGAGAAGCGGGTCCTCGCGGCTTACAAGGCGCAACGGGAGATCAAGGCGCCATGGGGCCAGCTGGAGAAGCTGGCCCTCAAGGGCCCCGTGGGGATATTGGCCCGATAGGCAACCAAGGTGTCAAAGGCGCCAATGGTGCCAATGGCAGCGATGGTGTTAATGGCCTAGCCGGTGCTACTGGGGCGAAAGGCCCTCAAGGCCGCGTGGGCGCGACTGGCCCACAGGGTGACATAGGCGCAACCGGCCCTAGTGGTCCTAAAGGGGTGACAGGCCTAAGAGGGGAGCAAGGTGATACTGGTCCTCGAGGGGATGCTGGTGCTCAAGGCCCAGTCGGTGCACGAGGCAGCACGGGTGCTACCGGTGCGAATGGCCGCAGAGGCATAGATGGGGTTATAGGCGATCAAGGCAATCCTGGCGCGCAAGGTAGTCCAGGGTCAAAAGGCGATAACTCGACTGTAAGAGGTGATACTGGAGCTAAGGGCTTAGCGGCGACGGAGTTTTATTCTAGCGCAGATCTGCATAGCTTGCGAACTCAACTGAAAGGTGATACTGGGGCTGTAGGACCGACAGGCCCGCAAGGCTTTGTGGGGCGATGCATCTGCTCAGGCCGTCGCTGCAATCTTTAAGCAATACATTGATACCAGTAAACTAGCAATACGACAGGGCACTCCTTGAGTGCCCTTTTCCTACAAGGATTTAGGGGTTATACCATGTCATCACTTATAACATCAGCAGAACTTGGCTTCTTCGGTGCGCACAACGCCAATCAAAACGTATTGGGCGGCACAGCATTAGGTCAACGTTTAAATCATGCGGCGATTAATTTAGCCACAGGAAATCTGAGTGTGCAGCGTCAAGATCAGCTTGCTATGGCCAGGGGTGAGAATAATCAACTTGTCCAGACCTATAACAGCCTAGGTCAAGATGCTGATGGTGATAATTGGTGGTTGGGCAGCATGGCTCGCCTGACTTCAATACCCTTAGAGCATAAAGCGGGTAGCCTGATTGTCAGGCGCAACGGGGATGGCAGCCAGACAGAATACCTCTTTGATACCAACCGTGACTTATATGTTGCGACCGATGGCGAGGGCAGTCACGATACCTTAACGTTTGATGTCGCGCAGAATGTGTGGATTA
Organism: Shewanella denitrificans OS217; assembly: GCF_000013765.1. Taxonomy (NCBI): domain Bacteria; kingdom Pseudomonadati; phylum Pseudomonadota; class Gammaproteobacteria; order Alteromonadales; family Shewanellaceae; genus Shewanella; species Shewanella denitrificans. The sequence continues at coordinate 2,278,989 of NC_007954.1, read as the reverse complement.
GACAAACCGCGGCTAACAGCCAAGAAATATACAATGTTCAAGGGCGATTAACCCGTAAGCAAGATGCCCATGGGCAAAGCATTCATTTTACTTACAGTGCCGATAAATTGGTACAAATCACCGACGCTTCAGGTCAAGTGACCAATATCGATTATATTGCCCATTCAAAAGGCGCGAGGATCAGTGCCATTCGCACCACAGTGGCTGGCGCAGAGCGTACCGATGCTAGGTTTGAATATGACAGCTTAGGCCGCTTAACCCGAGTACAATATGACTTAACCCCTGAAGATAATAATATCGCAGATAATCAGGTGTTTAGCACGCGTTATACCTATGATGCTGACAGCCATCGCCTGGCGAGCATCACCAACAGCGACGGCAGCAGCTCTCGCTTTAGTTACAAGCAGCACACAGGACGCGGTAGCAGCTTTATTGCCCAAGGGGCATGGGTCTTAGCATCGATGACAGATGGCGAAGGTCGTACGGTGACCTTTGATTATGACGCGATTACTCGCAGCACAGATGTGACAGATGAACACGGGCAGGTAACCAGCTATCGCTATGATGATAAAGGCCAGTTATTGTCAATTGCAACTCCCCCTATCGATGGCACACGTCTACTGACATTTTTTAGCTATGATGCCGATGGCAATCTAATCAGTAAGAAAGACAGTGCAAATAAAGTCAGCCATTATCAATATGACAGTCGAGGTAATTTACTCACCAGTATTGATGCCAAAGGTCGAAGAATAGACCGACGCTATAATAGTGATGACCAGCTTATTGCTGAAATTCGTTATCGAGATATCGATCCTGATGGGATTGGTGCTGCGATGCCGACCGAGGCGTTAGTGACGCGGTATATTTATGATGATAACAAGGATCTTCGTTTTGTCGTCAATGCCGATGGTTCAGTAAGCCAACATATTTACAATAGCTTAGGGCAAAAAAGTGATGCCTATACCTACCTTCAGGACAGCTATAACGTCATCAATATAGATAAAAATACTGATCTTAGTTTTAGTGAATTAACGGCGTGGGCAGCCACAAAAGACAGCAATAATACCCAGCACACCCGCTTTGAATATGATTTCCGTGGCCAATTGAGCCACATGTACCAGTACGATGGTGAGCTGGTTAAAAGTGCTAGCCACTATGTTTATGATTATGCCGGACGGTTATTGTCCCAAACTGACGCTACAGGGGCCAGCAGTAACTTTGTGTATGATGGTATGGGGCGGCGTATTAGCAGTCAAAATAGTGTCGGGGAAATCACCCTGATCAGTTATGATGACGCTGCCCAACAAGTTCATACTTTATATGCAAGTGGTAAGCTCAGCACTTCTGTCTATAACCGCGCAGGCGATCTGATTGAACAGTACGACACCTTAAATAATGCCAAGCAAAATCGCCAAGGTTATGTGTATGACGACTTGGGCCGTTTACGCATCTCGGAATCTGCAAATGGGGCGCGTAATTATTATTTCTATGACGCGAATAATCGTAAAACAGGCCAAATTAATGAATTTGGTCAACTTTCAACCTGGACTTACAATAAACAAGGCGCAGTAGTGCGTTTGAGCCGCCATAGTCAGACGGTTGATCCGAGAAAGTTATCCTCAGGCCAAGGCCAGCTTAATGAAGCACTGTGGAACTTAGCGTCTTTTACGCAGCAAGCCTCAGGTAATGGGGATAGCACTGAATACCGCATTTATGATGATTCAGGTTTACTGAGGTTTTTATTAAATTCAACCGGCACCGTCACAGAGCACACCTATGATGGCTTAGGGGTATTGACCCACAAGGCCGTTTATGAAAAACAGCTGCAAATGGCTAATATTCCAGGTGATATTACCGAAAATAAATTAATCGCCTTGTTGTACGATCTCAAAGTGGCCAGCATTAATAACGATGTGATTACCACAGGTCGCGATCCAATCCAGCCATACCAGTACGTCAACCATGCTCAACTGCAAGATAGATTCTTAGACACACAAATTTTAGGGATCAGTAAAACAGGGGGATTTGAAGCCCGTAACCCAAATCAACCTTATGGCTACGTTAATGGCGCAGATCATCCGCTGTATGTGGTAAAAGATTCGGAGTCAGCGGTAGAGCAAACCCAGCTTGCCGATGGACGCCAAGCATTAAGCTGGACACCTAATAGCTTAGCGTGGCCTAAAGTCGAAATCGGCTATCGCATTCTGCACAATAATGATCAATTTGAGTATTTACCCACAAGCTTCAGTAATGGGCAATACTCGGTTGAATTGCCGCCGTTAGCCCGTGATGAATATGAAATTACGATTTTATATAAAGATGCGTATAACCAAGTTCGTAGTCAATCTGGTGGCGCTTTCACGCAGCTACGCCAAGGGGATCCTGAGCAGAAAACGATTCAAGTGAAAAACTTTGAGTCGCACTGGACGGTCAGCGCAGGCAGCGGCAGTAGCTTGAGTGGCGTTATCCCCGCTCACCTGTTCGCTAACCTAGAAAAGGTCACGGCAAAAGTTTACCTCACCGATTCAGACGTGGTGCGCACGGATTTAAATAATTTAGACTTCATCACCCAAAGTGACACCTTAGCTTCGGCATACCCAGCCTATCAAGGACAGGTAAACTTAAGCTTAGGCGACGCGTTATTATCGGGTCGCTATCAAATTCATTTAACCTTAGAAAACAAAGATGGTTCAACCTCGTCTCTGGATCCTTTCCTCTATGAAATCGGTAGCCAGAGCACAGGTTTACTCAGTCAAACCTTGACTTGGCCGCTGGAAACATTTGAATCATCTAATTCGGTTCACAGTGCACGCTATCGTAGTGGCTACCGTAATACGGCGTGGACATCGATACCTGTGTCAGTGGTGGATGGCCAATATCAGATTAAATTTGATGAATTACAGGCAGGACAATATTACGAAGTCGAATTGGTACATCAGCAGGGCGCGCTGAATTATTACGGCGTGGTTGAAAATCGACTGAGCAGTACTTTCCTGTTTCAAGCCAATGACGTTGACAGTTTAGTTGATGCTCGGATGCAAAAAGACAGTCTTTCAGATCAGCGTGTCGATGGCAGTGCCATTACAGGGGTGTATACGCCAGCTGAAGCGGCAAACATAGACTATGTGCTGGCCGATGTGTTTGATAAGGCGAGCGGTAAGCTGATTACCAGTGCGTATACTTATATGAGTAGCCAAAGTGGGGGGGCTGGCAACATCAACCTCAGTACTGAAAAGCCATTAGAAAATGGCCAGTATCGCATTGAGCTTCGTGCTTACCATAGAGGCAGTAGCAGCCAAAGTTCAACAAAACTGTTTGACTATGAAATTGGCCAGCAGCAAGAAACCACACGTCCCAGTATTGTCAGCATTACGCTGGACGATTTGCCGGATAATGCTGAGCCTTTCTACTTTTTCCCGCAGCTCAATGGCGCGCGTTATGAAAAAGGGACGGTAAACGAAAATAACGAGTTAGTGGTATCGGTGAATGACTTATTTGTTTATGACACTCGTCAGGTGCCTGATGGCCTGTTTGATATGTTTATTCAATATCGAGATAAACAGACTGGTGAGATGATCGATCGTTATTTCACCCAAGTAAAAATCAACTATGAATCCCATGATTCAATCGTGTCCGACTTCGATAATCCGTTAGTGGCGCCAAAAGGCAAGCATGAGCAATTTTATCATGACTCACAAGGACGATTAGTTGGCAGCATCGCCGCCGATGGTGCCTTGAGCGAATATAAGTATGATAAAGCGGGTCAATTAGTCGAACACATTCAATATGCCGAACTGAGTGTGTATGGCAGTAGCCAAAGCTTTGAAGCTTGGGATGCCATCTTAGCCCGTCAAACCCGTTCTAATGCGGATCAAACGACTCGGTTTATTTATGACAAAATCGGCCGAAAAGTCGCTGAAATTGATGCCGAAGGCTACCTGACATCATTCAAGCACGATGCTGTGGGTCGAGTCATCACACAGCAGCGTTTTGCTGCTCAAATTAGTGATACCACTCAAGACTTGACGAGTTTACTGGCCCTGATGCAGGGAATATCGTCACAAGTGACGCATTATACTTATGATGCATTGGGACGAATTACTCAGGAACAAGCGCATACGGGTGTCACCACCACGAACACCTATGATAGCAATGGTGCACTCACCTCACAGCTCAAATATGACAGCCGTAATAACGACTATCAACAAGGGTTGGCGCGTCGATTCGATGCATTAGGCCGCGTCACTGCTCAATTGGATGCCATCGCCACAGAAAAATTGCGCACTAGCAGCAATGCCAGCCAGCAAGAAGCGGTGTGGCAGCAGCATGCCACATTCTTCAGTTATGATAATGCGGGCCGTGTGATCCACAGTTATCAAAATCATGCCCAAGTTAAAAATAGCCAAACAGGTCAAGTGAGCAGTAGTAAAATCGATAATTGGTTTTATTACAATGGCGCCGGCCAGTTAATCTATACCGTCGATGATCAAGGCGTGGTTGCAGAGAAAGGCTACGATGCATTTGGTCGTCCAAATCAAGTGAGACGATATTTTCAAGCGATTAATACCCAGGGCTTAACTGGTGGCACCCAACTGACCCAGGTGAGTCAGCGTTTAGTTTTATCTGGCTCAGACTTGGTGTCTTCATCGAGTTATGACACTCAAGACCGCCTCAGCACCACTACGGATATACGCGGTTTAACAAGTCGCATCAGCTATGATGTCTATGGCCGCGTCGCGAGTCGTTTCAGCCCAGACAGCACCGTGAGTAGTGTCGGGGTTCAAGTTAATTATCAGTATGATGCCGCAGGTCGGTTAACTCAATCGACTGAGCAAGCCAATGGGTTATCCAAAACGGTCGAGCATACTTATGATGCCTTTGGCCGCCAAATAGCAAGCAGAATGTCTACCGGTGGTGTGGTGACTCGACGCTTTGACAAGTTGGGCCGTGAAATCCAGCAAACGAATGCGGCAGCCCACAGTCAGCAAGTGACTTACGATGCCTTTAGTCGTGCAGTGAGTGTGCAGGATGCCCTAGGGCGTGTGACGCAATATATTCATGACGATGCCAACAATAGTGTCACCATTATTTATCCTGGCAACATCCAAGTGCAGCGTAAGCATGACGGTTTTGGCAATCAGCTAAGCGTGACTGACGCCAAAAATAACCTTAGCCTTTATAGTTACGATGAATTAGGTCGCACCCTATCGAGCATACATAAAGATGCCGCAGGCGTGGTACTGAGCCAAACGAGCAGTAAATTTAACTCTCAAGGGCTGATTGCCGAGCAAACAGAAGCCAACGGCAGTGTGAATCGATATTATTATGATGCGAGTAATAATAGTGTCGAGCAGGTTCTCGATGTTAATGGCGTGGGATTACGTACTCTCTATGCTTATGATGCCTTAGGTCGGCAAATAGAAGTGACCCAAGCCGATGGCGTAAAAACGCGTTTCAGTTACGACACTTTGGGTCAGATGGTTGAACAAGTTATCAATGCCACTGGCACTCCTCAGGTAATAACACGATACAGTTATGATGCCAGAGGTAATCAAGTTAGCCAGACAAACACGGGGCAATATGCCGGGCAACAGCAAGAAACACACTTTAACTATGATAGCCATAACCGTCTAATTGAGAAAATTGAAGATCCGTTAAACCTTAATCGACATACCCGCTATAGCTACAATGCCAATGGCAAAATGGTGCACAGTTTCACCGATGGCGGTATGGCAACCTATCAAGTTTATGATGAGCTAGGGTTAAACCAACTGTTGTTCAGCATTGATCAGTCGGGCAAGGTCACAGAGTATAAGTATGATGCGACAGGGCAAAAGATAGCGACCCTGACCTATGCTAAGGAGATTAGCACCACCGGATTAGCGGCAGCGATATCTAGCGTGTCTAGCCCGCGTACCGAAGTGCAGCAACGACTGCATGACAGGGGGCTGTTTGATAGCCGTCCCGGTGCCCCACAAGGTCAACTGACTGAATTAAACGATCATGATTTAAGCCTGTTTGATAATAAAGGCCATCAAGTTTTTAGTATCAATGCTAACGGCTATTTAACTCAATATTATTACGACGCGAATGGAAATAATATTGGTCAAAAGCAATATAAAGAGAGCATTACGGCGCTGTTAGCCCTAAGCGGCAGTTCAACGGTGACCTTGGCTGATGTGCAGAACTTATTGGCATCCCAGACTGCAGAGTCGCCATTAGCTTATTATAGCGAGCGGCACATATTTGATGGATTAAACCGTCTGCAATACAGCGTAGATAGCCGTGGTTATGCGACCTATTATGAATATAATCCAGCAAGTCAGTTAATTCGTACCACACGTTATAGTTCACCGACGAATATTAACTCAAGCGATCTCTCTCAGGTATTGAAGGCTGCCGATCTTAATTTAAGTCCAAGCCAAGCCGATACCCTGACACAAACCTTGTATGATGGTCTCGGGCGTCAGCAACTCACGATTAACAGTGAGGGATTTGTGACTGAGTACGTCTATGATACTCAACATAGAATCACTCAAACTCTTCAGTATAAACAATCTGTTACAGTGCAAAATTACCAAACAGTGGCGAGTGTTCGCAGCCAGCTTAATCCCGCCTCTGCGGTGGTCACTAAAGCGTGGTACGATAATTTAGGCAATGCGTTATTTAGCATCGATGCGCTCGGTTATTTAACGGCACTCACTTATGATGATCTTGGCCGTGTGACGCGAACAGAGCGCACCAGTGTGCCGGTTTCGCTGGCAGTCAATGCCGATGAAGCGGCGGTGCGCTTAGCGTTTATCCGGGTGCCCGGTCCAACTAAGCGTTTTAATCAAATTGAAAACTTAACCTATGACAGCTTAAATAGGCTCATCAGCAGCAATAATGGCCGCGGTCAGACGCAAAACTTTGCCTATGACATCAATGGCAATAAACTTTATGCCGAAGATGTGCGCGGGTTACGTACTTATTTCAGCTACGACATTAATGGCAGAATAAGCCGTAAACTGGTGCCAATCAGTGACACGCAAGGCAAGGTGATTGATTACCAATATAATGCCAAAGGCATGTTGGTTAATGAGACTCATTATTCCACTGCGGTTAATCGTTTTGATCCCCAGGGTGCCCATCTGAATGCCCAGCAAGTCACGGTTATCAGCAATAGCAGTACGGGAGGCGATAGCCACCTACGTTATGATTATGATGCTGAAGATAGACTGGTGCGTAAAACCCAAGTGGTGCCTTATTTGGATGGTGTCACCGCTCAAACACACTTAGTCACTGAATTTAGCTATAACCATTTAGACCAAATTACTGAACAAGTCAGTCATAGTGGGACCGCACAAGAGCGGCGAACTCAGTTTGTCTATGATGGTGAAGGTCAGCTGGTTCGAGAGAGTAAAGCCGCGGGTACCTTGGCGCAAAGTATCACGGAATATCGCTATGATGCCTTTGGCAATCAAACCCATATCATTAGTGCAAATGGCGTGGCACTGGCCGAGTCTGACAGTCAATGGGCCCTGGAAGCCCGTCAGCGCTTAGGTTGGGTCGTTAACGGTGCACAAGGTGTTAGGGCTAAGTTTGCTAATGAATTAACCTCGGCGCAAAAAGAGCAGGCTAGACTCGAATATGCCGAAATCACGACCTATGATGAAATTGGCAGAGTGCTCACAGTTACCGATGCCAATGGTGCTAAAGTTATCACACAATACAATGCCTTAGGTGGCATAACCCGTCATGTTAATCCTGCGGGTCAGCAGAGCATTATGATCTATGATGATGCCAATCGTGTGCACTTTGCTATCGATGCCTTAGGTGTGGTCAGCGAGTATGAATATACGGCTAGGGGAGATATTGAGATCCAGCGCCGCTATCAAGTGGCGTTAACTGGCGGCTATAGTGCGCAATCGAGTATTGCTGATATCGCGGCATTGGTTGCCCAGCGTCCAGGCCAAAGTGGGCGCACCACAAGCTACGTCTACGATAATCTCGGTCAAGTGATCCAAGAGATTGATCCTATGGGGCAGAGTCAGTTCTATGAGTATGATGCTGCCGGCAATGTGAGCGCTCACATTGACAAGAATGGCAATAGAACCGAGAAGCGCTATGATGCGCTGAATCGCTTAATTGAGCTTAAAAGCCCTCAAGTCACTATCGTGACCAACGCCGCAACGAGAGAAACCATCAGCGGCTCAATCCTTACCCGTTACGAATATAATGTGCTAGGTCAAAGGGTAAGTGAAACCAAAGCGGTTGGCACAGCACAAGAGAGCACCACACGTTATGAATTTGATGCCTTAGGGCGTGAAGTTAAGGTTATTTATCCTTCTCGTTTGGTGGCCAATGGCAACAATGGGGCGAAAACCCGCGTTTACCCGACAGAAACGCGTCAATATGATTTGCAAGGAAACTTGCTGCGCAGCAGTGATAACTTGGGCCGTACCCAAGTCAAAATATATGACCAAGCAAACCGGTTAACGCATTGGGTGGATGGCAGCAATGTCCTTCGCACCTTCGATTATAATAGTGCCGGTTCAAAGGTCGCTGAGCGGATTTATCATGATAAAGTCACCAATGTAAACAACGAGAGTGTCATTCGCCATATGGCCAACACTGGCGCTTACCAAGAGTCTCGCTACCAGTATGATGATGCTGGGAGATTGGTGGGTGAGTCCAAAAGTGATGCGCTCTATTATGAGGTGGCCTCAGGCTTTAGTCAGAGCAATGCCTCGACACGTATTGTCTACAACTTAGCCGGCAAGGAAGCCATTAGCATAGATGCTCGAGGTGTTTCTCAATATACCTATTACGATGCCAATGGGCTTGCTGTGCTCACCATTAATGGTGATGGTTATGTCTCAACCCGAGAATACGATGCCAATGGTAACAACATAAAGGAAGTCGTCTACAGTAAAGCATTAACCGCAGGACAAATTGCCAGCTTAACGGCCAATACGCCAGTCAGCAGTATTTTACCTCTGTTATTACAGACAAATGATAACCGCACCACAGTCTTCAGCTATGACGCCTTGAATCGAGTGGTTGAGCAACAGGTTAAAAATGTGCGCTATAGCACGCCTTCAGGCAGCAATGTGACCAATGGGATGGCAGATGTCACCAGCCGTTATCAATATGATGCCAATGGTAATGTCACCGTGACTGAAGTGGGGGGCATTAAGAATAGCCTTTGGGTCGGAGAAAAAACCCAAGTTAGCTTCCAGTATGACGCCTTAAATCGTCAAATAAAGTCCACCGATTCTAGCTATACCGATTTTAGTAACCAACAGGTGACACCGACGCGTTTCATGGCATTCGATGCCATGGGCAACCAGGTCTTAGATGTGCAAGACAACAGTTATGGCGCGGTCGGCACTATGGATGATGCCGATAAAATTACCACCCGTTATTACGATGACTCAGGCCGCTTAGTGCGCCTCACGGCTCCGGGTGATATCGACATCATCTACATACATGATCAATATGGAAATGTGATCGTTAAGCGAGAGAAACAAACCTATTTAGCCTATCAAAATGCCTCACTGGGTGCGCATAGCCAGACGCGCTGGTTGGTTGAGCGCTATAGCTATGACGATGCTAATCGTCAGGTGTGGCATCAAGACGCCAATGATGTGACCCATAGCACCCGCTATAACACGCTAGGCCAAGTGGTCGCCAAGGGGACCATGGGCAATGAGCACACCTTCTATGAATATGATGCCAATGCCCGCCTTACCTTCAGTAATGATCAAGGTAAGCACCGTCGCTTCTTTTATGATGAAAATGGCAATGCCACCTTAGTGGTCACCTCCACAGGGACACGTTTGGATGATAAATCCATGGCGTGGATGTTGGCGGCCAATAAACAAGATCACAATTTCCACTTCACCGTTAACCGTTTCGATGCCCGTAACAACGCCATCGAGAGTATCGATCCTGAGTTGGCCTACCTGCGTGCTCAAGCCAATGCGGCCCCTGCCACCGGCAATGTACCCAGCAGTAACTTCTCCCGTGGGGCAGCGCAAGTTGCCATGGGGGGCAATATCGATGTGAAATTCCATTTGATGGCCTCGGGTTCAGACCGCAAACCTGAGCAATTCTTAAAGCAATATGGCATGAGCTTCACTTTCGATGGCATGGATGATTACTCAGGCAAGCTAAGACTAGAGTGGGATACCGGGTTTGCCGGCTATGGCTCTCAAGGGGTAAGTGAAGTCGATATCAGCAAGAATTCATATTACTTCCAAGGTATTAATAGCCCTAAGAGCTATATCTCAGGCAAAGATGAATTCAACCGCTACGGTGTCAAAGCCCACGGTAGAACCACCACAAGCAATATCAAGGAACGTGGGTTTGTCTATAGTGTTAAAACCTTCAAGCAAGATGCTCAAGGTAATTGGGTGTTTTATAAAAACCTCACCGGTAGCTATGGTTGGGAAGGTGAAGCCCCTGAGGTTAATCAGTATACCGCCCGCTCTAACCCCAAGGACAGCCACAGCGTGCCGGCACTGGTGAGCTTCTCAGATCAACCCGCAGAAGCGACGCGATTAAGCTTTTATTATCGCCCAAAAGACAGTACCGGGGCTTTCAGTAAGCTGATCGCTAATTACGGGGGTAATGGCCGTTTTGCTGTGGATGTCAGCAGTTTAGGTCAAGGTGAGTTCGAGTACTACTACCAGTCGAACGACTCCATCGGTAAGGTTATCAATGGCGCCAAGGGGATGATGACCTTAGGGGCGCAGACGCAAATCAGCCACACGAATACGGTTAAACCCGATTTATCATTGCAAAGTTTGCAAGTGTTATCTGAGCAGGGATTAAACGATCTTAAGCGTTACGCGAGCAGTAAATCCCAAAGCTATAATGCCTTTGGTCAAATCTCCAGCATCACAGATGGCCGTGGCTACACCACACACTACCTCTATGACAATCGAGGCCAGTTGGTCCAGCGGACTGACCCTACCACCTCGGTGACCGCTGAGAACGGCATTACCAGCAGGTTGAGTGTCAGCACCCGTTATGCCTATGATATTCAAGGTAACCAAGTGAGTGAAATTGATGCCAATGGTCAGCGTCAAGTTCGCCAATACCAAGCGGGTAAGTTGGTTTCACAGTCATTTGCCGATAACACCAGCCAAAGCTATAGCTACGACATCTACGGGCAGATGCGCAGTGAAAGGACCAAAGACAACCGCTTTGTGAGCTACAGCTACGATGGCACCGGGCAAATTATTCAAGTCGATCGTGCGGGTCGTAACGATGATATTTATGTCTATAACCAGCAAGGGCAACAATTAAAGCATGAAACCGGCTTTAATAACGTGGCCACCGGCAACGCCAATGTCAGTTATTTTGAATATGACCGTCAAGGACGGTTAATTCGAGGGATAGATCCCGCCGGTTATGAAACCCAATATAACTACAGCTTCCAAGGAGACATAGGCACCTATGGTGGCTGGGTTAAACAAACCGTCCATGCCACTGGGGATATTTCATTAGAGCATAATGACTACTTAGGCCGCATGGTGTGGAAACAGGACATGGGCGGCACCACATCCTATTTCTACTATGGCTCAGCCACAGGTCAGCTTGATTTACAGGTCAGCAGTCGCGGTCAAGATATCCGCTATAGCTATTATGAAAATGGCTTGCGCAAACAAATTGACGATATCGGTGCCAATAACTTTGCCACCTTTAACTATGATGCCAATGGCAACACCATAGGCGAAGAGTATTTCTATCTTGATGCCGGTGGCTCAGCCGTCTACAGCCAGCAAACCGTGGCGAGCTTTGATGAACTTAATCGCCTCAGCCGAGTGACCGATAGCGGCCTTGATATTCGCTATGATTATGATGCCGTCGGTAATCGCCGCCGCATTCGCAGTGATTATACCCAAATTAATAATATCAGTGCCGACGTCGATCATTGGTATACCTATGATGCGGTCAACCGTGTGGTTATCTCTAAGGGGGATTTGGAAAATGGCCAAGTGGTCCGTGGTGATGGTGTCAAAATCAGTTACGACAGTGGCGGTCGCCGTAAAACCGTTGAAAATGGCGCTGGCTCAGTAGAAACCTATACCTATAACGCATTTGGCTGGTTGGTGAAGGTCGATATTGACGGCGATCAGCGAGTGGTGCGGACCTATTATGATGGTGGTTACCTGAAGTCGGTACAAGAATATCGCCCAGCCGCCGCCCCGGTGCTGCGCTGGCGCAGTTACAATAGCGAGCGCGGCCGCATGGAGGAATACGGTGAGCCGTATTTATATTATCCAGGGGATAACCGTGGTCAGTTGGCCTCAGACACCAGCTACACCTATAACGCTGCAGGGCAGAAGATCAGTGAGAATGTGAGCCGTTATGATAAAAATGGCACCAACACAGAAAAATCTAACTCGACCTTCAGTACTGATAAGCTGGGCAATCAACTTTACAGCAGTGTCAGTACGTCTTCATGGAGTGACAATAAGTGGCACACCACAGGGCAAACGACCCGTTACGGCTATGAAAAGTGGGACACGTACAAGCAAGTCAAAATTGAGGTTGCCGGTCAAACTGGCGGCGAACTCAGATACGACTGGGGCAATGGCTTGTCTAAGTTGCAATATGACGTCAATGGCAACTTAGTCACGGCAACAGACACTTATGCGGGTCGATTACTTAAGTATGTCAACAGTTTCGATGGCAAGGTCTTAGTCCGTAACGAAGAAACCCCAAGGTACACTAAGCAACATAATTACTTTTACTTCAATGGTATAGGTATCGGTGACATAGGTGATGATGGCCCAAGCTATCGTGACTATGCCACGGTATTGGCCGATGCCCAGCGGAAAAAGTCCACCAGTAATGAGCAAGAATACCGTCCGGTGATCGCCGCCGATTTCGATGCGAACTATGTGCCCGTGGGCCGCCAAAGTGGCGTGAGCAGTGGCAGTTATACGGTACAAGCTGGCGACTCCTTGATGGGCATCGCCGCGCAATTATGGGGCGACAAGTCGCTGTGGTATTTGCTGGCAGACGCCAATGGTTTACGTGGCACCGAGCGCCTTGCGCCAGGCACCACATTGACACTGCCTAATGTGACCAGCACCAATTTACACCATAGCGCTGAAACCTTCAGGCCTTACAACCCGGGCGCGGCCATGGGCGATGTCAACCCGACATTACCTGAAATCCCGCCACCGCCCATTCCGCCACAAAAAGGCGGCTGTGGTGGCATCGCCATGATAGTCATGGTAGTGGTGGCCGTGGTCGCCACCGTCTTTACCGCCGGCGCCGCAGCAGCTTTAATGGCCCCAGCACTGACTACGGCAGCAGGGGGCATGATGGCAGCTGGAGCTGCAATCATGACGGGCGGAGGCATTGCCGCTGGTTTCGGTGCCGCCACGATTGCCGCCGCAGCGTTTGTGGGCGGGTTTGTGGGCAGCGCCGCCAGCCAACTGGTGGGCAAGGCCATGGGGGTGGTCGACAGCTTCTCACTGAAGAAAGCCTTAGTGGGCGGGGTCACCTCAATGGCAACCGCAGGCATTGCCACAGGCCTAAGGGAAGTTGCAGGATTAACGACGGTAACCAATGGCACGGAAAAACTATCCCGCGCCGGTCAGATTTGGCAAGCGGGGCTCAGTGTCCCCGCGAATGTGGGAATCAATCAACTCGCCGGCATCGATACTTCATTCAGCTGGGGTAATGTGGCTGTGTCTGTATTATCCACCGCCGCGATGACCACAGATACGATGGCAAGTTTGATGGGCAGCCTTAAATTGGGCGGCAGTGATACGGCTAGCTTCGATTGGAAAAATACCGTGAGGGATACGGCGACTGGCATTGTAGGTGCTGGCGCCAGTTATGCCCTAGGCAAGGCGATACTCAAAGGCGCCGATAGGCCCTCATGGAACTTCAAGCAAGTGGCCATGAATGCCTTTGGTAATTCCGTCGGCTCTGAAATCAACCGTAGCCAAGCAAAAGCAGGCATAAATCGAGTCGAGATGGAGAAAAATACTGCCAAGTTAGCGCAAGAAGTGAGCCGGAAAATTGAAGCTAGGGTGAATGCCCAGCTTGCGGCCTCTCAGGCTGCCGCTGAAAATCGCATGACGAAACAGTTAGCGACTGACACAGCTGGTAAACTTGCCGCACAAAATCAAGCTATCGAAGCCAGTAACGAGGCCGACTTTGAACGCATGCAAAATGGACGTCAAAGTATTGCAGAAAAAGCCAATGTCACGAGTGCTGAATTAAAAGCCGATTTAGCAGCATTAACTGAGCGTCATGAAGCGCAGATGTTTAAGGTGAATGAGACTCTGGCGAATGCCAAGATGTTACTTGGTGAAGGCACGGAAATTTCTCTGACAGATGCCCCTGTCCCTAACGATGTCGTACCTAGAGGGCCAGGACCTTGGGCTGACGGTTATGTTTTCCCTACGACGACAACTACGCCCCCACCTGCTTCAGCTTTGGGAGGCCCAGGGCCATGGGCTGAGGGTTATGTTTTCCCTAAAGAAAGTAAGTTCATAAATAATCTATCTTTAGCCTCAGATTGGACTAGTTCAATTGCACAGGCAGGTAAAATAGCTAGTGAATTTGGTACTCGTAGTAAAATAATTAACATGCTTAGTTCTAGCAAGGGGATTCCTGTTAACGCGTTGCGTATTGATTATGTGAAAAATGTAGCAGTGCCATTGAGTAAAGCAGCGAATACATATGCGCCGATTACTAGCGCAAAATCTTTTGAACTATTGGCTAAACTGAATGGAACCGCTGTTTATTCAAGTGTCAGTGCAGTATCGAAATACGCACCTGGGGTATATGCTGCATCTCAGCTGGGATCTGAAGTATATTACGCTGTAGAGAATGATTTAAGTTTAGATGCCGCATCTAGAAATGTAGGATCTAGGGCTTTAGGTACAGCGGTAGAGTTAGGCGGTGGTGTAGCTTCATTTAAAGTTGGGGCGATGGCAGGTGCTTCTATAGGAGCTGGCATAGGCGCTTTCTTTGGTGGAGTTGGCGCTGCACCAGGAGCGCTAGTCGGTGGGGCAGTAGGTGGTGTAGTGGGGACTCTAACATATACATTTAGCGGTTTAGGTACGAAGGTAAATAATGCGGTAACAAACACAACAAGAGAAGTTATTGGATGGTTTAATGAGTGATTTTACGTTTGCAATGCAAGACTCCGCAGATGAAGTTCGAAGCCGTGTACATGTACACGGCGGAGAAGTTTGGTTTAGTTTTTTAAATCCAATGAGTCGTACTTGTCTTCTGGTGAATTATGAGCATGTAAGTTTCTTTAAAAAAGGTGTTCTTACTAGTCTGCTACCTTCGTTGTTTTTAGCTGCTATTGGTACATTTTACTCTTTAAAAAATGGTGCAAGTAAAGAGATAGAATTACTTGTGTCGATACCAATATTAATTTCATATGTTGTTATTATTTTCATTTACATTCGAACAGTATTAAAGTCTGAGAGAATACAGCTTGATTATAATCCCTTCATTGAAATAGCTAAAAATTTGGCATTAAGGATGACTATTCGTAATCTAATAAAGTCGTTTATTCTAATGGGTGGCTTTGTATTAGCTATTTTTATTGGTGCATTAGTAATCTATGCGAAAGGGTTTTATATAATAGCGACTATAATTTTTACAGTTGTTGGATTAAGCTTGAGCCCTATATTATTGGTGTTTATTGCTTTAGTTAAATGGACTGGACTGAGGCAAGGAAAAGAAAAGAAAAGGAGCCATCTAGGTTAGGAATGAATGTGCAAATAAAGATAGTGGCCACCCAGCATAAATAGCAAATAATAATAAAGGGCCATCCATGTTACTGGAGAGTCTCCAGATTTTAAACTAAGCTTAAAATCTGAACAGACATTGACGAAGGTGAGCATATGCCACGCCCTAGAAGAAGTCAGGTGAGTGTGGAAGACACTCCTATGTACCATTGTTGTAGTCGCGTTATTCGCCGTGCTTTTCTCTGCGGCGATGATATGTTTTCTGGTAAAAACTACGACCACAGACGTGCTTGGGTAGAAGCTCAACTGCTTAAATTAGCGGAGGTTTTCGCGATTGATGTAGCAGCTTTTGCAGTGATGAGTAATCATTTGCATGTTGTGCTCAGTATCGACATCTATCAAGCTAACAGCTGGTCTGATGTTGAGGTAATAAGCCATTGGCATCAATTGTTTAAGGGTACTGATACAACCAAAAAGTTTGCTCAGGGTGAAACGCTTGAAGATTATGAACAGTTGCAGCTTAGTCACACAGTTGCTTTATATCGCAGCCGATTAAGCGATATTTCTTGGTTCATGCGCTGTTTAAACGAGCCAATAGCAAGACAAGCAAATCAAGAAGATAACTGCACTGGTCGTTTCTGGGAGGGGCGTTTTAAGTCGCAAGCTTTGCTTGATGAGGCTGCTGTACTCGCTTGCATGGCTTATGTCGACCTCAATCCCATCAGAGCCAAGATGGCAGATACCCCAGAGTACTCAGACCATACCAGTATTCAACTGCGAATAAAGGCTGCCTTGAAAGGAGAGCAACCTAATAACTTGCTACCGTTCATTGGCAATGAGCGTAAAAACCAACCCAAAGGTATTGCATTTGCATTGAAAGATTATCTTGAACTGGTTGACGATACTGGACGTATTATTCGCAACGACAAGCGAGGTGCAATCAGCACAAATAGCGCTAAGTTACTCACTCGATTGAATATCCCTCAAGAAAATTGGCTCAAACTTACCACAGAATTTGGTAAGTTATTTCATGGCCCCGTGGGCACACTTCAAGAGCTGACGCGCTATTGCGAGCATCTAGAAAAACGTCGCCGACACTTCGCCAGCTGTTGCCAGCACCTAAAAGCAGGCTGACTTCAAGCCTATTTCATAGGCTTTACCCTTCAAAATGGCCAACCAGAGAATGGCTTGGGTTACTCTTGCTAAAAATCACCGTTTTTCAGTCAAGTAACCCTTTTAAGCACATCCTTATTCATTTGTTCCCAACCATATTAGCCTTTTCGCTGTTCAGTGACTTACCGTGACTTGAGCGTAAACCCAAAGTGCATTATGTTGTTGTTTTATCATGGCTGGCCTGATTTATTGGGCCTGATTTATTGTGTGGCTGGCCTGATTTATTGTGAGCAAGTGGCCATGAATGCCTTTGGTAATTCCGTCGGCTCTGAAATCAACCGTAGCCAAGCAAAAGCAGGCATAAATCGAGTCGAGATGGAGAAAAATACTGCCAAGTTAGCGCAAGAGGTGAGCCGGAAAATTGAAGCTAGGGTGAATGCCCAGCTTGCGGCCTCTCAGGCTGCCGCTGAAAATCGCATGACGAAACAGTTAGCGACTGACACCGCTGGTAAACTTGCCGCACAAAATCAAGCTATCGAATCCAGTAACGAGGCCGACGTTGAACGCATGCAAAATGGACGTCAAAGTATTGCAGAAAAAGCCAATGTCACGAGTGCTGAATTAAAAGCCGATTTAGCAGCATTAACTGAGCGTCATGAAGCGCAGATGTTTAAGGTTAAAGAGACTCTGGCGAATGCCAAGATGTTACTTGGTGAAGGCACGGAAATTTCTCTGACAGATGTGCCAGTCCCTAACGATGTCGTACCTAGAGGGCCAGGACCTTGGGTTGACGGTTATGTTTTCCCAGATGGAGGGGAGAATAAAACAACAGACGTAACTTCAACAGCTTCACAACAAAATTGGTTGGAAAAAATAAATCAAAGTTGGGTTGATTTAGAAAACATATCCCCATATGTTAATGAGGCTATAGGTAGACAGTCAACTCCAGGCGCTATTTTTAATGTTGTCACTGGTTTACAAGAAGCTGTTTCAGCATATAGTGGTCAATCTGTTGTTAGCTCAAAGGGGAAATTTGGTGTTTTTGGTTATAATCAAAGTAATGTTTCATATGCGTTAAAAAAACCAGCAGGAACAGGTTTTGTGTATGGGACTATAGACCCTACAGCAGGTAAAAATGGTAAACCGGTAGTGAGTATGGGTTATGCCGCGAATAATTCTCAGGGTAAGCATCAGATGTGGAAGGCTGCTAATGTATTAACTCATGCACCATCCAATCTTGCTAGGGCTGCAGCTTCTGGTGGCCTTTGGGGGGCGCCATTGGCTGTCGTAGGAACAACTTTCCAGTATGCTATTGATGACAATAAACATTTTGCAAGCACTGAATTTGCAAAAGATGCAGGGCTTGATGTGATAAAAGGTGTTAGTTCTGGAGTTGTAGCGTCTTCAGCAGGGATACTAACAACAATCGCGGTAAGTGCAGCAGTCGGAGCCGCAGGGGGGACTGTTATTCCTGTTGTTGGTAATGTTATTGGGTTTCTGGTGGGTACTGCTGCGGGCATTTATGCTGCTTATCATGTTGAAGATGTATATAAAGAGGCTGGATGGCGTTAATTAATTCAGAGGTGAAAAAAGGTGTTTATCTTTCATCTGGTGTGTCAGTAATGGCTTTGTTTTTTGTGGGGATAGTAATGATCTACCCCCCATTACTTGATAATGTAGAACCATTACTGTTTTGTTTTTTAAAAACTTGGTGGCTCTTAGTTGCGCTAGGTGGTTTGTGTTTTATTTTTAATAACCGCTTAAATGTTGGATATTTGATTTGGACGAATATTATTACACTGTTTGCGTTGTCGTATAATGTATTGATGATAAACATTGTTGTCTCTTTCTACGGGATTGCAGAGTGGGCATATAGTATTTCAATGTTAGCATTAGTTTTTTTCTCTATATATCAACTGGTTATTCGATTTAAATCGGGTGGTTATATTGAATCGACTAAGAAACAGCGAGTGATACCAGGTACATTCTATTTTCATCCTGATAAACATGTCTCATTGTCATTAAATGGTGGGCGTTTTGACTCATTTTATGATTGGGCTGGCAAAGCTACAGCTGGATTGGTTGGTTTAAGTGGCGGTCTGGGGGCTGTAATTCAAGGCACTCCGATGCTAGGAGGTTTTTATGTAATCGCTTTATCTATATTCTCTTTATTATTTTCTTGGTTTTTGTTTAAAGTGTTTTTACCAGATTTAATTTTTTGTATTTTTGCAGGCTTGGATGGAATAAATAAGGATAGCCACAATAAATAGCATGATTTATTCCTTGTACTCTACTTAACTCAAAAAAGTTGTCGATGTTGGGAGTGTCGTGGTCAGTTAAATATGGCCACGCCCTCGAAGAAGTCAGGTGAGTGTTGTAATTTTTATTTAACATCAGACCATACTGTTGACGCAAATTCAGTCATGTCTTGAGTGACTTGAATTGTCGATATCCTTACCACTTAAGTTGTCTGTTACATAAGCTCACTATACCGAAAGGCGTCGTTGGCCTAGTGTTGTCATGCACGGCTTTTTCAGTATCAGACTAAAGATTGTATGTCGTCACCATATTCGTCATTAAGTACATAAGGGGGAAACACCAATATCTTGCACCTTAATCAGGGAATTGATATTTAGGTTAGAGTCCGAATATAGACTATGATGAAGGCACGCCATCATCTAGGCCGCAGACCCTTTGCTCATCTCCAACTTGGATTATTGCTAGCGAATTTTCTACTTTTTAAAATTAGACTTTGTGCTATCCCGCCAGACTTTATAGGGGTAGGTCAAGGGGCGTTTCTCAGCAAAGATTAAAAATTAGCGCTCATAGATAAGGGTTTATATCAGAAAATTCAAAACGATAAAGTCGGCTTCAGCCATACAAGACGGCGGAACTCACTCCCTAGTACCTGATCAGGTCACCGATCAGACATTCCAAAATGCTATCTATAATAGCCGCAGTTTTATTAGCATGACGACAGACCTTCACGGCATCATCCAACTGTTTAACATGGGAGCTCAACAAATGTTGGGGTATTGCAGTGATGAAGTCTGCAATAGGCTGTCCATGGCCGTCATAACCTTAAATGAAGAATTGGTCGCCCGCGCTGCAGCGCTGAGTACAGAATTTGGCGACAATATTGCGCCAGGTTTCGAGGCTTTAGTGTTCAAAGCCAAACATGATCTCGATGACATTAATCCACTGACCTTAATTCGTAAAAATGGCAGCCGCTTCTCGGCTATGGTATCAGTCACCAGCTTGCGTGATGCAACCGCTGCAGTCATTGGTTATTTGTTGATAGGCACAGATAACAGTGCTCGCAAGGAAGCCGATGACAAATTATGGCAGGCGTCCCAATATGCTCGAAGTTTGCTGGAAGCGAGCCTAGATCCGCTGGTCACAATTAACCTTAGTGGCAAGATAACTGACGTCAATGAGGCCTCCATTAAGGCAACTGGGCTGGACAGAGAAGCGTTAATAGGCACGGATTTCTCACATTATTTCACCGACCCCCATGAAGCCAATAAAGGCTATCGAGAAGCCTTTTCCAATGGTTCAGTGACAGATTATCCGCTGACAATACGCCACCGAAACGGTCGCCTTATCGATGTGCTTTATAACGCTTCGGTTTATCGAGATCACAAAGGGCAAGTGTTGGGATTATTTGCCGCAGCGCGGGATATTACCGCACGAAAGCGTGCAGATGAGGCGCTGCTCAAAGCAGGGGCGTTGCAAAATGCCATTTTTAACAGTGCTAATTTCTCCAGTATCGCCACGGATGCGAAGGGGGTCATTCAAATTTTTAACGTCGGCGCCGAACGCATGCTAGGTTATGCGGCTATTGACGTGATAAATAAATTAACCCCAGCGGATATTTCTGAACCCCAAGAAATCGTGATACGCGCTAGAGCCTTGAGTCATGAACTTGATACCCCAATTACACCGGGGTTTGATGCGTTAGTGTTTAAGGCGCGTCGAGGCATTGAAGACATTTATGAACTCACCTATATCCGTAAAGATGGCAGCCGTTTTCCGGCAATAGTGTCAGTCACCGCACTTCGCGATGCCCATAATAATATTATCGGTTATCTCTTAATAGGCACAGACAACACCGCCCGCAAGCGTGCTGAAGAGGCGCTACTTAAAGCGGGCGCCTTGCAGCGAGCCATTTTTAATAGTGCCAATTTCTCCAGTATCGCCACGGATGCCAAAGGCGTTATCCAAATATTTAACGTAGGGGCGGAGCGCATGCTAGGTTATACCGCCGCCGAAGTGATGGATAAAATCACCCCCGCCGATATATCAGACCCCAAGGAAATGGTGCTGCGAGCTGCACAGCTCAGTAAAGAGCTTGAAACCTCTATAGCACCTGGATTTGAAGCCTTGGTATTTAAAGCCAGCCGCGGCATCGAGGATATTTATCAACTGACCTATATTCGTAAAGACGGCAGCCGCTTTCCAGCTGTGGTCTCAGTGACCGCCTTGCGTGATGCTTACAATGTGATTATCGGTTTCTTACTCATAGGGACTGACAATACTGCGCGGATCCAAGTTGAGGAAGAAAGAGAGCAACTCACAGCGACCTTACAGGACAAAAATGCTGAGCTTGAATCCTCAAAGGCTATCGCGGAGAAGGCTAACCGAGCAAAATCGGAGTTTCTATCCAGCATGAGTCATGAGTTGCGCACGCCCCTTAATGCCATTTTAGGTTTTGCTCAGTTATTGGAAAAAGGTCAACCTACGCTGACCCATACCCAAGAAGTTAGAATTCAACAGATCATCAAGGCAGGATGGTATCTGCTATCGCTTATCAATGAAATCCTCGATCTAGCGGTAATCGAATCGGGCCGGTTGTCATTATCACGAGAGTCGGTTTTATTAATCGATGTCATCAATGAAAGTAAAGCTATGGTAGAGCCACAAGCACTCAAGCGTGAAATTAGGCTTAACTTTCTGCCTTTTTCCCATGCTTTGCATGCCAATGCCGATCACACCCGTTTGAAACAGGTGTTGATCAACTTGCTGACCAATGCCATTAAATATAATCGACAACACGGCACTATAACTGTGGAATGCACTGAGGTAAAAGCGATAGATAAACTGCAGGATCGCATTAGGATAACCATAAAAGATAACGGTTATGGTTTGTCAGAAGCCAATATAAGTCAACTTTTTCAACCATTTAATAGATTGGGGCAAGAAAGTGGCAGCCAAGAAGGCACTGGCATAGGTCTGGTTGTCACCAAGCAATTAGTTGAACTCATGGGCGGGACTATCGGCGTAAAGAGTCAGGTTGGGGTTGGTAGCGAATTCTGGATAGAACTGGCGCGGGATCTCACCCCTAATTTAGTCAACAACAGCAATGTACCTGCTGAATTGATGCCACAGATATCTGCAGAGGAAAGTAAATTTAGCTTACTCTATGTTGAAGATAACCCAGCCAATTTACTGCTAGTCCAGCAAATAATCTGTGATTTACCTAATGTGACTATGTTAAGTGCCAGAGAAGGCCATCAAGGCATCGCACTGGCACGGGTTAAGCAGCCAGATGTCATTTTGATGGATATCAACTTACCAGGGATCAGTGGTATTGAAGCTCTGGTTATCCTTAAAAATGATCCACTGACGGCTCATATTCCCGTGTTAGCCATCAGTGCTAATGCTATGCCCCGGGATATTGAGAAAGGATTAGCCTGCGGTTTCCTACGATATCTGACTAAACCCATCCGAATTTCTGAGTTTATCGAAGCGCTGAATTTTGCCCGGGCAAACTCGACGTTCACCAATGGCAATAATGAACCCGCAGATAATGATATTACCCTTAGCGAATAACTTTGGGTCATTTCATTTCGAGTCCTATGACTATTCCAACAAGGTATGATTTATGATTTATGATTTCTGAACAAGATATTCATCAGGCTCACATTCTGATTGTCGACGATCAGCAGGCTAACGTATTGTTATTGCAAGATATGCTTACGGAAACCGGTTATACGCGTATAGATTCAACGATGGACCCATTGACTGTGGTTGACTTGCATCGTAGCAATGACTACGACTTGATTTTACTCGATTTACAAATGCCTCTGATGGATGGTTTTGAGGTAATGAAGCAGCTGAAGCAACTGGCCATTAATGATTATTTGCCAATATTGGTTATTACCGCCCAACCGGATCATAAATTACGGGCATTGACAGCAGGAGCTAAAGATTTTATTGCCAAACCCTTTGATATTATTGAAGTCAATACTCGAATTCGCAATATGCTTGAAGTTCGTCTCTTGTATAAAAAACTCGAGAACTACAATCAGCAATTGGAACAAACTGTGCAGGAGCGAACCCTTGAATTAAAAGACAGTGAGGCGCGCTACCGGAGCCTGATTGAGCTAGCTTCAGATTGGTATTGGGAGCAAGATGAGCAGGGAACTTTTACACGTTTCTTAGGCCCGGTTCAGCAGATATTAGGGTTTGACTCCGAGGCTTTCCCCGACGGAAACCCTGTAGGTTATGAAGAGGCTGCAGAGTGTACGGGGTCTTTAACGAGTATGGAGCCCTCAACGGCTAAAGCTAAAGGTAAATCCAGCGGTTGGAATGAAGCGCAGCGCACAGAATTACAAACCATGATTGTCGCCCGCAAGCCCTTCCTCGATTACCTTTTAAGCCGTGTGAATGTCGATGGTACACAGCAACAATATCTGGTCAGTGGCGAGCCTATGTTTAATCAGTCGGCGCGTTTTATCGGCTACCGTGGTTTTGGGGTCGAGCTTACCACAGCCGCTGTTTTTCATAACGTGAGTCGCTAATTATGACGCTAATGAAACCAGCTGATGTGAGTCAGCGTCAATCGACCAGTGTATTGCACAGCTCATCGCACAGCCCATCGCAAAATCATTTGCTGGCGGCTCTGCCGCAGGTGGAGCTTGAGTCATTCAGTGACCATTTAGAATTAGTGCCTATGCCACTTGGAGAGTTTCTCTATGAACCAGGCTCTGGATTAGAGTACGTCTATTTCCCGACAACTTGCATTGTTTCACTGCATTATGTGCTTTCATCTGGCGCCACGGCCGAAACGGCTGGGGTCGGCAATGAAGGTGTCGTGGGTGTGTCTCTATTTATGGGGGGCAATACCACGGCAAGTTCAGCTGTGGTGCAGACTGCGGGTTATGGCTATCGCTTGAATAAGAAAATTTTGATGCGAGAGTTTGATCGTTCAGGTTTATTGCAGCGGGTGTTGCTGCGTTATACCCAAGCTTTAATGACCCAAATGTCACAGACAGCTGTGTGTAATCGTCATCATTCTTTAGAGCAGCAATTTTGCCGTTGGTTGTTATTGACCTTAGATCGCATGCCCACCAATGAGTTAGTCATGACCCATGAATTAGTGGCCAGCATGTTGGGAGTCTACCGCGAAGGCATAAGTCTTGCTGCTGGTAAATTGCAACAAGCAGGGGTTATTAGCTATAGGCGAGGACACATTAGTGTATTGGATCGGGCTAAACTTGAACTGAAGAGCTGCGAATGTTACCAAGTCGTCAAAACTGAGTTAGATAGATTATTGTCTGATGGTTTATTAGCAGATGCAAAATTTATCAAGACTAAGACCGATACCCAAACGAGCAAAACCCAGTAGCTGAATGCAATCTTCATCCGTGGCTCGGCTTTCCCACTAATAGTCCCATTCTTCAGGGACTTTTTTTTGCTCGCTTTCCCCAGATAAAAATTTTCCTTATGTATGCCGGCATACAGTGAAGCTGAATAGAGCCCTGTATAACTAGGCTGTCGATAAGGATCCAGTTAAACAGATATTCGTTTTTATCGGCATTCAATTACCAAAAGGATAAACCCAATGAAAGTGAACCACAGAATAGACAGCCGTAGCCTATGGATGACAAGCATACTGCTGACGACGCTTATGGCGGGTTGTAATAGTGATAATAACGAGCCAGCACAAAGCACACCTATCATCATTTCAAGCAATATTGCCGATCTGACCCTTGATGTGGCAACTAACTCACAAATTAGTGTCACGTTCAGTGAAGCCATGGATACGGCCACAATAAACGAAGTGAACTTTTCCGTAGCGACAGGCAATGAAGCGCCAATAATGGCAACTGTCAGCTTAGATAACGCCAGTAATACCGCAATTTTGACTCCTAGCAATGATTTTACTGCCACCACCCTATATACAGCTAAGATTAGCCGAGAGGTTAAAAGTGCCTTAGGGATCCCATTGGCGAATGAGCAAGTCTGGTCATTCACGACTGCAGCAGCGCCGGATACCACTGCGCCCTCCGTAAAGGCGACCTACCCGCTAAATACAGAGGTCAATTTTGCTATTAACCGCAGTATTACAGCTGAAATGAGTGAGTTTTTAGCACCAAACAGCGTGAACACTAGCAATTTTACCTTGTCGAATGGCATTACCTTAGTCACAGGCACCATCAACTACAGCAACACCACAGTGACTTTCCTACCTGACACTGACTTGGAAACCAATACCATTTATACCGCAACACTCACGACTGGAATAACTGATTTGGCAATCCCAGCGAATGCCTTAGCTGAAAGCTATGTGTGGAGTTTCACCACAGGTCTTGACGCTGCCGCGGGCCCCTATTTTGTTAACCTAAGATCTGCTGGCAACATGGCAATCCTTTCTAAGTCCGGTATCACTAATGTGCCGACATCCAATATCACAGGAAACATTGGGGCAAGTCCTATTACAGCCGCCTCCATGGACACGGTTTTTTGCAGTGATATTACGGGCATTGTTTACGGCGCAGATGCGGCGTATACCGGCAGTGGCGATAGCAGTTGTTTTGCAGGAACCGCACCTGATAACACCTTAGTAGCTAACGCAGTACTGGATATGGGCACTGCTTATGCCGATGCAGCAGGCAGAACGACCCCTGATTTTACAGAACTTTATGCAGGTGATCTCAGTAGTCAGACCTTATCCGCTGGTTTGTATAAATGGGGGACTGATGTATTAGTATCGACAGATGTCACTCTTAACGGCGGAGCCAATGATGTGTGGATATTCCAAGTAGCCGGCGATGTGCTAATGGCCGATGGCAGCAGCATTTATTTAACCGGCGGCGCACAAGCTAAGAATGTCTTCTGGCAAGTTGGCGGCGGCACAGGTGCGGTAATAGGCACCACGGCACAATTTGAAGGCATTGTTCTGGCTAAAAAGGGCATTACTGTCAATACGGGGGCAAGTGTCAACGGAAGGCTATTAGCCCAAACCGCAGTGACCTTAGATCAAAATACGATTACTCAACCCACCCAGTAATCCAAACCAATGTAAGCAAGAACAAGTGTTCAATTTTTTAAGGAAAAGTCCCGCTGGGACTTTTCCTTTTTTACATTATTCATGTTATTTAATCAGAATTGCCACTAACCATTTAATCGCCAATATGCCTCGGTTCGAGCGTTGTTTGCTCAAGGGAGAAACATGTTCGTTAATTGAAAAAAGTAGGGGCTATGTATGCCAGCATACAGTACAGCATGTTAATAAAGTGTATAAATAGCATTGATATTAAACAGTCTTAACACATTGAAAAAAAATGGGTTCAGCACGCCAATTAACTCATGGTGACTAACAATGAGTTTCTCGATTTAGCATTACAGCTTCAGATATTGAAAGTGAAACACATTTCCTAAGTGTTGTTTAGTTTGCCAGCAAGCGAAACGTTTTTTCAGTGGCGATCAATATCGTGAACGTAAAACACCTACAGGAACAAATTAATGAACACTACCCATACAAAAATCAGTCGCAGTTTATGGCTGACGACGCTATTGATGAGCACCTTATTATTCGGTTGTCGCAACAATGATGATACACCACCGGCACCTGAGCCACTCCCGCCTGTGGTGACTATTCCAACGGTAACGTCAGTTACCCCTGTGGATATGGCAACACAAGTACTAATAAATACTAGTGTCAGCGCAAATTTCAGTGAAGCCATGGATGCAGCAACTATCAATCTGCAGAGTGTTCAGTTGACGCTGGGTGCACAGCCGGTGGCAGGAGCTGTGAGTTTAGATGCATCAAGCAAGACAGCAGTCTTCACACCGTTGACCTCACTAGCCTCAAGTACGGCCTACACAATGACAATTACCAGTGCCGCAAAAAGTGCAGCGGGTCAGGCTCTAGCTGCCGATGTTGTTTGGAGTTTTACCAGCGGAAAAAGCACGCCAACAATCACACTGACCAATCCGCTAGACGCAGCAA
The DNA here is from genome assembly GCF_000013765.1 of Shewanella denitrificans OS217. Taxonomy (NCBI): domain Bacteria; kingdom Pseudomonadati; phylum Pseudomonadota; class Gammaproteobacteria; order Alteromonadales; family Shewanellaceae; genus Shewanella; species Shewanella denitrificans. The sequence goes on along the minus strand of NC_007954.1, from coordinate 2,251,917 downwards.
CTGAGGTCGCCATTAACCATAACCTCGTTGCCACGTTCAGCGAGCCAATGGATGTGCTAACCATAGATACCACAAGCTTTACACTCTCAGCCCCAAACGCAGTGCCTGTGATTGGTAGCGTCAGTTTGGATACCGATAGTAATAGCGCTATTTTTATACCAAACAGTGACTTTAACCCCTCTACGGTTTATACCGCCAGCATCACTACCGCGGCGATGAGTGCTGAAGGTATGCCATTATCCAATGATTATATCTGGCGCTTTACCACGGCAGTGATGACTGATGTTGTTGCCCCGACAGTGATTGAGACTGACCCACTGAATACCGCCATTGATTTTCCACTAAATCGCAATATAGTGGCCAAATTTAGTGAAGCAATAGCGCCAGCAAGCATTAACAATACGAGTTTCACCGTCACAGACGGCGTTAATCTAGTAGCGGGTAAATTAAGCTATGCGGGCACCTCAATTACCTTTAATCCCACTGAAGATTTAGCAGCGAGTACACTTTATACCGCTAAGTTAACGACAGCGATAACCGATCTCGCAACACCTGCAAACCCATTAGCCAGTGATTACGTTTGGAGTTTTACCACCAGCGCAGTTGCTGCAAAAGGTCCAGCCGCTGTTGATTTAAGAACTGCAGTTAACTTTGTTATTTTAACGAAAACGGGCACCACCAACGTACCCACCTCTGCAATCACAGGCAACATGGGGGCAAGTCCAATTACCGCTGCTGCCATGGATAATGTGTTCTGTCATGAAATAACCGGTATTATTTATGGTTCGAACGCCGCGTACACGGGCAGTGGGGATGTGAGCTGCTTTAAAGGCGCTGCACCAGATAATACCTTAGTCGCTAATGCTGTATTGGATATGGGCACTGCCTATAACGACGCCGCAGGCAGAACCTTACCTGATTTTACCGAACTGCATGCAGGTGATATCAGTGGCAGAACCTTAACGCCTGGTTTATATAAGTGGAGCACAGGTGTGTTGATTTCAACCGATGTCACCTTAACTGGCGCGGCCAATGATGTATGGATATTCCAAATATCTGGCGACATTACCCAAGCACCGGCCTCTAGGGTGATACTCGAAGGTGGTGCACAAGCCAAGAACATCTTCTGGCAAGTTGAAGGTGGTACTGGCGTAACAATAGGTACTACAGCCCATTTTGAAGGTGTAGTTTTGGCAGAAAAAGTAATCATAGTGAATACAGGTGCGTCAGTGATTGGACGCTTGTTAGCCCACACGGCAGTGACTTTAGATCAAAACACGGTTACTCAACCTGCACCGTAAAACGTGATGACGACACCTGTTGTTACAAATAGAGTGTAAGCGTACTCAAAAACGTCTCAGTACAATGCCAGTCAGTTAAATTGACTGGCATTGTTTTATCCATTTATTTGTAAGCTTGTTGTATTGCAGGCTCGAAGAATATAACACTTTTGATACGCAATATCTCATGTTAGGTATTTCGATGGCAGATGAGAATTACAGACTACTTAAAATGGGTAATATTTTACTCACCTTATCGAAACTTTCTTGGTATTCCGCTTCGACGTTGGAATCGGCGACGATACCGCCTCCCGCCCAGCAATAGATTTGAGGGTTATCCCTACCAGTGTTATCGACTCTCTCAGCCACTAAAGTGCGTATTGTGATGCTGGTGTCCATCTTGCCATCTTGACTGATGTAACCAATACTGCCGCAATAAAGGCTGCGTCTTGAGGGCTCAAGCTCTTCGATAATTTCCATTGCGCGAATTTTAGGCGCCCCTGTAATAGACCCACCAGGGAAGGCGGCTTGCAAGAGATCTGTCGCTGTGTAATTGGGTTTGAGTGTCGCTGTGACTGTACTGACTAAATGATGCACGGCCGGGAAGCTTTCTATGGCAAAGAGTGATGGCACAGCCACAGACCCAGCTTTTGCGACCTTGCCAATGTCGTTTCTAAGCAAATCCACTATCATGACGTTCTCAGCTCTGTCTTTTTCAGAGGCTTGCAGCCGAAACGCATTTAGCTTGTCTTCTTCTAAGGTTTTCCCTCTTGGCAGTGTGCCCTTAATGGGTTTGGTGCTTATGCTGTTGCCTTCAAGCTTAATAAAACGCTCAGGTGAAATGGACAGTAGGCTGTGATTTTCTAGGCGGATAAAGGCTGAGAAAGGCGCGCAATTAGCCTTTGATAATGCTTGATAGGCCTGCCATTCATCACCCTGATAGCCGGCACTAAAACGCTGAGTCAGGTTTATCTGATAGCAATCACCGCTGAGTAGATACTGCTGCACCCGATTGAACTTTTGATTATATTGCGCTTGACTGAGCTGACACTGCCAATCAGAGGTGAGTTTGAATGGCAGAGGAGCATTACTAAGCAATGCGTCTTGTAACGCGCCATGTAACGAACCTGGCTGACTAGTGGTTTTCGTTATTTTTAGATGAATATTTTCAATTGCTGCATCTAACGCTGCAGAACCTAAATAATGCGTGGCATACCAAGACTTTTCTTGGTGGGAATAAATCAAACAAAAGTCATAAAATCCGATATTAATTTCACTTAAGTGAATATCATTCATGGCAATGTCGGGTAAAGTTTCCAGCTGACGGCCTAAATCATAGCTAAAACTGCCAACGGCGCCGCCACTGAAGGGCAGGGTTGAATCGAAGCGATGTGGATAGAGTCTCTCGTTAAGGCTATTAAGAAAGCTAAGAGGGTTACTTTCGTTTGTCTCATTGTTGAATGCTTGCTTAATACGCTTGTCAAGTACGCAAAAATGGGATTGTGTGCCTTGGGTCACTAAGGTTGCTATGGGGTCAAACACTATTATGTCGAACTTGGCATCTAAGTGATTACTGCCTGCTTGTGTATCGGCAAGAGGTAAGCCAGTGCTTTTAGGTTCAGCTTGTGATGAAACACCCGAGTCGAGCAGAATAGCCCATGGTTGGTGTGAGACATGGCTAAACAAGGCGTGTGTGGTGATCTGCCAGTTTAATTTCTTTACCGCTAACTGAATATTGCCCCGCATTTGCCTGAATTTACCCTATCTAAAAATGTGATGTAGCCCCAAAAGAGCGGAAAGAGTATCATAATGAACTTGAAAGGATTAATACCAATTTTATTAAACTACTCTATAAGAATAATAAACTGTTCGGCCACTATGGCTGCTGGAGCGCCCCATTATGTCAGATTTAACTCATTCTTCTTCGGTTGTGATCAAACAAGCGGATTTCATCGAAAGCATAGAAGATGCCTTGCAATATATCTCTTACTATCACCCAAAAGATTTCGTTGATGCAATGAACTTGGCCTTTGAACGTGAAGAGAGCGCAGCGGCGAAAGATGCTATCGCACAAATCTTGATAAATTCCCGCATGTCAGCAGAAGGCAAACGTCCTCTTTGCCAAGACACAGGTATTGTGACCACCTTCGTTAAAGTGGGTATGGCAGTTCAGTGGGATAAAACCGACATGACCATTCAAGAAATGGTTGATGAAGGCGTTCGCCGAGCTTATTTAAACCCAGATAATCCACTACGAGCGTCAATCGTTGCCGATCCTGCAGGCACGCGCAAGAACACCCGAGATAACACACCGTCTGTGGTGCATATCGATATGGTGCCCGGCAATCATGTGGAAGTGCAAATAGCAGCTAAAGGTGGCGGCTCTGAAAACAAGTCTAAGATGGCCATGCTAAACCCATCCGATGATATCGCCGCTTGGGTTGAAAAAACCTTGCCAACCATGGGCGCAGGTTGGTGTCCACCTGGCATGTTAGGCATAGGTATTGGCGGCACAGCCGAGAAAGCAGCCGTACTTGCAAAAGAGTCATTGATGGAAAGCATAGATATCCATGAGCTTAAGGCTCGCGGCGCTGTGACAACAGAAGAAAAGCTGCGTTTAGATATTTTTGAACGGGCTAACAACTTAGGCATAGGCGCTCAAGGACTTGGCGGATTGACGACAGTACTTGACGTTAAAATCAAATCTGTGCCAACTCATGCTGCCTCAAAACCTGTGGTGATGATCCCAAATTGCGCAGCGACCCGTCATGTGCATTTTCATCTAGATGGCACTGGGCCTGCCGACCTTGCGCCGCCATCCTTGTCAGATTGGCCTGAAATCACCCGTGAAGCGGGCGAGAATACTCACAGAGTTAACCTCGATAACATCACCCAAGCTGAAATCGAAACTTGGAAGAGTGGTGATACCTTACTGCTCAATGGCAAAATGCTTACCGGCCGTGATGCGGCTCACAAGCGCATTCAAAGCTTACTTGAGTCTGGCGAAGGTTTGCCCGAAGGCGTCGATTTTAAAGGCAAGTTTATCTACTATGTTGGCCCTGTTGATCCAGTGCGTGACGAAGTGGTTGGCCCAGCAGGTCCAACAACCGCCACCCGTATGGATAAATTTACCGACATGATGCTGGAAAAAACGGGCTTGATGGGCATGATAGGTAAGTCTGAGCGCGGCCCACAAACTGTTGAATCCATCAAAAAACATAAAGCAGTCTATTTGATGGCCGTAGGCGGCGCGGCGTACCTAGTGTCTAAAGCCATTAAAAAATCTCGCGTGGTGGCCTTTGCCGATCTGGGCATGGAAGCTATCTATGAGTTTGATGTACAAGACATGCCTGTGACTGTGGCTGTGGATTCAAATGGCGTAAATGCTCATGAAACCGGCCCTGCGGTATGGAAAGTGAATATCGCTAACAGTAAAACAGTAAAGCTAATAGCTAACAGCTAACAGCAAGTTAAGTTACTGGATGTAATACACTGCGCTCGAGTCGCCCTCTATCATAACTTGATACAAGTAGAGGGTTGCTTGAGCGTTTTGTTTTGGCTAGTCTGCTTACAGTTTTTTATTATTTCGAGTGCAGTCTTTATTGCTTGCGCTCATTTTTATAACAGAGAATCGATAACAATGAAAAAAACCTCTCTTTTACTTGCCTTGATGACTGCAGGATTGTGCAGTTCAGTTCAGGCAGCCGCGCCGACGGCGTTCAATGTTCAGCAATTGGTTAACCTTAATAAACTTCATTCTGCTGCTGTGTCTAATGATGGCACTAAGCTGGTTTACGGCGTTAAAATTAAAGATGCCAACAACGAAGCAAGCTCTGATCTTTATTTGCTGGATTTAAGCGATAAAAATGCTAAGCCTATGCAGCTAACCAGCGCTGCTGGCACTGAGTCTGATGTGACCTTTGCCCCCGATGGAAAGTCTATCTATTTCATGGCGAGCCGTTCAGGTTCAAGCCAAATATATAAGTTAGCCCTTAACGGCGGCGAAGCCATCCAAGTCACAGATTTACCTTTAGACGTCAACGGCTACAAGTTGTCACAAGATGGCAAGCAAGTGGTGATGACCCTGCGGGTTTTCCCTGAGTGTAAAGACCTTCAATGCTCTAAAGATAAGTTTCAAGCCGAGAAAGATAAAAAAACTACCGGCCGTGAATACAAGCAGTTAATGGTACGCCATTGGGATACTTGGGAAGATCACGCTCGTAATCATTTATTTGTGGCGCCATTAAACGGCAATAAGATCACCACAGCCATAAATGTAACCCAAGGCAGGGACACAGAAACGCCGCCTAAGCCATTCTCTGGCATGGAAGAAGTGACCTTCACCCCTGATGGACAGCACATTGTCTATAGCGCTAAAGCGCCAAGTACAGATCAAGCTTGGACCACCAATTATGATTTATGGCAAGTGAGTGTGAAGGGCGGTGAAACAACGAATCTAACCCCAAGTAACGCTGCTTGGGATGCACAACCTGTCTTCTCTGCCGATGGCCGTTATTTAGCCTATCTTGCGATGAGCAAACCGGGTTTTGAAGCAGACCGCTATAAAATCATGCTTCGTGACAATGCCACTGGTGATGAACGAGAAGTGGCGCCTTTATGGGACAGAAGTCCGAGTTCGATTAACTTCAGCAGTGATGGTCGTACCTTATACGTCACGGCTCAAGATGTAGGCCAAGTCTCCATATTTGAAGTTAACACTCAATTTGGTGATGTGCGTCCTATCTACAACCAGGGCAGTAGCCACCTAGTTGCGGTGACAAGCAAAGGCATTATTTTCGATAACACTAGCCTGACAGAGCCTGGCGATTTATACAAAATCAACTTAGAAGGTGAGCACTTAACTCGGCTCACCGAAGTGAACAAAGACAAGCTGGCTAACATCAAGTTTGGTGAATACCAGCAATTCAACTTTAAGGGTTGGAACGACGAGACTGTACACGGTTATTGGATTAAACCCACGAACTTCGAAGAAGGTAAACAATACCCCATTGCTTACTTAGTTCATGGTGGCCCGCAAGGATCATTTGGTAACAGCTTTAGCGGTCGCTGGAACGCACAGCTATGGGCGGGTGCGGGCTATGGCGTAGTGATGGTGGATTTTCACGGTTCTACCGGTTATGGGCAAGCATTCACTGACTCCATTTCTAAAGATTGGGGCGGTAAGCCATTAGAAGATTTACAAAAAGGCTTAGCGGCTGTGGCTGAGCAACAACCTTGGCTTGATGCAACCAATGCTTGTGCCTTAGGTGGCTCTTATGGCGGCTACATGATGAACTGGATCCAAGGCCATTGGAATACAGGCTTTAAGTGCCTAGTAAACCATGCTGGTCTGTTTGATATGCGTTCCATGTACCATGTGACTGAAGAGTTATGGTTCCCTGAATATGATTTCGGTGGACCTTACTCAGATAACAAGGCATTGTACGAGAAGTTTAATCCGGTGAACTATGTTGAAAACTGGAAAACACCTATGCTGATCATTCATGGCGAGAAAGACTTCCGTGTCCCTTATGGCCAAGGCTTAGCCGCGTTCAGTTATATGCAACGTAAAGGTATTCCTTCAGAGTTATTGATGTTTCCGGATGAGAATCACTGGATTTTAAATCAAGATAACCTGCAGCAATGGTATAACAATGTACTAGGCTGGATGGACCGCTGGACTGCTAAGTAACCAGCTGAATTTTAGCTAAATAAAGCAAAAAATGGAGACCTTAGGTCTCCATTTTTTTCCATGTGAATAATTCGCTTGGTAAGCATGGGAAATAAGCCTGACTTGGGTTTTCACTGCTATAGTTGTGCGGTTTGTTTCGAAAGAATAGTCGCGAAGCGCTTTACTGAGCTTTTTATTAAGTGATGACTTTTTATTACTTAAGGCAGGGCTTTACCGCTGGTCATTACGCATTAGTTTTCGGCAGGCTAAAATGCCATCACCTATATTTAGCCGCCCTAGTAGCGATGAAAAACCTGCTTTACTGATAAGTTTTTCTTATCTGATACTGGTTAAAAAATGAAAAAAACTCATTTTTGTCAGTGACGTACTTAAGTTAAAGTAGCGCTCCTAGAAACAAGGTGCTGTACCTATTACAACATTGCCTATCACAACAGTGCCGAATACATGAGTGCTGATTATTTAAAGAGGGTTTGTCATTGGACATAATGATTTACGTGAAGTTTTTCTTAGGCTTATTGGCGATCATTAATCCAATAGGGCTATTACCTGTGTTTGTCAGCCTAACCAGCCATCAAACTGAAGTCGAGCGCAATCATACTGGTAAAGTCGCAAACTTTGCCGTGGTGGTGATCTTATTAGTGACCATGCTTGCGGGTCAGCACATTCTGAATTTATTCAGCATCTCACTGTCTGCGTTTCGTATCGCAGGCGGCACCCTTATCGCTATCATTGCCATGTCCATGCTTCAAGGCAAGCTCAGTGAAGTCAAGCGCAACCAAGAAGAGGACAGGGAGTCATCGGCGATGGAATCCGTTGCTGTAGTGCCTCTCGCATTGCCGTTAATGGCGGGGCCTGGCGCCATTAGCTCTGTGATCGTCTTCGCCGCAGGTCATAACAGTTTTGCTAACTTTGTCGGTATGTTTGTCACTATCGTATTATTAGGCCTAGTCAGTTTTGGATTATTTAGAATGGCGCCGGCAATTTTTAAATACTTAGGTAAAACTGGGATTAACGTTATCACACGTTTGATGGGTCTACTCATGCTATCCATGGGGATAGAAGTGATTGCCGCCGGTGTGAAAGGGCTGTTTCCAACCTTATTAGGGTAATAGTGATGCCCTTTGACCAATTTATCTCGAGGTTTGCACAGCATTTGTGCAAACGCTTGAAAATAGGTTTTTTTAGCTTGACCCTCCTAGGTGATTTGCGTAAAGTAGCCGCCGTTCAGCAGGGTATTTGGTTAGGGCGATATTCCCGTTTGAACACAGAATTAAGGTGACGTGTCCGAGTGGCTGAAGGAGCACGCCTGGAAAGTGTGTATACGGCAACGTATCGAGAGTTCGAATCTCTCCGTCACCGCCACTTTATTTAAAGATGAATAAAAAAAGACGCCTAGGGCGTCTTTTTTTATGCCTGTCAGTTGCACTTTCTCATTCGCGCTTATTTCTTTCACACACCAAGCAGACGTTCTCCATAATGGCCCATGACACAGTAAACGGAAAACTCTGCCTTGATTAATCCCCTTTGAATTCCCGCTGAATGACCAGATAATTAATACGATTGGTATTAAATACCATTCGTTTATTCATCTCGTTAGAGGCATACATTTCACCTTGCCAGTCAATTACCCTGATAGAAATCATTGATACTTATCCGCCTGGCCAGCACAAACATCGCTCTCTAGATGTTAGTAACATGTTGGCAAATTTAGTTACTTTATAGTAGGAACAGTCACTTATTAAAAATAAATGGGTAGTAACAATCATCATTTACAATGTAAACTACTGATATTAATTGTTATTTATTTAATGGAACAGCTTTTGCTTTAAAGTCTGTCTAGATATAGCATGGTTAAAGCCGTTATTCAATTTACTAGTATTTTAGCCGCTGTTACATAAAAAATAATAATATTCAAAGAAGGTAAAATTATGAAAAACATTTTCTTTAATAATAATCAAGTACGAAATGGATGGTGGATCTTAATATTTATTGCGTTAGTTGCAATTACGCGGCCTATCTATAAACCCATTAAGCAGGGGCTGGGACAGCTAGGCTTTACAGAGCAAATGTTAGAGCCTGTATCATTTCTTCTCCTATTATTGGTCACTTGGATTTGTATCAAAGTACGCAAAGAATCTTTATCTGATGTCGGTATGGGAGTCAATAAACGTTGGTTCAAACATTTTTTCGTTGGCACATTTGCAGGCCTCGGAATGATGTTTGCCACAGTAGCATTAATTTGGTTCGTTGGTGGCGTCACTTTTGAACTCGATGAAAATAGAAACTGGCAAGTATTAAGCTATGGATTTTATTTGTTTTTAGTTGGATCTTTAGTAGAGGAAATTCTGCACCGTGGATTCATATTTCAACGACTGATAGATGGCATCGGTGTTTGGGGGGCTCAATTATTGATCGCCTCCCTGTTTGTACTAGGTCATTGGGGAAACCCAGGCATGCAGGGGACGACTCAAGTGTTTGCATCACTTGATTTATTTATTGGGTCACTGGTTCTTGGCTTAGCATACCTAAAGACACGTAGTCTTGCTCTACCCATTGGATTACACCTAGGCTGGAATTGGGCACAAGGTAATATTTTAGGTTTTGGCGTGAGTGGATTTGATAAAACCGGTTGGTTTAAGCCTGTCTTTCATGGAATGGAAGAGTGGATGACAGGTGGTGATTTTGGTCCAGAAGCAAGTATGTTTTCGGTATTAATCAGTATTATCACCTTAGTTATTTTGATCCGCTGGAAAGGTAATGTAGATAATACCAATACAGCTAAATTACCTATAGCGGAAGGCCCCGCAACGGCGTAAGAGTAATCACATTGCAGCCTAGCATTGCATTCGGTGACAGGTCAGTTTTTGAATTTCGCCACCATCTACAACAAGTTTAAACTGTCATATTATCGCGCCATGTTGGTGGCTGATATAACCGTTAAAAGAAAACATTAATAGTAGGATTTTTAGCCTGCTATTAATGTCATATGTAAAATGTACCATCAATATTTTCAACTAGAAAGTTACGTTTGGACAGAATTCAGATGCTAGCATGGCATATTGATACTCATCCCCCCAGCTCCTTTGAAAAAAACATTCTCGATACTCATCGATAAAATGAATGGCTAAGTCTCTAACCAATTCATCCGCGTCATGTGTCGTTATCGCCAATCTTCTCCAAATCGTATTCCGGACCAAATGCAAGTTAAGGTAAAAAAACCAAGCCCATTCACCCGTTATCCCGCTTAATCTCCTCTGTAATGCGTTTGGCCCATGCAGTGTAGATTTGCGGGCCAGGGTGGAATCCATCAACGGCCATCACCTGCCTCATAAAGGCTAACATGCTCGTTTCTGATGAAGGCTTATCTAATGGCAAATTAATCAAGCTAAAGCGAGTCGGGTGGTTAAGCTGGCCAAACCCAGGCTTCCCTGTTTGCTGTCCTAGGATAAGCAGTAATTGCTGTAATGCTTGATTAAAGCGAGTTGCTCTTTGGCCTAAGATCCAGCGCAATGGATTAGGCAGTGCGGGAAATAATCCCAGCGGCGGGACTGCCGTGACCAAAATGTGGGTTGGGCTATAACGCTGGGTTAATAGTTTGAATAGTTGTTCTTGCTGATCAAGCCAAGTATCGCAACTTATGGATGAAGTAACATCGTTAACCCCAAGTGAGGTGATGATAATATCAAAATGCGCTTGACTGAGAATGGGATGCTTGCCGTGAAGGTTTTTTTCTAGGGTTTGTAAAGTACTTGCTGTGGTGGCGCCTGTTTTGGCAAATAGGCTGAAACTCAGCTCACCAAAAGGTTTTAGATGATGAATCACTTGACCCAGTAGTGCGTCTTGTTGATTATCAACGCCCACACCCAATGCGGCGGAATCCCCCAAAATAAGCACACTTAAGCTTGGATTGTCTCCAGTTTGGCCCATACGTTCACCCTTAGGTTCAGCAAGCCTTGGTGTTGTACGACGCACTTGTAAGCCCTGCAACAGCAACAGCGGCGCAAGCAAAAGTGATATTCCCTTATGGAGCATAATGGTATTCCTGAGTGTTCTCGGCGGGCCAAAGTGGCGTTTTAGCACAAAATAGCCGCAAATAAGACGCTAGGGCACTCAAGTGACAGAACAACAGTAATAAAACAATAGAGATAACACTGTGATGACACAGCGATGAAACACTGATGACATACAGCTGAATTTGTTACACCTAAGGCTTGCCAGCGCTGCAAGTTAAGATGAGAATAGGGCAATCATAGCTTTCAATCCAGATAAAAAGTTAATAATTCAAGGACTCAAGATGAAAAAAGCGCCACTTGTACTCGCCATAAGCCTGGCTATCTTCGGCTTAAGTGCCTGCAATAAAGCCCCTGACAGTGAAACTCAGTCCAAAACGCCCAAGGCAACTGAGGTGGTTGCATCCGAGACACCCAATGCAGCGACTACCACACAGACTCAGGCTGAAATTGCTACCTTTGCTCACTTTTCTGAGCAGTTTATCGATGCATTATGGACTTTATCGCCTACCTGGGCCTTATACAGTGGTAAGCACATTAATGATGGTTACTTGGAAATCCCCAATGAAGCTGGTCGCAACAACACGCTCGCCTTTGTAAAGGCCCAGCAAGATAAACTCGCCCAGTTTGATAAGGCCGCCCTGACAGCCCAAGAGCTTATCGATTATGAACTTGTTAGCAATTTGCTCAGCAGCATGCAATGGGAAGTGGAGCGCTTTAAGTCTTGGCAGTGGGACCCGTCGAGCTACAATGTCTCAGGCGGTTTTGCTCAGCTGATTAATGAAGAATTTGCCCCATTAGATGAACGCTTAAGCTCAGTTCTTGCCCGTATGGAACATGTGCCAGCCTATTACCAAGCGGCGCGGGAGAATATCGATAAGCCCACCCTAGAACACACTCAACTTGCCATCATGCAAAATCAAGGCGCGTTTTCGGTGTTTTCTGATGATTTGCTGGCTAAAGCCATGGCATCACGCTTAAGTGATGAAGATAAAACCCTATTCAAAAGCCGTTTCGATGCCAGCGTTAACGCCATTAAACAGCATATTGATTGGCTGACTGAACTTGAGAAGGGATTAACGCCGGAAACGGCTCGCAGTTTTCGCATTGGCGAAACCTTATACGAAGAGAAGTTTGCCTTTGACATTCAGTCAGGCATGACGGCAAAGCAGCTTTATTATAAAGCGCTGGATGACAAGAATACCGTGCAGGCTGAAATGGCTAAGATCACAGACAAAATCTGGGCTAAGCATATGAAGACGCCTAAGCCTGTTGATAGTCAGTTAGCCATTAAGGCACTTATCGATACCTTGTCAGCAAAACACGTGAGCCGGGATAAGTTCGTCGATGAAGTCAGGGCACAAATCCCTGAGCTGATTAAATTTGTCAATGACAAAAACTTACTCACATTGGATCCCAATAAGCCATTAGTGGTGCGTGAAACGCCAGAGTATATGCGCGGCTTTGCTGGTGCGTCCATAAGCGCGCCTGGGCCTTACGAGCAAGCTGCTAATACTTATTACAATGTCACGCCCTTGGATGGCATGAGTGATGAATCAGCTGAAAGTTATCTGCGGGAATATAATCACTGGATTTTACAGGTGCTGAATATTCACGAAGCCATCCCTGGGCACTACAGTCAGCTAGTGTATTCCAACCAGTCACCAAGTCTTATTAAGAGTTTGTTTGGTAATGGCGCCATGGTAGAGGGGTGGGCCGTCTATACCGAACGTATGATGTTAGAGCAGGGCTATGGCGATTTTGAGCCCGAAATGTGGTTGATGTACTACAAGTGGAATCTAAGAGTCATTGCGAACACCATTTTGGATTACAGCATTCAAGTGAAGGGCATGACACAAGCACAAGCCATAGACTTTATGACTCAAGAAGCCTTCCAGCAACAAGCCGAAGCCGAAGGAAAGTGGCGCCGAGCAACCTTAAGTCAAGTGCAGCTCACCAGTTACTACGCAGGTTTTAGGGAAATTTATGATTTACGTGAGGCCATGGCTCACTCTCAAGGGGAAATGTTTGAGTTGAAGCAATTCCATGAACAGTTCTTAAGTTATGGCAGTGCCCCGGTGAAATACATAAAACAATTAATGCAGCAGCAATAGGTTGGCCTTGTCTACGTGTTATTCACTTCAATCTTATGACGTAGACTCTTGAGTTATTTTCAATCAAGCCTGATGATAAATCAGGCTTTTTTTATAATATTTTCCGTCAATCCTAGCTGAGCAATCAACTACATGGTAATCTTAATGAAAATGGTTATCGTTTATGTGGTTTGTAATATGGATAAAATACTACTCATTGTTGAAGAATTGAACACGGCGCAGTTTTTTATAGCTGGCCTGTCTGAACAAGGCTTCGAGGTTATATGGGCCAAGAGTGCAAAGGATGGCATAGCAGCAATGACGCAATGCGAGTTTGTGGCAGTGCTGTTTGATCTACACTTGCTGCAAGATAAGAACAAAGCCGATAGTCATGAGTTTTGGCGTAGTCAATTACAAGATCCTCAGCGTGCCGTTGCCGCATTGGCATACTCTAATAGTGACCAAGAACGCTTAGAGGCATTAGAGTTAGGGGCAGATATGTATTTAAAACGCCCATTTATCATCAAAGAGTTATTGCTTAACATAGATGCAATACATCGAAGGGCAGAGCGTGTCGATAAGGCTAGGCAATCAATATCAAGCACAATTAGCTTCGACGAACTTCACTATACGATTAATACACAGCAACAAACTCTGGTGTTAACACAAACTGAATTTTGGCTGTTTAAGTATTTATTTGAACGCGGTGGTGAGGTTGTCACTAAAGAAGAGTTGCAACGTAAGGTACTGAACAAACCTTTGGGGCGTTTTGATCGAAATTTGGACATGCACGTCAGTAATACCCGCCGTAAACTAACTCAATTAAGCCTACCCAGAGAGTGGATAAACACTGTCAGAGGGCAAGGTTATAGCTTCAACCCTGTGATTAATGAGCCATAGTGAGCTTATTAAGCCTTTGCATGCAGGATAACAAAAAACTACAATAAAGGATCCCATTTGTCTCATGGACAACAGATACCTAGAAACTAGGCGAAGGCCATAGTTAACAATTAAGGAAGCATTATGAGGATCAGCGCCAATTTTGATGGTGGTAATATTGAAACCATTAGTTTAGCTAACCCAGATGACATACAACTTGCTATTCGCCCAGATGCTGGTGGTGAGTTTTATCAATGGTTTAACTTTCGTTTCGAAGCCACTATTGGAAAAACCTACACCCTTAATATCCTCAACGCAGGCGGTGCATCTTACCTAAAAGGTTGGGAAGATTACCAAGCTGTGGCCAGTTATGACCGCCAAACCTGGTTTCGTCTGCCTACTGAATATAAAGATGGCAAACTCAGCATCAGTGTTGAACTGGACTGTGAAGCCATTCAAATCGCTTACTTTACCCCTTACAGCTATGAGCGTCATTTAGATCTTATCAGCGCAGTGCAACTTCATCCTTTAGTGAGCACTGAGCATTTAGGCTTAACGTTAGATGGCCGTGACATGACCTTAGTGAAAGTGGGTGATGACGATCCGAGCAAGAAGTCAATCTGGATCACAGCAAGGCAGCATCCAGGTGAAACCATGGCGGAATGGCTGGTAGAAGGCCTATTAAACCAGTTACTAGACAACGATTGTCCAACATCGAAAGCCTTGTTAGACAAAGCCAATTTTTACATAGTGCCTAATATGAACCCGGACGGCAGCGTTCGTGGTCATCTACGCACCAATGCGGTTGGCGCCAATCTTAACCGTGAATGGCAAACGCCCAGTCTTGAGCGAAGCCCTGAAGTGTATTACGTAGTGAATAAGATGCACGAGACAGGTGTTGATTTATTTTATGATGTGCACGGCGATGAAGGCCTGCCTTATGTGTTCTTAGCTGGGTGTGAAGGCATACCTAATTACAGCGATAAGTTGGCTTCATTGCAGCAAGATTTTGTTGCGGCGTTAAGCCTTGCCAGTGCAGATTTCCAAACGGAATTTGGCTACGACAAAGACGAGCCAGGTAAAGCCAATTTAACTGTGGCTTGTAACTGGGTCGCTAATACCTTTAAGTGTTTATCAAACACCCTTGAAATGCCCTTTAAAGACAATGCAAATCTTGCGGATCCTTTCCAAGGTTGGTCTCCTGAGCGCAGTGTGTATTTTGGGGAAGCATCACTTATCGCGATGAGAGCGGTTATTGATAAAATAGGTCAGTAATTATGGCATTGATGAGTTGTCCAGCCTGTCAGAAGCGCATTTCTAGCCAAAGCAAGAGTTGCCCACATTGTCAGGCTGAGTTAGGTGAACGGACTGAAACCTTAGTTAAAATAAGTCATATTGAGCAATCTAATCGCTTGATGAATCACAGCTTTATTTTCCTAACCCTGTTTATTGCTGGTGTGGTGGTGTGGTTTTGGGGCGGTGAGCCCGCCCAAGGCGTGACAGCTATGCTAGCCATTAGCAGTTTCGTGCTAGGTTTTGTGGGCTATTTAATCACCCGCGTGCGTATCGTATTACATAAGCGAAGAAGTGTATGAAATATATCAATAAAGTTATAGATGAAATGCCTGAAGAAGTGTATTTAAGGCTGTTGTCGGCTACAGAGCTTGGCAAATGGGACGATGGCACTGTGCTAAGCGAAGCTCAGCGAGAGTCTAGCTTACAGGTAGTGATGTTATATCAGGCGCGTAAATTAGCGCAAACTGAGCACTTTACCATTGCCGCTGGTGGTCAGATAAACGAATTATCCAAATCTGAGCTTAAAAAGCAGTTCCGCGGCGAAGCTATTGCCGAATTCAAAGAAGCCGATTTATAAGCTTCTTTAGCATAAACTACAAAAAAGCACTGACATTTCAGTGCTTTTTTATTTAGGCGATTTTTAGCTTTTGCTATTTTTGAGCTAGTCGGGTGTCAGCTCGCCCACTAAATTTTGTAGCATGGCGGTTTTAACCTCTTCAGAAGTGAGGTTGATAGAAAGTAAATAATGTAATTTGGCTAAGGCGGCTTCAACCGTCATATCGTTACCACTTATTACCCCAGCTTTAGCTAACGCGTTCCCCGTGGCATAGCCGCCCATATTCACTTTTCCTTGAAAACACTGGGTCAAATTAACTAATACTATGCCGCGTTCATCCGCTTGTTTTAGTGTGGCTAATAACTGCGGGTCTTGAGGGGCGTTACCGACACCAAAAGAAAGCAAAATTAGCGCCTTAACTGGCTGCTGTAGCATGTTATTAAATATTTCGTTGGAGATCCCAGGATAGAGAGTCACCACCCCAATAGGCTGAGGTTTTATGGTGATGACCTCTATGTCTTGTGTCGTCGCAGCCGTTATCTTGCCCGCTTTGACATTGATTTTAATTCCAGCCTCTAGCAGTAACGGGAAGTTAGGTGAGGCGAAGGCATCGAAACCATCGGCATGGGCTTTGGTGGAGCGATTGCCGCGAAATAGCTTGTTATTAAAAAATAAACACACCTCAGCTATGGGATAGTTAGCCGCTATGTATAAGGAATTTAATAGATTAGTTTGGCCGTCCGAACGTAGCTGAGCCAAAGGGATTTGTGAACCTGTCACTATCACAGGCTTAGTTAAGCCTTTGAGCATAAATGATAGGGCGGACGCCGTATAAGCCATGGTATCTGTGCCATGTAGAATGACAAAAGCATCATAATCTTGGTAATTGGCTTTAATGTCATTGGCAATGAGCTGCCAATCTTTGGGGGCCATATTGGATGAATCAATTAACGGGCAATATTCATGGATAACAAAGCTTGGCATTTCATCATGGTAAAACTCCGGCATGGCCTTGACACAATCGGTGAGAAAACCGGCCACAGGGACAAAGCCGTTGTCTGTTTTTTGCATGCCTATGGTACCGCCAGTGTAAGCGACATAAATGGAGCGAGTGGTTTTGGAAGCCGTTGGCATGAAAAAAGACCTAGAAATTGCAGATTATGTAAATTATACGAGTAATGGCTAGATAAACCCAATAAAAAAGCCTGCAATGCAGGCTATTTTTGATGATAAATCAATATCTAGGTTTAGTAATTACAGAGATCGCAATATAGGTAGACACCATTGGGGTCATCAAATGCTTTGAACTCTTCCAGTACTCCGGCCCACTGGGCAAGCAGGGTTTCCATTACACTGGTTTTTTGCAAGCTTTGAGGCAAGTAGGCGGCGGTTACGCTAAACACTTGCTGAACAAATAGCTGCTCAGGGGTGAGTTCTTGCTCGATAAGTTTAGTATCGAAAGTACTCATCTTGGCAAGTTCGGCTGCTTTTGCGACCGCAATATCCATATCACCGATTTCATCGACTAAGCCAAGTTCTAAGGCTTTTTTCCCGGTCCATACTCGGCCCTGGGCAATGGCGTCGACTTGCTCTAAGGTCATGTTACGTTCGGTTGCCACCAAAGAAATAAATTCATGATAACCCCGTTCTATATGACGTTGAATAACCGCTTCTACATTGCTATTCAGTGGTCTTGCAACCGAAAGCCCAGCCCAATCAGAAGTGGCAACCCCATCGCTATTGATGCCAATTTGCGCTAGCGCTTCTTCAAAGGTAGCAAACATGCCGAAAATGCCGATGGAGCCTGTTAGTGTCGTTGGCGTGGCATAAATATAATCGGCACTGGCTGAAATCCAGTAACCCCCAGATGCTGCCATACTGCCCATACTCACGACCACGGGCTTACCCGCAGCCTGAATAGCCAGCACTTCTTGTCGAATTTGCTCCGATGCAAAAGCACTGCCGCCAGGGCTGTCAACACGAAGTACTAGGGCCTTAATCTTGTCATCAAATCTTACCTTACGCAGTAATTCTGAAGTGCTTTCGCCGCCAATATCACCGGCTTGTTGATGGCCATTAAGAATGTTGCCCTTGGCCACTATGATGCCAACGGCGTCTTTTTCAATAAAACGGGTGAGGGGTTTAACAAGGCTTAAGTAATCCGCAAACTTCACTTGGCGGAAGTGCTGGGCATCTTTTGCGGCGCCAATAGAGGCTATCATCGCCAGTCTGAAGTCTTCGGCCGAGACCAACTCGTCAACCCACTTCATTGTCAGTGCCATTTTAGCGCTATCGCCTTCGTTAGTATCAAGCTCAGACAAATAACGCTCAGGGCTTAGAACAAGCGCATCTGGGCTTATGCCGCGATTTTGGCTGACTATATGACTGTAGCTACTCCAAATATCGCTTAATAGCGCATTGCTGGACGCCTTATCTGCCTCAGACATGTCATCACGTATAAAAGGCTCCACAGCCGACTTAAACGTACCCACACGGAATACATGAGTGTTGATTTTAAGTTTTTCTAAGGCGGATTTATAATATAAGCGATAACGGCTCAGGCCATCTAATGACACCATGCCTTGGTTGTTCAAATAAATTTTACTGGCATAGCTTGCGAGGAAATATTGATTCTGATTGAAGTAGTTACCGTGTGCGACAACGGTTTTACCCGTGGCTTTAAATTCATTTAGGGCATCACCAATGGCAGTCATTTTGCTAACGCTAGCTGAGTGCAGGTTAGCAAGATCAAGCACGATAGTCTTGATGCGCTTATCCTGAGTGGCATTGTGAATAACATAAAGAATGTCAGCCAATAAGATTTCAGTATTAGGGTTATCTTCATCGCCCTTATTCAATGCCGCTTCTAAGGGTTCAACAAAATGCTTTTGATCGACAATAGCACCAGAGAGGTTTAACACGAGTGCACTGTCTGGCTCGATAACGATAGCTTCTTCACTTAGCAGGGCAACGGCGATTAAGGCCAATAGTGAGAAAAAAATAAGGTTAAGAATAAGTTTGCGAGTGCCATTGATGGTATTCCACAAAAATAAAAAGAATCTTTTAAAAAACGATGGTTTAGCGGTCATTTACCACTCCTAAATTATCACAATAGGCTAATGCTAACTGAAAATGGTCAAAAAGAGTAAATTCAATTGTAAAGGTTTTTAACAAAGCCAAGGGTGAAATGATTGAGCTTAGGAAACTGAAAAGGTATGCTAGTTTAAATCACTTGTTTAAAAAGGATGTTTGAATGTCGTTTCCACATTTATTAGAACCCTTAGATCTAGGCTTTACTCAGTTGAAAAACCGCGTGTTGATGGGCTCCATGCACACGGGCTTAGAAGAAGAAAAGGGCGGCTTTGAGAAACTGGCAGCATTTTACAAAGAGCGTGCCCTTGGCGGTGTTGGCCTAATTGTTACCGGTGGGATCTCGCCTAATTTTCGTGGCCGCTTAGCCCCCCATGCCAGCCAATTGAGTTTTTCTTGGCAAGTTAAAAAGCACAAAATTGTCACTGATGCGGTGCATGATGGCGGCGGAAAAATCTGTATGCAGATTTTGCATGCCGGCCGCTATGGCTATCACCCTTTTAGCCAAGCACCGAGCAAGATTAAATCCCCTATCACGCCTTTTACGCCATCGGCCATGTCTGCCCGCCAAGTGCGAGGCACAATCAAAGATTACGCCAGCAGTGCGGCTTTAGCGAAAAAAGCCGGTTATGACGGTGTCGAAGTCATGGGCTCTGAAGGCTACCTTATCAATCAATTTGTTAGCTCGCGCACCAACAAACGTGATGATGAGTGGGGCGGTGATTTCGCTAAACGTGCCCGTTTCCCTGTCGAAATTGTTAATGCCATTCGAGAGAAAGTCGGCCAAGATTTTATCATCATTTTCCGTCTGTCTATGCTAGATCTTGTTGATAACGGTTCTACTTGGGATGAAGTGGTTCAGCTCGCTAAATGGCTCGAGGAGTCAGGTGTTAGCATAATCAATACCGGTATTGGCTGGCATGAAGCCAGAGTACCCACAATTTCTACCAGTGTGCCAAGAGGCGCTTTTTCTTGGGTGACTGAAAAGCTTAAAAGCGAAGTTAACTTGCCACTGATTGCCACAAACCGCATCAATACCCCAGAAATTGGTGAATCCATCATCGCCTCTGGGCAGGCGGACATGGTCTCTATGGCTCGTCCTTTCTTGGCCGATCCAGACTTTGTTAATAAAGCGGCAGCAAATCAGAGTGAGATGATAAACACCTGTATCGGTTGCAATCAGGCGTGTTTAGATCACACCTTTGCTCTCAAGCGCGCTACTTGCTTGGTTAATCCAAGGGCTTGTTACGAGACAGAAATAAACTTCCTGCCAACCAAAAATAAGAAGCGTATCGCTGTTATGGGCGCAGGCCCTGCTGGCATGGCCTTCTCTGTGTATGCCGCCACTCGCGGCCACGAAGTGGTATTGTTTGAAGCAAAATCTGAAGTCGGCGGCCAGTTTAACTTGGCAAGGAAAATTCCAGGTAAAGAAGAGTTTAATGAAACGATCCGCTACTTTATCAATCAATTGGCCCTACATAAAGTAGAGTTAAGGCTCAATACTCGTTTGGATGCTAGCGTATTGGCTACAGAAAAGTTTGATGAAGTGGTGATTTCTTCTGGTGTAGTGCCAAGAGCCATTAATTTGCCTGGTTTTGATAGCCCTAAAGTCGTTGATTATCAGCAAGTCTTAAGCGGTCAGGTTGAGATTGGACAAAAGGTTGCATTGATTGGCGCTGGCGGCATTGGTTTTGATATGGCGCACTTCTTGTGTGAGAAAGAGTCGAGCACCTTGCAACCAGACAAATGGCTTAAGCAGTGGGGCATAGATAAAAGCTATGAGCATGCGGGCGGTTTGACTGAAGAAGCCGAGCATCACCCAGGTCGTGAAGTTTACTTATTGCAGCGCAAAACCAGTAAAATAGGTAAAGGCCTTGGGAAAACTACCGGCTGGATCCACAGGAGCGTGCTAAAACAGCATCAAGTGAAGACTATGACTGGGGTCAGCTATGAGAAATTTGATGAACAAGGACTGCACATTACTATAGATGACAAGCCACAAATACTGGCGGTTGATAATGTCGTTTTGTGTGCAGGCCAAGAGTCTAACCGCACCTTGTTGGAGGAAATGAAGGCAACGGGATTACCTGTGCACTTGATTGGCGGCGTGGATGTAGCAGCAGAACTTGATGCTAAGCGGGCCATAAGACAGGGCGCCGAGCTTGCCATGGCACTGTAATTCTGAGCTTGCTGAACTAATCATATGTTAACTTTAGATAATCTTGACTAAGTTAACGCTCAAAACCTAGCACCTAATAAGTGCTGGGTTTTTTTATTGCCTTGGTACAGTAGCGCCGCCCTGATGGAATTAAATCAGGCTCATAATGCATTAGCTAAAATACTCATGTGAATCTGTGTACATCAAAGCATCAAAGCATCAAAGCATCAAAGCATCAAAGCATCAAAGCATCAAAGCATCAAACGAAGATAGCGCGAAATAACCCAGACTGCACAAGACTTCTGTTACGAACCTAAGTTAAAATGACGCAAATTTATTGGAGTATCACCATGAAACTGCGTCATTTCTTATCAGCCTTGTGTTTAAGCTTAATTTCTCCTCTGGTCCTCGGGGCCACTTTCACCTTTACCGCGATTCCAGATGAAGACGAAAGCCAGCTTAGAACCCGCTTTGACAAAGTAGCCGCCTACTTAGAGAAAGAACTAGGCGTCGAGGTTAAATATGTGCCGGTAAAATCTTACTCGGCAGCAGTGAGCGCTTTTCGCACTAACCAAGTGCAACTGGCCTGGTTTGGTGGTTTATCTGGGGTGCAAGCGCGCCGTTTAGTCCCAGGCTCAGAGGCCATAGCCCAAGGGTTTGAAGATCAATTCTTTAAAAGCTATATCATTGCCCATCATTCAACTGGGCTTACTGCCACTGAAAAGTTGGGTGAACTTAATGGTTACACGTTAACTTTCGGATCTAAAGATTCCACCTCTGGTCGGTTAATGCCGCAATATTTTCTTGAGCAAAGCACGCAGCAAAAGCTTGATAAGGTATTTAAACGCATAGGCTTTTCTGGGGATCACAGCCGCACCATTAGCCAGGTGGAGGCGGGGGTTTATCAGTTAGGCGCAGTGAACTATAAAGTGTGGGATACTGCCGTTGAGCAAGCACAAGTCGATACCAGTAAGGTGAGCGTAATTTGGCAAAGCCCAAGCTACCCAGATTACCAGTGGACCGTCAGAGCCGGAACTGATGCCCAATTTGGTCAAGGCTTTAAGGCTAAACTGACCGCCGCACTACTGAATATGCAAGACAAAGCGTTACTTGAGAGCTTCCCTAGAAAATCCTTCGTTGAGGCGAGCAATAGTGATTACCAACCCATTGAAGATGTCGCCATTGCCATTGGATTGTTAGATTAATGCTCGACTTGGTAAAGTGTGATATAGGCTATGGTCCTCGTATTGTCTTGGAAGAGTTTAGTCTGTCATTGCAGGCCGGGGAGCGGATTGCCATCCTTGGCCCTTCTGGATCTGGCAAGAGCACCCTACTCAAGCACCTTCACCACGCGCTTAAATCCACAGCGAGTTTTTGCGCGCAATCAGAGACCTTGATAGATAATCTTAGCGTTTATCACAATGTGTTTATGGGGGCATTGGGCCGCCATAACGCCTTATACAATATGGCTAATTTGTTACTGCCTTTTAGAAAAGAGCGTTTAGAAATCAATGCCTTGTGCCAAGGTCTTGAACTCGATTGCCCGCTGCAACAACAAGTGGTGTATTTATCCGGGGGTCAAAGACAAAGGGTGGCACTCGGACGGGCGATGTATCAGCACCAGCCAACGTTTTTAGGCGATGAGCCTTTTTCGGCACTCGATCCAGCCATGGGACAGCGCTTGTTGAAGCAAGTATTTGATGCACATGAAAGTATTATTTGTGTGCTGCACGATCCCAAGATGGCAGTTCGCCATTTTGATCGCATTATCTTGCTGCAACATGGGCTTAAAACCTTCGATGGCCCAGCAAACTCATTGGATGAAGCGCAATTACAAGCCTGTTACCGCCAAGAGATACCATTAGCCAACAGACAAGCACAGCCAACAGAAGCTGAGATGCATTGTGCCAGATAATAGCCGTTTAGCTTTTGTGGGTTTCTGGCAAAAATTCACCTTAGGCTTGCTGCTGTTAACCTTGATAAGCTTTATTCTCGCCGATACCGAAGTCATCGCCCTAGAGCCTTGGAATGAGCTAGTGCGCATGGGCCAAGGTTTGATGCAAATGGATTTTTTTGCTACCGAATATTTAGCACAGGCCCTATGGCAAACGGTGAGCTTTGCCTTGCTTGGGGTGGGATTAGGGCTAGTATTGGGTGCACCCTTGGCGCTTATTTATCACCATTCATGGGTTGCAGCCATTTGTGCCTTCATTCGGGCTATTCATGAGTTGTTTTGGGCGATACTTTTTCTGCAAATTTTTGGCCTTTCACCCATAACGGGAATTTTGGCCATAGGCTTACCTTTTGGTGCCACCTTTGCCCGAGTGTTTTACGATATTCTGGCGCTGGCGCCTAAAGACACTCAGAAAATATTGCCCCATAACAGCGATAAACTGAGCCGCTATATTTACGGCACTATCATGACAGTGTGGCCGCAATTAGTCTCCTATTGCCGTTATCGCTTCGAATGTGCTTTACGCTCAAGTGCCGTGCTGGGATTTATCGGTATGCCGACCCTAGGTTTTTACTTGGAAACGGCCTTTCGCCAAGGACATTACCCTCAAGGGTTCGCTTTACTCATCATATTTATCATCTTGATAGGCACAGTTTCTCTTTGGTGCAGAAACTTCACCCTGCCACTGCTCTTGCTGGCAGGTATCTATTTTTTACCAGTACTTCCCGCCATGGATGGGGCCTTGATTTGGCGTTTCTTAAGCCATGATATCTTGCCCCCCATGCTGCAAAATATGGGGGAAGAGGGGTTAAGCACTGAGCGCATGCTTGCACTTTTGAATTGGTTTAGTGAGTTAGTGACAAGCCAAGTCATACCAGGCATAGCGGCGACTTTAGTGCTTGCCATTGCGGCACTTGGCTTGACTCATTTGCTGACTATGTTGCTGTTACCATTAAACCTTAAAGCCGTAATGCCAATCGGGTTATTGCTGCCATTAAGAGGTGCAAATCTAGTACTTCGCTCAATACCTGAATACTTGTTGGCCTTTATCTTTATGTTGCTGCTCGGGCCATCAATGCTGCCAGCCATTTTGGCTCTCGCCTTACATAATGCTGGGTTAATGGTGTTTTTAAGTGCAAGGCAAGGGGATAAATTAAGCCTAAGCCCAGACTTTCGCCCAAGACTTGATCATTACTGCTTTGAGCTTTTACCTAAACTTTACCCTAATCTGGTTGCCTTGTTGTGTTATCGCTTCGAAGTCATCATCCGCGAAACCGCAATATTGGGCATGTTAGGGGTGGCCACCTTAGGTTTTTATGTGGACAGTCAATTCTCAGAGATCCGCTATAGCGGCGCACTTGTACTGCTGATATTCACCGCATTACTCAATATCCTGGTCGACAGGCTTTCCAGAAACGTATTAGCTGCACAGGTTCAGTAAAATCTTTCCTACTGAAGCTAACTTAAATTTCAAATGATTCTGATATTTATGAACTAAAATATAATCACCTATTTCAATACTTCATTTGTCTTTGATTAAGTAAAAGGAGCTGCAATGCCGCATTTTATTGTCGATTGTTCAGAAGAGATCTTAGTATCCCATAGCGTAGAAACCATCCTTAAGTATTTGCATCAAGTGGCAAATAACACCAAGCTTTTTGATGAAAGTGATATCAAGGTACGAATCAATCCCTTTAAAACCTTCCTCGTTGGTAATAAAAAACAGCCCTTCATTCATGTATTTGCCCATATCATGGAGGGGCGAACTGATGAAGAAAAAACAAATTTATCTACCCTGATGGTCAAACGCTTATCCATGATGTTTCCGGTTGTGGAATATATCTCCATGAATATCGTCGACTTTAATAAGACGGGTTATGTCAACTTGGTGTTATTGCATGCCGAAGCGGAGCAGAAAAAAGTGATTACTACCCCGGTAGGTGAAAAGCCAGAAACAGTTAAAGAGGGCACCGCGGCAGTTGAAGCGACTCAGGTTGAACCAGCTAGCACTAGCCAAGGTAGTACTAAAGGCACAGCCTAACCTTGTTATATATATTTGCCCTAGACAATTAGCTGTTTAGGGCAAAATTACTTTTTATGAATTAAATAACGCAATAAGTAATTTGATGACTGAGCTAGCAACAACATAGAGCCAGGTTATTATTGTGATTTCACCTACGGTGCGTCTTTTTTACGTTTTACCATCATAGGAATATCGGCCCGTGTACTTGGAATATTGTAAAAGTAAGGACCTGGGTGCATTTTTTCAGGCCAGTCCAGCAACATCATCGCCAAGACGTTTCTGTGCTCCCCCGACGATAAAATCCGCTGTCCTGCAGGAGATGGGATCATTTGATGTTTAGGACTAAAGGCTTTGGTGACAAACTCTTGAGTAATACCCACGACTCTGTGATCAGGCTGGCCTGCCAATAAGAAACTTATACCTA
This sequence comes from Shewanella denitrificans OS217, assembly GCF_000013765.1. NCBI lineage: Bacteria > Pseudomonadati > Pseudomonadota > Gammaproteobacteria > Alteromonadales > Shewanellaceae > Shewanella > Shewanella denitrificans. The sequence goes on along the minus strand of NC_007954.1, from coordinate 2,226,462 downwards.
CTTCAGTCACTATGTCTTCGGTAGCATCTTTTAAAATCCTGTCGATATTTTTATCGAAATAATCCAAAATCCACTTAAACTCCTTCGCATCCACGGGATACTGATAATAGTTACTGGCGGCGAAAATAAAGTGTGTCATGCCATAAATCTTATTGCGGTACTGGTTCTTTGATAATTTTTTATCTTTATTGTCAGGGTAGGCCTTGATGAAGGCTTTCTTATACTGAGCCACATAATTACCCACACCTAATTGCTCGGCCCAATAAGCGTAGTTAATCAGTTGAGCTGCCCAGGCCTTGATCATCTTTTTGTCGGTTAATGCAGGGGCTAAGTCTTTGGCTTTAAGGGCGGCGATTATCTTGTCATGGCAGGGGCCTTCGAAGCCAAATTCATCCACACGGCTGGCATAGCGCAGCAAGATATCGGCATAAAACATAAAGTCTGGGTAAGGCGTGGTAGCCTTATAGCGAGCTTGTGCCCGTTGACCTGGCATGTCTTTAAGCTTATTTAACTCATTGAGTGACTGACTGCGGATAAACTCCTTATCATCACTGCTACAGGCATAAAAGCTCAGTCTGTCACTAATGGTGATTAAATCAATGAGTGAGGCATTAGCGTATTTGTTTTCTCCCGTCATGCGGTACATACGAATACCATAATGGCCTTGCACTCTCGGTGGCAGGGAATACAAATTATGCTCAAACGTGTCTTTGATTTTTACTCGCACTTCGGCTTGGGATAAATTATGTGGCTCCGGTGCGCCTTTTGCAAATAATGGCCCGCTGATCAGCGCCAGTGACAGTGCTAAATACGAGAGTGTCCTACTCTTGCGTAATACTTGCATGGGTAAATCTCCTGATAAGGGAAAGCGGATCTACGGGGCCTGAAATTAATTGCGCCAGTTGATCCTTAAGGGGTGCATAGGTTTCATTAACTATAAGGATATTAAATATATCCTCAGGGGTCAGTGAACGAGATTGTTGAAAAATCAATTGCGCCAGTGATTGATGCCACAGCGGAAGATAATAGCTTACGCCTTCATTAGCAATAGCCCCGAAGGCATATATTAATTGGCTGGCATCCTGCCAAGGCTCGCCAAAGGACAACGCAAATTCCTCGGCAAGCTTTTTCTGAGTGCTTGCTGAAAAACCCTCTTGAGGCGATAAATAAAATGCTAGGACCAATTTACTGTTAAATACTTTAAACTGGCGTTTATGTTCATCGAGCAATTGTTCCCGAGGCGATAGAGGCGCTAAGTTAATGGCTTCAGTCAGATATTGGCTTAACCACAAGCTGCCTATGGATGTTTGTGCCTCACGCCCAAGGGTGGCGACTAAATAGAAAGCTGCGCCATTGCCAAGAGATGCGATTGCGTCACTGATGCCGGTTATCAGAGCTATAGCATCGCTTCGACGCAGTATATTTGATTGCACGCTTAAGGCCACTTGACCAAACTGCCGTCCAGGTAAGGACTGCCTGAGTATATACGCGCTATTTTTATCGCCTACGTTTGAAAATATTTCCCCTAACAACCTGTCATTATGCCAAATACGATAAACCACAGTGTGCTGCTCATCAAGCACTGGAGCTTTAAGGTTTACTTTACTGCTAGGAGAATTTTCGCTGTGAGGGGGCAGCTTTGCTTCATAGTCTTGCAGAGTTTCGATGCGTATGCCTAATGGGGCTAAGGCTTCAAATAATTGCATCAAGGTATGTTCGCCCTCCAGTGCATCAAAGCGGTGGGTTTCTTTAGCGAGTGCTTGGGCTAAGTTCCACGGCTTCACTTGGGTAAGTTGAGTTTGACTTGCAAGGTAGGCCCATATCTCATCCTGACTCAGCTGCTGTTGCTGAAGTTGCCATAAGCCATAATTATTAACGCCTTGAGACTTAGCAAAATCTGAGCGTATTTGTTTGATAAGTTGCAGCGCAGCAGCACTTCTTTGATTTAAACGGCGTTGATAATCCTGCCATGCCGAGCGGCGGCAAGCTTCATCAGGCTGAGTGAATAAATAGCGGCTAATACTGACAGGTTTGTACCCAGATGCCGTATCATTATGGGCCGCATTATCTGTTGCCGTGCTGTTATTGCCGCTATTGGGTAGTGCGGGAGCAAAAGGTTGGCAATGAGGATCGTTAAACTTAAGGGTAAATTGGCGCTGCTTTAAACTGAAATTGATGCTGGCCTGGGCCGTGTGCAACTGTGATTTAGTGGCAATAGGTAATATTTGCGCGCTAAGGCCTTGTAACAAGCTGCCAAGCTGAGGGTAGGGTGCGGGCAGCAAGGCTAGGTAGTGGGTCCACTGAATTAAATGTGGTTCGCTTAATAACTGTTCAAGTTCATCGGCTAAATGCACTTGGCATAAGAGTAGGCTTTGACCATGATGAGCGCTTTGAGTTAATTCGCGATAGTAATGAAGTCTGTCATTGATATTATGCAGCCCCAAAAGGGTCTGCTCTAAGGACTGAGTTTTATCCGTTAAATCCTGAGCATAACGAAATGAGCCAATGTCAGCTTGGTAGCTTAGACATTGGTTCACGAATAGGGAAATAGGATCGGCAATGGCGGGGGCCATTGCCGACAGATTAAAAAATAGCGCTACTGCTAAAATGTATTTTTGCATACGCGACACGTTCTTCCACTGACATGCTAGGGCCTTTCATGGCCTCTACGTGTTTAAGCCTAGGCAAAATACCTTTACCGTTCGCGATTTGAATTGTCAAACCTGGGCGGGCATTAAGTTCGAGTAACAAAGGACCTTTGTTTTTATCCAGTACCATGTCAGTGCCTAAATACCCCAACTCACACATTTCATAGGCGCTCGAGGCTGTGTGTAGCAAGGTTTCCCAATGAGGAACCTGAATGTTCGACAAGGGGAAGTGGGTATCGGGGTGCTTAGTCACAGGTTTATCAAATTGCACTGCGTGCAAGCTCTTTCCTGTCGCCACATCAAGCCCAACACCGACGGCGCCTTGATGCAAGTTAGCCTTGCCATCAGAGGCTGCGGTAGAAAGACGCAACATGCCCATCACAGGGAAGCCTTTGAACACGATAAGCCGAATGTCAGGTACACCTTCGTAACTGAATCCTTCAAATACAGGATCAAATTCAATCAGCCCTTCCACTAAGGCCACATCAGGCTTGCCCCCCAGTGAGAATAAGCCACTTAAGATGTTTGACACATGGCGGTAGACTTCATTGGGGGTCACTTCATGGCCGTTAGGCTTGTAGTAACAGCCATGTTCAACATGGGTGATGACCAAAATGCCCTTACCGCCAGAACCCTTCGCCGGCTTTATCACAAAACCACTACGATTTTTTACCAGCTCAGGGATCTCCTGAATTTTATGCTGCTCATGGACCACTCCGATTAAATCTGGCACGGCGATGCCGTTTGCCAGGGCTAATTGTTTAGTGATTAATTTATCATCCACACGCTTGTAAAACTTACGCTTATTGTATCGACCAATATAATCGATATTGCGCTTGTTCATATTCAACACGCCGCTTCGGCGTAATTCCCAAGGCCAAGCGTAGTTCATTATTTGTCTCCAGCTAAAGGCTTGAAGCGCTTAAGCTCAGTCAAACGGTAGCCTGTGTATTGGCCCATGACGAGGACTAAGGCCAAGATGACTAAATGGATCCCAAGGAAGTTATACACCCAGTGCTGGATCCAGATATTGTCCATGGCCAAATAAGCTAACGTCGCCACAAATAAGCTGCCACCGCCAGAGGTAAAGACTTTCTTAGGGCCTTCTTCTTCCCACAAGATTGACATACGCTCGATAGTCCACGCCAAAATGATCATAGGGAAGAAGGTAATGGTTAAGCCTTCACTGAGTCCTAGCTTGTATGAAATCAAGGTGAACAAGCCAATAATGAAAATAACCACGATAATCACCGCGGATATTCGCGAGATGAGCAGTAAGTTCAAGGTGGACAGATAGGAGCGGATCATTAAGCCAAACGCCACAATCAATAAAAAGCCGATTAAGCCTGTGAGTAAAGTGGTTTGAATAAAGGCTAAAGCAATCAATACCGGCATAAAGGTGCCAGAGGTTTTAATCCCCACGATGACGCGCAAAAATACTACGACCAACACACCAATAGGGATCAAAAGAATGCCCTTAAAGGTGCTTTGTTCTTCTAGTGGCAGTTGATAAAGCGAGAAATCCAGTGCGCCATCATTGGACAACATGTCAATTGAAGTGGCTAACGCCGAGCGTGTCTCTTGCAACATGGAGAAGTTGACTTGTGAATTAGATGCCCCTGTGACATCTAATACTGAATTGCCGCCAAACTCCCAAAGAATAAGATTCTGACCACGGCCTTGTTTGTTGCCGTTGACATCAAATAATTCCCATTGGCCTTCGTTGTAGACTTGCACATAGTCGCTGAGTTGTTGGCGACGACGTTGATCTTCAAGGACTAAGCCACTGACTTGTTTTGCGGGCACACCTTTACTGTGCAACATGTGCAAGAAAAGTTTAGTGCTGCTATTGGTGGCCAGTAATAAGGACATGTTCTGGCTTTGGTTATCGTCGTTGATAAGCCCCATTAGTTGTTGAGCGAAAGACAGATTAGTGGCACTACGGCCCCAAACGTCTTCGATAATTTGCTCTGCAGCAAGTTTTTCGGTGGCAGGCCAGATATATTCATCAGGCGTCGCAGGCTCTTGCTCTTCGATAATATCAAGTTTACCCGTGGGGACGAGTGTAACGCGATAATACAGGGCTTGAGGACCTGTGGCTTCACGAATGGACCAAACTGCGCGGCGGTTTTCCGTGCTGTCAGTAATGTTTAAGCCGTAACCTGGCGATGAAGCGTTTTCAACTAATACATCAAATGCAGGATCTTGAGGTAAAGAGAAGGACACTTCAGCGGGCTTGCCACGTCCTGAAAAACTAACTTTGGCATCCACAGACCAGCTTTGCACTTGCTCACCAGGTACGAAGGGCACCTTATGTTCAATGCCACGGTATACACTGGCGGCGATGCCAACGATGAAGAGTAATGCCACAAAAATGTAAAAAGGTTGACGAGAATGCATTGCAGTTCCTATTTGATTACGGTTGTGACTTGATTGTTAGCTTTACCATGAATGTAAGTTTGCCCTACATCCACAATGGCGATGTCTTTCATAAATTTGCGACCCAGCAGCAAGGGGAAATCCAAATGGCTACGGTCAGTGAGGTTAAGGTCGGTTTCGGCAGAATATTTACCTATTTTAAGGTGGGCGTGGATCACAGGGCGACGATCGTCACCGGTATTAGCATCTTGTTTAATGCGAACGAAGCGCTCGACTTTGGACTCATAAGTGTTACCAGGTTGGTCAGGGCCATTGGTCATCACATCAAAACGAACCCATTCAACTCCATTGCGCTCGAATAAGACGATGTTTCTGGCATCCAAAGATGACGATTCGGCGCCGGTATCGATACGGGTGGCAAACTGAGTTTTCACTTCATCGATATAAACACTCTCCACTTCACCTAACAGGAACTTCTCGCCAGTTAAAGACTCAGGGCATTGCTGGATCACAGGCTCAACTTTGGCTGCAGGCGCAGGTATGTATATGGTTTTTGGTTTTTGAGCCATAGCCGCGCCAACTTGAGACTTAAGTTGGTTCATTTCAGATGTCATTGCAGCAATTGCCGCGTCATTGTTAGCACATTGCGCTGCAAATGCCTCTATGATCTGGGCCTGCGAATCCGCCAGCCCACTGACCAGTTCAGCATTGGTGAGACTTGGCACCTTAGGTGCTGGCTGGGGAACGGCACAGCCTGAAAGAAAAGCTGTAGCAACGGATAGAGCGATTACCTGCTTAAACATGTTATTTCCTGTCTTCTGTGTTGCTAAATTAAATCAAAATTCGGTTGATTCTTGGTGGCGATTATCGTCGCTCTTTTGGGCGCTGGATAGCCCTCAATGGTAAGATTTATATCTTTTGGATCAAGATAGTCCACTAATGACTCATTTGGCATCCAAGTTGTACTGCGCTGCTCTGCTAATGAGGTGGTATCCACATCAACACAACGTATGTTGGTAAAGTCACATTTCTTAAGCCATAACATCAATGCCGCTACCGAGGGCAGGAACCAGACATTATTCATTTTTCCGTATCTGTCCTCAGGAACCAGTACGGTGTTCTCATCACCGTCGATGACCAAGGTTTCTAATACTAATTCGCCGCCCATGCGTAACTGATCCCTTAACTGATACAAGTGATCGATGGGAGAGCGTCTGTGGTATAACACACCCATGGAAAATACCGTATCAAAGGCATCTAATGGGGGTAACTCCTCTATGCCCAAAGGCAATAAATGCACTGGGTGCTGATTTCCCGCCAAGCGTTTAATGGCTTCAAATTGACACAAAAATAGCGGGGAAGGGTCGATGCCTACCACCCTAGCTGCACCATCGCCAAGCATGCGCCACATATGGTAGCCGCTACCACAACCCACATCTAAGACTGTGCGTTTGGCCAGCGGCGAAATGTGCTGGCGTACTCGCTGCCATTTCCAATCACTGCGCCATTCGGTGTCTATGTCTATACCATGTACATTAAATGGGCCTTTGCGCCAAGGCTGAAATAACCTGAGTAGGTTCTCCAACTTCTGTTGCTGACCAGCACTTAACTGACTGCCGCTGCCTATGGTGACTGAATCGACAAAGTCTACGCTATCAGGCTCAGCATAGTTTAGCTTATTAAGCACTTTTTCCCATTTAGGTAAATTGCCATGTTTATGCTCTCGCTGCCATTTACCCAAAATGGCGGGCAAGTCTTCTAACCAATGCTGGAGAGTTGAATCGGCAATTTGTTGATAGAAGGAACTAAAGCTAATCACTTTATTGCCACCATAGATGCAAAATTAAAACACTGAAACCAGACGCTGAAATGGCTAAAGCCGCTGTCGGTTATCCTTTGTTGATGTTGTACTAATGTATCAGTTCGCATCACATTTTCAAGGGCGCTGCGTTTTTGGCTTATTTCTAACTCACTGTATCCATTAGCACGTTTGAAATCGAGATGCTGTTCATCCAATAACGTTTGTATGCATGCATCATCGAATTTCACTTTTTCAGACAGCACCAAGATGCCGCCGGGTAACATGCCGTCATAGATGCGCTTTATCAAGGTATCTCTGTCTTCAGGGGGCAGAAACTGCAAGGTAAAGTTAAGCACCACCATGGATGCATTATTGATGTCCACATTGCGGATGTCATCACAAACAAGCGTGACTTGCGTGTCGCTCACGTAGGCGGCGAGGTTTTCTTCACAGCGTTCGATCATTGACTGGCTATTATCAATGGCGATGATTTGGCATTGACGGCCTTCAATTTGACGGCGAATGCTTAAGGTCGCCGAGCCCAATGAGCTGCCAAGATCGAACACCTTGCTGTTTGGTGTGACATAACGGCGAGCAAAATCCCCTAAGGTGGCTATGATTTGGTTATAGCCGGGCACGGAGCGGCGGATCATGTCATTAAACACGCCAGCCACACGACTATCAAATTGAAAATCGCTGATGGTTTGGGCTGGCTTGGCGTAGATCCTGTCTTGTTTAGAATTCATCATTAAACAGTTAAAAAAGTGAGACTGCTATTTTAGCTAATCCTATTCAATCCCAGCAAGTATCCTACTGGTATTTTGTGGTTTTTTTTTGTTTAATAGCCGTTAATTGCAAAATAAAGGTGAATAAGCGCTAAGTTAACTGTAATTTATCTTAGCTAATATGAAGAAATGCCGATAAAGGGATGAAAAAACCTGAATCGCTCATTAATCTATTCAGACTATTTACTTTTTATGATTAATCTTCGGAGATAAAAACCTCGTCATGAAATGGTTGAGCTTAGTGCTTTGTAGCGTATTTCTTTTTCTCGGCTCCGAACTTGAAGCGGCAACGGCTGACGCGGATTTATCCTTCGATGAGCCGCTAAAATTGGTGCTTGGGGAGGGCAGTTACCCGATCCAATTTCTGAACGAAGAGGGGGAACCCGCGGGTCTGCTTGTGGACCTATGGCGTCAATGGTCCTTAAAAACCGGTATAGAGGTCATTTTTGTGGCCCGCCATTGGCAAGAAAGCTTAAATCAAATCACCAATAGCCCCAACACAGTGCATGTGGGCATGGCCATCACCCCAGAGCGTGAAAAAATATTTCATTTTGCAAACCCCATAGGCGGCATTAAAAGTTACTTGTATTTACACTCAGATATTGCATCTAAAACCACGATATCTGAGCTTATTCCATTTCAAATAGGTGTGGTAGCAGGCTCCGCCCATGAAAGTAATTTACTTACCATAGAACCTAAATTGACCTTTCGTGAGTATAAGAATCGTGAAGCCTTGCTCGAAGGGGTATCTCGGGGTGAAGTCTATGTATTTGCGGGTATTGAAGGCTACCAAAGAGGGTTAACACTGGAGAAAAATATCGGTGAAACCTTTACAGGTTCGATGCGGATCCTTATTCAAAACACCTTATTGTCACCTGCCATAGGTGCGAATAATCCTAAGTTAATAGAAGTGATCAATGAAGGATTCTCAAAACTAAATCCGCAGGAGCTTGAGCGTATTGAGCGCCGCTGGCTTGGCTATCATAGAAAGACGACGGGTATTGTTATTGCTGGGCAGGCTGGGGTTGAGCCTTTTATGGACCTTGGCCCCGATGGTCAGCCCTATGGCATGTTTATCGATATTTGGCGGCTCTGGTCGACAAAAACCGGTATTAATATCGAATTTTTAGCCAGCAATATGACCGACTCCATCACAGATGTGAGACAAGGTAATGCCGATGTGCACATGGGCTACCCAGAAAGTCATGAGCTCAATAGCGGTCTTAAGCAGGCATGGCAGATTTTTAGCCTCAAAAGCCGACTCTTTATGCATAAATCCCCACTGAACAATAAGGCTGAGCTAAAAGGGATGCGTATTGGCGTCTTTCCCACCGCCCCTTATTTATCTCAAATTACCGCACAGCTTCCCGGGGTGCATATCAAGTTTTATGACAGCTTAGGTTTAATGATTGACGCTGCTAATAAGGGCAGCATCTCTGGATTTATTGCTTCAGGGGCGATGACCACACACCACCTACTCAAAAATAAAATCTGGGCCGATTATCATCAATTTGATGGGCTCGATTTTGAAACCCAGATGTACAGTTTAACCCGCCTTGAAGACAGTGGTTTGGCTGATCGCATTAAAGCGGGCTTTATGTTGATTAATCATAAAGAGTTAGCTCAAATCGAACAGAAATGGCTGATTAACCCAGAAGACAGAAGAAGCCAAGCACAAAACTCACAGATCATTTTTTCATCTCAAGAACGCCAGTACTTGGATAGTTTAGGGGCGATAAAAATGGGCTATCTGAAGGACTGGGCGCCGATGGAATTTGAAGGCGATGACGATGAATTTTTAGGAATTAATAATGATATTCGCGAAATCATCAGTAAACAGTTAGGCATAACAATATTGCCTGTGGCCTATGATGACTGGAAGAAGTTAATGGCTGACATAGTCCAAGGGGATATTCAGCTGGTTGGCAGTGTCGGTAAACACAGGGACAGGGACTTGCTTATTTCTGCCCCCTATTGGCCATCGCCTTGGGCATTGGTCAGCAATTTTAATCAGGCCAGTGTATTCGATTTGACTCAGCTGCATGGTCAGCGAGTGGCTGTCGTCGAAGGCTATAATTTAGTTAAAGAATTAATCAGTCAATACCCAGGTATTGAACTTGTGATGGTAAAAGACATAAAAGAAGGCCTTAGTTTGGTGTCTCAAGCTAAAGTGGATGGTCTAATCGAGCAAGTGGTGACTTTGGCCAATGCCCTTAAAAATCATGACTATCCCAATTTAAAAATTGCTGTGTTAACCGACCTTGCCCAACGTCAAAGTCACATAGGCATTTATCCTGGAATTGCACCGCTACTGGAACCCCTTAACCGTGCCTTAGGTACCATAGACGAAGCCATGCAGCAAAAAATCAATCAGAAATGGGTCTCTATTGAGCTTGAGTCTGATTTTGGTAAATACCTGCACTGGTTTTTCATCTCATTGATTGTTTTGAGCATAGTGCTAGTCATTGTGGTGCTAACCTTGTTAATTAATCGCCGCTTAAAAGCAGAAATTGAACGACGCAAACAGGCAGAACTCGCCTTAATTCACCTGGCCCAGTACGACAGTTTAACTGATTTACCCAACCGAAATTTATTGGATGACAGATTGCAGCAGGCTGTGCTTTCCCATTATAGAAGTGAGTATAAATTTGCGTTGTTATTTATCGATTTAGATGGCTTTAAACAAGTTAATGACACCCATGGTCATCCAACGGGTGACGCTCTGCTTATCCAAGTGGCAGAGCGATTGAACCAAGTGTTAAGGCAATCGGATACCTTGGCCCGCTTTGGGGGGGATGAATTTGTGGTGTTGTTGAATAACATTGAGAGTTTAGCCCAAGCTAAGTTAGTGGAAAGTGCTATTCGCTCAGCCCTAACCCAAGCCTTTATTATCAACGGGGTGCAGGTGACAGTAGGCGCAAGCATTGGCATTGCCATTTATCCCGACGATGCAGATGATGCCATCAATTTGATGCGCATTGCCGACAGAAAAATGTATCAAGAGAAACATGACTGAGCCTTGGGCTAAATTTCGCCAGCCTGAACATTTTTCAGCCAGATGGATGGCCTAACAGCAAATACTTGCCCTAGAGTTCTGGTTAATTGCCTCAATCTACTTAATACTGGCAAACATCTCAGTTTAAGTGCTTTGGTTGCGGGCATTTTTTTACTATAATGCCGCCCAATTAGGGTTTTTATAAGCCGCTTGGTTTTTTGGAATAAAGGATAGGGTTGAATGCGCAGTCATTATTGTGGAGACATCAATAGGTCTCATCTGGGTCAAGAAGTTACCTTAGTGGGTTGGGTTAACCGCAGCCGTGACTTAGGCGGTGTGGTTTTCTTAGATTTACGCGACAGAGAAGGCTTAGTGCAAGTCGTCTATGATCCAGATCTAAAAGATGTCTTCGATGTGGCCAGCAGCTTGCGCGGTGAGTTTTGTGTTCAAGTTACAGGTTTAGTTCGCGCCCGTCCCGATAGCCAAATCAACAGTCAAATGAAAACCGGTGAAATTGAAGTGTTAGGCAAAGGCTTAACCATAATCAATGCGTCAGCGCCATTGCCATTAAGCATGGACAATCACCAGAATAACAGCGAAGAGCAACGCCTTAAGTACCGTTATTTAGACTTACGTCGCCCAGAAATGGCCGAACGCTTAATTTTCCGCGCTAAAGTCACCAGTGCAGTGCGTCGTTTCCTCGACAGTAACGGCTTCTTGGACATAGAAACCCCGATTTTAACTAAGGCAACCCCAGAGGGGGCCCGCGACTATTTAGTGCCGAGCCGCACCTACAAGGGTCAGTTCTTTGCCTTACCTCAGTCGCCACAGCTGTTCAAACAGTTGTTAATGATGTCAGGCTTTGATCGTTATTACCAAATCGTTAAGTGCTTCCGTGATGAAGACTTACGTGCCGACCGTCAACCAGAATTTACCCAAATCGATATCGAAACCTCGTTTATGACCTCTGAAGAAGTGATGGTCAAAACCGAAGAAATGATGCGTGGTTTGTTCCTTGAGCTATTAAATGTGGACCTCGGCGAGTTCCCTCGCATGACCTATAACGAAGCCATGCGGCGTTTTGGTTCAGACAAGCCAGATTTACGTAACCCACTTGAGTTAGTCGATGTGGCTGACTTACTAAAAGAGGTGGAGTTTGCGGTATTCAATGGCCCAGCTAACGATGAAGAAGGCCGGGTTGCCGCGCTGCGCATTCCAAATGGGGCCACGCTTTCACGTAAGCAAATTGATGATTACACTAAGTTTGTTGGCATTTATGGCGCCAAAGGCCTAGCATGGATGAAAATAAACGATTTAGCCGCAGGCATGGAAGGCATTCAATCCCCTGTGCTTAAGTTCTTAACTGAATCAATCGTTAATGACATCATCAGCCGCACTGGCGCACAAACTGGCGACATCATCTTATTTGGTGCCGATAAAGCCAACGTTGTTGCCGAAGCCATGGGCGCATTGCGCTTAAAAGCCGGTGAAGACTTTGAATTACTCGAAGGTCAGTGGCGTCCGCTTTGGGTCATCGACTTCCCCATGTTTGAAAAAATTAACGGCGGTTTCCACGCGGTTCACCATCCGTTTACTGCCCCTCGCGGCGTGACGGCTGCAGAACTTGAAGCCAACCCAGCTAACCGTGTATCCGATGCCTATGACATGGTATTAAACGGCTGCGAATTAGGCGGCGGTTCGGTGCGTATTCATAACGCTGAAATGCAAAGTGCCGTGTTCCGTATTCTGGGCATCGAAGAAGAGGAAGCCAAAGAGAAGTTTGGTTTCTTATTGGAAGCCCTACGTTATGGCACGCCGCCACACGCAGGTTTAGCCTTTGGTCTTGATCGCATCATAATGCTAATGACGGGCGCCACCTCAATCCGCGATGTGATGGCCTTCCCTAAGACCACCACAGCTGCTTGTCCATTAACTAATGCACCAGGTTTTGCTAACCCAGCTCAATTAACTGAGTTAGGTATCAAGGTGGTTGAAAAGGTGAAAGTTGCTGACGGCGAATAAGCCAAACTTAGTCGACAGTAAGACCCAGTTTGAATGTGTTACCCAGTACCGAGGCTTATGCCTCGGTCTGTTTTTATAGTAAAGGAGAAGTAATATGGCAGGTCATAGTAAATGGGCCAATATTAGGCACCGCAAAGCAGCGCAAGACGCTAAGCGTGGCAAACTTTTCACCAAATTTATTCGCGAATTAACGGTCGCAGCCCGTGAAGGCGGCTCAGATCCCGACGCCAATCCTAGGCTTCGTGCCGCAATCGATAAATCCTTGTCCAACAATATGACCCGCGACACGGTTGAGCGCGCCATTAAACGCGGCGCCGGCGAGCTGGACGGTCAGCAGTTAGAAACCATTATTTACGAAGGCTATGGCCCAGGTGGCACGGCTGTGATGGTGGAAACCATGACGGATAACCGTAACCGCACTGTATCGGGTGTACGCAATGCCTTTAATAAATCCGGCGGTAATTTAGGCACCGACGGCTCGGTGGCTTATTTGTTCACAAAATCTGGCATCATCTCTTTTGATAACAGCAATGATGAAGACGTCTTGATGGAGCAAGCCTTAGAGGCGGGCGCCGAAGATGTGATAAGCCATGATGATGGCTCAGTGGATGTGCTCACAAGCCCAGACACTTTCGGCAAGGTGAAAGATGCATTGGACAGTGCAGGCTTAAATGCCCTTAATGCTGAAGTCACCATGCTGGCCTCACTTAAAGCCGAACTTGACCTTGAAACCGCAGAAAAATTCTTGCGTCTCATCGACACCTTAGAAGATCATGATGATGTGCAAGAGGTGTATCATAACGCCGAGATTTCCGATGATGTTATGGCGCAGCTCGATTAATGGCCATCATTTTAGGGGTTGACCCCGGCTCACGCATCACAGGTTACGGCGTCATACAGTGCCAAGGACGACAGCAAATTTACCTAGGTAGCGGCTGTATTCGCACCAGCTCTGATGAACTGCCCATCCGCCTTAAGCAAATTTTTGAAGGCTTAACCGAAATCATTCGCCAATATCAGCCCGAGCAATTTGCCATAGAGCGGGTATTTATGGCAAAAAATGCCGATTCTGCCCTAAAGCTGGGTCAAGCCCGCGGCGCAGCCATTGTTGCTGCCACCTTTGCTGATTTACCGGTGGCCGAATACAGTGCCACTCAAATTAAAAGCGCGGTTGTGGGTACAGGGCGGGCGCAAAAAGCCCAAGTGCAGCACATGATCCAACAATTATTCAAATTGCCCGCGGCGCCACAGGCCGACGCGGCCGATGCCCTAGGGGTTGCCCTGTGTCATTATCACACTCACCAAAGCTTGGTGGCCATGGGCGGCCGAGCCAGTAGCAGAACTTACGGACGATACAGATGATAGGTAGATTGAACGGCATTTTAGTAGAAAAGCACGCCCCAGAAATTGTCTTGGATGTGGGCGGTGTCGGTTATGAGTTGCAAGTGCCAATGACCAGCTTTTATGAACTGCCAGAACTTGAGCAGAGTGCCACCCTGTACACCCACTTTGTGGTCAGAGAAGATGCGCAGCTGCTTTATGGTTTTATCACTAAACAAGAGCGCGCGTTGTTTCGCTTATTGATAAAAACCAATGGTGTGGGCCCAAAGCTTGCGTTAACTATTTTATCTGGCATGACCGCAGGGGAGTTTGTCTCTTGCGTGGAGCGCGATGACATCGTCACCTTGGTTAAATTACCCGGTGTTGGCAAGAAAACCGCCGAGCGTTTAGTAGTAGAAATGCGCGATAAACTAAAAAGTTTGCTTGAAGCCTCAGTGGGCAATGAGCGCGAGTTTATGCTGCAAACCAATTACACAGCGCCTGCGGCAAACGCTGAAGAAGATGCCATTTCCGCTTTAGTCTCACTAGGTTATAAGCCGCCTCAAGCAAGTCGCGCCGTCTCTAAGGCGTATAAAGAAGGCATGGACACGGAAACCTTGATTAAGCTTGCGCTTAAATCCATGTTATAGCTCCAGTGCCGCGGTTTTTGGCCGCAGTTACTTAGCTAAGCCGTGATATCTGATACGTCAGTTAAGCCTAAACCGCCCGTTAGGTCTGTTAATAAGAAAATGAGAGCGCCATGATAGAAGCAGATAGATTAATTCAGCCCCAAGTCCTTGCTCAAGATGAGCATATAGACAGGGCCATGCGGCCAAAACTCTTAGATGACTACACGGGTCAAGATGACACTCGCGCTCAGCTTAAAATCTTCATTCAAGCGGCCATAAACCGTAAAGAAGCCTTAGATCATATGTTGATCTTCGGCCCGCCAGGTTTAGGTAAAACCACCTTGGCGATGATTGTTGCCAATGAGATGGGCGTCAACATTAAGTCCACCTCAGGCCCAGTGCTAGAAAAGGCCGGCGACTTGGCGGCATTACTGACCAATTTAGATGAAGGCGATGTGCTTTTTATCGATGAAATTCATCGTTTAAGCCCTGTGGTGGAAGAAATTCTCTATCCCGCCATGGAAGATTATCAGCTGGATATCATGATAGGTGAGGGACCTGCGGCTCGTTCAATCAAGTTAGACTTGCCGCCTTTTACCTTGATTGGCGCCACCACGCGGGCAGGGGCATTAACCTCACCGCTCAGAGCCCGTTTTGGAATCCCTTTGCGGTTAGAGTTTTATAACGTCAAAGACTTATGCACTATCGTTACCCGCTCAGCCAAAGTGATGGAGCTTGCAATCGATGCCGGCGGCGCCCATGAAATCGCAAAACGCTCTCGCGGCACGCCACGTATTGCCAATCGATTACTGCGCCGTGTGCGGGATTACGCCGAAGTGAAATTTGCCGGTGAAGTCACAGAAGATGTCGCCCAGCAAGCATTAGATATGCTAGATGTGGATCAAGAAGGCTTCGATTATCTCGACCGTAAGCTATTGTTATCCATCATAGATAAATTTATGGGTGGCCCTGTGGGGCTAGATAACTTAGCCGCCGCCATTGGTGAAGACAGGGAAACCATAGAAGACGTGTTGGAGCCTTTCTTAATTCAGCAAGGATTCATCCAGCGTACCCCAAGGGGGCGCATCGTTACCCCAAGGGCGTACCAACATTTCAATATCATCACCCCCGATGTACCCAAGTAGTCATTTGATATAAAGCATATGAAAAGCCCTGTATTAACAAAAACGGTTAATACAGGGCTTTTTTGTTAACTGCGGATGTTAAATTTGTATGATTTTTCAAATAACAAATAACAAATAACAATGGACAAGAGCAGGGGATTTATTGAGTGTTAACTATCAGATTACAAAGCCGATAGGTTAGCTCCTCTCATGACGGCGCAAGTACGTCCGTGTAGCCTCGACCGCCGCATCCCTGCGACACACGCACTCGCTTACCTAACCTAAAGGCTTTCTTTTAGCGACTGTGTGGTCATTAGCAATAAAAGCCTGCAAGAAGGTATAAATTCTGCGCCTCGTTACAATAACTGTACTTATACACAGTGGCAGTGCTTTTGTGGATAATTCCCCAGTAACTGTCGTCAAATAGCTCGCAAATCATTCAAATTTGACTAAAAAGGGTTTAACAATGGGCAATCAAGTTTTTAAGGATGTTAAGTTGATGAATTTTAATCAATAGTTTTATTTGCAACAGTTTGCAACAGATTGATAAAGCGCTTTTATCAGCAACGCCTTGTTTGCTTGTGAAATCCGCAAGAAATAACCGCTTTACTTCAAACGCTTAGGCGTTGTAGCATTCGTTTAATCAATCACTTACACGATAGGCTTTATCTGGCTCGCCGTGTAGTAAGCTGTTAGATGCTCAGTATTAACTTTAGGATTATGATGTACTTATTTTTCAAAAAACAATGGTTCGGTATTCTCAGTTTAGTTATTAGTATCGGTCTATCTTCATACATGTATTTATCAAGTAAAATTGAACGAGTACCTGTTTTTCTAACCGATCCAGTACAAACTTTAGTTGCCAATGGAGATAAAAAAGGAAGTGAAAAAATTAGCGTTATAGACAATAACTCTAATTTAATTGAAGGTGATGTGATCGCAATAAAATTTAACTTTTGGAATGAAGGTCGCCATACAATCAAGTCTACTGATATATTAGAGGATCTAGTATTAACATTAGAAGGAGAGGATGTCGTTATCAGGGATCAAAATATAATAGCGTCAACAAGAGATAATGTTGTATCAGCCACACTTACTAAAATAAATGACTCATCCTTGAATCTTAATTTTAAAACACTCGAAAATAGCGATGGTTTTTCTGGTCAAATAATTTATTCTGCAAAAGGTAGTGCTAAATTAAGTTTGTCTGGTGATTTTGAAGGTGTTGAAGACAATGAAATACTAGGTGATAAAGATCTAGAAAATCGTATATTTTGGCGCTGGTATATACCAATTACAATAATCTCAATAATAGCCATTTTATCTTTCTTTGGTGTAATAGCATTATTTACAAAAATAACAAACGTAGTCGGCTCAAAGCTTAATGATAGTCATAAATCCAAATTGCAATCACTATCCAAACCAATTGGTATAACTGCAGGTGTTATTTTTTTCTTAGCTTATATGGGCTTTGCAACTCAAGCTGCT
Source organism: Shewanella denitrificans OS217 (assembly GCF_000013765.1). Classification (NCBI taxonomy): domain Bacteria; kingdom Pseudomonadati; phylum Pseudomonadota; class Gammaproteobacteria; order Alteromonadales; family Shewanellaceae; genus Shewanella; species Shewanella denitrificans. The sequence goes on along the minus strand of NC_007954.1, from coordinate 2,209,271 downwards.
GTTAATGGTAAAGCATTAAACGAGATGCCAGAAAAACTAAAGAGTGCGCTAGTAGAAACATCTAATCGGGTAGCAGGAGGTGTCTAAGCTCCAGCCCCCAACTACCCTGCATTCGGCTTCGCACACGACTGAATAGCCAATGATGCTCCTAGCAACAAAATGGCATTTCCTCCGTCCATGGAAGTCAGATTCAGGAGGTAGAGCAACGTAGGAGCATGTTGCCGAGGTCGGTTCATTTAGAACGCCTATCTCCACCATCCTTGGTGTCGTTGTTCATCAGCTCGCATTCTTAATCAGTAAAAAGGCTAGCGGCTTCCTCTAGATCGATTCTCGCAGATAAGCCCTTGCCATTCGCTAGTAGTTAACGTTTAATAACAGTATGCTATTAAATACTGAGGACTTTCACCTCATTAGTTAATGCCCATGCTGGGCGCACATAAGGTGCTACATTCGGATAAATTACTTGCTGCGCTCCTAATTTACCGGCGAGCGCGGCGTTAGGTAACTTGGAAATATAGGAAGATAAATGAACGAGCTAAACCCAGCTTTGATATCGGCAGTATCGGCTCTTGTCGGTGCGACTATTCCTACTGTTGTTGGTTATTTTAATAACAAGGCATCTAATAAACACATGTTGAAGCTTAAAGAAATAGAATTTAAAGCTCAATGTAAAAAAGAAGAGAATGAGGAATTAAGAAAAGAAAAAGAGAGGGATAATGACAAACAAGATAAGTTATCCGAATCAAAGAAATCTCTATACCTTGAACTTGTTCTAAGTTTACAAAGCGTGATGAACGAAATTAATAGTGAAAATTTAAAATCATTTCAGTTATTGATAAATAAAATTAGTGTATTAGGTGATGTAGCGGTTGCAGAATCCGCAAATACATATTATCTAAACTTAGTTAAAAAAGGTAGCGCTTTAACTGAACTAGAGCATAATTCAATGCAAAAAGATTTAATAAATGCCATACGTCAAGTAACGTCTCTTCCTACTTTAAACTTATTTAATTTAGTCAAAATACCTGAAGAAATTTGAACACTACCTTTTTTATTTTGCTATTGGCTGTACTGCCAGGTTTCAGTTGCGCGCCATAGACGGTAACGTAATTGAGCCTGTTGAGGCAGATAAAAGACATTTTCTGAGAATTCGCCTGACTCTATCAACAAGGTTTCTCCAAGTTGCACAAAGGTCGCTTTTTTTGCTTCGATACAAGGCAGGGTGACCATAGGTGCTTCCATTAAACTCTCTAGCCAATAGTAGTGTGTCACGCCTTGGCTTGTCTTCGCTGCTTGATTAGCATCGAATGCTAACGGGATTTTTTGCACTTCACCCATGAGTCTGCGCTGATTACAGTCTTGCATAATATTAAGGCCAATTTGTACCTGTAGTTGATATTGACTGGCCTCGGGTAGAGTGTCGACCTTGATGATGTGTACTGCTTGATTGGCTGTAGGTTTAGGCAAGTTTGCAGCAAGTATCTTATCCAATCCTTTAAGCGCTGTGGCGCCGTTATCTTGATGAAAAACTTGACTAGTTACAGGGCTTGTTAGCACGACTTCAGGGGCGGGAGTTGCCTGGCAAGCCTGTATTACACTTAAGCTGATAAGCATTGTGCTCATGCGAAGTAGGGCTTTCTTAGATGAGGTTAGCATTGAAATAAGCCTTCTTTTTTCTGCAAATAAATAAATTGCAGTGGTTATTTTGGGGGGAACTTGATGTGTTGCTTGGTTTTTTTTCTTAAGTATCACTAAAATGTCCTCTATGTTCAGTTGAAGCTAGGATTAAGATTGGCCGAGGTAAGCAACCTTTGAGTTGTATTTAGCCCCGAATTCAGATAATAACTGCGACACTCTTAATTGAGGCGTAGAAGAAGCCAACTGCTGAAAGTGGTAGGCTTTATCTCGCCAAAGAAAAAAGAGTATCACTATGAGTTATCAGCAGTTGACTGAGGGAAGAAGATATCAGATTTCAGTCCTTTTAGACCAGGGTATTTCGATAGCTTTGATTGCAAAAGCTATCAATTGTCATCGTGCGACTGTCTATCGAGAACTAAAACGTTGTCATGCCCTGCAGGGTTATTGCCCTGACAGCGCTCAAGCCAGTGCGTGTAAGATGCGGCGTCATTCAGCCAAATATACCATCCCCGATACAAGAATAAACTTCGTCCGCTTCCTACTGCAACATGATTGGAGCCCAGAGCAGATTTCACGGGTGTTATCGGGCATGAACCAAGCTGTTAGTCATGAATGGATTTACCGCTTTGTGGCAAGGAATAAACGTCAAGGCGGCAAGCTATATCGCCATCTACGGCAAGGTCATAAGCGCTATCGCAGAGGTAAAAAAGAGAAAGCGCCAGCGATTAAAAATGGTACCTCTATCGACTCTAGACCTGCCATTGTTGATACTCGCGAACGTTTCGGTGATTGGGAAATCGATACCGTATTAGGCAAGCATGGGACAGGTTCAATAGTGACAATTTTAGAGCGAAAGACCCGTTTTTATTTAATAAAGAAAGTGGCCTCAAAATCTGCTGAAGATGTGACTAAAGCGACTATCGAATTATTGATGCCCTATAAGCAATATGTGCACACTATAACTGCCGATAATGGTCGTGAATTCGCTCATCATGAAGTCATAGCCAACGCGTTAGACACAACATTTTACTTTGCTCATCCGTATAGTTCTTGGGAACGTGGCGCCAATGAAAATGCCAACGGTTTATTAAGGCAGTATGTAAAAAAAGGGACTGACTTAAGGACAGTAAGCGACGCCATCATCTTATTTGCCCAGAACAGGATTAATTACAGACCTAAGAAATGTTTGAAGTTTAAGCAGCCAGCTGTTGTGTTTAAACAATTAGCCGCTTAATTTGGTGAGTGTCGCACTTCGGAGTTGAATTCGGGGCTAAGCTAATCAATAATTCTCTCCTGTACAAGGTAAAAAAATAGCAAAATCAAAAAGCGAACTATACTTAGCCTGTGCCATAAGTACAGGATGAATACTTAACCACGGCTAACCCTCAGCTAACCCCATAAAATGTCATGGCTCATTTAACTTAGAATAGGTAGACAGGGATGGAGAATACAAAAGAACTGGATCATTCGGCGCATATTCTAAGAATGGTTATTCCGCAAATGGCCAAATTGCATATTCCTGTGACTCCGGAAAACTATGCTATTTGGTATGAATATTTTTCAGAATCCAATCTCAATTTAAAACGTGCTATCGATGGCCTATTGGCCAATGAGGTGCGTTTTACTAAGCAAGTGAATCAGGGTTTGTACAATAATTTTATCCAGGAGCAATCTCCTGAAATCATTCAAAATGTACAAATAGAGACCCAAATACTGATCAAGAGTTTGTTTAATAAAATTCATCAACTGAACGATGAAACCCAAGGCTTTGCAGAGAGTTTAGAAGGGTATAATCAGCAGCTTCAAGATAACCCAACTGTGGGTGTGTTGAACGAAATCATTGTTAATATTTCTTCAGAAGTGGACTTAGTCATCAGTCACAATGAGGAGATGAAATCCAATCTCAACACCCTAGATTTTGAACTCAGTCGCCTGAAAGAGGAGATGGATAACCTCAGTAAGGTAGCGATGACAGATGAATTGACATCCCTTAATAATCGCCGTGCATATGAATTGTTTGCCGTCGAGCAAGTGGCTAAATTTAATCAGACTCAAACAGTGTGCAGCTTGTTAATGATAGATATCGATCTCTTTAAAGGCTTTAATGACACTTATGGTCACCTTATTGGGGATAAAGTCCTAGCCTATGTGGCGTTGTCATTAAAACAAGGTGTCAAAGGGGCCGACTTTGTGGCGCGTTATGGGGGGGAGGAGTTTGTCATTCTGCTGCCAGGTACCGATCTGCAAGATGCGGTAACATTGGCCAATAATTTACGTGAACTCGTGTCTCACAAACAACTTACTGTGGGCAAAGAAAAGAAACAACAATTAGGCAAGGTGACAGTATCCATTGGGGTCGCGAGTATACAGACAGGTGATGATGCCGATACCTTGCTATCGCGTGCCGATGAGAAGCTTTATGAAGCCAAACAAGCGGGCCGTGATTGTGTTAAAAGCTAATGCTTGCAGGTCGTTTCTCATAGGTTATTGGAATGATTTAGCTAAGGGCATCTCCATTTTAATGAGCTGTTCTTCCATATCAAATGACACAATAAAGCCCAATGATTTGGCTAAGCGAGCCATATTTTGATTGGTGAACATGGTATAGCCGGTTAAACGCTCTGTCCCTTGCTGCTGATAGTAACCAATGATCTTTTGTAGCAATAACTTTCCCAGCCCTAAACCTTGATAATCACTGCGCACCGCCATGGCAAACTCGGCTTCGGTATTATCAGGATCTATCGATGCGCGTACAGCCCCCAGGGTTATTGTTTCACCGTCCTTGTCATAGGTAGCAATAAAGGCCATTTCCCTTGCATAATCAATTTGCGTTAGCACCGCCATTTCTTCATGGGTCATGGCTGAGCGAGCACCAAAATATCTCAAGTATCTGTCTTCTGCGCTTAAGGCGTTATCAAAGACTAAATGTTGCGGCTCATCCTCTGGCAAAATAGGTCTTATCATAATATTCATGCCATTGTTAAGTGCCGTCGTTTCTTCTAATTCCACCGGATAAGGCATGATAGCCAGTCGATTGAGAGGCTCTGTCTCTTGAGGATTTAACTCCATTGAGACATCTAAGCAACAAATGTTATCGCCGCTAGCTAATAGTGGATTAATATCTAAGCTTTTAATTTCGGGACAGTCGATGACCAACTGTGAAATTTTAGTCAAGATGACGCATATCGCATCAAGGTCTAGACCCGCAGGCAAGTGCCTATCTTTAATCTTGTTGGTTTTTAATGCTTGAATAAGCATGTATCTGGCTAACGCCATGTTTAATGGCGGTAGGGCGACGGCAGCATCTCGAGTCGGATCCCATTCACTGCCACCTTCCCCAAGGCAGAGGGCTGGGCCGAACACTTCATCATGGATAACCGCAAGCCGTAACTCTTGTGCACCCGCGGTTAAAGCCATTTTCTGAATAATTAACCCCTCTATGTGTGCATTGGGAAGTGTCTGGTTAACCCGAATGAGCATTTGCTGTGCAGCCTGAATCAATTCAGCCTCTGTTTGCAGATTTAACATCACACAGTGAACATCACTCTTATACATTATGTCATTGGACTTAAGTTTAAGCGCCACTGGGTATCCCAGCTGCTTGGCTATCTTGAGCGCGCCTTTAGTATCAAGCGCAAAATCCGTATCTATGGTGTTTAGCCCATATGCGGCTAAGATTTCTCCAGTCTCATGAGTGGCGAGTTGATACTGGCCACGCGCGCGTGCCAAATTCAATAAATGCCGTGCCTTAACCGTGTCCTTAGGGATAAGTTTAGAGATAGAAACAGGCACTTCTTGCAGTAACTTTTGATTCCTGCGGTACTCGACCATTTGCATAAAGGCGTTAACGGCGCCTTCTGGAGTTCGATAGGTGGCAATTCCCGCCCGATTTAAAAATTTTCTAGCAGGGTAAGCCGAATCTTCTCCCGCCCAATTGGTGAGTATGTTAATGCCTTTATGGGCAGGAAGTGTGTTGATACAGTCGTGGATCTCTTGAGCTATGGTGAGGCTATCCTGGCTCGCTGAAGGTGAGTGCAAAATCAGAATAGCATCGGCATCCCCACTGTTAAAAACTACGGCTAATGCTTGGCAATAACGCTGTCCATTGGCATCTCCCACAAGATCTATAGGGTTTTGCCCCGACCAAGCGCGAGGTAATACCGCTGATAAGGCTGCTGTGGTGGCGGCAGAAAGTTGGGCTAATTTACCTCCTTTTATAATTAACTCATCTGCTGCCAATATCGCCGGGCCGCCACCATTGCTGATAATGGCTAAGCGCTCACCCTTAAGTTGAATGGAGTGAGCTAAACTTTCAACTGCCGCAAACAGTGCCACTAAAGAATGAACCCTTAACATGCCCGCGCGGCGAAAGGCGGCGTCATACACCGCATCATTACCTTGAGTGCCGCCCGTATGCAGTTTTGCCGCTTGCATGCCTTCAATACTGCGGCCAGATTTGAGCACCAAGATGGGTTTGTTTCTCGATGCCGCTCTCGCCGCTGATAAGAAGTGCCGCTTCTCATTAATGGCATCTAAGTACAGTATGATGGCGCTGGTTTGGCTGTCTTTGCCTAAATAATCCAGTAATTCATCAAAATCGACATCGGCGGCATCCCCTAAAGAAATTATCGCGGAAAAACCTATGCCTTTATTGTTCGCCCAATCCAGCACAGTAGTGCAAATTGCTGAAGATTGGGATAAGAAAGCAATTTTACCCAGTTTCGCGTTCGTGTGCGTCAAGCTTGCATTAAGGCCAATGTTGGGGAATAGCATGCCTAACGAATTAGGCCCAAGTAGCCGCATGCCGTAGCGTTTTGCATGGGCTAGGGCAAGATGAAGCAGGTTTTGGCCTGTTTCATCACTTTCTTGCGCCATGCCTGAGGCCATAATGATGGCGGTTTTACAGCCAAACTGAGCTAAGGTTTCCACTAATTCAGGCACTCTGCTGGCGCGGGTACAAATGATGGCTAAATCGGGTTTGATGGGCAGCATCATGATGCTTGGGTAGGCGAGCACCCCCATTACCGCAGTGTATTTGGGGGATACCGGCATGATAGGGCCACTAAAACCACCAGCTAGCAAATTCTTCATGACCAGATTGCCCGCCCGCTCTGGGTTCGCCGATGCGCCGATCACCGCGATGGAGCTTGGATTAAACAGGGCTTGCATGCTGCGTTGGCTCATGGGCAATCCTTTAGACTAGGCAATAAAGCCATTGAGATAAGTGGTTAATACTATACCCATTTAACAAATTTTAGGAACCAAACATAAGCTAGGTTAGGATATAGATCACGAGATTTAGAATAAGGTTAGTTTATGTATTTAATTACCGGTGCAAGCAGTGGCCTAGGAGCGGCGCTTTCCCATGAATATGCTGCCGATGGCCAGCAGTTATACCTTACCGGCCGTGATGAGGCCAAGCTTAGTCAAGTTGTCGACGACGTGAGCCGTATGAATAAAGGCGTGACTATCCAATCAAAAAGCGCAGTGCTCAATGATCCCAGTAGTGTCACGGCCTTGTTAGACAGCCTGCCCCATGCGCCTAAGACAGTGATCCACTGCGCAGGCAGCGGCTATTTTGGTGCATTGGCCGAGCAAACCAGTGAAGGGATCATTAATCTGGTGAATAACAACCTCACCGCAACCTTGCTGTTATTAAGTGAGCTTGTCAGGCGCTACCAAGATGAGCCAACACGGGTGGTGATTGTATTATCCACAGCTGCGCTACAAGCAAAAGCTGGTGAGAGCAGCTATTGCGCGGTGAAATGGGCCATTAAAGGATTAATAGAATCTTTACGTCTCGAACTTAAAGGTAAACCTATGTCGCTGATTGCCGTTTATCCTGGCGGGATGGCGACAGAATTTTGGCAAACCAGCGGCAAAAAGCTTAATACCACAGGTTTTATGAGTGCGGCAGAAGCGGCGTCGATGATAAAGCAAGCACTGCTGAGTAGCGAACATGGCTATATTTCTGATGTCACCATTAATCGTCGATAAGCCTTGTTTAATCCCATTTTGGTATTAATTATCTGCTCATTTAGCAGGCGTTCTACAACAGATATCACTGCTCAATGTCGCTTTGTGCTTGTTTGTGTTGCTGCAATATACACTGTTCTAGTAACTTAGCCGCTGGGCCTTGCCTGTCACGGTTTGGAATAACCAATGACATCATAGCCTTGCGGCTTTGACTGCCAAGCAAGTAAATCCGCGCCAGCCTGCCTTCGGTCAAGTCTTGTTCTACAAGCAACCTTGGCATCCAGCAAAACCCCATTTCCTGATTGAGAATTTCTTTCGCCTCATGAAAGTTAGCCACCGTCCAACGTTGCTCAGCCTTGAGCCAACCCGTGTCTGAGCTCCCTAGGGTGCCAGTGTCTTTGATAACGAGCTGCAGATGCTGAGCCAACTGCTTATCATCGTCAACCTGGGTGAGTTGTGCCAAGGGATGGCTTGGGTGTGATACCAGATAAAACTCCATTTCACATAAGGGTTCACTGATATAGCCCTTAGGAGGGACTGCACAAATGGAAATGTCGACACTTTGCGCGTTAATAAGCTCATTGGTGCCCGATAGCACAGTGTCTAAAATAGTGACTCGGGTGCCGCGGCTGTGGGGAAGGAAGGCTTTTAACGCAGCGACAAGCAAGGGCATAGGATAGATGATTTCTCTGCCTAGGGTTAAACTGGGCTCCCAGCCTTGCTCTAGGTTATGGGCTAGCTGCTCAAGTTCCTCGACGGTCTGAGTGAGGTGGCGAGAGCGGCGCAGCATAACTTCACCTTGCTCGGTTAAATAGGCCTTGCGGCCTTTTACTTCGAGTAAAGGAATGCCTAATTGGTGCTGTAATTTGGCCACCGCATGGTTGAGCGAAGATTGGCTTTTATTGAGTTTTTCAGCGGCCTGAGCATAGCCGCCGTGATCGACCACCGCCTGTAAAATGCGCCACTGCTCTAAGGTTGATTTTGCTCGGCTCATTATCGTTCCAATATATTCGCTAATTATGCTGAAATAGTGCCGTTTTCTTTCTAATAATTCAAACATTAATCAATGGATACCGCTGAAATTCAACCGCTAAGTGCACCAGAATAATATTTTCCAGTGGTGATGCTTGTGGAAAATAACAGGCTAAGTTACTGTTAATAAATATTAAAAATTGTCATTCTTTAGGATAAACAGAATATGGACAGACTTGGGGTAGGGGAAGCGAGTTACCAGATTAGAAAAGCCGGTCGTCATGATGCCAAGCAGATATTTGACCTAAGAAGCCGCGCCATATTAGCCAAATGTAGCGGCCATTATGATGAGCAAGTGTTAGCCCATTGGACCCAAGGAGACATGTCTAAGGAATTTCTCGATGATGTTGCTGTGAGTTTCTATGTCACAGAACTTAATGGTGAAATAATTGGCACTGGGCAATTAAGAGCGGCGAAAGATGCGCTCTATCTTGGTATTGTTGATGCTATTTTTGTTGAGCCTAAGCATATGGGCAGCGGCGCTGCTAAAGCCATGCTCTTGCATTTAGAACAACAAGCCATGGCAATGGGCCTAGGACGACTCAAACTTGATGCCACCTTGAATGCGGCGCCTTTTTATCGTCGCTGCGGTTTCATCGGCGATGAGTTAAGCCAATACCATTCACCTCGCGGGCTGGTATTGGCCTGTGTGCCCATGGAGAAGTCTCTGAGCTAATTGGATTAAAGCCACTGCCGATTATGCACTTATGCTTAGCCTAATGCCTTTGTGGCATCTTTTAACTGAATAAGTTCTATCTTGTAACCGTCTGGATCTTCAACAAAAGCGATGTGTGTGGTTCCACCTGCTACGGGACCGGGTTGACGGATGATGGTGCCGCCAGCTTCTGCAATGGCTTTGCAGCGCTGATAAATATCGACTTCACCTATGGCTAAATGGCCGAAGCCTGTGCCTAGATCATAGCTGTCTGTGCCCCAGTTATAAGTGAGTTCTACTACAGCCTGGCCACTAGACTCATCCCCAAACCCCACAAAAGCCAAGGTGTACTTGTACTCAGGGTTTTCTGAGGTTCTGAGTAACTTCATCCCAAGGACTTGAGTGTAAAAGGCGATGCTGCGCTCTAAATTGCCAACACGGATCATGGTATGCAGTAATTGGGACATTGAAATACTCCTTGATAAATGGATGTTTCGCGTGCGTTAACTCACAAAATTGACAATAGTGTCTGTGCTGATAAGGATAAGTCGCGTCATCACAACAATTATTGGTTATATTCTATCTGACTTAATTTTAACTCAGCGACACAAGCACGGCTTCATTGGCTTAGTTGATTTACATAATAAAATAAAGGGCAGTGTATCGACTGTCTCACAGGAGCGCACCATGACCACAGAACTTAAAATGGCCCTAGGCACCACCTTAGTGATTGCAATTTGTTTTAGTGCTTTCTTTGTCGCCTTGTTTTGATCCCAAGCTTAAGTACGGGTGTTAACGCTAGCTAAATTACTTGTGCTAACACTAAGCACTTAACATTTTCCTTAACGTTAGGGCTAGCGTTAGGGTCAGCCGCTAAGGTTAATCCTCAGGGTAAATTTTTTCTTTAAATTCACATAAATCTTCGATGATGCAGCTACCACAGCGGGGCTTTCTGGCAAGGCAGGTATAGCGGCCGTGGAGAATAAACCAGTGGTGGACATCCACTTTAAACTCGCTCGGTACCACTTTTAACATACGATCTTCGACTTCTTGGACATTCTTTCCCGGCGCGAAACGCGTGCGATTTGCCATTCTAAAAATATGAGTATCCACGGCTATGGTGGGCCAGCCGAAGTACAGGGATAGTAGATGTAATCAGACCCATCATTGAATATCATTGTTACAAAACAATTGAATATAATTTTTTTGTAACAATTGAATAATACTTAAAGTGCTAAATTTTCTCTAGACTTTATAATCGTTTTTAATTTCTACAAGGAATGTAAATGCTATTCATTCACATTGCTGCAGGTTCAGTGCTACTGTTGTTTGGTTTTGTTGCTTTAAGTGTGATGAAAGGGCAATACAAGCATCGATTATCAGGGAACTTGTTTTTCATATCATTGCTTTTTATGACAGGAAGTGCTGCTTTACTTACAGACGATCCAACGATGGCGCTGCTTACTCTTTACTATGGGGCTACAGCATGGGCAGTAATAATAAGAAAAGAAAACTCCACTGGTATTTTTGAAATACTAGCTATGATAGCGATTGCACTAGTAAGTGTCAGGCTATTTCATTTTGCTTTTACGGCTACAGATTTACACCCTACCTTCAAGTTTATACTCCTAGCTCATGCCTCAGTTGCCGCGTTGGCTGTATTATTGGATCTTAATATGATTATTCGTGGTGGCCTGTCAGGAAAACACAGAATCGTTAGGCATGCATGGAGAACTTGTTTTGCGCTATTAGGTGCAGTAATGTCTTTTTCATCAAACACTTCTGAGTATTGGCCTCGCTTTATTGATAGTAATGCACTTATTTATTTGATGCTATTCGTGTTGTTTTATTGGTTAATTAGGGTGCTATTTACCAGTTGGTACAATCAAATAATACAATCAGTAGGTGATAGTTTGCTTGCAAGAAAGCTTTTAGAAGCGAAACAATCATTAAATGGAAAGTGATTGTTAACTTCTCGATCGTAATATTTGTGGTGAGCAAGATTTATTGGTTCACCACATGCGTTTAATGCTACTCAGTCTTGTCTTTAAACTCGCACAAGTCTTCAATTAAACACGAACCACAACGTGGTTTACGGGCAATACAGGTGTAGCGGCCGTGTAAAATGAGCCAGTGGTGAACGTCTACTTTAAATTCAGCAGGTACTACTTTAAGTAGCTTTTGCTCAACTTCTACCACGTTTTTGCCCATAGCAAACTTAGTACGATTAGAAACACGGTCGATATGGGTATCCACCGCTATGGTGGGCCAACCAAAGGCCGTATTGAGCACTACATTGGCGGTTTTACGGCCTACACCGGGTAAAGACTCCAGCGCTTCACGGTTTTCAGGGACTTCGCCTTGATATTGATTGATTAAAATTTCACAGGCTTTAATCACATTGATGGCTTTATTGTTATATAAACCTATGGTTTTTATGTAACTTTTTAAGCCGTCGACGCCCAGTTCAAAAATAGCCTGGGGCGTATTGGCGACGGGAAATAGCTTGTCAGTGGCTTTATTGACACTCACATCCGTAGCCTGGGCCGATAATGTCACCGCCACTAACAGCTCAAAAGGGCTTGAAAAATTAAGTTCGGTCTCAGGCTTAGGGTTATTATCCCTAAGGCGAGTGAGAATTTGAATGCGCTTTTCTTTATTCATAACAACCCTAGCTGACTTTAGTGATGCGTACTCGAGCCACAGGCTCAGCTTGCGTTTTAGGTTGGCGGGCTTTTAAACGGGCATCGATAACATTTTTACCGGCAATCAATAATCCCATGCCAATAAAGGCACCTGGGGGCAGTAGCGCGAGCAAAAATGGGGTATCCACTTGCCAGACTTGCATCACTAAAGCTTTAGCCCAATCGCCGAGTAATAAATCGGCGCCTTCAAATAAAGTCCCTTGGCCGAGTAGCTCACGACCAGCGCCGAGCACGACCAGCACACAGGTAAAACCTATGCCCATCATCAAGCCATCGAAGGCGGAGTGCGCCAGATTGTTACGAGAAGCAAAGGCCTCTGCACGGCCAATGATGACGCAGTTGGTGACAATTAACGGCAAAAATATGCCAAGAGACAGGTATAAACCATAGGCATAAGCATTGATAAGCAGTTGCACTGAGGTTACGAGTGCAGCGATGATCATCACAAACACGGGAATGCGTATTTCCTTTGGCACATAGTCACGAACCAGCGAGACCAACATATTCGAGCCAACCAGTACCAATAAGGTGGCAAAACCTAAGCCTAAGGCATTGGTGACAGTGGCAGTGACCGCCAACAGCGGGCAAAGCCCCAATAATTGCACTAGACCAGGGTTATTGTGCCACAACCCTTGTTTGGCTATTTCTTGATATTGACTCATAGTTCGCCTCCACAGGGGTTATGGCTCTTGATCAAGGACTGTCTGTGCTGCTCAACAAAGCTTAAGGCCTTGGCGATGGCCTTAACGTAGGCCCTCGGGGTAATGGTTGCACCGGTAAATTGATCAAATTGACCGCCATCTTTTTTTACTTTCCAACTTTTGTCGTCTGCACTGAATGCTTTGCCGGCAAAATTGAGCACCCAAGAGGATTTTCTCAGCTCAATTTTATCACCTAAGCCTGGGGTTTCTTGGTGGGATAAGGTGCGCACACCCAATAAGGTATTGTGCTCATCCACGGCTAAGATCAGTTTGATTTCGCCGTTATAGCCATCGGGTGCCACAGCTTCAATGGCGATGGCTTCAAGGACATTATCCCGCTCGAGAAGGTAGGCCGATAATGGTGCCTTACTGCCGAGTTCTGGGCTAGTGACCAGAATGCAGCGCTGACTTAAGTTATCATCTTCCATCTTGTGGGGCACAAGTTGCTCTAACACGCTGTCCAGATACATTTTTTGCTGCTCGGCAATGGTATCAGCAGTTAATGAATTGACGACGGCTACAAATCCAGTACAACAGAGTGCAAAAATGGCTAATAATGCGGCATTTTTGCTTATGGGATTGTTGACTAAGCGTTTATTGAAAAGTGGCATCAGTTCGCACTCCTGTGACCATAGGTTCTGGGACGTACATAATGATCGATAAAGGGCGCGCACATATTTGCCAGTAACACAGCAAAGGCGACGGCGTCAGGGTACCCTCCATAGGTGCGGATAAGGTAAATGATAATGCCTATGCTGGCACCAAAAATTAACCGGCCTCTAGGACTGGTTGCGGCAGTGACTGGATCGGTCGCGATAAAAAATACGGCTAACATGGTGCCACCAGAAAACCAGTGAAACAGCGGGCTAACATGGGTATCTGGGCTAATCAAAAAGCCAAAGCTTGCACAAACAAACAGTGCCGCTAAGATGCCGACACTAATGTGCCAGCGAATGACTTTCAGCTTAAGCAAGACAAGGCCACCCGCTAGGTAGGCCAAGTTAACCCAAAACCAACCAACACCATAGCTGCCATCGAAGATGGGTTTGGCAAAACTTTCTAAGGTAGTGAGCCCAAGTGACAGATCTGTTTTTATGGTATCTAAGGGCGTGGCCATGGCTATGCCATCAACCCCTAAACGGTAAAAATCATTGCCTAAGCTTGGGCCAATAGCAAAAATAGCCTTCATAGCGGCCAGGGCATCAACACCGTTAAGGGCTATGCCCTGAGGCGCGACCCATGAGGTCATTTGCAGCGGGAAGGACACCAGTAATACCACATAGCCTGCCATGGCTGGATTAAACAGATTATGCCCAAGGCCGCCATAGAGATGTTTGACTATGATGATAGCAAATAGACTGCCTATCACCACAAGCCACCAAGGTGCCAGCGGCGGTATGGACAGTGCCAATAAGCTGGCTGTCACTAAGGCAGAATTATCTTTGAGCGTGATTAAAATCGGCCGTCCCCTCGCTTTAAGCACTAAGGCTTCGCCAAGATAAGCGGTAAAGATGGCAAGGCAGAGCTGAATTAGGCTACCGAAACCAAAGAACAAGGTTTGTACTAGAATGCCAGGAATAAGGCACAGGGCGACGCGGCGCATTACAGTGGCAGTTTGGATCCCTTGGCTCACATGGGGTGATGAGGTGATTTTAAATGCCATAAATTAATCCTCTTGCTGTTCTTGTTCGGCGCGCTTTTGAGCCGCTTTAGCTTTCGCTTTTGCAACCGCCGCCGCTATCTTAGCTTTCTTGTCATCGGCTGGCGTTATTGCAGCTTCAGCGACCCCAATCTCTGTAACTGGAGCTTGAGAATCTAGCGTTTCACTGTTAATGGACTCAGCCGCTGGGTTTTCATCGGACTTGGCCGCTAACGCGGCTTTTTTGGCCTTGGCTCTGGCTACAGCTGCCGCAACCTTAGCTTTTTTGTCATCGACTTCAGCTACCACTGGCTCAGCCTTTATAGTGGCTTCATTTTCTTCAGTACTTATATCGACACTCGTAGATCCAGTACTCGAGGAGTCAGGAGCCGCGTCATTGGAATTGGCCGCTAACGCCGCTTTTTTTGCTTTGGCTCTAGCCACAGCGGCTGCGACCTTGGCTTTTTTGTCATCAAGTTCTGTGGGCTCAGCGCGAGTTGCATCAAGGGTGGCTGGCGCTTCACTGGTGGTTGCATCAAGACCCGCCAGTGCTGCTTTCTTTGCTTTGGCTCTGGCAATCGCCGCGGCGACTGCCGATTGTTTATCTGTGCTGCTAGCCTTAGGCGCTGAAGCGGTATCTACTACTGAACTTTCGCCTGAAGCCATTGCCGTTTGAGCGGCTTTTTTGGCGGCAATGCGAGCCATGGCTTCGGCGACGGCATTTTTATCGCTGCTCTTCATGGCGGCCTTACGTTTGTCTGCTGCTTCTTTTGCCTTGGCTTCCCGAGCAAGCTTCTCATCTTCGAGTCGCTGCAGCCGAGTTTCAAAGCGCTGTTTGGCTTTCTCCGCCTGAAGTTTTTCTTCGGTCTCTAAGCGAATGGCAGACTTTGCCACTCGATAGTATTCAACTAAGGGTATGTCACTTGGGCACACATAGCTGCAACAGCCACACTCGATACAATCTTTAAGATTAAAGCTGGCCGCTTTGTCGTATTCTTCGGCTTTAGCATGCCAAAATAATTGCTGGGGCAACAAGAGTGCAGGGCAGGCGACAGCGCATTCACCGCAGCGAATACAGGCTTTTTCTTCGGCATCTGCAGCGATTTCATTATCACTGGGGGCCAATAGGCAGTTAGTGCCTTTAAGCACGGGGACGGCTAAATTTGGCAGTGAATAGCCCATCATAGGGCCGCCAACAATGACTTTTTGCTGCAACTGAGGATTAAAGCCCGTTTTTTCAAGGGCTGCATCTATTGGCATACCTATGGCTAGCCAATAATTACCAGGTCGAGCGACTCGCTCACCCGTGATAGTGACTAACCGCTCTACAAGGGGTTTACCATCGAGTACTGCCTGTTTAATGGCAAAGGCGGTACCCACGTTGTGCACCACTATGCCAAGCTGAGCAGGAATGGTGCCACTGGGCACCTCTTTACCTGTGATAATCTGAATTAACTGTTTCTCGCCGCCGGATGGATATTTGGTGGGTATTTGAGTCACTCGCACGCAGCCTGGCACCAACAAACCACAGGTTTCAGCTTGGCCAATGGCAGCTTTCATGGCACTGGCGGCTTGGGGCTTATTATCTTCGATGGCGATGATAATGCGCTCAGGCGTCAATAAGGCATGAATAATGGCAATACCTTCAATAATTTGCTCATTGTATTCACGCATCAGGCAATCATCAGCTGTGATATAGGGCTCGCATTCAACCCCATTGATTATCACTAAATCGATTTCGCTGGCAGGGTTTAACTTAATATGGCTTGGAAATGCCGCGCCGCCCATTCCAGCAATCCCGGCATCCTTAATGCGGGCGAGAATTTGACTGTTGCTTAGCTCAGTGAACGTCGCAGGTGTTAACTCAGTCCAGGTATCATTACCGTCGGGGCGTATGATGCAGCTCATTACAGGCAAAGAAGAGGCGTGGTTGCTGGGCCGTGTTTCTACGGCGATAACCTCGCCAGAGGTGGGGGCGTGAACCGGCAGATAACTAAAGCCTTTGCCTTGGGTCAGTACTTGCCCTTTAAGCACCTTGTCTCCCACATTGACCAACAAGATGGCTTGCTCACCCACCTGAGGGACGGGCACTATGTACTGAGGCGCTAAGGGTAACTTGGCTGCAGGAGTTTGATTCGATAAATGCTTAAGCTCTGGCGGATGAATACCACCAGGAGAGTGCCACAGCGTGCCTTTATCTAATTGTTCCAATAGGGTTAACACTGCTTATCCCCTTGCGTATTATCTGCGTTATCTTGTGCTTGCGTCATCAAAGGGACAGGGTCAATCACAGTGACGGCAATGGCATTGAGTTTCCAATCCCAATTTTTAAGGTTGGTTTCAACCGGTAACATGTCGATGCAATCCACAGGACAAGGCTCGACGCACAGATCGCAACCGGTGCAATCTGCAGCAATAACCGTATGCATCAGTTTACCTGCGCCTAATATGGCGTCCACAGGGCAAGCCTGAATGCATTTAGTGCAGCCTATGCATTCGTCTTCACGTATGTAGGCGACTTTTTTGACCGTATCTTGTTGTTCTTGATCAAGTGGCAGCGGCTCAACGCCCATAAGTTGCGCTAGCTTCTCCATGGTCGCTGTGCCCCCAGGAGGGCACTTGTTGACCTTATCTCCAGCGGCGATGGCCTCAGCGTAAGGACGGCAACCTGGGTAGCCGCATTGGCCGCACTGGGTTTGGGGTAATAATGCTTCCACTTGCTCGACTATGGGGTTGCCTTCAACCTTAAATTTGATTGCAGCAATGCCGAGTATCGCGCCGAAAATTAACCCTAAAAGGCTGAGAAGCCCAATAGCAATGAAGACTTCAACCATATTATTTAATCAGCCCCGCAAATCCCATAAAGGCTAATGACATAAGTCCCGCTGTTATCATAGCAATGGCGCCACCGCGAAAAGGCAGTGGTACATCGGCCGCCGCTAAGCGTTCACGCATGGCGGAAAATAAAATGAGCACCATAGAAAAGCCCACCGCCGCACCAAAACCATAAATGGCAGACTCAATAAAATTATGATCTTCATTGATATTGAGTAAAGCCACACCTAACACGGCGCAATTGGTGGTAATAAGCGGTAAGTAAATCCCTAAGGCGCGATGCAAACTGGCACTGGTTTTTTGTACTAGCATTTCAGTAAATTGCACCACCACAGCAATCACCAGAATAAAGCTCATGGTGCGCAGGTATTCCAGCGAAAAAGGCTGCAGTAGAAACTCATTAGTGAGGAAGCTGAGCACTGAGGCTAAGGTCAATACGAAGGTGGTTGCCATAGACATGCCGATGGCGGAAGCCAACTTGCTCGACACCCCCATAAAGGGACATAAACCTAAGAATTTAACTAATACGAAGTTGTTCACTAGCACAGTGCCAATCAACAACAGGAGATACTCTGTCATCGCTACGCTTTATTAATCAAAATTTTGCCATATTATCGGCGTTTTACGCTGCAGAAACAACGGATAAAAAGCTAACTGAGGAAAAAGTACTGTTAAGGACTGCCATGAGCGCAAAAAATAATCTTGGCTCATGGCAAATGGAATGGCCTGAACTAGGGTAACAAACCAAACAAAAGCCATGCACTATGGGGTGATTATCTTCTCTGGTTTGGCGATGTAATAGCCCTGTAGTCCATCCAGTAACAATTTTTCTAAGGTGAGCTTTTCATCTTGCCTCTCAACGCCAGTGGCGATGACCTTGATACTTATCCGTTTGGCAATATCGACAATCATACGGATAAAAAAGCGATTGTTATTGTCTTGTTCTATGCCATCGCTGTAGCTGCTGTCGAGTTTAATGTAATCAGGACGCACTTCGCGGAAAAATTTGAAGGAAGTAAAGCCCAAACCAAAACGCTCAACGGCGACTTTACTGCCGACTTTGTGCATCTCGCTGACAAAGCGTTGGCTGGCGGCAAGGTTGGTTTGCATGCCGACTTCATTGACTTCAAAAATGATCCGCGACGCCAATTGTGCATGTTTAGATAAAATGTCCCTTAACCAGAAGACAAAACTGTCTTGTAAAATGGATGATGCGCTGATGTTTACCCCAAATTTACCGGTGATACTTGGATTTTTGCTCAACAATTTCAGTACTTGGTTGACTATCATGGAATCCAGTTCGGTATGCAGTCCATAGCGTTCCGCCATGGCGATGACGCTAGTGGTTGGCAATACGTCACCTTGGGCATTCATGAAACGGGTCAATAATTCTCGGTAGACTTCAACATTATGCTGACTGGGTTGAATGGGCTGCTGATGAAAAATAATGCTTTTTTTCTGGATAAGTTCATTAATGGTATTGCGCCAGTGATGATCGCCGGAATTTTGTTGCTCATCTTGTTTTTCAATGATATGGGAACGGTTAGGCCCTAACGTCTGAGCAATACTCACGGCGGTATCGGCAAGGGATAACAGTGCGGCGGCCTTAGTTTGGCCTTGATAGGGTATGACGCCTGCGTGGGCGACAGCATCGACATTGGTACTCTGACCGTATTCGTCTAAATGTAGCTTTAAATTATCGATAAATTTAGCGCTTTCTTTTAAAGGAATATCGGGAAAAATGACCGCGAAGTCACCACTGGAAATACGATAAATATCAAACTGGGTGTAATCTTGGGCTGCTTTACGAATGCAAGTTGCGACCTTAGCTAAATAATCATCTCCGGCACTGCGGCCAAAAAGTTGATTAATGTTGCCAAGTTCGGTTGCCTTTATCATGGCAAAAAGACCACTTTTCTCTTGGTGCAGGTTTGCAATTACATCCAAATGCTGAGTGAAACGTTGCCGAGTTGCAAATCCTGTTAGCGGATCTTGATAGGCCGCTTTAGTGAGGGCTTCATTTTCTCGCTTCACTTTATCAAGACTTAGTTTGAGCCCGGCGCGGCAATATTCCAACGCATCACCAATAGGGATGAGTGACCCTGTGAGCCTTGAGGTTTCTATGGCATCAAACGAAAGCTCTGACATGTGCTTTATACACTCAGCGGCGTAGACGATGCGCTGTTTATGAAGGCGCATAAATACAGCAAACATCAGGCTTAATACAAGGTACGCCAATAATATGAACACGATAAAATGACTCAGGCCATTGAATTCTGCCGCCAAGACTTTATTTTTATCTAACCTAATCTGCAGCCTAGCCTGTGGAAACTCAGCGGTGCTGTCTAAGTCTAAGGAAAACATGTTACCGATAACGTTTTCTTGGTTTTCCGCCAAACTGCCGTGGGTAAAATTGAGGCTGCCATCGGTCCCATGAATGAATTGAAAAAATTGAAATGAATCATCCTGACTTAATGCCTGATAGAGGCTTTTACCATCGCTTTGCCAATCACGAAATTTTGCAATATTTTTTGCAGCTTGGTTTACCGCTTGTTTAGAACTCAGATTAATTTGCTGCTGCGCGCTTAAATAGCTACAGCCGAGCAAGACGGTAAATACGATGAATAGCATAAGCTGAACGGAACGAGAAAGACCCATAATCGCACTCTTTTATCATTATTCTAAAGATTATTGCTTAGAGTGTAACGGCTTAGGGATAAAACAGCATTGGATTTATTTAAAAAAATGATGAAAAAATAAACTTGGGTTAAATTTCTGGATTATTGATTGTGGTAATGAGCTTACTGACTAGAGGGGGGGAGTGGGGTAAAGAGGCTGTAAAAATGAACTAAAGTTGGCTCCCCAGACTGGACTCGAACCAGTGACATACGGATTAACAGTCCGCCGTTCTACCAACTGAACTACTGGGGAATTAAGATAACTTTAATGATTTACTAGGTATAAATACCGTCTTACACTAAAACAGTGGCTCCCCAGACTGGACTCGAACCAGTGACATACGGATTAACAGTCCGCCGTTCTACCAACTGAACTACTGGGGAATTGTACTGTTACTACTTAGTTTGAGTGGCTCCCCAGACTGGACTTGAACCAGTGACATACGGATTAACAGTCCGCCGTTCTACCGACTGAACTACTGGGGAATTGTCTCAACTAATTTATTACATTTATAAACACTATTACCATAAGGATTAAATATTGGCTCCCCAGACTGGACTCGAACCAGTGACATACGGATTAACAGTCCGCCGTTCTACCAACTGAACTACTGGGGAATGGTGTTTATTTTTTCAAATCATTTTCAACTTTATTTGCTTTGCAGGCTAATTGGCTCCCCAGACTGGACTTGAACCAGTGACATACGGATTAACAGTCCGCCGTTCTACCGACTGAACTACTGGGGAATTGAATTAACACTTGTGCTTAGCGATGTATTGCTGAGAACGGAGCCCATAGTAAAACGCCCAGTGAAATGAGTCAACTCGAGTTAGGAAAAAAACTGTAATTAAACTGTTAAGTGCTCAGCAAATGTGCATCATGGTGCACATTTGTACCCAGATGAATGAAAAACCGTCAACATTGATGTTTTAAAAAAGAAAGCTAATTAACATAAGCGCTTAAATGCAACTGAACTGACATTAGTTGAGGTTAATGCCCGCAGATTTTAATTAACATTTATTGGGTCACCCTTACTTGTCTGCAAGAGGAGAGATAAATAGTCGTTCTGAATTCCACAGTTCAATGATTTTGCGACTCTTGTCTTTATTCCAATAACACTTACCGAAGAGGATGATCCCAGCGCCTTCAATATCGCGTTTATCGGTAATGCCAAAGCGCTTTAACACTGTGATTTGGTGACGGCCCAAGGGGATCCCCATATCATGGCAGTCGGCAGGGTTTAGCCAAGCCATCTGGGGATCGCTATGGGATAAGGTGCCCCAATACATTTTCGGCTTCGCTTTTTTTATACTATCACTGGGGGCTGCATCGGCGAAATTAACAAATAAGTTCTTCGCCTTAAATTGATAGCCAGCATCAATTTCAATCAAGGTATCGGCACTGGCAAGATTACTGCCCCTTAGCAAGCTATTAAGCAGCTTGTCCATGCTAAGGCGAGTCACGCTAACCTCTTTATCCTGTATTGATGATGGTGCCTCAGCAATTTGCTTTGGGATCTGGGCTAAAGACACCTCTTGTAAAGGCTTAGACAAGAAAGGCTTTGAGGCCGAGGGGTGGGGCCGTTCATCCTTTTTGATGATAGCGGTAAGAGAAAAATCAAGCTGCAGCGACGTATTCGTGACTATCAGCCTGTCCACTTCAAGGGCATCGCAGTTTTCCTGTTTGCTTTGACTCGTCTGAGTGCTGCGCCTCGCTTCATCGCAATCTAGTTTATGGTAACGGGATCCAAAACAGGCTGATTTACCATCAATACTCTGTTTACGATAATAGGCTTTTCCGCCACACTGTTCACATGATAAATGCTGACGATAACGGTCAATTTCAGCCTCTGGCAGTGCCATAAATGTCACAATTGAATATAACTGTAACTCATCATCTAAGGTTAAAAGTGCATCCAACATAATAAACTTCCTCTTTTATCCTCATACTTTTGGCCGTTATCTTTACCTTATCTCGAGTCCTGCAACTATATACCGAAATCAAGCTTTGCTTACAGTGTATTTGCTTACCTTAATAAATGAGTCCAAAGCGACTAAGACAGGCACTAAATTGTTTTGAATTTTTTACTTTTCAAGAAGACAAAAAGTAGCAGCACTGTAAATATGCAGCATTTGTTGATAATACTACACTTGTGGAGTATTCTTGAGTTCTGGCATGGAGATAGTAATCCATTGCTTATCTTCATCTGAGCAAAGCGAATAGGAGCTGAATATGTCTGCAAATGTGCAAGCTGTATTACAGCAAAACCCAGCAAAAACAGCGCAAGTGGCGCTGGAAGTGTTTTTTAATATCATGACGGCGTGGCAGGTGAAGGGTAAAGATCAAATGATACTCTTGGGCAAACCTGCCGAATCCACCTTTTATAATTGGAAAAAAGGCAAAGTCTCGTCATTATCTCCCGATACCTTAGAGCGTATTTCTTATGTGATGGGCATCTATAAGGCGCTGGGAAGCTTGCTCCCATCCAGAGCTCAAGCAGACGCCTGGTTACACAAACCCAATAAAGTGTTCAATGATCAAACGGCCTTGGCGTTTATGCTCAAAGGCAGCATGATCAATTTAAGTGATATGAGAAGGTACTTAGATGCACAACGGGGTTGAAACTTGTCCGCCAGATGGCCAAAAATGCTACCGCTTAGTGCCGAGTCACTTCCCACCCATTAATTTATTTGAAGAAGTCGCAGATCCCAATGACTTAGCACTCGTCTTTGCCATTGAAGCGCTCACCAACGACAGGTTGCGTGATGAGGTAGGAGATTTGGCATTGGTGCCATTGGAAGAGCGTATTTCAGGGGACGGCACTTCTCCTGTGATGGCGGCCTTCACACACATAGGCACACCAAGCCGCTTTACTGATGGCACAGAATTTGGCATCTATTATGCGGCAAAAAGCTTAAATACAGCCTTTTGTGAAACCATTTATCACAGAGAGCAATTTTTACTGGCCACCAATGAGCCTGATACCGAGCTCACCATGCGCTGTTACATTAATCAGGTTGCACTGCCGCTACATGATATACGGGGGTCAGACTTTCACCACTTACAGGGTGAAGATTATAGCGCGTCACAGCAATTTGCGAAAAGTATGAGGGAGGCTGGCAGTCATGGTCTGGCATATTTAAGCGTGCGAGATGCGGGGGGCGAATGCATAGCAGCCTTTAAACCCAAGGCTGTCACCATTCCAGTTCAAGGGGG
Organism: Shewanella denitrificans OS217; assembly: GCF_000013765.1. Lineage (NCBI taxonomy): Bacteria > Pseudomonadati > Pseudomonadota > Gammaproteobacteria > Alteromonadales > Shewanellaceae > Shewanella > Shewanella denitrificans. The sequence goes on along the minus strand of NC_007954.1, from coordinate 2,186,195 downwards.
TCATTACAAGTACATCTGGAATGGTAAAAAACAGAAAATTGAACATATTTTACAAGTGAATTTGATCAAGTGATCATGGATTTTTATTACAAAGGAAGCTGAAAATGAGCATAAAACAAGTCAGAGACATAGAAAAAAATTATTCCAGTACCGAGTTCGTTGCAAAGCTCAGACGTCTTGCCGATGCCATTGAAACGGGCAGGAGAACGAATTTACATGCCTGTCCGTGCCAGCTATAACATAGAGCATGAACGGAGTGATTCAGAAGAAGAAATTGAATTTCAAATTAAATGGAGCCGTTAATATTTACTGATTTCAAAGAAGCAAGCTACAATGCCGGATCTTCTTAAAAAGCACCTAACGTTTCGCCGCTAATAAAATAAAATCATGGCGTAACTTACTGAGGACTCCTTCAATTGAGAGCATCAATTCACTGTATCGCAGCCTGTGCAATCTTGCTTAGTGCTTGCCAAGCCAGTAATCATAAAACTGGCTCCTCTCTAGGGTCTGCTAGCAGCAAGGGGGCAAAAGCCCCTGTATCGTTAGATCAAAAAGCCAGCAAAAGTGTGAATGGCAATCCTCAAGATGTGGTCTATGTGTGGGATCGTATTCGCCTTTCTATGGCCATGCCGATTCCAAATCAAGCATTGGTTAATCAATACCGAGATTGGTTTATTCGTCATCCCCAGCATCTGGAATTGATATCACAACGAGCTAGGCCCTTCTTATATTTAATTGTAGAAGAGCTTGAAAAGCGTGATTTACCTATTGAGTTGGCACTCTTGCCTATTGTAGAAAGCTCTTTTAATCCATTAGCGTATTCTAGCGCAGCAGCATCTGGACTTTGGCAATTTACCTCTCCCATGGCAAGTCATTTTGGTCTCGACATGAATTGGTGGTATGACGGAAGACGCGACGTACCTGCTGCAACCATTGCCGCGTTAGATATGCTGGCGTACTTATATAAAAAAACCGATAACTGGTTATATGCGTTAGCGGCCTACAATTGCGGTGAAGGTCGACTGCGTAATGCCATTAGAGAAAACGAATCACGTGGGCTTAGCACTGATTTTTGGTCACTCAATTTACCAAAAGAAACCAGACAATACGTACCGCAACTCTTGGCATTGGCCGATGTTGTTAAAAAGGCGGACGAATACGGAATTAACCTCAATCAAATTCCCAATCGACCTTTGGTTGAAGTCATAGATGTTGGCAGTCAAATTGATTTAGCCGTGGCTGCAGAGCTTGCGCAAATGCCCATTGAACGACTGCAAAAACTTAATCCTGGATTTAATCGCTGGACAACCTCCCCAGACGGGCCGCACCAATTGATCATACCCGTAGGTAAAGCCAATGGCTTTAAACAAGCACTAGCAGAAACCAAAGTAAGCGACAGAGTACAATGGTTTAAATATAAGATCAGGGCAGGGGACAATATCAGTGCCATTGCTAAGCGTCATCAAACCAGTACCTCGTTAATCCAATCCATGAATGACATTCAAGGTGATAGGATAATTGCGGGAAACTTCTTATATATGCCAAATCCTGCGACTCAAATGTCGGCGGCTTTGGTTTCACTTGCTAAAGATTCGGCAAGTCAGGAGGTAAAAGCGGCTCCTGAGTTCATCAACAATTCGCAGCAAACTGACTTAACCAAGGCGTTAGCTAGCAAGTCTGTGCAGCAAAGCAAAAGTGCGGAAAAAACCGTAAACCATACCGTTAAGTACGGCGATACACTGTGGAGCTTAGCAAGGGCCTACCAGGTGAGTGTTGAGCAGATTGTTAGCTGGAATAATATGACTGACAAGGACAAATTGAGCGAAGGAAAAACCCTAAAACTGCTCACCAATGTCAGGCGATTTTCATCTTGAATTTAGCGATTTCACTTAAAGATTTTATAGTTTACCGCTGTGGTTGGCTATCTGTGAGTCGGTAGTAGGATTGATAAGCATACTGTTAGCTGGTAAGTTATTAAAAATTAATAATTTAAGTATGAGTTTTGTGGAGGATTTTAGGATGTTAACCGGAATTACGTTAATACGCTGCTAGCTCTATTTCGCAGCGCTACACAATTTGGAAAACTATTACCGGCCTTAGATGGGTGTCAGGCACAATAATATTATTTAAAAATCATAATAAATGGACATATAATGAAGCGTTTTATAAATATAGTTGCTGTAGGTTTAATGTTAACAGCTTGTCAGTCTACGTCTCCTAGAATTATTACAAATGAGCAGAATAAAGAACAAAAATTAAATAGAAATATTGATTTTTTACAAGGGGAAATATTATCAGGGAAACAAGAAAAAAAGATATGACCTTGCGTTAATGTATGCAGCTAGTTTTGATCAAAATAAACGGAAGCTTGCTAGGCCGATATTAGAAGAATTAGTTGAAGAAGGTAATGATGATGCAATATTGTTTTTTGCGCAGTTAGAATTTGTAGGCCAACTTGGAAATACTTCTGATAGGTTGTTCAAAGAGTATTATCAAAGAATAAAAGATAAAGACTCGTCAGTTATTAAGGGCTATGAAGAGGAAAAAGCAGAAATGGAAACCGTTATAGAGTTACATTTCCCCTCTATTAAAAAACTTTACAATGAAAACAATCACTTGTGTGAGCAACCACTTGAGCACTCAATAAGTGCTCTAGAAAAAAACGCTAATACATATCTGGTGGCTAAATATTTTAACCAGTGTTTAGCAAAATACTCAATAATGAACAGTAGACAACGCCTACAGGCAATGTCAAAGTTCCAAGCTATTGTTTGTAGTACAAAGAAAAATGGTAAAATTTGTATCAGTGAGGGATATGATGCACTTAGTTCCGGTTTAAATTCTGTTGAGCACTCTTTTACAGTCGCAACAGTTGTTAGAGATATTTATACATCATACAAAGAATTGTTGCGGAAAAAGTCGGGCGTACAAAAGAGATATCCTTCTTCAAAAACTACTGATGTTGTTACAAAAGCATTTGATACCTATAACGAAAACAATCTCGATAAAAGCAGTGAGATGTTAATTAACTATCTTAATAATGAACCAAAGCTGAGTTCGTATGATATAGCATCTGTACAGAGGATTATTTCCAATTTCCTTTATTTACGTGAAAAAGAAGGTGATATTGCGCTGGCGATTGAGTATGCAAATAAAGCATTAAATAGCAACGAACTCTATTTTAAAGAACATTGGGAGCTGTTCGACTTTCTATCAAATTTATACATTAGTAATGAAGAATACTCAAAGTATATCAAAATGATCGGAGATTACATTTTAGAAAATCAGGGAGATATGGACCTTATTCCTATAGCGAGTCTACCGGACGTTAGTCATCATATGGCTAACATATAAGGATAAGCCGCGCGCAGCTGGCTGATAGCCACATTAATGAAAAGCATGAGCGTAGCGCACGATTAACTTTGACTCATCAGTACTAGGCATAGAAACCGAAATGGCTATATGGTACTGAATGAGTCCGAGATAGTATTTAAGGTCTTTTTTTGTATCTGACCCATAAGGATATGTGAAATGTCAGTATAATGTGAGGCCGTACGTCAAAAAGTGAGTGTTTCTAGATGGTGATGAGTATCAAGGGTTAGTTATCAATTAAGACTCATAAAGCCTATTTAACATAATATACATTGTGCGCATCTTTGTGTGCTATTGAAACTATGAGCGATTTAGCTTAGAACGGCATGATTTAAGCTATCGCTCTGATTAGTAATTAGATTACTAGTCAATGTCAGCTAAGTGATCCAAGGGCTTTTCAAAGGCACTCTGGTGCCGTTCGGTTTGGTTGGTGTGTAAATATTGGGATGTGGTGTCTATGCTTTCATGGCCTGCGTCGGCTTGTACGTGTGACAAAGGTCTGCGGTTCAAGTTGATGTCGTGGGTGATACCGGTATGACGAATATTATGGGCAGTCATTTTTCTCATGGCACTGGCATCATGTTCTAGACCATGATCTAAGGCGGTTTGCGCCGCCAGTTGAATGAGCGTGTCTATCTGATCACGGATTTGACGGATGCCAAGATTGGCATTGACTATACCTGTGTCGCGTCCATGGCCTGCGGCGCGGTGCCGGATAAATATCGGATGATTTTCATCGGCGCTGGGATAATCCGTTAACCCTAAAAAACGTCGATATTCAATCAAGGCTGCCAGCAAGGCTTTTGATATGGCGATATTGCGGGGTTTGCCGCTTTTAGAGATAGGCACATGAAAGTACCAAATACCGGTTTGCCTGTCCTGCTTAAACTGGCTCATGACCGGTGAATAGCCAGCACGGGCGCTAACCTCGGAAATACGTAAGTAACAGCCGTACAATAAGTAGAGTAAAAACAGACTGCGCCGGTGTGTTTGCGGATCCTTTTCTGCTAAGCGTTTGGCCGTACTAATCACGTAGGACCACTGCAGCTCAGTGAAGGCTTGGTTATTGTCATCTTCATTAATGGTGAATTTGCGGGCTATGGCAAAGCGACTGTGATTAAGCCATAACTGGGCCGGATTGCGCTCGTTGTATTCTTCACTGATTAAATAACCATAGAAGGATGACAAAATCGCCAGTTTTGTTTTCAATGCGTTGTCACTTAAGCGATACGGCTGACATTCCCCTAAGTGTTTCTTGCCCACAAAGGGTCGCCACTTAGGATTGGGAAAACGTTCATCACTGCCACTCGCGTTTGTGGATTTGGGCGCACAAAACTGCGGCACATTAAAATAGCCGATTAAGCTTATTGGTGGGTTTTGGCAGTAATCCACGTAGCGGCTCATGTCTTTTCGGCTGACATTCGCCGCAGATAAACACGCCACATCGAAACACCAATGTAAGAATGTCGTGAGCTCACTGCGATAAGCTTTATAGTTGTTTTCACTGGCTTTTTGCTCAAATAGCCAGTCGGCGGCGTGCTCAACTACGAGACCTGCATCGCTGACTGAATTTAGGCTTATTCGAGTAATATACTGATTAACAACAGGATTACCTTGAATGATAAACTCAGGGGCATCAAATAGTGGAATAACCGGAGGATATTGGGGTTGGGAAGCTGTCGTCACTGTGGTGGCCTGCTACTAAAAAGACTAAGTTGAAATGCTAAACAATTCATTATATTGCATTTTAGACACAGTGTAAGCCAAAAGCTCTTATGCCGACTCTTATGCCGATAACGGTATTTATCGGCATCAACAAACCATACTGAGTGGAGTCATAAGGTTAAATGAGTAGATTAACCCCGTAGACTGAATAAAGAGTAAGCCTGTGACATGCAAACTAGCCTTTACGCGTAAAAATCAACTCACCTTCAAGCTGCTTTATGTCAGTCTCATTGACAGCATGAACCGCTTTAGGCACTAGCTTGTTAGTGGGTGTTGGCATTTTGCAAGCCGCTTGGTGACAAACTGCCCGCTTATCACAGCACCAAAGGCATAACTGCCATAATTCTTGCTTGGTTTGCTTATCTAAACATTGAATATCTGCGGCGCACAAATGCCCAGCTTTAAGCAGACTGGCGACTTTTTCTATGGAAATTCCTAGATTCATTTTCATAAACCCTCTCCCCTTTTGAAACTGAAATAGGCGTCTTTCTTGAGCCAAACTTAACAAGAGAAGCATAGCATTCAAACACTCAAATGAGAATGGTTTTTATTTGCATAATAGGGTGTGAACATAATCCCTTTTATAATGATAATTTTTGCTCATATTATTAAGGGATAGCCTACACTTTTAGATATGTTATTGACTCATCTCGCACCTTTTGCCGCCTGAGGTATCGAATGTTGTTTGCTCATTCAAAAACAAAATCGACAGCACCATTAACACCTCAGGGAACGAGTGAATTAACACAAAAAAATTGGAAATTGCTCATTGTGGACGATGAGCCCGATGTCCATGCTGTCACTAAACTTGCCTTGGCGCGTTTTAAATTAGACGATCGCGCCCTCACCTTTTTAAGTGCGTTTAGCGCCGCCCAAGCGAAAGAAATACTTAAGCATGAAACAGACATCGCGGTGGCCTTCATCGATGTGGTGATGGAAAGTGATCACGCGGGCTTAGCGCTAGTGAAATGGATCCGAGAAGAACTGGGCAATAAAACCATGCGCCTTATCTTGCGAACCGGTCAGCCAGGCCAAGCGCCCGAAGAATATGTCATCATGAATTATGACATTAACGACTATAAAGCAAAGGCTGAACTGGATTCACGTAAATTAATGACCAGCGTCTACTCTTCCCTGCGTTCATACCGTGACATAGTGGAAATAGAGCGTGCTCGTGCCCAGCAAGTACTGCACCGTCAAGGATTAGAGCGAGTATTAGATGCTACCTCTGGCTTATTTAAAATGCGCACCTTGCACAAATTTGCCAATGGTTTACTCAATCAAATAGCGGGTTTGCTTAAGCTTAAATCGGAAACCTTGCTGCTCAGTTACAGTGGCATTGATGCCATCAGCGGCCACATGCAACCGGCAAAAATAGAAGTACTGGCTGGCACAGGTAATTTTAAACAATGCCGAGGCGAAGATGTGCCATTAACTGTACTGGCGCTGCTGAAAAAATCCATTGAGAGCAAAAGTTGCTTATATGAGGGTGACTGTTTTGTTGGTTACTTCCCCACAAAAGACCGTCACTGGATTAACCTGCTCTATATGGAAGGTTTAGATAATATCGATGAATTAGATAAGCAATTAATTGAGATTTTTGCTGTTAATGTTGCCGTCGCCTTCGAAAATCTGCTGTTGAGTCAAGAGGTGGAGGATACCCAATCCGAGCTTATTTTACGCTTAGGTGATGTGGTTGAGAGCCGCTCTAAAGAAGCGGCAAATCATGTGGTGAGGATGGCAGAATATTGTTATGAACTGGCCTTACTCATTGGTTTAGGTGAATCTAAAGCCGATCTATTAAAGCGAGCGGCGCCTATGCATGACATAGGTAAAATCGCTATTCCCGATGCCGTGCTACTGAAACCCGGTAAACTCGACGGGGATGAATGGCACATCATGCGCCAACATCCCAAGATAGGGCATCAAATTCTTGCCAGTTCTGAGCGTCCCATACTCAAAGCCGCGGCAATTATTTCATTACAACACCATGAGAAATATGATGGCACAGGTTACCCAGAAGGCTTAGCAGGGGTGAATATTCACATTTTTGCGCGCATTGTGGCTATTGCTGATGTATTCGATGCCCTCACCCATAAACGTTGCTACAAAGAAGCCTGGCCGTTAGAGCAAGTGCTGGCGGAAATGCAACGGGGAACGGCTAAGCATTTTGACCCTGAAATCCTCAGTGTGTTTATCGAGCATGTGGATAAATTTGTGGCGATTAAAAACAGCTTCCAAGACAGCTTTTCACTGCCATAGCATGACAGTGAGTTATCATTATGAATACCTTAGTTGATTATCTGCGGCGATAAGCGTTGCCCTCTATTCATTGTCTGCCAGAAAATCGATATAGCCTGATTTAGTGCTGCCTTGATGATTAACGCTGATAAATAAGCGCCACACCATGTAGTGACTGCTGCAAGAACCATAGATGAAATCCCCTTGGTACTCAGTGCTAGAAACACCTTGCACCTTGACGGGGATCATCCCCATAAACATGTCCCGTCCCTCTAATCGTATACTGACATCAGCGATAGCTTCAGAACTGGTGAGTTTAACCGCAAGGGGCGTTTCACTTGGCGCATGGCTTGGGGTGAGTTCAAGGGCGAGCTTGAGACCTGCCAGGTCTAATTGGCACTGACCTTGACTAAACTGGCAAAGCGTCAGATCCACACTAGACTCTGGCAGTGTGCTTGCTTGCATCTGGGTTAAATCCTGCGGCGCGATTGCCGTTTTCGGCTCGTCAATTGCCCCCGTTACCTTGGTACTATTATCCGGCTGGCATGCTTGTAATAGATTGATAATTAGTAATAAAGGAACTGCTAACTTTAAAGTACACATGAGGTTTAACCTTTAATCGCATTTTGTAACATTATGTTTGAGAGCTTGATCCAGATCAACTTTCACCACTGCTTGCGAGTATCTTTTTTGATGTAGCTCAAGTATCATTGCGTTTCTTCATGATAGAGTCATCTTCGTGAGGTAACACCTTGACAAAAAGTAATAAAAATCGACGCTAGACGCATTATTTTTAACCGATTGTCACCCAAACAGGTAAAGTTTCACTTTACTATAACTAAAAAAAGTAATAAGCCGTGGAAGCATTATGATGAACCATTCCCAGCCTACAGGCGCTGATTACAATTACACCGTCGTCCGCCAGTTTGCCCTAACCACAGTCTTGTGGGGTATTTTTGGTATGGCCGTAGGTGTATTGATTGCGGCCCAGTTAATCTGGCCACAGCTGAACTTCGAAACCCCTTGGTTAACCTTTAGTCGCTTGCGACCATTACATACCAATGCGGTGATTTTCGCGTTCGGCACTTCAGCCCTTTTCGCAACCTCTTACTATGTCGTACAACGCACTTGTCAAACCCGTTTGTTTGCACCTAAATTAGCTGCATTCACCTTCTGGGGCTGGCAAGCCATTATTATATCAGCTGCTATCTCCTTACCTATGGGTTTCACCCAAGGTAAAGAATATGCCGAGCTAGAATGGCCGATTGATATCGCCATCGCACTCGTCTGGGTCAGCTATGCCATAGTGTTCTTCGGCACTATTATCAAACGTACCACCTCACACATTTATGTGGCGAACTGGTTCTTTGGTGGTTTTATCATTACCGTTGCCGTATTGCATATCGTTAACTCCATGGCAGTGCCTGTGAGTATGACTAAGTCTTACTCCCTCTACTCTGGCGCTGTTGATGCCATGGTACAGTGGTGGTACGGCCATAATGCAGTAGGTTTCTTACTGACAGCGGGCTTCTTGGGCATGATGTATTACTTCGTGCCTAAGCAAGCGGGTCGTCCTGTGTACTCTTACCGTTTATCCATCGTCCACTTCTGGGCCTTGATTGCCCTGTACATTTGGGCCGGTCCTCACCACTTACATTACACTGCGCTGCCTGACTGGACTCAGTCTTTAGGTATGGTGATGTCGTTAATTCTATTCGCACCTTCGTGGGGCGGGATGATTAACGGTATCATGACCTTATCCGGTGCATGGCATAAACTGCGTACCGATCCTGTGTTGCGTTTCTTAGTGGTCTCATTGTCTTTCTATGGTATGTCTACCTTCGAAGGCCCAATGATGGCAATCAAGACAGTAAACGCCTTATCTCATTACACGGATTGGACCATAGGACACGTACACTCAGGCGCGCTAGGCTGGGTTGCTATGGTGTCTATCGGTTCGTTATACCACTTAATTCCTGTGCTATTTGGCCATGGCCGCATGTACAGCTCGAATCTTGTGAACGTGCATTTCTGGTTAGCGACTATCGGTACTGTGCTTTATATCGTCTCTATGTGGATATCGGGTGTGATGCAAGGTCTGATGTGGCGTGCAGTGAATGCCGACGGTACATTAACCTATAGCTTTGTTGAAAGCTTAGAAGCGTCTTATCCGTTCTACTTCGTGCGCTTCCTAGGTGGTGTGTTCTTCTTAACTGGCATGTTCTTAATGGCGTATAACGTGATTAAAACCGTTAACGCTGAGAAAGATTCATTGCCTGCCATCCCAGATGAAGCAGCTTAAGGAGCCAACCGATGAAGTTTAATCATGAAGTCATTGAAAAGAATATCGGGCTATTGGCCATATTCACTGTAATCGCCATTAGTTTTGGTGGTTTAGTGCAGATCACTCCACTGCTGTTTCAAAAAGACACTACTCAGCCAATTGAAGGCCAGATCCCTTACACTGCCCTGCAAATTGAAGGCCGTGACATCTATATTCGTGAAGGTTGCTATAACTGTCACAGCCAGATGATCCGTCCACTGCGAGCAGAGACTGAGCGTTATGGTCACTATTCTGTTGCTGGGGAGTCCGTTTGGGATCACCCGTTCCAGTGGGGCTCTAAACGTACAGGTCCTGATTTAGCCCGTGTGGGTGGCCGTTACAGCGACAAATGGCATGAGGTTCATTTAACTGATCCCCGCGCCGTTGTGCCACAGTCAAACATGCCCGCCTTCCCTTGGTTATTGGAAAATACCTTAGATGGCGAGTTGACTGGCGCTAAGATGGACATCTTACGCAAGCTCCATCCAACTCATAATCTGTATACAGATAAAGAGATTGCTGGTGCGCAAAAAGCAGTTGAAGGTAAAACAGAGATGCAAGCCTTGATTGCTTACCTTCAATCTTTGGGTCATGCACTCAAATAAGGGGCAATATATGGATTACGGAACCTTGCAAGGCATTTTAACCATCATTGTAATGGTGACCTTCGTCGGTATATTTGCTTGGGCTTATAGCTCGCGTCGTCATAAACAATTTGATGAAGCGGCTAACCTGGTGTTTTCTGATGATGAAAAACCTCAGGATACGAAGGACTCAGGAGAGCAAAAATAATGAGTAACTTCTGGACTATTTGGATCAGTGTATTATCACTGTTTGTGATTTTCGCTTGCGTCGTACTGCTGCGTTTTTGTAATAAAAACGACACAGGGATTGAAGAAGGCGCGTCCATGGGGCATACCTTCGATGGTATTGAAGAGCTGAACAATCCACTGCCTAAGTGGTGGTCGTACATGTTCTACATTACTATCGTTTTCGGGTTAATCTATTTAGCCATGTATCCAGGTTTGGGTAGCTACAAAGGCCTATTTGGCTGGACCAGCTCAAACCAGAGTGTGCGTTCTATGGAAGAATCTAAAGCTGCGGTTATCGCGGCTAAAGAAGCGGGCGTCTTGTCTCAATACGACCGTGAAATAGAGCATGCTGACGCTAAATATGGCCCTATTTTCAAAGCCTATGCTGAAACGCCATTGGAAGAGTTAGTCAAGAACGAGAAAGCACTGAAAGTCGGTGGTCGTTTGTTCTTGCAAAACTGTGCTCAGTGTCACGGCTCAGATGCGCGCGGCAGTAACGGTTTCCCTAACCTAACTGACGGCGATTGGTTATATGGTGGCGACTTGGCCACCATTAAAACCAGCATCATGAATGGCCGTAACGGTATGATGCCGCCTAAAGGTGGCTTACCTATCGATGACAGCGAACTTGATGCCTTAGCCGAATACTTGGTTAAGCTTTCAGGGCGAGAGCATGATGAAGCCAAAGCCACTCAAGGCCAAGGTACCTTCATGAAGGGCTGTTTTGCCTGTCACGGCATGGATGGCAGTGGTAACAAGTTCATGGGTGCGCCTAACTTAGCCGATAATGTTTATCTTTACGGCGGCAGTAAAGGTATCCTAATGGAGTCAATTAAGAATGGTCGTGCCGGTGTTATGCCTGCATGGAAAACCATTCTTGGCGAAGAGAAAGTCCACGTTATCACAGCGTATGTTTATAGCTTATCAAACAAATAGTGATTAACGATTGAAATAAAGGCCTCGACTTCGGGGCCTTTTTTTTAAGATGATTATTTAGTGCAATCACGTTAATATTGGCGTGCCGTTTTACCCCCTTATTTTGGAATCAAAGATGTCGACTCCCCCTTGGTATAAGCAGTTCTGGCCCTGGTTTTTAATCGTACTGCCACTGTGTGCCGTCGTAGCCAGTTTATCTACCCTGTATATCGCCATTACTAACTCAGACTCCCTCGTTAAAGACGATTATTACAAAGATGGTAAAGCCATCAATATGGACTTGCGTAAAATCAAGCAAGCCAAACATTTAGGCATTAAATTCTTAATCACCAAGGAAGGCAATAGTTTAGTGCTGAGTCAAGAAGGCGGCCCGGCTTATCAGGCAGCGCTCAATTTTGAGCTATTCCACCCCACCATAGAAGCTAAAGATTTCAAACTGCTCGCCACAGCGGATGCCAATTACCATTATCGCATTCAATTACCAGAGAACATCACAGGCACCTGGGAAGTTAAATTAGAAAGTTTTGACAGCCAATGGCGCATTCAGCAAAGGGTAAACTTCTCCGAAAAAACTGAATACTGGCTGCAATAAACCATGAACCGCTGCTTTCATTGTGCTGAACCTTTTATTCAGGTGCCTTTGTATACCCAAATTAATGGTACTGCGCAGCCTATGTGCTGCCCTGGCTGCCAAGCCGTGTCTCAGGCGATCATGGATGCGGGGCTCATGAGCTACTATCAATATCGCAGTGAACCTGGCATGAAGCAGACAGGCTTAGTGCCTGAGCAGCTGTCCCATTTTAGTGCCTACGACTTAGCCGAAGTACAGCAAGATTTTGTCCATCAGCAGGATATATTAAGCACGACCTCGTTAACCATCACGGGCATGAGCTGCGCCGCCTGTGCCTGGCTTATCGAACACAGATTGTCCCCCATTGAAGGTATTGCCAAGGTATTGGTTAACTCAACCACTCAAAGGGCCATGATAAGCTGGGACAACAGCCAGGTTAAACTGAGTGAAATCTTGACTCAAATTAGTCAAATTGGTTATCAAGCCGCGCCGTATCAGCAAGACGAGCAAGAGAAGCAGCATCATAAAGACAGCCGCACCTTTTTACTGCGATTAGGCTTAGCGGGTTTTGCTACCATGCAGGTGATGATGTTTGCCTTGGCGTTATACACTGGCTACTTTAGGGATCTCGATGAGGCTATTCGTGATTACTTTCGTTGGGTCAGCATGATTTTTGCCGCCCCTGTGGTGCTTTATTCGGCGCAGCCTTTCTATTTTAGTGCCCTTCGCAGCCTGCTTAGCGGCAAACTCAATATGGATGTTTCTGTGTCTATCGCCATTGGCGGTGCCTTTACCGCCAGTTGTGTCGCGACTATCAATGGTACAGGTGAAGTGTATTTTGAATCTGTATCCATGTTTACCTTCTTCTTATTGCTGGGGCGCTATTTTGAGCAAAATGCGCGAAGACGCGCCAGTATTAGCAGTAATAATTTGCATAAACTCGTGCCGCTCACCGCTTTACGTCTCGATGGCAATCAACAGACAGAAATCCCTGCGAAAAGTTTACGCTTAGGGGACATCATTCTGGTGCGTCCTGGGGATGCCTTCGCCGCCGATGGGGTGGTGATTGATGGCAGTTCAAGCGCCAACGAAGCTATGCTCACTGGCGAGCAAATGCCGGTGGATAAAAATCTGGATTGCCCTGTGTTTGCGGGCACCCTCAATGTTGAGCAACCTCTGCAAGTGAGAGTGACCGCCCTTGGGCAAGATCAACTGGTGGCGGAAATCATTCGCCTGCAGGAAATCGCTGCGGCAAATAAGCCTGCCATCGCTTTTATGGTGGATAAATTGGCCCGTTATTTCTCAGCCACCATCTTAACCACGGCGTTAATCACGTATTTAGTCTGGCTACAAATCTCCCCAGATGATGCGTTTTGGGTGACCTTATCTGTCCTTGTGGCCACCTGCCCCTGCGCTTTGGCATTAGCCACCCCAACCGCAGTCACTTGCGCTACGGCTATTTTTACTCGTTTAGGCATCATCACTCGTAAAGCCGGCGTATTTGAAAAGCTTGCCAGCATAGAACAAGTCGTATTCGACAAAACCGGCACTTTAACTCGAGGGCATATCGCCTTAGGTGCGCTAAGCATTATTGATCCGCAGCAAAACAAGGGCGACGTGCTCACTGAGAAGCAGATGCTAGCCATAGCCGCTGCATTGGAGGCGGGTTCATTACACCCTATTGCGCTGGCTTTTAGTCGGCATTATGACCCTAATGTGATTGCTACAGAGATAGCCCATTTTGTGGCTCAAGGCATTGAAGGCAAAGTACAAGGTCAAGTATATCGAATAGGTGTTAAAGCATTCGTTCAAGGCAATATGAGCCTTACAGCAAGTGACAGCCAAACAACTGATAACACTAAACCCACTCCCGATACTTCTCCCTGTGTTTGGCTGAGTCAAAATGGCCGTCTCATTGCCAGTATACCAATACAGGATGAAGTGCGTAGCGATGCAAAACAGGCGGTTGAGGCACTGCAACAGGCCAATATTCAGGTCTGCATTGCCAGCGGAGACAGCTTAAGTCATGTCAATGCCTTAGGGCATACCTTAGGTATTCATCAAGTATATGCCGAACAAAAGCCCCAAGATAAACTGACGTTAATTAACCAATTGCAACTCAGTCACAATACCGCCATGTTTGGTGATGGCATTAATGATGCGCCTGTGCTGGCGGGGGCTTACTTGTCGGTCGCCATGGGCAGTGGCAGCGCGATTGCCAAAAACAGTGCCGATCTGATTTTACTTGGGGATCATTTATCCCGCTTCAACGATGCCATCAAGGTGGCGAAAAAAGCCAATGCTATTATTAAACAGAATTTATTCTGGGCTTTTGGCTATAACCTATTGATTTTACCCCTTGCGGTCACAGGCCATGTGCCGCCCTATATCGCCGCCCTTGGCATGTCATTAAGCTCCATTCTGGTCGTCAGCAACAGCCTGCGACTCCTTAGGATAAAATTATGAGCATCATTTATGTGTTGATCCCTATTGCCATGCTATTTGTGGCTATCGCTGTGGCCGTGTTCTTTTGGGCAGTAAAATCAGAACAATTTGACGATTTAGACCGCCAGAGCGTATCAATTTTGTTTGATGATGATGTTAAAAAATCTGCCGCTAATCCGGCGACGCCCTTGGTAAATCAAGACATTCAAGACGCTGCCGCTAACCTTACAGCAGATAATGCCAAGATTCAGATTAGCATTGATGGGAAAGCGCCCAAACGTGATTGAATTTAGTTTATTGGGTGCCTTTTTGGTGGGTTTGATGGGCGCCGCCCACTGCTTTGGCATGTGTGGCGGCCTAGTGGGACTGTTTTCAAACTCAATCCCCACAGCCCCTGGCCGTAATTTCTTGTCCCATCAATTGGGATTTTTACTCAGTTACAACCTAGGTAGGATAACCAGCTACGCCTTTGCGGGCGCACTCGTGGGTGGCAGCAGCGCCATGCTAGGTCAGCTGTTTGCCATAGATAACTACCTTATCTTATTGCGGGTTTTGGCTGGGGTCATGATGATCTTAACGGGGCTTTATATTGCCAAAATTTGGTTTTTAATTGCCAAGATTGAAGGCTTGGGCAAGTACGTCTGGCGCTACATTTCGCCCTTGACCCAGCGCTTTAGTCGCATACAACACAAGCGTGAAGCACTGATGGCGGGCATGATCTGGGGCTGGCTGCCTTGCGGCTTAGTCTACAGCACCTTGACTTGGTCGGTGGCTGCTGGCAATGCCCTTGAGGGCGCGCTTATCATGCTGTGTTTTGGCTTAGGCACCTTACCAGCATTATTGTCAGCGGGCTTTGCCGCCAAAGCGTTAGCCAATCTGGTTCAAAAAAAAGCCGTACGCTTAGCCAGTGGCGGTTTGTTAATTTTATTTGGAATACAAACACTTTACATCGCCATAATGCAGCTAAGCTAGCAACGAGTGAACATTCGTTTTACTATGGTGAAGCTTAAGTAATCATAAATCGAGTATGGATATGATAGTGACTTCAAAAAAATCGAGCCGCAATGCTAACTCAGGCTGCGCTATACATTGTAACGATTGCAGCATGTCCGAGCTGTGTATCCCGTTCACCCTCAATGCCAATGAACTTGAGGAACTGGATAACATCATAGAGCGGAAAAAGCCGGTGCAAAAAGGCGATAAACTGTTTCAATCTGGTGATGGCCTTAAGTCCTTGTATGCAATCCGCTCGGGCACCATCAAGAGTTACACCATTACTCAGCAAGGTGATGAACAGATCACGGGTTTTCACTTAGCCGGTGATGTTATAGGCTTTGATGCCATTCATAAACAGGCTCATCAAAGTTTTGCTGAAGCCCTTGAAACCTCGATGATTTGTGAAATTCCTTTCGATACCTTAGATAGCCTAGCCGGCACTATGCCTAAACTTAGGCAGCAAATCATGCGCCTGATGAGTCACGAAATTATCAGCGATCAAGAAATGATTTTATTGCTGTCTAAGAAAAATGCCGAAGAACGTCTCGCCGCCTTTATTGCTAAATTAGCCAACCGCTTTGCTAACCGCGGCTTCTCCCCTAATGAGTTTCGCCTCTCCATGACCCGCGGCGACATAGGTAATTACCTGGGCTTGACCGTGGAAACCATCAGCCGCTTATTGGGGCGTTTTCAAAAAGCGCAGATGATTGCCGTCAACGGGAAATACATCACTATTGTTGATCATCAGGCGCTCAATACACTGGCCGACCACACCGAGCAATAATGACACTCAACACAATTTAGCCACAGTCAGTGACGAATTATGCTTAATAATTAAATATCTAGCACACTGACTGCTCAAGTTTGCCAACATTAGCTAAACTTAACTTAAGCAAAGCTTGATATAGCTCACGGTATTTTATGTAAAATCAGCAATACTAACAGTACATTAACGCCTAGGAGGATTTATGACGGAATATAAAAAGATTTTAGTGGTAATCAATCCAACTGTAGATCATCAGGCGGCATTAGCACGCGCTGTTGAGCTTGCAACCAAAAGCAATGCCAGTATTACCGCTTTCTTATCTATCTATGATTTCTCCTATGAGATGACCTCCATATTATCCAGCCATGAACGTGAAGCCATGCGCCAAGGGGTTATCGATCAGCGTAGCGCCTGGCTAGATACTGCCATAGCACCATTTAACAGCGCAGGCGTTGCCATTGACTCTAAAGTGATTTGGCACAATCGCCCGTTCGAGAGCGTGATTAATTGTGCCCTCGAAGGCCAGTACGATCTTATTGTTAAAAGCACTCATGAACACGATAAGCTCAAAGCGGTCATTTTCACCCCGACCGATTGGCATCTTATGCGTAAAGCGCCCATGCCTGTGTTGATGGTAAAAGAACATGATTGGCCAGTAGCAGGCAAAATTTTGTGCGCCCTTAATGTCGCCTCTGAAGACTCGGAGCACCAAACCCTCAACGGTAAGATTATCGAACATGCCAAAGACTTAGCGACAAAATTCTCGGCCGACGTGCACTTAGTGAATGGCTATCCTGGCACCCCAGTTAATTTAGCGATTGAGCTGCCTGACTTCGATGCTCATGCCTATAACAACAATATTCGCATGCAGCATCAATCTCGGGTCGAATGCTTAGCCCAGGCGTATGACATTCCGCTGGATCGTTGTCACGTGGAAGAAGGCTTGCCCGAAGATGTTATTCCTGAGGTTGCCGACCGCATTGACGCCGAGTTAGTGATTTTAGGCACTGTGGGACGCACGGGCTTTTCCGCAGCCCTTATTGGTAATACCGCTGAGCACGTGATTGACAGCATTCGCTGTGACTTATTGGCCATCAAGCCTGAAGGTTATGTGTCACCACTGGCTGAATAGTTAGCTCGGCGCTTATCTAGGGTCATTAACTACCAATGACGCTTTACCCCGCCGCTGATTACTGGAATAATACGCGCCCTGAAACATAAGGTTACTGGGCGCATTTTTATGTCTGATATAGTGGTAGATGATTTTTCCGAAAAGCAGGCGGCACGCCTCAACAAATTAAGCAAACGCTTGCACCGTGAAGTAGGCAAGGCTATCGCCGATTACCAGATGATAGAAGAAGGCGATCGCATCATGTGTTGCCTCAGTGGCGGCAAAGACAGCTACGCTATGCTGGATATCTTGCTTAATTTGCAAAAAAGAGCGCCAATCTCATTTGAAATTGTGGCGGTCAACCTAGATCAAAAGCAACCCGGCTTCCCTGAGCATATCTTGCCTGCCTATCTCGATAATTTAGGTGTGGCATACCATATTCTTGAAAAAGACACTTACTCTATCGTCAAAGAGAAGATCCCCGAAGGCAAGACGACCTGCTCCCTTTGCTCTCGTCTGCGTCGTGGTACCTTATACGGCTTCGCCCAGCGCATCGGTGCCACCAAAATTGCCTTAGGTCATCACAGAGATGACATCATAGAAACGCTATTCTTAAACATGTTTTTCGCGGGCAAGATGAAAGCCATGCCGCCTAAGCTCTTGTCTGATGATGGTGCCAACATGGTGATCCGTCCACTGGCCTATTGCCGTGAAAAAGACATTGCCGAATACGCCAAATTCAAAGAATTCCCTATCATTCCTTGTAACTTATGTGGCTCTCAGGAAAATTTAAAACGCGGTGCAGTCAAAGACATGCTTAAGCAGTGGGACAAGCATCACCCAGGCCGCATCGAGTCCATCTTCACTGCGATGCAAAACACTTCGCCATCCCAAGGTGTGGATCGTGAACAATTCGACTTTGCTGGCCTTACTCGTGATCCAGATGCCCCCATGCGCGGTGACGTGGCAGAATCAGACTTACCTGCGTTTGATTTCTTAGACACCAGCAATTCAGGCCACATAGATTTGGACGCCGCTAAAGCGCGCTCAGACCTGTTAAGCCAGCAACGCATAGACATAGTCAGTAGCTACAAGCCCTAGATTCATCTTAATTGTTAACAAGGCTTAGATTGTAAAATCTAAGCCTTGTTGTTAAACATATAGCCTTAATTTCAACATCTTGTTTATCCACTTAAATTCTACACTTGAAACTCAAAGCCGTGACTTAGTATCAAGATCGATCATAGAATAACCAGCATGGTGATACTCTACTGCTGAGTGACAACTGCAGTTGTAGATCAAGTACAGTATTTATCTAAAACTATTCTTGCTAAGCTATTGTTATGCTAATTTAAAGTCTAATTGTGACTTTTGTCTAGGATGGAGAGAAATGAAGAATATTATTTGTGATATCGATGGTGTACTACTGCACGATAACAAGTTAATTCCAGGCAGTGATAGCTTCATTCATCGCATTCTTGAACAAGGGAACCCGTTAGTCATACTCACAAATTACCCAGTACAAACAGGAAAAGACCTGCAAAATCGCTTGGGGGCCGCGGGTATTAATGTCCCCGAGGATTGTTTTTATACCTCAGCCATGGCGACAGCTGATTTTTTGACTCATCAAGAAGGCAACAAAGCCTATGTGATCGGTGAAGGTGCGCTTACCCATGAACTGTACAAGGCAGGTTTTACCCTGACTGATATTAATCCAGACTTTGTGATTGTCGGCGAAACTCGCGCCTACAATTGGGATATGATCCACAAGGCGGCGCAGTTTGTTGCAGGCGGCGCCCGCTTTATTGCCACTAACCCTGATACCCACGGTCCATCCTTCAGCCCAGCTTGCGGCGCCTTATGTGCCGCCATCGAGCGCATTACCGGAAAGATGCCCTTCTATGTGGGAAAACCTAGCGCTTGGATCATCCGCTCAGCGCTGAATCACATTAAAGGCCACTCGGACAATACTGTGATCATAGGTGACAATATGCGCACCGATATTTTGGCGGGCTTTCAAGCCGGGCTTGAAACCATCTTAGTCACCAGTGGCGTCAGTCAGCTCAATGATATTGGCAAAGAGCCGTTTCGCCCTAACCATGTGTTCGCCTGCGCAGGAGACATAGACGTGGTCTAATGCCTGCGCTCAATTTATAATTTATTTTAATAAAACAACAATATATAGGAACACCCTGTGAAGCCATACCTTCCCCTTTGTGCCATGGTACTGTTAAGTGCCTGTACAGATAGCAGTGATGTCATCAATAACTCAGCCCAAGTTGCCAAAAGTGCTGTTTCAACCATTGATACGATAAAAACTCATGAGCCAGCGTTTGATGAAGCCCGATTTAGGCAAGGTATACAGACCTTATCATCAGATACCTTTGAAGGCCGCGCACCGACCACTAAGGGAGAAAAGCTCACCTTAGACTACTTGACTCAAGCTTTTAGTGAAATGGGCCTTAAAGGCGCCAATAATGGCAGTTTTTTGCAAGCTGTGCCTATGGTTAGCTATACAGCAAGTGAAGACCAACAGGTTAATTTCGGCGGTATTACGCTTAAGTATCGCAAAGACATGGTATTAAGCAGTCGCCATGATAATCAACACATCACTATCGAAAAAGCGCCCTTAGTGTTTGTGGGTTATGGCATTAATGCCCCTGAATATCAGTGGAATGATTACCAAGGGCTGGACATGAAAGGCAAGATAGCGGTCATTTTAGTGAATGACCCAGGCTTTGCTAAACCAGAACGCCAACTTTTTAATGGCAAGGCCATGACCTATTACGGTCGCTGGAATTACAAATTTGAAGAAGCGAGCCGTCAAGGCGCCCTCGGCGCTGTCATCATCCATGACACAAAGCCTGCATCTTACCCTTGGTCTGTGGTAGAAAATAGTTGGACCGGCGCGCAGCAAGACTTAGTGCAGGATAAAGCCGTGCAAGATGCACGGGTGCAAGTAGAAGGCTGGCTAACCTTAGACACAGCTAAGGCTTTGTTTACTAAAGCGGGAGTTAATCTTGACAACCTAATGGCTCAAGCTGCGGAGCAAGCCACCAATCAGGCATTATCCCTGACTGCTGATATCCATTTTAACAATCAAGCAAGCTACAGTGACAGCTATAATTTTGTCGCCACCTTACCAGGAGCTACGGCAGATACAAACACTAAGTCAGCGTCAGCGTCATCACAAAAGAGCCAAGCTGACGAGCATATTTTGTTTACCGCTCACTGGGATCATATTGGCATAGATGAGACTAAAACTGGCGATAATATCTATAACGGTGCGCTGGATAATGCCACTGGCACAGCAGGCATTATGGAAATCGCTCGCCAATTTGCTAACCAAGCAAAGGCCGGCAATGGCCTTAAGCGCAGCCTCACCTTTATTGCCACCACAGGAGAAGAGCAAGGACTCTTAGGCTCACGGTTTTATGCGGCAAACCCACTGTATCCCATTGATAAGACTGTGGCAGTGTTTAATTTAGACAGCGGTAATATTTACGGAAAAACCTCAGATTACACCATAGTAGGTAAAGGTCAGTCTGAGCTTGAAACGTATCTGATTGATGCTGCAGCAAGCCAAGGCCGCCAAGCCACAGCAGAATCTAATCCTGCCTCTGGCGGCTTTTTCCGCTCTGACCACTTCAGTTTTGCTAAATATGGCGTGCCCGCCGTGTTTGCCGGTGGCGGTAGCGAGCCGTTAGATACTGTCACCGCGGAATATAAGACAATGATGCAAGCCAAGATGAAGGGCTGTTATCACAATGTGTGTGATCATTATCATCAGGATTGGGATTTAAGTGGTGCCCTGCAGGACATGAGTGTGTATTACATGGCCGCAGAGGCCTTAGGGAATAGCCAAGATTGGCCAGGCTATTACTCAGGTTCTGAGTTTAATCAGCTGCGCCCTGCTAAAAATGGTCAGAATGGCGCTAACAAGGTTGCTGCTAAGCCGAGTTCTGCACATACAGTATCATCGAAATAGCACATATTGCTGGCATGAAAGAAGTGGCTTAAGTGTCATTTCTTTCATGTCTCTAATCTTAATCTAGATAGCGGTTACATCGCCTTATCTATGCGCACATAGCCAGCAAAATACACCACCCGCACTTCGTCTCCTGCCATAAAGGGCATAGCAGGATCCACATCCTGGATGATCATAATGTCACTGCCATCATCTTGCTTTATCATCAGCTCAATTAATTTGTGCTCAAGATAATAGGCTTCATCTCCATAACGGCTGCCGACACCCGCACCCAATAATGCCCCTAACACAGTAGCGACATTTTGCCCGCGGCCACCACCAAACTGATGGCCGATAACGCCGCCAATCAGTGCACCACCGAAGGTACGCCAACCGCTATGACTGTCCTCAATAAGTTGTTTTTCTGTAATATGGCGAATAGAGCTGATGCTGCCATACATCACCTTCTCCACTGGCACGGCTTGATTTCTATCGTAGGTGCGATCATAGTTTGCTTGACAGTGCGCTACCGGTACATTGGTCAAAATAACAGCGGCTAACACAAAGCTTAAGTTTCTGAGTTTCAACATAGACAAATTTCCGCTAACGTATAATAAGGTTCACCCACTGAATATACGCGATTGTGAAGTCACTGTGCTATCTAAATCAAGAAGATTGTTTTCCTGCTGCTCATAAGGCGCTCACCGATCCTAATGGTCTTATAGCCATTGGTGGCGATTTACAGCCTGAGCGGCTTTTAAGCGCCTATCAGCAAGGTATTTTTCCTTGGTTCAATCAGGGAGAGCCCATTCTATGGTGGACTCCAGATCCTAGGGCGGTATTTCAACTCAGCGACTATCGTCCTAGTCGCAGTTTAATGAAGACTCTGAAGCGCCAAACTTGGCGTTTTACCATTAATAAAGCCTTCGATGCAGTGATCCATCAGTGTGCAGCCTTGCGCCAAGAAGGCACTTGGATTACCCCAGCCATCAAAGCCGCTTACGGCCAATTACACGCACAAGGCGATGCGCACTCCATTGAGGTGTGGCAAGGTGAACAATTAGTTGGTGGTTTATACGGTATTGCAGTAGGGAAAATCTTCTGCGGCGAGAGCATGTTCCACCTAGAAACCGATGCATCAAAAGCGGCATTTCATCTGCTAGTCACCCACTTAAGGCGATTTGAGTTTACACTCATAGATGCCCAAGTGATGAATCCTCATTTAGCCCGTTTAGGGGCAAAACCTTTGCCTCGGGAGGCTTTTTTGACTCAATTAGCACAGCTTAAACATCAGCATAGCCCCGCCACCGCTTGGCAGCCGCAAGAGGTTAAACTTGGATACTAATTATGTCACCGTTGGTATAAGCCAGCCCTTCGATTGCAATTACATTAGCGGTCAAAAAGAACAACTCTTGGTCATTCAAGAGGCGCATTTAGATGCGAATTTGTTTGAGCAACTGCTGGGAATGGGATTTCGTCGCAATGGCGACGCCATATATAAACCCCGCTGTCCCAGTTGCCAAGCCTGTCAGTCAATTCGAGTGCCTGTCGCCAAATTTAGCCTCTCAAAACGGCAAAAACGTACTTTAAAGGCCAATCAAGACTTGCACTGGGCGATGACCAGTCAAGCTCACCCACAGCAGTATACTTTGTATGAAAAATACATTGAGGAACGTCACAGTGACGGTCCTATGTTTCCACCCTCAAAAAAACAATTTGACGATTTTCTAAATTGCACTTGGCTCGCACCACACTACATTCAAGTGTTTGATGGTGATACCTTGGTTGGCGTCGCCGTCACCGATGTGATGCCCCGCAGTTTGTCCGCCATCTACAGTTATTTTCATCCTGACTATGAAAAGCGCTCCCTCGGGGCCTTTTTGATCTTGCTACAATGCCAGCAAGCGAGCCTTTGGCAAAAAGACTTCTTGTATTTAGGCTATCAAATCGATGAAAATACCAAAATGAAATACAAGCGTTTATACCGTCCATATCAGATTCTAACCCCTGTGGGTTGGGAAGAAAACATAGAATAAAGTGGCAGTTAACTGTGACGGGTCTTTACAGCAGCGGCATTTTGGGGCATGATACGCCCGATTTTTACAATTGAAGGCTAATGGGATAATTTATTAATGGCGAAAGAAGACAACATTGAAATGCAAGGCACTATCCTTGAGACCTTGCCAAATACAATGTTCCGCGTAGAGCTGGAAAATGGACATGTGGTGATAGCCCACATTTCTGGCAAAATGCGCAAAAACTACATCCGTATTTTAACGGGTGACAAGGTCACTGTTCAGTTGACTCCTTATGACTTATCTAAAGGTCGTATCGTCTTCCGCGCACGTTAATTAGCCATAAGTCTAAAACCCGGCTCCTGTCGGTTTTTTTATTTCTGTCTTTTTAATACCTGCTCTAAGCAATCAGATTATGTTAAATTTTATTTTTGTTGAGTCTGTTTGGTAGACATAAAAAAAATGGCCCTAAAGCCATTTTTTTATGGGTGGAAAAAGTCAAAATAATCTAGTGAGCGACTTTCTCTGGGCATTCACAGCTGATAGCGATTTCTCCCTCAACCACATCCACATGAGCGATGCCGCCTGAACTTAAAGTGCCGAACAAAATCTCATCCGCTAATGGACGTTTGATAAGATCCGTCACCACACGGCTCATCGGCCTGGCTCCCATGTTCTTATCGTAGCCCTTCTCGGCTAACAAGGTACGCGCCTCATCACTGACTTCCAGCACCACGGCTTTATCATCAAGCTGAGCTTGCAGTTCCACTAAGAACTTGTCTACCACTTTGGCGATGATCGTCATATCTAAATGATTGAACCAGACGATTGAATCCAAGCGGTTTCTAAATTCAGGTGAAAAGACCTTGTTTATCTCTGACAGCGCATCTTGACTGTGATCTTGCTGCTTAAAGCCAATGGATGACCGTATGGTCTCTCGAACCCCTGCATTCGTGGTCATCACTAAGGTGACGTTTCTAAAGTCAGCTTTACGACCATTGTTGTCGGTTAAGGTGCCGTGATCCATGACTTGCAACAGCAAGTTGTAGACATCGGGGTGAGCTTTCTCGATTTCATCTAGTAGCACGACACAATGTGGGTTTTTAATCACTGCATCTGTCAGTAAGCCGCCCTGCTCATAACCCACGTAACCTGGAGGCGCACCAATCAAGCGTGAGACAGTGTGACGCTCCATGTACTCAGACATATCAAAACGTATGAGTTTGAGGCTAAGACTAGCCGCTAATTGATTGGTGACTTCGGTTTTACCCACGCCGGTAGGACCGGCAAACAAGAAACTGCCAACAGGTTGGTTATCTGAACCCAAGCCGCTACGGGATAGACGTATGGCCGCGCTAAGCGTCTCAATGGCCTTGTCTTGGCCAAAGACGACCATCTTAAGGTTGCGTTCAAGGTTACGTAACATATCCTTGTCAGTGGACGATACCGACTTCTCAGGGATACGGGCTATTTTGGCGATAATCGCTTCAATTTCCGCTTGGCCAATGGTTTTTTTGCGTTTGCTCTGGGGCATCATCACCATACGAGCACCCGCTTCATCGATAACGTCGATGGCTTTATCCGGCAAATGACGGTCGTTAATGTGCTTTGCGGCTAAAATTGCTGCACTACTGATAGCGGCTTGGGTGTAACGCACCCCATGGTGAGCTTCATACTTAGATTTAAGTCCCATGAGGATCTTAGTGGTTTCAGCTACCGAAGGTTCAAGCACATCGATTTTTTGGAATCGACGGGCCAGTGCCCTGTCCTTTTCAAACACCCCTTGGTATTCCTGGAAGGTGGTTGACCCCATGCAACGTAAATTGCCGCTAGACAGCAAAGGTTTGAGCAAGTTTGAGGCATCCATCACCCCACCCGATGCGGCGCCTGCCCCTATGATGGTATGAATTTCATCGATAAATAGAATCGCGTGTTTATCATTTGAGAGCTCTTTAAGTAGACTCTTAAAGCGTTTCTCAAAATCACCACGATACTTAGTGCCTGCGAGCAGTGAGCCTAGATCTAACGAGTAGACCGTGGCTTCTGCCATCACCTCTGGCACTTGTTGATTGACGATTCGATAAGCTAAGCCTTCGGCGATAGCGGTTTTACCCACCCCAGCCTCACCCACTAATAGCGGATTGTTCTTGCGACGACGACACAAGGTTTGAATTGCCCGCTCAACTTCATCATCACGACCTATGAGGGGATCAATATTGCCATCTAAGGCTAATTGATTCAGGTTGGCACAAAATTGCGCCAACATGCTGCGATCTTCTGCCGTTTCAGATTGATCTTCGATACGCTCTTGCTCAGGGCTGCCTTGATTTTCATCATCTTTTGACACCCCATGAGAAATAAAATTAACCACATCGAGACGAGTAATGTCGCAGCGACGCAGTAAATAAACTGCTTGAGATTCTTGCTCACTGAAGATGGCCACCAGCACATTGGCCCCAGTGACTTCATTTCGGCCCGAAGACTGCACATGAAACACGGCGCGCTGCAGCACACGTTGAAAACCTAAGGTGGGTTGAGTTTCGCGCTCTTCACTGACCTCAGCAATAAGCGGTGTGGTTTGTTTGATGAAATTGGCGACCTCTTCACGTAGACGCTCGATATCTGCGCCACAAGATGTTAACGCTTCATTAGCCGATGGATTATCGATTAACGCCAATAATAAATGTTCTACTGTCATGTATTCATGACGTGAATCTCTAGCCCGCTGAAACGCTAGGTTCAAGGTGACTTCAAGATCTTTATTCAGCATAAGCACCCCCTAAATTATCTTCAAATACGACACTACACGTTACGCTTTCTCTAAAGTACAGAGTAATGGATGTTGATTTTCTCTTGCAAATTGATTTACTTGTAACACTTTTGTTTCTGCAATTCCAAATGGATAGACACCACATATTCCCTTACCTTGATGATGGATAGTCAGCATAATGTCAGTAGCTTGTGGCTCATGCTTATCAAAAAACCTCGCCAATACTTCAATAACAAAGTCCATCGGCGTGTAGTCATCATTATTTAAAATCACCTTGTACATAGATGGTGGCATTAATTCTGACTCAATGCGCTGCTTTGTGTGCTCTACACTTCCAGTTTTACCCATGATCTAATACTAGCCTCTCGTTTGTCCTATAACCACTTGATACGAAAAAATTAATCAAATGTATATTTAATGTTAATTTTCGCTTGACATATTTTCGTACAAATTTCATTCTGTTGCTTAGCGGAGATCTTGTCCGCTCTAATTTAAGTTTGACTATCTTACTGGTAAGTAGACAACAGAAGGAAGTGGAAGTATGGCAAACGGAACGGTGAAATGGTTCAATAACGCCAAAGGATTCGGGTTTATCTGCCCAGATCAAGGTGGCGATGATGTATTTGCGCACTACTCAACAATTGAAATGGAAGGCTATAGAACTCTAAAAGCAGGCCAACCGGTTCAATTTGAAGTAGAGCAAGGCCCCAAAGGAATGCACGCCTCAGCCATTTCAGCTAAATAATAAAACTCACTATAAAGCAAAAAGACAGGGATTTTAATCCCTGTCTTTTTATTTGTGTCACACTATTTTTAAGCCATCAATCAGAGATTAGTCGATCAGTGCATTCAAAGTGGCACTTGGGCGCATCGCCTTGCTGGCTTTAGCCAGATCTAAACGGTAATAACCACCTAAATCTACCGCAGGACCTTGTGAACCATTAAGTTCAGCTATGATGATTTCTTCCTGAGTGCTAAGTGCATTAGCAAGAGTTGCAAAATGCGCCGCAAGTTCAGCATCTGCCGTTTGCGCTGCTAAGGCTTGTGCCCAATACATAGCAAGGTAGAAGTGACTTCCACGGTTATCAAGCTCACCCACACGGCGTGAAGGTGACTTGTTGGTATCAAGGAACACACCAATGGCCACATCTAAGCTATCTGCAAGCACTTGAGCTTTAGGGTTTGATTGAGTCTGGCTTAAATGCTCAAGGGATGCCGCTAAGGCCAAGAATTCACCAAGAGAATCCCAACGTAAGTGACCTTCTTTCTCAACCTGCTGCACGTGCTTTGGTGCACTGCCACCTGCGCCTGTTTCAAACAAGCCGCCGCCGTTCATTAAGGGCACAATAGACAGCATTTTAGCACTGGTGCCTAATTCAAGAATGGGGAACAAGTCAGTTAGGTAGTCACGTAATACGTTACCGGTCACTGAGATAGTGTCCTCACCTTTGATGATGCGCGCTAAGGTAGCACGAGTCGCTTCAACCGGTGACATTATCTGGATGTCTAAGCCGCTAGTGTCATGCTCAGGTAAATACTGGTTCACTTTCTTGATAAGCTCTGCATCGTGAGCACGCTTGCTGTCTAACCAGAAAATGGCTGGCGTGTTGCTTAAACGTGCACGCTTAACTGCAAGTTTTACCCAGTCACGAATGGGTGCATCTTTAACCTGACACATACGGTAAATATCACCGCTATCGACATCATGGCTCATTAACACATCGCCAGCTTGGTTAATCACCTTAACCGTACCTTTGGCTTTGATTTCGAATGTCTTGTCGTGACTACCGTACTCTTCGGCTTTTTGCGCCATTAGACCTACGTTTGGCACGCTGCCCATAGTGCTTGGGTTAAAGGCGCCATTGGCTTTACAAAAGGCTATCGTTTCTTGGTAAACACCGGCGTAGCAGCGATCTGGGATCAAGGCTTTAGTGTCTTTTAACTGGCCATCGGGTCCCCACATCTGACCTGATGAACGAATAGCAGCTGGCATAGAGGCATCGATGATGATGTCACTTGGCACATGAAGGTTTG
Source organism: Shewanella denitrificans OS217 (assembly GCF_000013765.1). Lineage (NCBI taxonomy): Bacteria > Pseudomonadati > Pseudomonadota > Gammaproteobacteria > Alteromonadales > Shewanellaceae > Shewanella > Shewanella denitrificans. Next base: position 2,158,111 of record NC_007954.1, on the reverse strand, counting down.
TAATACCTTTATCAGAATCAACCATGGCAAGGGCTGGACGTGCGGCATACACAGCGGCAATGTCAGCTTCAATTTCAGCACGCTTTGCTTCTGGAAGCGACTTAATTTTGGCATACACGTCGCCAAAGCCGTTGTTAACATCAACACCAAGTTCAGCAAATAACGCGCCGTGCTTAACAAACACGTCTTTGAAGAAGACTTTAACCGCATGACCGAACAGAATAGGATCTGAGACTTTCATCATGGTGGCTTTTAAATGCAGTGATAACAACACGTCTTCAGATTTAGCGGCTTCGATTTCACGGCTATAGAATTCGATTAAGGCTTTGTTGCTCATCACTGCCGCATCGATAACTTCATCAGTGAGTAAGCTTAACCCTGCTTTTAATACTTGCTCTGTGCCATCGGCTTTTTCAAACACTATGCTGACTTTGTCGGCTTTAGTTAAGGTGACAGACTGCTCACTAGCGTAGAAATCGCCTTCATTCATGTGGGCAACATGAGACTTTGAATCGCTAGCCCACTTACCCATTGAATGTGGGTGTTTCTTGGCGTAGTTTTTCACTGACGTCGGTGCACGTCGGTCAGAGTTGCCTTCACGCAATACTGGATTTACCGCACTGCCTTTAATCTTGTCATAACGAGACTGAGTTTCTTTTTCAGCATCATTCTTAGGCTCATCTGGGTAGTTTGGAATGTCGTAGCCTTTGGCTTGAAGCTCAGCGATACAGACTTTTAACTGAGGAATAGAAGCACTGATGTTTGGCAACTTGATGATGTTAGCTTCTGGACGATTAGCCATTTCACCTAACTCAGTTAACGCATCAGCAATTTTTTGCTCAGCAGTTAGCTTTTCTGGGAAGTTAGCTAGGATACGGCCCGACAATGAAATGTCACGGGTTTCAACTTTAACCCCGGCTGCAGAGGTAAAGGTGCGTATAATAGGCAATAGAGATAAGGTTGCCAGTGCTGGCGCTTCATCGGTTTCTGTGTAGATGATAGTTGGAGAATTATCTTTCATTTTATATCCTACGTTATTGTAAATTAACAACTTAACTATTTTTTATCATTATAATTTTTATCAAACAAATCGGAACTGTCACTATTAGCATATAGATAAGTGTTCTATAAGTTACTGTGCAAGTACTGAAGGCACCAGAAAGCAGTTTTATTTGTGTTGGCATCAGTTTAGGCCGACATGATAGATCATTCTTAGTAATATTCAAATTCCACTAAAGACCAATGCCAAGTAAACTTGACACTCTTCGTCGCTATATTCTCTATAAGAGCAACAGGAAAGCCTATGTCTCGCCCAACCAATACTCATAAGCGCAGCCCATTTTCCTCATTAAGCAGGAATAATCCTGGCAAAAGCGCTTTTGCTAAGCAAAGACCCACTAAAAAACCTATCAGTAAACCGTCGGTGGCCAATCCTGTGATGGTGCTATTTAATAAACCATTCGATGTGTTATGCCAATTCACCGATGAAGCGGGAAGAAAAACCCTAAAAGATTTTATCCCTGTGCCAGGCGTGTATGCTGCAGGCAGATTAGATAGAGACAGCGAAGGCTTATTGCTACTGACCAACGACGGTAAATTTCAATCAAAGCTCACAGAGCCTAAACAAAAAACCTTTAAAACCTATTGGGTGCAAGTAGAAGGTGAGCCAAACCAAGCCGCAATTGATGCACTGTGTGCAGGGGTCGAGCTTAAAGATGGCATGACACTGCCCGCAAAAGTGCGATTAATGGCAACGCCCGATGTCTGGCCTCGCACCCCGCCAGTGCGTGAGCGTCAATCCATACCCACCGCGTGGCTTGAAGTGCAAATTTGTGAAGGACGTAATCGACAAGTACGGCGTATGACGGCTCATGTCGGCCACCCAACGTTAAGATTAATCCGTTATAAAATAGGCCAATGGAGTCTAGATGATCTGAATAATGGCGATTACAAGTTACTTAATATCGATGGCAGCGCCCTCGATGAAACGGCCTTTAAGCAAATAACAGCAAATGGTAAGACACAGGGTTGAGTATCATTAACTTCAACTTTATATCCGAATTCTTGTACCCTGCATTTCAAAAAATGTCGATAAATTCATATATGCCTACCACCTCTGTGGTCAATTGGATTTACACTTCTTGATGTCAAACTGCAATCAAGCTTCATAATGAAAGCACATGATAATTATTTGTGCTTGATCCCCTCCTGGGCCCTGCACTTTAGACTACAATTTAAATTCAATAATATCATTGAACGCCTAATGGATCGGGCTACACCCACCTTAATGTAGGAGGATCCATGGCTGAACATAAACAAGATCACAAAGTGATTGAGAAACTGCGTGCCGATGTGCTGCGACTAGAAAGTCTTGAACAGCAAATTGATTCATTACAACAAGAGCGAAACAATCTCATTGACTCCAGTACCAAATTATCAAGTCGGTTAGACGAGTACCGTCAGGGCATGGAAGAATGGGAATGGTTTTTCCGCAATTCCCTTGAAGGCCTTTGTATTGCAGGGCTAGATGGGTATTTTAAGCGGGTAAATCCGGCCTTTGCAGCCATGCTGGGCTACAGCGTCGAAGAATTACTGGCTAAACCATTTAGTTCTTTTATTCACCCAGATGATTTATCCAAAACCGCCACCGAACTCCATTCTCTAGGATCAGGTGTTGACAGCATCAATTTTGAAAATCGTTACCGCAATAAGCAGGGAGAATGGCGCTGGCTATCATGGCATTGCCCTGGTGTTAAACAAACCAGCAAACTGTATGCTATTGCCCGTGATGTCACCGATACTAAACAAGCCCAGGCTGATATTCTCTATAAAGCGACTCACGACACGCTAACTAAGCTGTATAATCGCGCCGCGTTCGATGATAATCTCGCTGACGCCATGGCGCGAGCAAAGCGAAATACCAGCAACTTAGTGATCATGTATTTGATTGACCTCGATGGTTTCAAGACAGTGAACGATACTCATGGTCACCCCGTTGGCGATCGGGTGTTGAAAGTGCTGGCAAAACGTTTGCTTAATGCTCAACGGCAAGGGGAAATGGTATGTCGTCTAGGGGGGGATGAATTCGCTATTTTGATAGAAGGCACTGGTGACACTCAAGTATCGCCTTTAGCAGAACGCATTTTATTATCTATCAAGCAGCCAATCGATGTGGAGGAGCTTCAATTAAGCATAGGGTGCAGTATTGGTATTTCAATATACCCCAGCCTTGCAGCTAATTCTGATGAATTATTTTCACAATCAGACAAAGCCATGTACACCATTAAAAATACAGGGAAAAATGGTTTTTGCTTATATAAAAATCAACCTAATTAATTAGATACAATAAAATAATTCATCGTAATAATTCATTACGCTATAGCTGTTCTCGCTAAAAACCAGCTAACACATCCAGATTAAATCGGTAAAATACGGCTTTAATGACGTAGAACGCCGGTAGAAATACCGAGTCCCCTCGCCATTCATAAACTCATCAACGCTATATCCAAGTGATTAAGCTTGAACACTGGTCTCTGTGCTATCTATACATACGCTTTAAGACATAATTGTGGCGGACTCACGATAGCCCAAACGAGGAAAGCGTGATAGAATGCGCGCCGCGAGAACATGCACACAAACAGTCTGTGGCAGACTCTTTAAGACAATGGAATGCTGGTGTTAATTCATTGCAACAGAGCTTGGCTAACCCCCTGTTTAGCATCACACTTTAAACTCATGATTGGCAGCTTTTAGCCTCGCCACTCTGCATTATGGTTTTAGGATCTATGACATCAATCAAACCCATTCATAACGGTAAAAAAGTCATTGTCGGTATGTCCGGCGGTGTGGACTCCTCGGTTTCAGCTTACTTGCTTATGCAGCAAGGCTATGAAGTTGAAGGTCTCTTTATGAAAAACTGGGAAGAAGATGACACCGACGAGTATTGCGCCGCTGCTGACGATCTAAAAGATGCACAAGCCGTGTGTGACAAACTCGGGATCAAGATGCACACGGTGAACTTTGCCGCCGAGTATTGGGACAATGTGTTCGAATACTTCCTCGCCGAGTACAAGGCCGGTCGCACTCCGAATCCTGATATTATGTGCAATAAAGAAATCAAATTCAAAGCCTTCCTAGAATTTGCCGATGACATACTCGATGCCGATTACATTGCCATGGGCCATTATGTGCGTCGCCGTGATAACAGTGACGGCAGCGTGCAAATGCTTCGCGGTGTCGATGGCAACAAAGATCAAAGCTATTTCCTGTATACCTTAAGCCATGAGCAAGTGGCCAGAAGCTTGTTCCCTGTGGGTGAGCTTGAAAAACATGAAGTACGTGACATCGCCAAACAAATGGGTCTTATCACCCATGACAAAAAAGACAGCACCGGCATTTGTTTTATCGGTGAACGTAAGTTTACCGACTTCTTAGCCACTTACCTGCCAGCCCAGCCAGGTGACATAGAAACCCCTGAAGGGGAAGTCATTGGCAAACACCAAGGCTTGATGTATCACACCTTAGGGCAACGTAAAGGCTTAGGAATTGGCGGTCTTAAAGACAGCAATGAAGATCCCTGGTATGTGGTTGAAAAAGATTTACTGCGCAATGTATTAATTGTGGCACAAGGTGGCAATCACCCAAGGCTGATGTCTCAGGGAATGACAGTCAATCAGTTACATTGGGTTGACCGTAAAGGTCCTGCCACTGATAGCCAGCTCGTTGTAAAGACACGTTATCGTCAGACAGATGTCCCCTGCCGTATCAGTTTTGATGACCCACAGAGAATAACTGTCATATTTGACTCACCTGTTGCCGCCGTGACCCCAGGTCAATCTGCGGTATTTTATGACGGTGATGTCTGCCTAGGTGGCGGCATCATTGACAGTCTCATAAGAGGATAAGCCGTGAGCGCCCATAACCCTGATAGCCAGTTAATGGAAAGATGCATGGCCTTTGCTGGTATATTGCAGGCCATTACTCAAGTTCAAAGCTTAGCAAGGCTTGGTGAGTGTGATGACGCCGAACTCAGCGCAAGCTTACGCACCATCATAGTGACAGAGCCTGAAAATATTCAAGAGGTTTACCCTGCGTTTAGCGAGCTTGAAAAAGGCTATAAGCTAATTCTTAATCAGCTCGGTGATAGCCAGAAAAAAGACGTCGAAACCACCCGCTACTTAGTGGGCATTTTAGCACTTGAGCGTAAACTTGCCCGCTCAGCCAACGGCATGGGTATGCTTGCCGAGCGCATTAACCAAGTTCATCGACAATTGGTGCATTTTGCCATCACAGATGAGCAAGTGTTAGCCAATTTTGCCAGTATCTACAGCGATATCATCAGCAACCTTGGGCCTAAACTGCAAATTTCTGGCAACCCTGCCATCTTGCAGCGCCCTCTAGTCCAGCAAAAAATTCGTGCCTTACTACTCGCCGCCATGCGCAGCGCCGTACTCTGGCGTCAGCTCGGCGGTAAGCGCAGACACTTAATCTTATCTCGCAAAGCCGTAGTCGACGCCGCCAAATTGACATTAAAGAATAACTAATCGAATCACCCTACAATAAAAAGTTCATTAAGGAGCTTCACATGGATCTTTCTGCACTCACGGCTATTTCCCCAGTAGATGGCCGTTATGGTAGTAAAACCGCATCACTTAGAGGTATTTTCAGCGAGTTTGGCCTGACTAAATACCGAGTACAAGTGGAAATTAACTGGTTAAAGCTACTATCAAGCTGCCCAGAGATTGAAGAAGTTCCCCCTTTTAGCGAAACTGCGCTGGCCTTGCTCGACAGCATCAAAGATAACTTCAGTGAGCAAGATGCACTGCGCGTTAAGGCCATAGAAAGTACTACCAATCACGATGTGAAAGCGGTTGAATATTTCATCAAAGAACAAATTGCTAGCAGCCCTGAATTGGTTGCCATCGATGAATTTGTGCATTTTGCTTGTACTTCAGAAGACATCAACAACTTATCTCATGCACTGATGCTCAAAGAAGCTCGTGAGCAAGTACTCGTGCCTCATTGCCAACAGATTATTGATGGCATCAAGAAACTTGCCCGTGACAACAAGAGCGTACCTTTAATGTCACGCACCCATGGTCAGCCAGCCTCCCCTTCGACCTTAGGCAAAGAAATGGCCAACGTTGCCGTGCGTCTAGAGCGTCAATTAAAGCAAATTGAATCAGTTGAAATCATGGGCAAGATTAATGGTGCTGTGGGCAACTACAACGCCCACATCTCAGCCTATCCTGAAGTCAACTGGCATGAGCTTTCACAGCGATTCGTCACTAGCCTTGGTGTGGTCTGGAATGCATACACCACCCAAATTGAGCCCCATGACTATATCGCCGAACTCTTTGATGCCGTAACCCGTTTCAACACGATTTTATTGGATTTTGATCGTGATATCTGGGGTTATATCGCCTTGGGTCACTTCAAGCAGCGCACCATAGCGGGTGAAATTGGTTCATCAACCATGCCACACAAGGTTAACCCCATTGATTTTGAAAACTCTGAAGGTAACTTAGGCATAGCCAATGCGATACTGCAGCATCTCTCGGCTAAGCTACCGGTATCCAGATGGCAACGTGATTTAACCGACTCCACAGTATTGCGCAACTTAGGTGTAGGCTTAGCCCATTCACTGATTGCCTATCAGTCGACGTTAAAAGGCATCAGTAAGCTTGAAGTCAATGAAGCCCAACTATTGGCTGAGCTTGATAAGAACTGGGAAGTGCTTGCCGAGCCAGTGCAAACGGTTATGCGCCGTTACGGTATTGAAAAGCCGTATGAAAAATTGAAAGAACTCACCCGTGGTAAGCGTATCGATGCCCAGCAGCTGGCAGTATTCATCGACGGTTTAGCCTTACCTGATGATGTGAAAACCGAACTCAAGAAGATGACGCCTGCCAACTATATTGGCCGCGCCGAAGCCTTCGTTGATGAACTAAACTAATTATCCATTTAATTCTAAGGATTGGCGGCAGCTCCTGATGGAGTTGCCGCCTTTTTTAATCATATGTATACACTCGATATTGATAAAGTCCACTTCTTAAGAGACGTGTGGCAGAAAAAACCGCTATTAATCACTCAAGGTTTTAAGGATTTTGTTGATCCTATCGCCGCTGACGAACTCGCCGGTCTTGCCTGTGAAGAGGAGATTTCCTCACGCATAGTGGTCACTAAAGATAATGATTGGGAGGTTATCCAAGGGCCATTCGAAGATTATGATGACCGCGGTGAAACCCATTGGCAGTTATTGGTACAAGCGGTGAATCATTGGTACCCCGACTCTCAACCTTTGGTTGAAGCATTTCGTTTCCTACCCGACTGGCGCTTCGATGATTTAATGGCATCGTTTGCGACGCCACTGGGCGGTGTGGGTCCACATATCGATAATTATGATGTGTTTATCATTCAAGGTGAAGGTGAACGCCGCTGGCGTGTGGGCGATAAAGGTGAGCATCAGCGTCGCAATAATGATCCCATGTCACCTATGGTTGAAGATTTTGAACCCATCATAGATGTGGTGCTTAAAAAAGGCGATGTGCTTTATATCCCCCCAGGCTTTCCCCACAGCGGTGAAACCCTCACCATGGCCATGAGTTATTCGGTAGGCTTTCGTGCGCCAAGCCAGCAAGAGCTACTCACCCAAGTTGCCGACTCACTTATAGACAGCAATGGTGGACAACAACGTTTTACTTCAATTGATGAACCTGCAAATCCCGGACTTCTGAGCCAAAGCCAGCAGCAAGGCATTATGGCGCTACTGGCCCAGCTTGCCCAAGATCCTTCTAGCTACCAGAGTATGTTAGGCAAAATGCTTAGCCAAAACCGCTTCGAGCTTGATATCTGTGAAGGTGAAGAGCCGCTTAATGTTGAAGAACTGCAGGAGTTGTTAGCAGAAGGCGCCAGTATTGCACGGATTGGCGGTCTTAAAGTACTGCAGCTTGAAGCGGACTCTGAGCCAAGACTCTTTATCAATGGTGAAGAATTTCAAGTGCCTGGCATAAACCAAGAACATTTGAGCATCTTAAGCCGTGAAGTGCATTTAGACACAGAATTAGCGCAACAACTGTGTGAAAGTGCTGCAGTGAGTGAACTGCTGGTTCAGCTTATCAATCAAGGGCTATTCTTTTTAGGGGAATAAGTTTCTGGGTGCATAAGTTTTTAGGTTAATACATTTTTGGGTGAAAAGTTTTTGACAAACGAGCCTTTGAATACTGAGCCTAGCGCTAGATAAAACCTTAACTGAAATCTTGATATAAAAAAGGCACCTTAGGTGCCTTTTTTATGATGTTTTATTGATCATGTTGTCAATTATGGAGCCTAAACCCACAATTTATCATCGGCTTGCATTTTATAGAGGCTTTCAGCGCGAGACACCAATAAGTCGGCAAACTTGGCCTGAGTGGCGTCTTTAGTGACACCAGCTCTGTGTAGATTTTCAGCTTTTACTTGCCACATCATGGAGAAATGACGCACAGCTTCACGGGCGGTACTTGCCACTTTTACATCCACATAATCTGAGGGTAAATCACCGGACATCACCCAGAATGTTTGTTTAGTCGGCTGTTTAGATTCCATCTTCCAAATGGCGAAATAAGGCGCCAAATAACGGCTTTCATCGGTAATAACCTTGTTAGGGATCACACCTTTTTCACCTAAGAAACGGTTTGCCTTTTGGAACTGAGCTCTCACCCACTCCTGCCTAAGGAGCTCAGGATCTTGCACTTGAGCATCACTAGAAGAGGCTGTTTGTGGCTCAACACCTTGATTTTCCATGGCTTGTTCTAAATTTTTATCAACAACTTCATCTGTCATACTAACTTCCTATCTTATTTTTGGCGAAACTTAACGATTCGTCTTTTATAAATACATCAACAGCGAACTTAAAATACTTTACGTTTACGTAAAGTGGCAAGCAAAATTGCCACTGGGTTCGCAAAAATAACTCTAGCTTGCTTGGTGAGAGTATCCCTAAATGCTATCTTGCTGCAAATAATTTAACGAGTCTGTTCAACGGACCGCATCTTGTCCCTTTATGGAGAGTTACCGTGGCTGTATTTAATCATGTCTCTTTTGATGAGCACGAACAAGTGGTGTTTTGTCATGATAAAGAAAGTGGCTTAAGGGCCATTATTGCTATTCATAATACCAATCTAGGTCCTGCTGTTGGCGGTTGCCGGATGTGGAATTACGCCAGTGATGATGAGGCACTGACTGACGTGTTGCGGCTTTCTCGTGGGATGACGTACAAAAATGCCCTTGCTGGACTCAACATGGGTGGCGGAAAGTCTGTCATTATCGCCGATCCTAAAACCACTGAACGTGAAGCATTATTCCGTGCATTTGGTCGTTTTATTCATACTTTAGGTGGCAAATATTATTCAGCAGAAGATGTCGGCACCACCACAGCCGATATCATGATTGCCCATCAAGAAACCCCTTATATGGCAGGTCTTGAAGGTAAAAGTGGCGATCCCTCACCCTTCACAGCCATTGGCACTTTCTTAGGCATCAAAGCCGCCGTTAAACATCAGCGGGGGCTAGACAGCCTTAAAGGCTTAAAAATTGCCGTTCAAGGCGTAGGTCATGTAGGCTATTACTTATGTCAGCATTTGCATCAAGAAGGCGCTGAGTTGATTGTCACCGACATTCATCAAGCTTCACTGGATAAAGTAGCCAGTGAATTTGGTGCCTCTGTGGTTGCTCCTAACGACATTTACAGCCAAGATGTGGATGTCTATGCCCCTTGTGCCCTTGGCGCCACAATCAACGACCACACCATTCCTCAGCTAAAAGCCCGTATTGTTGCAGGGTGTGCCAATAATCAGTTAGCGGAAGTACGTCACGGTGAGAAACTTAAAGAATTAGGCATTTTATACGCGCCAGATTATGTGATTAATGCTGGTGGGATAATCAATGTGTCATTTGAGAAAGACTATGACGTCCACAAATCCACCACTAAAGTTGAACAAATTTACCAAACATTACTGAGCATTTTCGAGCGAGCTGAAGCTGAGAACCGCACTACCGGTTCTGTCGCAGATGAAATGGCTAAAGCCATCATAGCTCAAGCTAAGATGGTGACAGTCTCTTAAGCTACAAGATCAATCGTTTCGTCTATTGCAACGAAAAAAGCCAATAACACACTGTTATTGGCTTTTTGTTTACAAGATTATTTCTTGTATCATTTTTTCATTAATATTCAATGACTTAATTGAGAGTGTTGGTCTTTATCCTCAGTATAAATCTGCTTTCACCTTGACAGTTTTGTCACTACTGCCTTAGCAAACGATCTTAATTTGACCAGTAAAAATAACCAAAATTTAAATCCGCTTACGCCTCAATAGGATAGCTTTTATTGCTGTTTTTCTTTGCATCATGCATTGGATAAATCTGCTTTGTAGTGCTTTGATTAAGGCTGTTTTTAACGGCTAGTGCGAAAGTAAAGGTAGGACTTATGATACGTTTCCAATATGATTTTTTTTCTGATCAAATCGAACTTCAAGCCAGTGATTGGTCTGGAGTTGAGCGCTTATTGTTAAATGGAAAACCTGTATCAAGCAAAATTAATTTCGGCCCCAACAGCACTCACTATGTAAAGCTACAAGACGGAAAGCCATGTAAACTTCAGCTGCAACTTGACCCGCAAACCAATTTACTGACCTGTCAGGTATTTCAACAAAATCAATTGATTGCCATTTTAAAACAAGGAAAACAGCATTTAACTCTCAGTCGCCATAATTTGGACATGGCTATTTTCTTTAGCTGCAGTGCTATTTTGGCCATGATAGTGCTTTAATACGACAGATATAATGTGGGCCTTAGCGATTGCCCTTTTTCAGTTTAGTGAAACCCGCTTGTATTAAACTCATCAGTGTCAATGCTAATGCACCCGCCACTAGGCCAAATAAGGCATTAAGCACGCTTGGGGTAAACCAAGCTAGGATAGGACCGATAAGGCTTAATTCTGCCACTGCGCTTGCCGCTTGCGTTATCCATACAGACACGCTGTGCAGCCCATGAGTTAAGATGCCGCCCCCCACCATAAACATGGCAATGGTACCTATGATGGTCAGAGCCTTCATTAAATAAGGCGCCGCCGCCAATAAAAAGCGGCCTATGCCATGATAGAGCGAAATTTTGCGACCATTACCTTTTTTCTGACTCAGGGATAAGCCTAAGTCATCAATTTTAACTATCCCAGCCACCAAACCATAGACACCGACGGTCATGACTACTGCTATCACTGCTAAAGTCAGAAACTGATTGAGTAGCGGTTGCATGGCCACCACGCCGAGGCTGATGGCAATAATCTCTGCAGATAAGACAAAATCGGTGCGGATAGCCCCTTTTACTTTGTCCTTTTCGAATTGAGCTAAGTTTTTTAGATCGGTATTTAACGCTTGGCTAGCATCTTCAGCTGTCGTTAATGATTGCTTTTTAGCCTGCCTATGCTGATAACCATGATGCAGTTTTTCTACACCTTCATAGCAAAGAAATAAACCACCAAACATCAAAAGTGGTGTCACGGCCCAAGGCAAGAAGGCGCTGATCAATAAAGCGGCGGGGACTAAAATCAGCTTATTAATAAAGGAGCCTTTGGCCACAGCCCAAACAACGGGTAATTCTCGCTCTGATGCCACGCCGGAGACTTGCTGGGCATTTAATGCCAGATCATCCCCCAGCACACCGGCAGTCTTGCGAGCGGCAACCTTACTCATGGCGGCAACATCATCTAAAATCGTCGCAATATCATCTAATAGTGTGAGTAAACTTGCCCCAGCCATAATCTGTCCTTAGTATAGATGTCGTGACTCAATGAGCTAACACATGTGTCACTGAGTTGTTGTTAATGTTGGCAACTGACAAAGTAAAATCGGTTAATGTTTGTTTTGCGGCACACGAGATAAGACACCAGCTATGCTTTAGGGTCGCTTTCGCCGCAGGAACGACGCACCACCAATTCAGTTTGGATCAATTGCGGGCTCACAGCTTGACCACGGATAAGCTTAAGCACACTATCCACGAGAATTTCACCCGCTAGGCGTGTATTTTGCTTTACTGTGGTCAAGGGAGGATTGGCAAAACTTGCCACGGGGATATCGTCGTAGCCAACGATGGCCACATCATCTGGCACTCGCACCCCGCGAAGATGTAATGCCCGCATTGCGCCAATAGCAATCAAGTCACTGGCAGCAAAAATACCATCGAAGCTAAGCCCTTTATCTAATAGCAGATTGGCAGCATCAAAACCTGAAGCCTCAGTATTAATCGCATCAAACTGTTTACGTTTATCCGCTTTTATTCCTTTAGCCTTCATGGCACTAACATGACCTAAGTAGCGATCTCTAAATTCTGGGCTGTGGCTAGAAGCATCCCCGAGAAAAGCAATATCTGAGACGCCTAAAGATAACAAATGCTCAGTGGCACTCACGCCTCCCTGATGATTATCACACCCCACCGACAATACAGATTTGTTATTATGCTCTGCGCCCCAAATGACAAAATGGGTATCCTGCTCCAGCAACTTAAGCAATTTTTGTTCATAATCCATGTAGTCACCATAACCCAGCAGAATAATGCCATCAGCCTTGTTACTGTCTTCATAGTCGGCATGCCAGTCACTGGATAGCTGTTGGAAAGATACCAACAAATCATAGCCTTGCTGCGCCGTGGCTCGAGTAATTGAGCCTAACATAGATAGGAAGAAAGGATTGATGAGAGAGTCATCGTTGGTAGGGTCTTCACAGATCAGCAAGGCTAAGGTATGACTATTTTGAGTGCGTAAGTTACTGGCATTCTTATCAACCTTGTAGTTAAGCTCTTTTGCAATAGCTTGAATACGCTGACGGGTTTCAGGGTTAACTAAAGGACTATTGCGAAGGGCCCGGGATACGGTAGATTGTGACACACCGGCGCGGTAAGCAATGTCGATTGAGGTCGCTTTAGAAGCCATGCTGCTTGGACTCTTATAATTGTTATTGTTTGTAGACAAAAAATAAAAAAGAATTTTATGGATAAAAAGTTAACGTTAATTGCAGTTAGCAAGGCTAGTGTTTTTTCACTAGCCTTTGACTGAGTTACAGACCCAGTTCGCTTAATAAATCATCGGCATCATCAGCGACAATGCCTTTGACCTCTGGATTATTTAGCCTATCAGGCTTCACCGCAAGTGTGGCTTTTTTAGGTGAGGCTGCTGCGGGCTTACTAGCCACTTTCTTAGACGCTTTACGGGCTTTGTTGGCTTTTTTCTTATGTTCTGCCAAGCTGCTACCATGCTGTTCGAGTAAAGAATCTGGATCAAATTCTTCATCCATTTCAAATTCAGCTGATGCAATAAACTCTGTGTTATCCATAGCAAATTCAAGATAAAAAATATGGTTGCTTTGAGTTCTGAATGACACTCTTCGCGCCACAGGGTTATCAAGATTTGCATCAATCGAAATAGTTAACTCTTTATTTATGGTTAACATTTTGGGTTGAGACTGGCTGATAGAGGTCTGTAATTCTTTAGACACTTTACCGATAAAGTCCCCTAGAATTTGGTTCATTAATTCACCCATCACATTACCGACATCATCGGATGTGTGCGTAAATGCCAATTCAGTTTCAGGCATGCCCATGTTAATCATATAACGGCGGTAAATTTCAATCGCGGCTTCAGCTGAAAAGTTAATGATAACTAAACCTGAAAACCCCCCATCAAATATTGAGAAGCAACCTAAGTCAGGCTTGAGGCGAGTACGATTGATGGTTTGCACCATGCCTGCATGAGTCACTTGACTAGCACTGGTACTGGACAATACATGTGAGACCGAATGACACAGTTTCAATAAAATATCATCTGTGGTGACAATTTGTGCAGAATTCATAGTATAAACACCTAGCTATTGATAAATATGAGGTAATCTTGCGACTAAAACGTGAAAAAATCAAAACTTAAATGCCACTAAGCCAATATAAAATCAAGCTTGTCATGGTAAGCATAAGCCTTGAGTGTAACTCACAATGCCATTTATACCAGAACTGAAATTTAAGAATTGAATATATTGTATAACTGCTAAATGCCAGTTACGTTGGGCCACCAGATTAAGGTATTATTCGGTTTGTTGTAATTTAAGAGTCCATTTATCTATGTATCAAAAGTCATTGACCATCACAGCCCCCCATGGGATCCACACTCGTCCAGCAGCATTAATAGTGAAAGAAGCGAAAACCTTTGACTGTGATGTCATTGTCGAATGTAATGGCAAGAAAGCCAGTGCTAAGAGCCTGTTTAAATTACAAACCTTGGGTTTGTACCAAGGCGTTGATGTGACTGTGAGTGCCCAAGGCGTGCAGGCTGAAACAGCGGTCAATCAAATTGCATTCATGCTTTCAAGCTTAGAATAAAACACATGTATTCATTAACTTAAGCGCAGCTGTTAAAGTTAAGTTTATGTCTGTAAAAAGAAAAGGAGCCGCTATGCCAATTACAGGGACCTTAGTATCATCGGGTATCGCCTTCGGTGAAGCACGGCTTATACCGGCTCACAAGCATTCTTTAGATGTTCGACTCATATCCCCTACAGGCATTATCAAAGAACAAATCAAACTCAAGGGGGCGATTAAGCAACTTTGCCAGCACTTGCGCCACTGCCAAGGTAATTTTGCTCCAGAGCAAGACACCTTCGAGTTAATCGATGCCGACATACTCTTACTCGAAGATCCTGAGTTGCATCATGCACTTAATGAGCACATTGATAAATTTCGCTTTAGTGCTCAAGTGGCCGTTGATAGAATATTTACCCAGCAAGCCGATGAATTAGCTCAGCTTGACGATCCTTATTTAGCCAATCGTAGTTTGGATATTCGAAGCCTTGGACAACGCCTTATCAACGCCCTTAATGGTGATCTGGCCCTGGATCTTTCAGCAATCACCCAAGACTGTATCATTTTGGCTCAAGACTTAACCCCCGCTGAATTTGGCCAGCTGCCGCTTCAATTTATCAAGGGATTAGTGTTGCAAACTGGCAGCGTTACAAGCCACACCGCGATTCTTGCAAGGGCTGCGGATATTCCGACACTAGTGAACTGTCAATGGCAAGATGGCCCTCACTCAGGCTCAAACCTTGGCATAAAAAATGGCGATAAATTAATATTAGATGCAATAGCTGGCGAACTATTTAATGATCCCTCGCCAGATCTGCAAACAAAATTGCAGCAAAAGTATCAGGCAGAGCAGCAAAGACGCCAAGCGTTAGCCCAATACAAGTGCCGCCCCAGTGAAACTCGTGACGGTCACCAGGTTTCCATCAGGGCCAATGTGGGGGATTTAAACGACGTGCTCAGGCTAACCGATACCGGTGCCCAAGGTGTTGGCTTGTTTCGCACCGAGTTTTTACTTATTCATGCCAAGCAAGTGCCAACAGAGCAACAACAGTATCAACTCTATTGCGATGCACTGCACAGTTTAGACGGCCAAGTACTGACGATACGCACCTTCGATATAGGTGCCGATAAAGCGCTGCCCTGTCTTAATCAAGCCAAAGAAGATAATCCTGCTTTAGGTTTAAGGGGCATTCGTTACAGTTTGGCTCAACCCAGTTTATTACAGCCGCAATTGCGCGCTGTGCTCAGGGCGGCTAATCATGGTCCTATTAGGCTCATGTTCCCCATGCTGAATCAGCTAGAAGAACTGGAACTGCTGATCGGCCAAATTGAGCTATGTAAAGCGCAATTAATCGAGCAAGAAAAAGGATTTGGTGAACTCAGCCTTGGCATAGTCATAGAAACACCGGCTGCAGTATTAAATTTACCCAGTTTATTGCCCTTATTGGACTTTGTCAGCATAGGCAGTAACGATCTAAGCCAGTATACTCAAGCAGTAGACAGAACTAACTCAGCGTTAACCAAAAACTTTTCCCCCCTGTCACCGCCTGTGCTTAAGCTTATCGCCATGACAGTTGAATGTTGCAAGGCACAAAATAAGCCCATAAGCCTGTGTGGCGAGCTGGCAAGCGACCCTAAATTAACCCCGCTGCTCGTGGGCCTTGGTATTAATGAACTCAGTGTTACGCCGGGACAGATTTTAGAAGTGAAAGCCGCACTGTGTTTAGGTGAGTTTGGCGGTGATAGCGGCTTTTATGCTCATGGTAAAGACGCGCTGTCCAAAAGTAGGATGCTAGACCTAGCTCAGTGTGTTTCTGATTACAATCAATAACACTTTTAAAAAACACAATATTGCATTCCATTAATAACAATAAAGAGGCTGGTATCATGAGTTTTTTTAGCCGAATTCGACGACTTATTTCAGGGCAACCCCAAGTGACAGGCGGCATTCCCGTTTACGCCCCGGTATCGGGGGATATTGTCGCCATAGAAAAAGTACCCGATGTGGTATTCGCCGAAAAAATTGTCGGCGATGGCATAGCCATTATGCCAAAAGGTGAGTTTCTTCTTGCACCGATTGATGGCCGAATAGGAAAAATTTTCGAAACTAATCATGCGTTTAGTATTGAATCACCACTAGGGTTAGAGCTATTTGTTCACTTAGGGGTTGGCACAGTGGAACTTAGAGGTAAAGGCTTTACTCGCCTTGCCGCCGAAGGACAAGAGGTTAAAATGGGTCAGCCTATACTCGGCTTTGATATAGAAAGCATTCGAAGTGAAGTCGATAGCCTGCTCACCCCAGTGGTACTTGCCAATATGGAAGACATCAAATATTTAGATAAAGAGCAAGGCAGTGTGGTCGCCGGTAAAGACATCATCTTTACCGTTCAACTTTAAGTTATTAAAATATAACATTTAATACAGTTCAGCGTTAATGAGGAAAGGTACACTCAATGTCAGTGACACTCTTTGGTATAAAAAATTGCGACACAGTGAGAAAAGCACGTAAATGGTTAGAGGCTGAGAATATCAAGGCGCAGTTTCATGATTTTAGAGACGATGGCTTAAGCCAAGAACAACTGCAACACTGGGTGGAGTCACTTGGCTGGGAAACGGTATTAAATAAGCGCAGCACCAGTTTCCGTGCATTAACGGAACAACAGAAAAATGAATTAAATCAGGCAAGCGCAATGCAACTTATGCTTGAAATGCCCACACTTATCAAGCGCCCTGTGCTCGTCAAAGACGACAAAGTGTTATTGGGATTCAAGTTAACAGACTATCAAGCGTGGTTTGCCAAATGAGCACTGACGTAACCCAACTTGCCATGGCGCTTATCGCCCGCCCGTCTGTAACGCCTTTAGACGAAGGTTGTCAAACCTTGATGGGTAAACACTTATCCGCGGCGGGTTTTACCTTAGAGCCCATGGTGTTTGAGGATACCACTAACCTATGGGCGCGACGCGGCACACAGGCACCGGTTTTTTGTTTTGCTGGCCACACAGACGTTGTGCCTATAGGGGATCTTGCCCGCTGGCACACTCCTCCTTTTGAGCCGACCATCATAGATGGTTATTTACACGGCCGCGGCGCTGCTGACATGAAAGGTTCACTTGCCGCCATGTTGGTGGCAACTGAACGTTTTGTTGCTAAACATCCGCATCATAACGGCTCGATTGCTTATTTAATCACCAGCGATGAAGAAGGCCCTTTCATCAATGGCACCACTCGAGTGATAGACACCTTAGAAGCCCGCAATGAGAAAATTACTTGGGCACTCGTTGGTGAACCATCATCCACCTATAAACTCGGCGATGTCGTAAAAAATGGCCGCCGTGGTAGCTTAACGGGGAATTTAACCGTCAATGGCGTGCAAGGTCACGTGGCCTACCCTCATCTTGCTGACAACCCTATTCATAAGGCTGCCCCAGCACTGACTGAGCTTGCGCAAATGCACTGGGATAATGGCAATGAGTTTTTCCCGCCCACCAGTTTCCAAATCGCCAATATCAATGGCGGCACAGGTGCATCGAATGTGATCCCTGGTAACCTAGAGGTCATGTTTAACTTCCGCTACTCAACCGAAGTCACAGCCGATGAGCTCATCGCGCGAGTGCTTGGGATTTTAGATGCCCACGGCCTAGATTATGACATCAGCTGGGTATTCAATGGTCTGCCATTTTTAACCGGAGATGGCCCGTTACTTGAAGCCACTAAAAGTGCCATTCGTGAAGTCACAGGTTATGATACAGATCCACAAACCACAGGCGGCACCTCAGATGGGCGTTTTATTGCGCCAACCGGAGCCCAAGTTATTGAGTTAGGTCCAGTAAATGCCACCATACATAAGGTCAATGAGTGTGTAAAGATTGCCGATTTAGAGCAATTGGCTCTTTGCTATGAAAAGCTTTTGGAAAAACTCTTGTGCTAAGTAACGACGATGCAGACAAGGTCATAGCAAAGCCAGAGCTTTATGGTTTGAGCGAAACCCAATTAGTGAACTATGAGTCTTTTTTGATGGAACGGCGCACCCTAGAAGCCTTCCTCAATCTTAAGCAAGGGGCATTATTAGCCGGGTTTGAATTGTGCATTTGCTCAGCCTATCGTAACTTTGACAGGCAACTTGCCATTTGGAATGCAAAAGCCAATGGTCAGCGCAGCCTACTTGATGCAAACTCGCAGGACATTAATCCGTTTAGCCTCACCCCAGATGAACTTATCGATGCCATCTTGTTATGGTCTGCCTTGCCTGGGGCCTCACGACATCATTGGGGCACAGACTTGGATGTATTTGATGCTAAAGCCATTACTAAGGCTGAATTACAACTGGTAAGTCACGAATATCAGCTTGGCGGCCCCTGCTATGCTCTGCATCAGTGGCTGATGGAGAATGGCCCCAAATATGGGTTTTATTTCCCCTTTCAAGCCAATTTAAGTGGCGTCAGTCCTGAGCCTTGGCATATCAGTTATTTCCCTGTGGCTGCGACCTATTTAGCTAATTTCGATAGCCACGCCTTGCATCAGCTGATTGAACAAAGTGACATTAATCCCAAAGGCGCGTTACTGGCGCGACTTACCAGCATAGTCGATTCCCATGTGCGTTTTGTCGCCCCGCAGCCAGGGTTAATCCATAAGATTTAAACATAAACCTCGAGAATATAATGACAACACACAGTCACACACTCACCATCGCGGGCCAGCCGCTGCATTACACAGATCAAGGTCAAGGTAACACCTTAGTGTTTATCCATGGTCTGTTAGGCAATAAAGTTCAATGGCAGAGTCAAATCGATGCACTAAAAGCAAATTATCGCTGCATCGCCATCGATTTATGGGGCCATGGTGACAGCCAAACAATGCCAGAAAATACCGCAAATCTTAAAGATATTGCTAGCCAATTGCTGAGCATGTTGACAGCGCTCAACATCAATAGCTGCAGCTTAATATCCTTAGGAACCGGCTGTGCCATCGCCAGTGAAATGGCATTATTAAGCCCGAAAAACATCAATGCCTTAGTGATGATAAATGGTTTTATCGGTTTTGAACCCGAAGTAAACTGCGTGAAGTACCAAGGCATGCTAGATGAAGTTCAACTGAATAACGGTATCTCTACGGCATTAGCCAAGCAAATTGCCACGCTATTTTTCAACACACAAGCTCAAAAAACAGCGGTTAAAACGGATACTGTCACTAATGCAGTAACTAATGAAATAGAAAGCGCCTCAGTTGATAGCCAAATCAGTGATAAGGCAATGGCGGCCCTAGCGCAACAACTCACTGAGATTAATGCAGTGCAATTATCAGCATTAGTTAAATTTGTTCCCATGGCTATCTACAAACGCGATACCTTAGAAGATGTCGAACGTTTCTGCCTCCCAAGCCTTATTCTTGCGTCAAATAACAATAAACTGCGCACGCCTTTGGAAGCCTATCTAATGCAAGATACCTTAGATGGCAGCCAACTAACACAGATCCCAAATGCTGGCCATTGGGTTCATTTAGAGCAAGCTGAGCAACTCAAGCAACTCATTAGTCAATTTCTACAGCAGCACTGATTAACCCGTTGCAAGTAGGCTAAGGTCTTGCAGGCATCAAATTGAATCAGTTGAATAAATGCCAAGGGATTTACCCGTTCAAATGGATAGACCAGATGGTCAAACTATGCTGATATACTCCCAAACCAAAATAGCAGTTAACTCCACTGTTTAAGTTAAGTTAAATATAAGGTTGTTGAGCTTTTATGAGATTACTTAAGCCACTGTTTGATAATAACCGTCTCTGGGCCGAGCGGATCAATAAAGAAGATCCCACTTTTTTCGAGAAACTGGCCAAACAGCAAAACCCTGAATACTTATGGATTGGTTGTTCAGACAGCCGTGTGCCGTCAAACCAGATTATCGATCTTATGCCTGGTGAAGTGTTTGTGCACCGTAACATAGCTAACATGGTCATACATACTGATCTTAATTGCTTATCGGTCATTCAATACGCCGTCGATGTACTCAAAGTTAAACACATTATGGTTGTCGGTCATTATGGTTGTGGTGGTGTGCGTGCCGCCATGGACAACTTAAGACTTGGGCTTATTGATAACTGGCTTGGGCATTTGCGAGACATCTACCGCATGCATGAAGCAGAGCTTAGTCTACTTGATGAAGCTGAACGTTTCAGACGCCTCTGTGAACTGAATGTTATCGAACAGGTGGCTAACGTCACCAGCACCACTATCGTCAGAGAAGCTTGGGATCGCGGACAAGACGTTGCGGTACACGGCTGGATCTACGGTGTTAACAATGGCTTATTAACCGATCTTGACGTTACCACCACTAGAGATTGCATCAGCTAACATCGCCTTAGCAGTAAAAATACGCTAATACAGTAATAAGAAGCGGGGCTGTATTAGCGGTTAATAAGTTGGTTGATAAACAAATGTAGGTGCAGTCATAAATCATCTCTTTTTGGTTTATTCTAAAGAAATGACACAGCAATTTGAACACTACCAGAGGAATCCAAGGTTCAAATCCCTGCTCTACTCTCTTCATCTAGCAGGGCCACACGCAAAAAAGCTTTAACATATGCTAAGTTTGTTGCTTTTGATTTTATCTTTAGGAGGGATAGCTTTCTCTAATAAAAAGGAACCCTTGGGGTCAAATCCCCTTCTTTCGCCAAAAACAAAAAAGCCCGCTATAAATAGCGGGCTTTTTTGTTGAATGTGGCGGAGGGATAGGGATTTGAACCCTAGAAGGGCTATAAACCCTTGCCGGTTTTCAAGACCGGTGCATTCGACCACTCTGCCATCCCTCCGAACGAGCGAGATAATATAATTAGCTGACCTGAGTGTAAAGTCTGAAATGTATTTTTTCTGCCGACTTAAGTTTAATTGCTCAATATCAAGGCATTATGAGTGAATTTTGACTTATTAATACAGAAACGGCCCAATGTGCAGATAAAAAATGGTTATTTTGAACCTTTGGACACTGCCAATGAGGTAGCCAAAACTGAGTGTTCGTCTTATAACATCCACGTGGATCTTCTACTATCAATTCCCTTAGTGTCTGGTATTATCAGCTGTGATTTTAATGAGTTGCCCGTTTTCATAGCAAGGGATAGCCAATGCTTTCAGAACAAGCCTTAGAAATGATCGATATTGTGGCCCGTGTGGGTAGCTTTACCGCTGCGGCCAATAAATTGAACAAGGTGCCTTCGGCGGTGAGTTATGCCGTCAAACAAATTGAAGATGACTTAGGGGTTATCTTGTTCGAACGTCATCATAGAAGTGTCAGCCTCACACCCGCGGGACAACATTTTGTTAATCAAAGCCGCGAGATCATCAATCAACTCACTGCCATTAAGCGTGATACCCAAAAAGTGGCCAATGGCTGGCGGCCATCCATTTCGATTGCCATCGATAATATGGTTCGCGCCGATAGAATAAGCGTGCTTATCGCCGATTTTTACCGTCAGTTTAGCGATATCGAGCTTATCATACGTTTAGAAGTGTATAACGGTGTGTGGGAAACCTTATCTAGTGGCCGCAGTCAATTAGCCATAGGGGCTAGCGCCACCTTACCGGTTGGCGGCAGTTTCAAAATTCGCGATATGGGTACCATTGAATGGGTGTTCTTAGTCAGTAAAAATCATCCTTTGGCTGAAATTGAACATCCGTTAACGGCGGAAGATCTCATGCCTTTCCCCGCCATTTGCTTAGAAGACACCGCCATAGATATACCGCCTCGCGCCAATTGGTTGCTGAAGAATCAACGCCGCTTGGTGGTCCCTGACTGGATAAGAGCGCTGAACTGCTTTCGAGAAGGCCTAGGCATAGGCTATATGCCCGCCCACTTAGCCAGCGTGTTCGTTATGTCTGGGGCCTTATTAGAAAAAACCTTGGCCGAGCCTAAGAAAGATACCCAATGCAGCCTAGCCTGGGATCAATCACAAATGAGTCCGGCCATGGCATGGATCTTAGATTATTTAGGTGACAGCGAACAATTGCACAAGCAATGGTTAACCTAGCACAAGATTTGATCGGCAAAAATACCAGTAAAGGATACTTTTTTGTCTGAGTATGTTACCTTTTACTTCATCAGCTTAGATAACTTTTAACCCCCATTTTATCGGCTAAGGTGAGCGTTAAGATGAACGAGATATTTCAAGGAGACCTTCAATGAGTCAACAATCCACAATTAATGGCAGTTTAACGACGGTTGAAGTCAATAAAATGCTAAAGAATACCTATATGTTACTGTCGATGACATTGGCATTTTCAGCCTTGTGTGCAGGGTTTGCCATGATGCTCGACATCGGCCCTATGATGTCGATTGGCTTATCCATAGGTGGTTTAGTGCTGCTGTTTGTGACGTTACGTAAAGCAGATTCTGCCGCAGGGATATTCTGGGTGTTCGCCTTTACCGGTATTGAAGGGGCGTCACTGGGTTATATTTTGAATCACTACGCTGGTATGGCTAACGGCTCTTCACTTATCATGCAAGCGCTGGGTCTTACCTCGGTTATTTTCGTTGCCTTATCGGCCTATGCCCTTACCACCAAGAAAGACTTCTCCTTTATGAGTGGTTTCTTATTTGCAGGCTTAATCGTGGTAATAGCGGCTGCCGTTATCAATATTTTTGTCGGTAGTAGTGTGATGTTCATGGCACTGAACGCCGGTGTCGCCTTATTGATGACAGGCTTTATCCTGTACGATACCAGCCGTATCGTGAATGGCGGCGAAACCAACTATGTTCGTGCAACCATTTCTTTGTATTTAAATTTCTTAAACCTATTTATCAGCCTACTGCACCTTCTAGGTATGGGCAGCGATGATTGATCCCAAATAGGGAAAATTTAGGTTAAAATGGCCCACTTGGGCCATTTTTTATGGCATTTTTTGAGAGACACAAGGTTATGAGTCAGTTCCTTATCCAAGTCAATGGCGGCGCCTATGGCAGCACAGGCAGTTTTCGCGCCCTAAAATTTTGCCAAAGCGCCCTAGCTCAAGGCCATACCATAGTAGGTGTGTTTTTCTATCAAGATGGCGTTTACAACAGCAATGCATTGCTCACGCCGGCATCGGATGAATTCGATATTCATACCGCCTGGCAAGCTTTGAGTGAAGCGCATCAGATAACACTGACTAATTGCGTCTCAGCCGCTTGGCGCCGTGGGATTTTATCGCCCCAAGATGCGTTAGATAATGCTAAGCCCCAATGGAACGCAGCAACGAGCTTTACCATGGGCGGTCTGGGCGAGCTGGTGGCGGGCATAGAGCAAGCCGAACGTCTGGTGTGTTTTTAGCCTTATGCGGCTTTAGCTTTTGCATCAAGTGCCTTTAGTTTAATCATCACGGATAAGCCATGAAACGCATCACCATCATATTTAGAAAAAGCCCCATAGGCACGAGTAGCGCCCGAGAGGGATTAGATTTTGCCTTGCTAAGCGCAAGCTTTGAGCAAGAAGTGAGCCTAGTCTTCACCATGGAGGCGGTGCTGCACCTTTTGCCATCTCAAAATCCTGAACTTAGCGGTAGCAAAGACTATATTGCCGCGTTAAAAGCCCTGAGCTTGTATGACATAGACACCGTGTTAGTGTGCCAAGCATCGCTCAAGGCCCTAGGTTTACGCAATGAGCAACTGGCCATCCATGCCACTGCTGCCAGCTTTGATGACATAAAAGCCTTAATTAATCATGCCGATGAGATAATGGTCTACTGATGATTTTACATTTAATCCAAACTTCAGCGTCTCAAGATAACGCCCTTTCTACTTGCTTGTGCTTAATCCAGCCAAGTGACAGTATTTTGCTTATGGGTGATGCCGTCAATTGCCTGTTAATGCCAACATGGCAAGCCCAGCTCAAAGGCATGGCCTTATTTGCATTGGAAGATGATGTCACCGCTCGCGGCTTGAGCTCACTTATGCCAACAGAAAACTTACCCCAGTTACAACTGCTCAATTATGATGAGTTTGTGGCTCAAACATTAAGCCACCAAAAGGTGATCACTTGGTAAACTACATTGAATTTGATGGTCAGCAGATTGAAGTCGACCCACAAGGCTATCTTAAAAATGTTAATGACTGGGAGCCCGAGCTTGCGCCAGTCCTTGCCGCCAGTGAGGACATAAACTTAACCCCAGCACATTGGGAAGTCATCCATTTTGTGCGCCATTTTTACCTGGAATATAAAACCAGCCCCGCTATTCGGGTGTTAGTGAAAGCCTTAGGCCAAAGCTTAGGGCCAGATAAAGGCAATTCTAAATACCTTTATACCCTCTTCCCCATAGGGCCTGCGAAACAAGCCACCAAAATTGCTGGCCTTCCCAAGCCCGCTAAATGCTTGTGATCCTAAAGGTGATTGACCTTTCTTAAGGGTAAAGATTATTTGGCAAAAATTAGACATCGATCTTATACCAATCACATTAATTATGTGTTCTATCAGAGCGCCTCAAGCTTTTCAATTCAAGGCGCATTAATGCAGTAAGGGTTATTCCCTTTCAAATTAATGTAACGATGAAGTGGAATGCTTGAGACGTTCCCGAGGGGCGGGTTTCAAAGGGGATTTCTCTGCGTTGAAGACTTTTGGCATAGCACCACTATGCCTTCAAGCCTCCGCCTTAATTAATCCCCTTTGAACTCCCGCTGAATGAGCAGA
The DNA here is from genome assembly GCF_000013765.1 of Shewanella denitrificans OS217. Lineage (NCBI taxonomy): Bacteria > Pseudomonadati > Pseudomonadota > Gammaproteobacteria > Alteromonadales > Shewanellaceae > Shewanella > Shewanella denitrificans. Next base: position 2,133,085 of record NC_007954.1, on the reverse strand, counting down.
TAATTAATACGATTGGTATTAATAGCTTCAAGTGCTGTTGCCGTTCGAGTGGGAATAAACTCAATTACCTCAAATATGGCGACATCGGCAATATAAAAAGGATCAAGTTTAATGATGTCATCTATCTCCTCCTTCGAAGCACCATGAGCCAGTATAACCCCACCGGTACGAGGCACTTTACGCCCAGAAGCAAGGAAGTGGCCAGAGGCGTAATATTGATCTATGTATGCCATGTGAGCTTGGATATGTTGTTCAACTTCAGCTAATTCTACTTTGTAGCTTAAGGTTATGATGAACATAAAAACTCCTGAAAGAGGTATTGATGAAATAACTGTGGGCGTTAACTTTTCTATTCAAACTCAAACTCAAACTCAAACTCAAACTCAAACTCAAACTCAAATTAGCCTACCTCTGCTATCCCCTTGAAGTAAAGCTCTGTTTCTCATAAATTTAGTTAATGGTTATACTGGCTTATGCATAGATGAATACAGCTTTCCTTATGCCATAATAAAACCAGCCTTTGTGACATGCTGGTGTAAGAAAACTCAATCCAATCCTATTGGGCCAATGAACCACTCATGCCGGATACGCCGCCAAACACTGGCGCGGTATAGTCATTTTTTTGCACCGTAAAGGGAAGTTTTGGCACGCCTACTGACAGGTGAATTCGCCCACTAAATGCCGCGGCCCAAGTACCTAAGGTTGGTATATTGCTAGTGTTAATCGCGCCTAAATTCAGTATTAAATTGCAGCCAACACCTACAGGAATGCCCCAGTCGGCCCATGGCAGTGGATAGTTTTCTGCAATGCTCTGCTGTGCTTTTGTTGGCAATTCATTCATAACGGGGAAAGTTTTTGCTGCTTGCTTGTTGTCCTAAATCGACATTATCTGCGGCATAAAATTGCTATCAAATAATAAAAGGTGTCTTGGGTACCTGAAACCTGCCCTACGACATAAATATAGACCGATGTTGTCGCTGCCAAATCCGTTTGATAAATCGATAATCAATTGCGCTTCAGGGACGCCTGAATTGCTGGGTTTCATATTGTTGGAACTTATAGTGCTGGAACTCATAGTTAACTCCATGTTGAACGTAGTAAATACATTGAAATATCATGAGCCTGTCCTAGCACTGCACTAAATTAGCATCCATTTCTAAATGTCTCTTGCCGAGTGCGTCTGAGGGCTATGGCTAGTTTTGCTTGTCTTTCACTTCATATATAACCTCAGCTCGGGATAATAAATGTATACCAAACAGCCCTTTTCACCGCTAACTGTGTTGAATTCACTTGCAATAGACTAGCTATTGACGCGTAAATTCGCCTTGTTATCGGCGCAAAGTTCAAGTTTGAACCTAAGCACTTAAAGTTTAACGGTTTTAATAACGTTTATTCATCTCTTAACCCGAGTTGAGGTTATATACGTAAATGTATTGTGCTGACCTCTCTTTGTTGCGCCTTGCTAGGCTTGCGCCGGCTGACGAGACTGCTGTTTTCTAAGGCTGACTTTGATTTCTTTTCCCGAGGTATCTTTTGTCATCAATACAATGGGGGTTGCTTCAACGGGCTTACTCATCAGATCTTTTTGCACCACCACTTGATTGTTATAAAATTCTTGTGGAACTTCCTCGTCAGTCACCTCGAACACTGGATAGTCTTCATTGCTCAATGGCCAGTCGATGACATCATTACCCGAATCGTAGGATTGCCAGTCCTTTGAAAAAACTGCTGGGCGATTGATGGTAAACACCTCTTCCAATGCTTCGAAACTGTGAGCCACACCTGGTGGAATGATTAAGTAATGTAAGGGGCTGGGGCTAAACTCCAACCGCTCTTTGGCGTGTAACGTGGCCGAGCCTTTTCTACAATCAACCAGATTAAGGATTATTTTCTTATTCACGTCACCGACAAAGGTTAACCTGTCTTGTTGATGCAAATGAATGCCATAGGCATCATGGGTATAGTTATCGCCGCCATGATCTACGATATAAAACGCGTGGGGGTCTAACATAGGAACTATCCCTGAGGCTGTGCCCGTTTGTAGTGCTAAATGGGCTTGCCATTGCAAACCTTGAATAGCCGATTGTGGCATTTTCTCTGTTTGCTGTGATTTTGATGGTTCTCTGAACGAAATCAGTGCACTGCTGCCGTCATCAAAATCGACATTTTCCGTCTCTGCATGCATAAAGTGATTATTTTGTAATGCATTTCGTTGCTGAGCCGAAATAATTTGGTAAAACAGATCTGAGGCGGGACATGAATTGGGAATAAGCTCAGGTATGTCATCATCATTAATATCCGTTGGGATATTAATGATATCGCCATCCATATCCCAGCGAGTCTTGTCTTCTAGCCAATCTTCTGGCTTTGGCAGATACAAGTTGTAATGATTGATGGTATTGATGTTTTCTAACCCTTCAAAGGTATGAGCTATGCCGGGAGGTATGCACAGCATTCTCTTTGAGCTGGGTTCAATTTCTAATATGAAGCGTGATTTAAAGGTGCGAGAGTTCACTCTGCAATCGATGAACATGGCGGTGACTGTATTACTCTTATTACCTAAAAAGACTAACCTATCCTCTTGGCCTAAATGTATTCCATAATGGCCATAATCGAATTTTCCAGAGCCATGATACACAAGATTTACTGGGTGAGTGGTGGCAAAAGGAATAACAAAAGAGTCTCCACCATTGTAGGCGAACCAGTTAGACAACAGGCATAGGCCTTCAATTTCTGCAAAGTAGATATCATTATCCATTTTATCTCTCCTTATAAACGGGTCCCCAAGAGGTCTCGAGGACCCAACTTTGCTTAGAACACAGCATGCTTAGATCACAGCACTTTTACATCATATCCAGCTGCCGTAGCAGCACAGATGAGCTCCTCAATATTGGCTTTGGGGAAGGACTTAGCGATGGAACTAATCGCCATTTGCTTAATTCCAGCCAGCGCCGCTCTCAAATTTTTGACCTCTTCGAGGGTGGTCGCATTTTCAGTCACAAAGTTCACCAACAAACTCTGCAGGGCTTGATCGCCAAACATGGTATTGCTGCCTGCCTTAACGGCTAATCTAGAGACGACGCGATCATATTCTGCAGATGGCATAACCTGCTCTTGTTCATACAAACTGGCAAAAAAATCCTTGCCACAAACATTAGATTTAGACATAAATTTCTCCTTTTTATGTATAAATGACGCCACATAGAACGACTTAGGTCTATGTACTTCGGCAATATTACTCAGCAGCCAATTCATTTAACTACTCAGTAAACACTTGATTAAATGTATGTTTCTGTATTTTTTATTGTGGGCATTCGTCTTTTTTAACCGACGAAAGCCGCACAGAGAATTATCTGTAGTGAAATTAGATGCTTAGAGTCTATTTACTGATTGATAAGCAATGGATGGCGGTTAAATTAATCTGCCAAGGGTTTGTTGAGGAAGGGACTCAGTCAGTTCCATCTGATGTGTTGCAGGGTTAATAACACAGCCACCGTGTATAACCATAGTTGTAGATTATGATTTTCGCTTTTGTCGATATAGGCGAACAATGAACAAAAATACTCAGTGAAAATGCGCATTTCACTGCATTTATCAGCGTAAAATTTCGAAGGATTAACTCACACATGTTGGTGAGTTGTTAAGATTTAATGAGTTGCGGCACAAGCTTAAGTGTCATTCGATGATGTTGAAATGAGATTAATATATTCGCAATCGTCAGTTTGAGTCACAATTTAATTGTTAATATACCACTTATGACTTACACCATAAGTGGGGTTAACCTTTCACTTGATTGTAAATTTGTGTTGTGTCAAAAACTCGCACTCGTGCTACCCACACCGCTACTTGGCGTGGTATAGGTATTATTGCCGCCACCTTGCCAAACCACCTCTGTTGCGGATTTTTTAATGCATTTCCACTCTATAGCCTTACTCATGGGTAGATTGATTGTCCCGCTCCAGCTGGGATAGCCTGTGGGTGATAATTTTATTGCTGCTGCCGTATTCCAATTGCCTAAATTGGCTTGATTACCCACTACATACACATCTTGGCCTGCATAGGTCACCCCATTATTGCAATTAAAGGTCACAGCTACTGTGCTTGTTGATGTTGCTTGCTCTACCCACACGGAATAAGAGCCGCCATTAACCGGAAATTGCCCCCATCCATCGGCATTAGTCGTCACGGTTTCACTGCGATGGCCTGTAATATCCATAAAACGGGTTGACGTTCGATTTACATTCATCCATTTAGTGCCGCTTGCGCCATCACTCATTATCACCGCCATGGCCTTGGGGTGGCTAGTATCGCCAAGACGCGTCCAACCTATGATGTCCCAATGATCCAGATAATCAATTTGCGGCCCATAGGCATAATCTTTACGGGCTTTTAGCAGTTGATCGATTTTCGTTTTATGGGACACCATAGTTATCACACTATTATTGCAACTATTGTCTGAGCTGGTGTAATTGGCGCCATAGTAGTCGGCATAAAACACATTGGGGTAGCCTTGGCTTCGAAGCAGAATAAAGGCATAGGCCAAAGGTTTGAACCAATCATTGACTGGAGAAGCCAGCGCCTGACAGGCTTGAGTATCATGGTTTTCCACTAAGGTTACCGCTAAATTGGGCTGCTCTTTCATCAAGCTGTTATCCCAAATACGGCGCATATCGTAATTGCCATTGGCGGTTGAGGCTTGATGAAAGTTTAAATGCAATGGCGCATCAAACAAGGACATACGCCCCGAGGTCTTGTTTATGTAATTATGCAGTTTTGCTGTGTCATAGCTCCAAAATTCGCCCACAGTAAACAGGGTTTTACCACTATTGGCGCGCATATAATCGAGCCAATCATTAAAAAATTCATAGCGAATATGCTTTATGGCATCCAGCCTAAAGCCATCCACTTGAGTTTGCGATAGATACCAATCGCCCCAATCTTTTAATTCTTGCACCACTTCTGGGTGATTAAAGTCGAGATCGGCGTACATCAGATAGTCATAATTAACATTCTCTGTATCGACTTCCCAGTCCCAGCCCTTGCCCGTACCGCGAAACTTAAAAATGTTACTCTCAGTCAGGTTCTGTGCCCAATCAACCCCATCAAAATGATACCAACGCCACTTAAATGCAGAATGCTGATTTTGCCTAGCGGTAAAATCGAATCGTGTCCAGGCATCGATTTGCACATCGGCGCCAAATTCCCTATCACGGTTATCCCGCGCCACCCTCACCGCCGTGACAGATTCGGTGGCATCCGCGCCGCCTCTGTGATTAAACACCAGATCGCCATACACTTGCAGCCCCTGTGTGTGGGCTGTATTAATGGCACTGACGTACTGAGATTTAGTGCCGTATTTTGTCCGTACAGCGCCTTTTTGATTAAATTCGCCTAAGTCGTACATATCGTATACACCGTAGCCCACATCTAAGGCGCCGGATGCGCCCTTGTAGGCTGGCGGCAGCCATAATGCGGTGAATCCCGCCGCGGCTAGTGCGCTGGATTCTTGTTGAACTTGAGTCCAAAGCTTGCCATCGGCTGGGGTGTACCAGTGAAAATACTGCATCATGACGCCGTTTTCGGCGCTGCTCGCACTGCTGCTAAGCCCTAAGGCAGACAAACCCGCCACGAGGGCGAAGGTTAGCCTAAAGCTTGTGCGTTTCTTGATTATTATTTTTGTATTTGAAGCCGCCATCAGGGATCCTTGCAAGTGTTGCTGTAATGTTAAAAGTTGATAATTAAATTAGCACAGGCTGAGGAATGACGAAGCTTAAGCACAATTTTTGAGGTATGAATACGTATGCATATCATGCTGAGCTCAAACTCAAGGCGTATTAATGCGGCAAGGATCATCTCGTGTTAACACTGTCAATCACAGGAAGGTAATGCTTATGTGGAAGGTTAGCAGCAACGCATTGGCGACTGTAAAACCTCAGTCGCCAGCGAATAGGCTTACTCGGCAGCTCGCCCCAACTGAGCAATAGCCTTAATCCATTTATCTCTTGCGGCCTCGCTTGAGTTAATGATTGGCCCAAGCATGTTGCTTTTAACCGATTTAAATCCACAAAACGCCAAGGTGGCTGTTTTTAATTGCTTGAGCGCTGGCGCGCCCTGCACTAGCCAATAATACCAAGGCGGGGTGTCCATGGTCATGATAAGTCTTGAGGTTTTCCCCTTGAGTAACTTTATCGGGATTGATTTACCCGCTTGATACTTAAAGGCAAAATTAGGTAACAATGTTCTATCGAAGAGCCCCTTCAGCTTGGCCGGAATTGCGCCCCACCAAATGGGGGTGATGATAACCAGATGTTCTGACCACACTAATGCCTGTTGGAACGCCAGCAGGCAAGGCTCTAACGCTTGTTTATCATGGTAACCAACGGCTAAATCTGGGTTGAACTGCATGTCGCAGAGTCGAAATAAACGCACTTCACAGTGTTTTTCAGCCGCGTTTACATACACCTTCGCAAGATGATTTGAAAAACTCTTATCCTTTGGGTTACCAACTAACACCAGCACACGTTTTGACATTATTGATCCTTGATTAAATGACACTAAGTCGAGTCTAGTGTCTCCCCTTAAGGGCAGAGTCAAGGGCCATATTCATTAACGACAGTTGGCAAGTGTTAATCAGTCACTCAGGCTGTGCTCAGTGTCTATTTGACGGCTACATTCATCAATATTGGCTATATTTGCCGTTAAATCAGCAATTTTTGCCTGCAACTGCACTCTAAGCTCCGCCAAAAACAGTTTTATTCTCAACCAATCAAGCTTACCGTCTTGGTAGACTATGACCCCCTTTAACTGAGATAAGCTAACCCCTAATTGCTTCGCTTGTTTAATCAGTATAAGCAGATCAACATCGGCGGCTTGGTAAACCCGATAACGCCCTAGCCGCTGGGGGGGATTGATCAAGCCTTTGGCCTCATAGAAGCGGATGGCCTTAATGGACAGAGACGTTTTTTTTGATACTTCACCTATGTACATAGGACTAATCTTCTATTAATGAATGCAAAGTGGATGAAAACAAAGTAAGCCATTAGCTTAGCTTATCTTGATGATCCGCTCCCTCAGGGCATGGACTTCATCTCGAAGCGCTGCGGCTTGTTCAAACTCCAGATCTCTTGCGTGTTGTAGCATCTGCTTTTCAAGCTTTTCAATGGCACGGCTCAGCTCAGAAATGCTGTTAAGATCGTCATATTGACCTGGTTTGCTGGCTACTTTGCCTGGCATAGGCGCGGTTTTCCGATAGCCTGTAGTGGAGTTTTCATCACCCACATCCATGACATCGGTAATGGATTTCACCACCCCCTTGGGAGTAATGCCATTGGCAAGATTATGCTGGTGCTGCTTTTCACGGCGTCGGTCAGTTTCTTCGATGGCCTTGGCCATAGACTTGGTCACCCTGTCGGCATAGAGAATAACCTTGCCGTTAATGTTGCGGGCAGCGCGGCCTATGGTCTGAATGAGTGAACGTTCTGAGCGCAAAAAGCCTTCTTTATCCGCATCTAAAATACACACCAGTGACACTTCCGGCATGTCTAATCCTTCACGCAACAAGTTGATACCCACTAGCACATCAAATTTGCCTAAGCGTAAATCGCGAATGATTTCCACTCGCTCCACTGTGTCTATGTCTGAGTGTAAGTAGCGTACCTTGACCCCGTGCTCATCGAGATAATCGGTAAGATCTTCAGACATTTTTTTGGTGAGTGTGGTGACCAAAACACGCTCATTAACTGCCACTCGTTTAGCAATTTCTGATAATAAATCATCCACTTGTATCGCTACAGGTCTTATCTCCAACACAGGATCTAACAGTCCTGTGGGGCGCACCACTTGCTCGGCAATCTCCCCTGCACTCTTATCGAACTCATATTGGCTTGGGGTCGCCGACACAAACACGGTTTGCGGCATCAGCTGTTCAAATTCTTCAAATTTAAGCGGCCGATTATCCAATGCACTGGGTAAGCGAAAGCCATATTCCACTAAGGTGGTTTTACGGCTGCGATCGCCCTTATACATGGCGCCAATTTGCGGCACTGTGACATGGGACTCGTCAATAATCAGCAAGCCGTCACTGGGTAAATAATCCAGCAAAGTCGGCGGTGCACTGCCAGGAGTCCGACCCGAGAGATAGCGGGAGTAGTTTTCAATGCCTGAGCAATAACCTAGCTCCACCATCATTTCCACATCGTATTGCACCCGCTCAGTGATCCTTTGGGCTTCAATTAATTTATTGTTATCTAGCAAATGCTGACGCCGCTCCCGCAGCTCTTCCTTGATGAACTCGGTGGCAGCAATTATTTTTTCCCTTGGGGTCACGTAATGAGTCTTAGGGTAAACCGTGGTGCGGGCTAGACGTTTTTTAATCTGACCCGTTAAGGGATCAAATTCGCTTAGCCGCTCAATTTCATCATCGAAGAGCTCTACCCTGATGGCATCACGCTCGGAATCTGCAGGAAAAATATCTATCACTTCACCGCGCACACGATAGGTGCCGCGGGATAACTCAATGTCATTGCGCTTATATTGCAACTCACTCAAACGGTGCAAGATATCACGCTGCCCCATGGGATCCCCTTGGCGCAGATGCAGCAGCATTTTCAAGTAAGAGTCTGGGTCTCCCAAACCGTAAATAGCAGAAACAGACGCAATTAACACCACATCTTTGCGTTCTAGCAGGGCTTTTGTGGCAGACAAACGCATTTGTTCAATGTGAGCGTTAACCGAGGCATCTTTCTCGATAAAGGTATTGGAGGCTGGCACGTAAGCTTCGGGCTGATAGTAGTCATAATAAGACACGAAATATTCGACGGCGTTATTGGGGAAAAATTCCTTCATCTCGCCATAAAGCTGGGCCGCTAATGTCTTGTTCGGGGCCATGATGATGGTGGGCCGCCCCATGGTTTTAATGACATTGGCTATGGTGTAAGTCTTACCCGAACCTGTCACCCCAAGCAAGGTTTGGCAGGCAAGTCCCGCCTCTAAGCCTTCGACTAATTTACGAATAGCGGTAGGCTGATCCCCAGCGGGTGGGAATGGGAAATGAAGATCGAATTTGGCGCTAGACACAGTAAAAATTCCTTACACAAGCAAAAGAAATAATCGATTCGTTGTTAAACCCAGCAAGCAATTTATCAATAAGGTTCGGTTGGAAATCGAGCCTGAGTATCCTAGCGTATTTAGCAGAAAAAGGCTGCATTTGACAGTATAAAAGCGGGATTGATTGAAAGTTTTCAACACTGCTCACTTTTAGCTTAAATGCACAAATTTCAAGCGAAATATCAGGGTTTCAGCCAATTTAATACACAAAAAGGCCACAACAGTACTGTTTGTAAGTCAAGTAAAATAATTGTCAGTAATAAAACTTGTTGCATTTAGTATCACATTGATAAATAAGTAAATAATTTTCCTTAGTTGAAATTATCAAATCTAAGTCCGAGCCAAGGATTACAGGGGTTTGCAGCCGATAAACAGGAGTAATTCACAGGTTTATCCACAGAAATAGTGGATAACTCATGCTAAGTCAATCAGGGTGCGGGATTTGGGCCAGAAGAAAATGACGCATGTTAATTATGCCGCAAGTAATAAACTTTCTTTTTGAGTTTTTTCAGGCAGTTTATTTGCTAGGGTGTAGCGCGTCACCGAGTTTGAGAAACGGATTCACCTAAAGTGAGAAATTTAATTTTGAGCTTAACGGCTGCAAACTCGCTAGTCCTATCTTTATAGGATAATTTTGCTAGCCAATTCATCCAAAATGAAAACTTATCGGCACAAGCTGCCTTTATATAGCGCTATGCTCTCGCGATCTTCGTTTACAGCCTAGTTGACTGTATAGGTATACCCTAACCTACCTATTAAACCAAAATCGTTTAAAAATTGCATTTTGAGCCCCTTAGTAAATGCTCATTAAACATCAGTTAATAGTCTAGGAATTTTGATAGCTATCTAGGTAGCACTTTTCTAAATAGTTATTTCTGAAAAAGGTAAATCAGCGGCCTGGCCTTGGATTTGGCCATCCAATATGTACACCTTTCCGCTGGGTATACTATCCCCCAACACCACTTGGTGGCTGCCATCGGCATGCTGTACTGCCGTGGTGCCATTGTTCACTGAAACCACAGTAGCAACCGCTCGTTGAGCCTTAGGGTTTAGGTTTGCTAAACGCTGATAAATATTACTCATATTGTGTTCTCATTTCGCAATAAACTGATGGTCTGATTAACCGTTACTTGACCATTAGCGCTATTAACATTGGCGGTAATGGTTGAGGCATCACAGACGGATTTAAACACTTCAGCGCCCTTCCTTACCCCTATTAACATGCCTGGCCGGATTGGTGGCAAGTCATGCAGAATTTTAGTGCGAATACTGCTTTGTATTTTGTTACCCGCATTGGCTAATTCAGTCGTGCCACGCATTCTAGCGGCTTGGTTATCTGTGATTAACTTATCGACTATATCAGCAGCAAAGTTATCGCCAGCGGTCCCGAAGCGTTTCACTTTCACTGCTACGCCTTGCTGCTCGCCACGAACAAACACCGCATTGGCTTCAGGGCGAATATCTAGGTGCTCAGTAAACTCTAAAATCACGCTGTCATGTAAGATAACATCAGGGATAGCACTGCTTGTATCCCACGGCACCACAGGCCATTGTGGAATGACATTTATGGTCCGAGTCTCATCATTTATATCGAGCATGGCTCCTATGGCACTTGCCATGAAATTAATTGCTTCAGCGGGCGTTTTGTTTGCATAGCTGAAGCTATTTGCAGGCACTGGATAGTCTGTTATCACGCCGGTTACTGTCCAGCCAGAGTTAGCAATGATATCGGCCATCAACCCCAGAAAGCTCCTTGTCTCATGGTTTACGAAGTTAACTAACTTCTTATAAGGGGTTGCAAGTTCGGCTAACCGGCCTCTTCCTGTTGCACTGTAGGTTTCTGCATTGAATATTTTTGATGATGAAGATGCCTCGCATAGCAAAAAGAACTCATAACCGTTAATGGACACTTTCAATAGCTCATTATTTGCATGCATAGCATCTAACCTAGAAGAAAACGAAAGACTGCAGGTACTGGTCCATTGACTTCTAGATGTAGAGATTGAAACAGAGTTTAATACCACAACCAAACCGTCTCGAACTCGAATACAACTCACCTGAGGTTCCATGAGATAGCTCCTTCTAATCTGGGGTTCAATGGGGATCTTAAAATCTATAGTGGGCAAGTTTGGATGTGCATCGATTAGGCCGCCGCCATCGTCAAAACGGCACACTTTGGGTTCAATGGTAAAGCTCAGCGCTAAAGGGCTCTGTGAGTTAGCCCACGGCTCACCAAAGCGCATAGTTATCTTGCCTGTTTGCGGAATATAGCGAGTCGAACAAATCCACTGCGGCTGATGCGGCCCCCAAGGCAGTGAATATTCAAACCCCCGTTGACCCTTATAACTGTATGCTATCCCTTGGCAAATTTGAGTGCCTGGGACTTGGCGCCATAGTAAGCTTGCTAGCTGCTCCTTTGGCTGTGATTGCGACCACCTGGCCACATTGACATTCATGCGCTGCAGCGGGGTACACCAATCAAGCTGAGTGTACATTAAGCTAATCACAGCCAATATCCTCAGCCTTCAGATCCTAATTTGGGTTATTCTCCATCTAGCTTGGTTAAAAAAACTCAAGCCTATGTTTTGATTATGTTGCAAATCTGCGATACCTCTTGTAATTTAATCAACCTAGATTAATAACAAAAATAATATCGAGTCTTCATATGTCAGTAAATCCGTTATTTAAAGTCATACTTCATCCCTTTATCAAAGAATCTATTGCCAGCCTTAAGGCCATGACAAATTTAACCGGAGTGGCCGGCGATCCTTTTATGGACAAGGTTGAAGATTTTCGCTTCAAGGGTTACGCCGTCTGTTCAGATGTCACCGGTAGCCTTGATGGTGTGATCATGATGCATCACTACCCAGAAACGGCGATAGCGATTGGTAATTCAGTTTGCCAAAACATGTTTAATGAAACCTATGCCTTTGATGCTATTAACGACGATTTACGTAATGCCTTAGCCGAATGGGGCAATACCATAGTGGGGCGTTCCACAGATTTACACAGTCGCCACAAATTAGAATATGGTTTCTCTAGCCCCTATTTTGTTGAAGACTTAACAGAAATGGACAAATATTTAGTTGGAGTAAAACAAGTTATCACTGTGCCTATTATGGTTGAAGGTATTGGCCGTTATTACTTTAACTTACTCATCAGAGATGTTGTTGAGCAGGTTGCTAATGTTGATATTGATGCCCAAAGTATTGATGTGGAAAATACCCACACAACTCCCCTGCCGTTAACCAGTACAGTGCTGGTTGTTGATGACAGTGCCATGATAAGAAAGGCAATCAGTCGCTTCCTCAATAACTTAGGTTATCACAATGTCATCGAAGCCGATGATGGCATAGGCGCCATTGAAGCAGTTAAAGCGGGTAAAGTGGATTTCATCTTCATGGACGTAGTCATGACCCGATTAAATGGCGACGCCGCGTTAGCCGAACTGCGCAATATGGGCTCACAGGTTCCTGTCGTCATGCTGTCTTCGGTTACAGACAACATCTTAGTTAAGCAATGCCAAAAACATGGCATTTCAGGCTTTATCTTCAAGCCAATCAACGCCAACAATGGTGCTGAAACCATAGCTAAGTACTTAAAAATCGCGGCAGCAGTAGCAATTTAGTTACAAACTAGAGCAACTTACCCGCTTTGAACACAAGCTTAAAGTGGGATTTTATTGCTCTATGTAAATTACAGATATAAAAAAGCCTCGATATAATCGAGGCTTTTTTGTATTAACATCATACAAGATGAATAATGGTACCCGAGGCCAGACTTGAACTGGCACGCTTATTCAGCGAGGGATTTTAAATCCCTTGTGTCTACCGATTCCACCACTCGGGCAAAAGTGTCGCCAATCTGTTAGCAGCGCTAACAAATCAACAAAATTGTGGAGGCGCGACCCGGAGTCGAACCGAGGTCGACGGATTTGCAATCCGCAGCATAGCCATTCTGCCATCGCGCCATGCTTTCCAAATATCAATAAAGATAGTTGGAGCGACATATCGGGTTCGAACCGATGACCTATACCTTGGCAAGGTATCGCTCTACCAACTGAGCTAATGTCGCCTATATTTTTAACATAAAACTTTGGTGCAACCGTTTCGAATAAAAAGCGGTTCGAACCGGTGACGCCGTTATCACTTCTAGCTTGGCAAAGTATCCCTCTACCAACTGAGTTAATGTCGCCTATCTTACTTTTAAAAAATCAAGGTAATAGACTTACTGTTCCTCCTTGACTTCGGATTGGCATTCTACCGTTTTAGCCCCTTCTGTCAATGCTGGCAGGTGAGTTTTTTACCTCACAGCATACGACTGCCGATAAAGCGATCAAATAGCCAAAAAAAAGAGCAGCTTAAGCTGCTCTGATTAATTTTATCTCAAACCTTTAGATTATGCTTTAGGCAATGACAAGGTAGTTAGACCAAGCATTTTCTGCATGACACCGACAACCTGGCAGCTATAGCCAAATTCATTATCATACCAAACATAAAGAATCGCACGTTTGCCTTCTGCAATCGTTGCTTGTGAATCAATCACGCCCGCATAGCGAGAGCCGACTAAGTCACTGGATACAATTTCTGTAGACTCAGTGAAGTCGATTTGATTTTGTAGCTCCGATAATAACGCCACATCTTTTAAGTATTCATTAAGCTCATCACGATTCGTCTCAGCATTTAAATTAACGCTGATGATGGCCATGGACACGTTAGGCGTGGGAACACGTATCGCATTACCGGTAAGCTTACCCGCCAATACTGGCAGTGCTTTAGCCACAGCTTTAGCTGCACCCGTTTCAGTGATCACCATGTTTAGCGGTGCACTGCGACCACGTCGGTCGGCACTGTGATAATTATCAATCAAGTTTTGGTCATTCGTATAAGAGTGAATCGTCTCAACATGGCCATTTTCGATACCATACTTGTCATTGACCGCTTTTAATACTGGGGTAATAGCATTAGTAGTACAGCTTGCCGCTGAGACTATAATGTCCTCAGCTAAAATATCGTTCTCGTTAACACCATAAACAATATTCTTGATGGCACCTTTAGCGGGTGCGGTTAACAATACCTTGCTGGCGCCAGGGCTCTTAAGGTGCAATCCTAAACCGTCTTCGTCTTTCCAAATCCCAGTATTGTCGACGATTAACGCATCATTGATCCCATATTGAGTGTAATCAACTTGATCAGGAGAGTTTGCGTAAATCACTTGAATATACGTACCGTTGGCGATAATGGCATTATTATCTTCATCAACTTCCACAGAACCATTAAATGGACCATGAACTGAATCGCGACGCAGTAAGCTGGCTCGTTTCTCTAAATCGCCCTTCTTACCACCACGTAATACGATGGCCCGAAGGCGTAATTTATTACTCTTACCGGTTTTTTCAATTAACAAACGGGCTAATAATCGACCGATACGGCCAAAACCGTATAACACCACATCCCGCGCGGGTGTATCATCACCATAATTGATACCGGCTGCTAATTCTTGCGCCATGTAGGCAGCAATGCCTGATTCATCATTATGATCGCGCCAATAGTTAACCGCTAACTTACCTATGTCCACTTTACAATGCTTAACAGCAAGCTTGCTAAGGGCAACAACGAATGGGAAGCTCTCACGTAATCTTAGTTTCTCGCCCACATGACGGCGGACTAAACGATGGGATTTAATAATTTCAATGGTAGATGCATTTAACAAAGGCTTGCCGTAAACTACGACCTCAACGCCTTGATTTCGATACAATTTACCAAGTAAAGGCTGCATAGCCTCGGCCATTTCGAAACGTTCTTGCCAACTTTGTAGGTGTTTATCAGCGCTCATTAACAAATCCTTTATCTCACTTTTTAGTAATTCTGACTAAAATGTTTGAGTAACAAAAAGAAAAGACCAATAATTAGAATCGGTGTGCAGGCTTACCTGCTTTTGGTCAGCGACATTGTAATGAAAAGCGAACAGTTAAGCCAGTGAGTTTCAGGCTTGTAAATATGTAATTTTATTAGATAAATCACCTCGCCGGAGTCCTTTTTGAACAAAAAATCAGTAATGTTTACATCATTTTGTTTCTGGATAGCTATTTTTGGTCTATTTGGCTGTGAAAATGACCGAAATACCGACGTGATATGTAAAAATAATCCTGAACTTTGTGTAGATTTACACAGAGACAGTTGGTGTTTGTACGAAAAGGCATCACTTATAAGACACAGATATGCGCTTAAACAAACAGAAGTGCATACTGGCAAACAGTTATACCAACAATTAATCATGCTAGAAAATTACAGCAAGTGCATCGAACTGGCGGCCGGTGTACAGCATATTATTCATACGGAGCGGACCTTAGACAGAAAAAGGGCCTTTGCTGTGAGCACACAAAATTTAGCCCAGCTGCAGGAGTTCACCAAGGACAATCAGGACATCTACCTCGCCTTTTATCGATGGATGCGTTTTGGTGAACAAGCCGCTTTTATGTTAGTGAACAATGCATTCAAACAAGGCGAAATACAAGAAGTCGAAATTTTGCAGCAATTAGCGGTGCACTATTTAAAAATTGATGCCAATATTTCCAAAGATATATATCGACAAATGTTTGCCGCAATTACTTCTGAGGATCTCATCCATAGTGACGACAACGAAATATCCATGGACTTAACTCATGAGTTCAATCCCGACTGGTTATTGGGACTTGCCAACGTGCATCAACAGCAGCAAAACTTTGCCAAAGTCTACTTGCTTACCAAGGTAAATTTGGCCATCACCCAAAAAAATGCCTCAGATGAGCAATTACTAGCATTGATAAACAGCGACAAAAAGTTAGCTATAAAGTTTGATGCTGAGGCTAAAGCTATCGCGCAAGCTATTATCAATGGCCATATTACCAAGCGTCAATTAGACGCGCTCTTTGGTTAATAATGCTGAGTTATTCGGTAAATAATCGACACATAGATGTTTTCAAACTCTAATGTCATTAGCATACCGATTAATCCCTAAAAAATTGCTGAAACGCGACTTATGTAGAAATAATACGAAATAAATGCCGTTCAAAGCCAAATTCAGGCGATAAAACTTGACTGCCGCTGTCAATTTGGTAATTTTACAACTAGATGAGGTTTCCCATCACCAAATTACAATTACCTGAGGGATATGAGATGACTATCCGCGTTGCTATTAACGGCTATGGCCGTATCGGTCGAAATGTTTTACGCGCACTATATGAAAGTGAAAAAGATTACCCCATTGAAATCGTCGCCCTAAACGATTTAGGTGATGCTTCAATTAATGCCCACCTCACTAAGTATGACTCTGTTCACGGACGTTTTAATGCCAAAGTCGATCACGATGAAGAAGCTATCTATGTCAATGGCGATAAAATACTCACCTTCCAAGAACGCGATCCATCGAAGTTACCTTGGGCTGAGTTAAAGGTTGATGTGGTATTTGAATGTACCGGTATATTCACTTCAAAAGCGGCGGTTCAGCCACATTTAGAGGCTGGCGCGAAGAAAGTTATCATTTCGGCTCCAGGTAAAAATGTCGATGCAACTGTGGTATACGGCGTTAACCAAGAAGTATTAACATCAGAGATGACTGTAATTTCAAATGCGTCATGTACCACTAACTGTTTAGCCCCTATCGCTAAACCGTTAAATGATGCCATTGGTATTGAATCAGGTTTAATGACGACTATTCATGCTTATACCAACGATCAACGTTTATCAGACGTGTACCACACTGATTTACGTCGTGCCCGTGCTGCTGCTATGTCAATGATCCCAACTCAAACCGGTGCAGCAGCTGCTGTAGGGTTAGTGGTACCTGAATTACAAGGTAAATTTGATGGTTTAGCGGTACGAGTGCCAACCGTTAACGTATCCTTAGTGGATTTAACCTTCTTAGCATCTCGTGACACTACGGTTGAAGAAATTAATGAGATTGTGACTCGTGCTTCAAAGCAAGGACCAATGTCAGAAGTATTAGCCATTAATGAAGAGCCATTAGTGTCTATCGACTTCAACCACAATGCTTTCTCTTCTAATTTTGACGCAACACAAACACGTGTCAACGGCCGTTTAGTGAAAGTCATGTCATGGTATGACAACGAATGGGGTTTCAGTAATCGCATGCTAGATAACGCTGTTGCATTGATGAACGCTAAATAAGCGTACAGCTACTCGTTGTACATTAAAGCCTCGTAATTGCGAGGCTTTTTGTTGAGTCTTTGAATAAGGTTTTTAGATTAACACTGATAAAGCTAGCTTAGATACACGTCCTGCTAATTAAGTCCGTCTGCACTTCAATTTGTGCTTCATTGTTATCGGTAAGTGCCATGGCTAAATCAACTTTCGCTTTCATGCATTGATCGGTTAATTCTTTTTTCATCAAGTAACTCTGATCTTTTTGCAACTGCACCAAACCTTCAGCCCCACTGTATTGGTCCCTGTCTTCGGGTTGTCTGTCTTCTTGAAAAGCAGGGCTTTGACTATTACTGCAAGCCGATAGCAAAAGAATAAGGGCGGAAGGAATTAATTTAGTAAACAATGCTTGATACTCCTTGTATCTGTATGTCTGTCACGGGCCAACTGACCACAATCATAAACTACAACATATTGATTATTTTATATTGCTTCGTAAGATCCTACATTTCATTCATTGCCGCTGTAAAGCTGTTTGTCCTTATCATGTGTTAGCAATGAATAATAATGATCACTTGGCGGCGTTATTGGATCCTCTACCATAAAAAAACCTCGCTAATGCGAGGATTTTTAGACTATTCACAATAAATCAATATATTACGAGCTTGCCTACTAGGCATTGCCCTTCACTTTCATGTTCAAGTCTTTGGCAAAATCCAGCATACGGGTTAATGGAATAAGGGCTTTTACCCTCAAGTCATCATCCACAAAAATTTCATGCTTAGATTTATCTACATCAGTAAGGGATGCGGCAATCGCTTGTAAGCCGTTCATTGCCATCCAAGGGCAGTGTGCACAGCTCTTACACGTGGCTCCATTGCCACCTGTAGGTGCTTCAATTAAGGTTTTACCGGGCGCCGCTTGTTGCATTTTATAAAAAATACCGCGGTCGGTGGCAACGATAAAGGTATCGTTTTCCATGGTCTGCGCCGCTTTTATTAATTGACTGGTTGAGCCTACGGCATCGGCCAGTTCTACCACACTTGCCGGAGATTCTGGGTGCACTAAGATGGCTGCATTGGGATGAATTTTCTTAAGTTCGCGTAATGCCTTAGCCTGGAACTCGTCATGAACAATACACTCCCCCTGCCATAACAACATATCGGCACCAGTTTGATTGTTGATGTATGAGCCTAAATGCCTGTCTGGCGCCCAAATAATTTTTTTATCTTGGCTATCCAAATGCTCAACAATCTCAAGGGCGATACTTGAGGTAACAACCCAGTCAGCACGGGCTTTTACTGCTGCTGACGTATTGGCATATACCACCACAGTATGATCGGGATGCGCATCACAAAACGCACTGAATTCTTCTATGGGGCAACCTAAATCCAACGAGCAGGTCGCTTCAAGCGTTGGCATCAGAATGGTTTTCTCAGGGCTTAAAATTTTTGCTGTTTCGCCCATAAACTTAACCCCAGCGACAATCAGGGTCTTAGCTGGGTGGTCACGGCCGAAACGTGCCATTTCTAGCGAGTCAGAAACGCAGCCGCCAGTTTCTTCTGCAAGGGCCTGAATTTCAGGATCAGTATAATAGTGCGCCACGAGTACGGCATTCTTTTCTATCAATAACTGCTTGATTTTATCCTTATACGCGCTTTTTTCAGACTCAGACAATAATGCTGGTTTCGCAGGAAATGGATATTCAATGGTTTCTATCTTAGGTGCAGCTAGGCTCATAGTACTTCCAGTGGTATCACTCTATTCGGGGGATTATACGAAATCAAAGCAAAAAACAAAAGGACGCATAAGACGTCCTTTTGTTGTTTTTACTCAAACTATGACTTTTATAACATCAAAGCTTAACGCATAGCCAACAGCATGTGTTCTGGCTGCTCAAGATAGTGCTTCCACAGATTACAGAATCGGGCTATGGTGCCGCCATCTATGACCCTGTGATCCCCTGACCAACTGACTTGCATTATTTTGCGTGCTTCAACCTCACCTTTCTCATTGAAACGTGGCAATACTTGTAGCTTACCTAACGCAACAATTGCCACTTCAGGCTTACTGATGATAGGCGTGGCCACAGTACCACCAAGGGCACCAATATTAGAGATGGAAATAGTGCCTTCTTTAAGGTCTGCAGGACTCACACGGCCGCTGCGAGCAGCCGCCGTTAAGCGAGTAATTTCAGCGGCTATCTCTAAAATACTCTTATCTTGCACATCTTTAACGTTAGGGACTAATAAGCCCATCTTTGAATCAACCGCCATGCCTATGTTATGACGCGACATATAAGTCAGCTCGGTACAATCGGCGTTGACTTGGCTATTCAAAATCGGGAACTCAGTGATAGCCAGGGACATGGCCTTCATAAAGAAAGGCATCATAGTCAATTTTACTTCATCGTTTGAGTACCGCTGTTTCATGCTTTCACGTAATGTGACTAATGCCGTTAAGTCAAACTCTTCACAATAAGTAAAGTGCGGTATGGTCGATACCGACTCCTGCATTAATTTGGCCATTACAGCCTTAACACCCTTAATCGGCTCTACTCTATCTGCTGCCATTACCTGGTTTGCGAGCGTAGTCGTAGATGCGGCACTAACTTGTGGGCAAACAGCTTGAGTGGAAGCAACGGGTTGAGACTGTTCAACATGCTGATAACGCTCTATATCTTCCTTATAAACTCGACCGTTTTTACCACTACCTGGTACTAGAGCAATATTAATATCCAGCGCCCTTGCCATACGTCTTACCGCAGGGCTTGCTAAGGCTTTACCTTGAGCCACAGGTGTATCAGCAGCACTCGCTCCCCCACTCACCGCTTCATTTACTGTAGCCTTCTCTGTATTAGGGCTTGCTTGTACAACTTCTTGACTGCTTTGCACTTCGATTGCAAATAATGGTGAGTGCACTCTTGCAAGCTGCCCTTTACGATAATATTGCTTAACGATGCGCCCGGCTTTCATGGCTGGTATTTGCACTAGGGCTTTATCTGTCATCACATCGGCAATGGGTTGATCTTCCACCACCATGTCGCCTTCATTGACTAACCAGTCGACCAACTCACATTCGACAATGCCTTCACCGATATCTGGCAATAAGAAGTCTTCAATTTCAACTCCTGATCCTTGACTAACTTGAGCACCCTGAGGGGCTTGGGTTAACTGCATGGTTTCAGGGCTAACGTCAGGACCTGGTGCTTTCGAGTCAGCGGCTTGGACTTCAGCTGAAGCTGTTTCACCTTGCACCTCAACGGCATACAAGGGAGCATGCACTAAGGCAATTTCACCTTTAGCATAATATAACTTAGTGATAACCCCAGGATGGGGCGCAGGAATTTGCACCAGCGCCTTGTCGGTCATCACATCGGCGATGGGTTGGTCTTCAACCACCACGTCGCCTACCTGCACTAACCAATCCACTAACTCACACTCAACCACGCCTTCGCCAATATCGGGCAATATAAAATCTTTAATCATACCTAACTCCTAAAATGCCATTGAGGCCTTGATGGCTTCAAAGGTCTTTAGCTCATCTGGCATGTATTCTTTTTCGTGAATAAGTGGGTAAGGCGTATCTAGACCACACACTCGGCTAATGGGAGATTCTAAGTGTAAGAAACAGGACTCTTGTATCGTGGCCGCTATTTCACCAGCGAAACCGCCGGTTAATGGCGCTTCATGATTAATCAACAAACGCCCTGTTTTCTTGACCGATGCCGCTATTGTGTCTTCATCCCATGGGGATAAGGTACGAAGGTCGATAATTTCACAGGAAATCCCTTCGGCTTCAGCCCGTGCGGCAGCTTTCTCGACGATTTCCATCTGTGCGCCCCAGGCCACTAAGGTAATATCCTTACCTTGTTTGACAACTTCGGCTTTACCTAGCTCAATTTCGTAATCCCCCGCAGGTACTTCGCCCACTGAAGCACGATAAAGGCGCTTAGGTTCGAAGAATATCACTGGATTTGGGTCGCGAATTGCGGCTAATAGCAAACCTTTTGCCTGCTGTGGATTACGCGGCACCACCACTTTAAGGCCTGGTGTTTGGGTAAAATAAGCTTCAGGAGATTGAGAGTGATAATGACCACCGGCAATACCTCCACCATAGGGCGTTCTAAAGGTTAAACCACCTACATCGAATTCATTACCACTGCGGTACCTGAATTTGGCAGATTCATTAACGATTTGATCGAATGCTGGAAAGATATAATCGGCAAACTGGATTTCAGCCACTGCGTTCATGCCATTTGACGCTAAACCGTTGGCAAAACCTGCAATACCTTGCTCCGTTAATGGCGTGTTAAAACAACGATCACGGCCAAACTTTTCTTGTAAGCCAGACGTCGCCCTAAAAACGCCACCAAAATGGCCCACATCTTCTCCGAAGATCACTGTGCGCTCATTAGTCTGCATGGCAATGGATAACGCCTCATTGATGGCGTGTAACATGTTCATTTCTGGCACGATTTATAATCTCCCAGCACTTTTAGGATAAGACGTTGGATACTTGGCAATATGCTGTTTAAGTTCAGCGAGTTGCTTCTTGAGGATAGGCGTTGGCTTGTCGTACACATCTTCAATGATTTCATCTAAATGTGGTACAGGGATCTTTTCAGCAACTTTCACCGCAGCGAGTACTTCTTCGCGATACTTTTCGTACATCTTGACGTCGGCGGCCTCGTTTATCCAACCCTTGTTTATCATCCACAACTTAAAACGCTGCACAGGATCGTGTTGTTTCCACTTAGCTTCTTCTTCTTTTGAGCGGTAACCCGATGGATCGTCCGACGATGAATGCGCACCTAAACGATAGGTCATGGCTTCAATCAGTACTGGCGCGTTATTGGCAAGTGCAAATGCACGGGCCTGTTGAGTCGCAGCCAATACGGCTAACATATCATTGCCGTCAACACGAATAGTGTGCATGCCGTAACCCACACCACGACTGGCAATACCATTACCTGCGTATTGCTCTTCCGTAGGGGTAGAGATAGCGTAGCCATTGTTTCGACAGAAGAAAATGGTAGGAGATTTTAACACTGCAGCCATGTTCATACCGGCGTGGAAGTCCCCTTCCGAGGCGGCGCCTTCACCAAAATAACAGATAGCCACATTGTGTTTTTTCTGTAATTTAAGGCTGTAACCAACACCGGTTGCCTGAGGTATTTGAGTCGCCAAAGGCGACGAGACTGTCTGGTAATGAAGTGCCTTGCTGCCATAATGAATGGGCATTTGGCGACCTTTGCCTAAATCTTTTTCGTTGCTGAACATCTGGTTCATAAACTGTTCAGTGGTGAAACCGCGATAACGCAGCGCCGCATGTTCACGGTACTGAGCTAAGATCACATCTTCATCATCTAAAGCGGCGGCGCTACCAATCACAGCGGCCTCTTCACCGGTACAAGTCATATAGAAGCTTATCCGGCCCTGACGCTGCGCACCCAACATACGCTCATCTAACACTCGGGTAAACACACAGGTGTCGTACATTTTCTCGGCCAGTGCTTTATCTATCACAGGTAACACCGCCTTTTCATAGGTGGTACCATCGGCTTGTAAAATGCGCAAAATTGGAATGTGCAATGACGCTTTGTCTAGGAAGCTGACACTGTGCACTGTCTCGTTGTTCAGCGGTGCTTTGCTCATATTATGCTCTTGTTGTGTGTGACCAGTATCGAGACTAGTCAATTTATTATTTATATGCCAATGAACATTACGTTAACGTAAACTACCTATCAACTCTTGTTCATGCTCCTAGGTGAAATTGCCTTGTGGTTACTTGTATAATTTGCTTTACGCTTAGCGAATGTTTTCGTTAGGCGCAGGCACTAAACACAGGACTGTGCGTTGGCCAACGGGGACTTTGGCATTCGGGAAAACAATGGCTTCCTGAGGCTGCTCTACCAAGACTTGCTCGCCGCCTTCAGTGGCTAGCACCTCACCTTTTGTAAAGGCACTGAAGTTTTCGGCTTGATCTGCGAAATTAAACGCAAAATCCTCGAAGCGTTTGTTAATAGAGCGGCACACCTTATACAAATTCACTTTTTCTGCTGAAAACGCACTTAAACCGAGCGCTTCACCGCTAACGAGTTTAGTGAGCATAGTTTGCGTTTGCTCAAAGCGGCTCATGTCATTCTGTCCAAAGGGCATCACCTTACCTAGCTCGACCGTGAAGGCATCGGCGTTAAATTGTTCAGAAGAATAATAACTAAAGGTAGTGGTCGGCTCATGGTGGAATAAAATAGTATCGACGCCGCAAGCGGCTAGAAACATGATCTGCTCGCCACTGTAAGCGCGCCCTGGGCGATAAGGATAAATGGCAAACTTCTCATGCTTTGATGGGCGAATGGCTGTGTGTAAATCATAATGAATACGCTGTTCGTTGGACGGTGCCCCCAGATAAAACTCGGCAACATAGTCTTCTAAGGCTTTAGCCCTAATACGCTCAGCATGAGTTAAGCCTTCCCCTTTAGAATGGGCGCCGCTAAAGAGACGATTCATATTTTCTTCGATGAAACGAGTTTGATTGTGAATCGCGGGCGGATTGCCAATTAAAAATAAGGTTCTGTGTTTAGCCTGAACTTTTTCAGTCAGTAACTCAGTGATCAATCTATTACAAATTTCTATGGGCGCGGTTTCATTGCCGTGAACCGCACAAGATAAAATGACCTGTTTCGGTGCTTGAGCGGTATACTTTTCTTTTGGTAAGAAGGCAATCACACCTGTATCCCATACTTCAACCTGAGTGTGTTGCCCCAGCTCGAAACTAAAGCGCTGCGCTATTCCATGGGGATGGGCCAGAGTAAAAGCCAAAAAATCATGATTGTCCATAAGCTCGTGTTGCACGGGGTACTCCTTAAACAGGCAAAAAAGGATTGGATAACATAAGGGTACTGATTCTAACACAAGTGGCAAAGAAGTAACTTCAACCAAGAAAATAGTAATAATTTTAAAATGACCACTTAATCCACTTGCAATTCAGAGTTTGACATATCAGAATAACAGACGTCTAGACTTCTACTAAATGCGTATTGGATTTCCATATTAGGGCATAGAAGCAGTGATAGCAGTCCAGAGTCCCATTTATAAAATCAATCAGTGAAGGAATAGTCATGGCGTTAGCAACATTTGGTGCAGGTTGTTTTTGGGGTGTAGAGCATTTCTTCCGTGAAGTCGAGGGAGTCACTCAGGCGACTTGTGGTTACATGGGGGGGAAAGACACAGCAGTCACCTATAAAGAAGTAAAAACCGGCACCACAGGCCACGCCGAAGTGGTGCAAGTGGAATTCGATCCCGAACGTGTAAGCTTCAATGCACTGCTTGAATTTTTTTGGAAAAATCACAACCCGACTATGCTTAACATGCAAGGGGGTGACATAGGCTCACAATACCGCAGTACTATCTTTTTTCATGACAAAGAACAAAAACAGCAGGCAGAAGCTTCTAAGCTTGCCCTAGCCCGCAGTGGCAAATGGGGACTTAGGCCAATAGTCACTGAAATAGTGCCCGTACAAACCTTTCATATCGCCGAAGAGTATCACCAAAATTATTTAGAAAAGAACAACCTACCTAGTTGCCATTTAACTTATTAATCAAGCTGAAGGGGTACCTTGTTAACCCTGAGAGGAATAATCAGGGTTAACAGCGCCTTAATCTAACGACCTGCATGACTTCTATTTGCATTCCTGCAAGTGATTCTGTAGCGGGATAGTAGCTGATGTTGACCCTTTGATCATTGAGGTTTTTGAACCGTTTTGTGCGCTTATATTTAAAAGGAACATCATAGCCTTTTAACATGAGGGTATTCAAAAACCATTCACCTTGTTCGCGCTGAACATGGGACACAACCTGCAAGCCTTCACTGTGGATAAGATCTGGGTGTTTTTTGAGCAACTCGTTGGCTGAAATATCCATCTATTCCTCATTATAAGTCATTGATTGCACATCTAACTTGATGAAAGCCTTGCTCTGAACAGAAACCAAAACCTGCAAGTTTTGTAATGCCACTACGGCTAAATGCAGGCATGCTCAGTCCCATCAAATACTTAGTCTGCATACTAACAGATAAGGCGTGAGAAAAACCTTGTCCCTCGGCCCAAATTTGCAAGTCTTTTAAATGAGCAGCCAGTACCTCCTTGGGTGGCATAGGTGTAATTGAGCTTGCGGTTAACTGAACACTTTTTCCAAGACAGACACTGCAATTCATGCAGTATGCTGGGCTGTTCATATCATCAAAATATCGTGCCAAGGCGTGGCTTAAGCAAGTGTTTAATTCAAAAAAGCGAATTAACTGTGCAATTCTGGCGATTTCTTTAGTTTCTTTATCCTCAAAATAGCCAAGCAATTGTGATGTTAAGGCCTCAATATCAATCTCATTGACTGTAAGCTCAAAAACTTGCGTGAGTTGCTTAGTCTCAAGTTGAATATGTCCCTGTTCACTGAGATAGTCCAGTGCTTTAAGCCCCCTTTGCCTTTCATGCCCGAACGCTTGATAGAGGCCATCAAAATCCACTGTGCCCCACACTTTTTTAAAATGAGTATGGGCAAACACTTGCTTGAGAAACTCACGTCGCTCCTCGGTGAATAAGGCCAACACTTCAGCTTCTGTACTAATAAATTTAAAGCGGCAATCGGCATAGTAGGCATGACTGGGTTTAAGCAGCCCAAGTAGCTCTAACTGCACCAGTAAGGTTTTTAGAGGGAGCACACGTATGTTAGTGAGCTTGGACAAGCTTAACTCTTGCATTTCCCAGCGGTTACCTTGCCGTGTGCTCTGCATATGCTGCAATAAGATCCTAATACTGCCGGCTTCAGGGGTATCACCGTAAACAAAATTTTCTACTGTACTTAGGCCATCAAGGTTTGCAAGGGTAATGCATTGGGAAGGCAAGTTGTCGCGCCCCGCACGGCCAATCTCCTGACTGTAATTTTCGATGGATTTAGGTAAGTCATAATGGATAACAAAGCGAATATCGCCTTTATCTATGCCCATGCCAAAGGCAATAGTGGCAACTATGATGTTCACAAGACCTGACATAAAGTCCTGTTGAACTTGTTGGCGTACTTCTTGATCCATCCCCGCATGATAGGCTTTAGCATTAAAACCCTGGCGCTGTAAAAAATAGGCTATGTCATCAGCGGTATGCTGCAAGGTGACGTAAACAATCCCTGCACCTGCCAATCCCTGTAATTGCTTTACTAACTCAGTATTTTTCTGTGCTTGCGGGATGCTAAGCACGGTTAATGCTAAGTTGTCACGATAAAAGCCTGTCTGAACGATATGAGTCTCTGCTATCGCAAAACGCTCAGTCATATCTTGCTTAACTTTTCTGGTTGCTGTCGCTGTCAGCAATAGTACCTTGTCGATAGCAAAGTCTTGACAGTACTGAGGGATTTTTAAGTAATCGGGTCTAAAATTATGGCCCCACTCAGAAATACAGTGGGCTTCATCGACCACTAATAATGAAATCTCTATTCCTTGCAGAAAATGGCGAAAACGCTCGTTATTAAACCGCTCTACTGACACCATTAAGATTTTTATTTTGCCTTGTCGTATATCCTGCATCACTTGGCGGGATCCTGCCGCAGTCAAACTCGAGTCTATGCTTGCTGCCGCTATGCCTTTACCATGTAGAAACGCCAGTTGATCTTTCATCAAGGCCAGTAAAGGAGATATCACTAAGGTCACATGGGGTAATTGCAGGGCGCAAAATTGATAGCATAGAGACTTGCCAGAACCCGTTGGGAAAATGGCCAATGCGCTGTTGTTTGATAAGATGGAATCGATGACCTGCTGCTGTCCATCACGAAATGCATCGAAACCAAACTGGGCCTTAAGCTGGGGTAGATAACTGCTCTGTATCACGAAAACCTTCTTTGCTTATCCATCCATGGCTTAGGCAGGCGAAGAAAACTCACGTTGAACAAGCTCATGTCTATTGCGACTAATGCTTACGCGCAATATATAAATTAATTAATTGTGTGAGTTTATCTTCAAATTTTTCTTCGAAGTTACCCCACTCTCTGTGTGCAAGGAGTAAATACTTTTTCGCCTGTTCCTTAGTCAATAACTTTCCCTTCAAACCATACTGGAATTCTTCAAGACTTTTATTAAACCTTGGCTCTAACAACCAGTGACAGACGTCTGACTCGTGGGTGACTAACGCTTTTTGGGCCATAACACAAAAGGTTTCAATATGTTCAATACCATCAGGCCCTAGGCATCCAGGCTCTAAACGGCATAAAATAACTAACTTATTGTCTATTATTTTGGTCGGATCTTGACTCATTAATAACACCCTATCAGGAAAGCCCCTTAGCGGGAAAAGTAATGACCGCTCAAATGCCACTCGGACAATGATGATCCCTAAATCGCTCTGTTGGAGAAAACATAATGCTTACCTTATCTTAGCCTTATCGCATTTTTTTTCAATCACAGAAAGATAAAGTTAGTCGCTTTGGGCCATTTGCGCTTGGTATGAATTCGCTAACGCCGTTGTGAATTTTTGTTGGAATGCCTCAATGGGAATAATGTCTTCCTTACAACGACGATTACGGCCCAACAGTGACGACTCAACAAATAAATCAAACCAGGTGCTTAATACCAGTCCATTTAACGCTTCCCCAGCGGCTTCAATCGCAAGTGCTGCCACTTCCGCTGTCCCTAACTGAAAATCATGGCTGCCCTTACGTAATGCGTAAGTGGCAAGGACTTTAGGATCAAAGGACAGCAACGGCAAGTGATGTAAATAAGGGCTTTTTCTAAACATCTTAATCGCTTCTCGCCAACTGCCATCGAGCATGATAAGTAACGGCCGTTTAGCTTTGGCATCTGCAATGCCATTGCTTAGGTCAGAGCCATAACCCGTCTTAGCATCCCGTACTTGCGAGAGGATTTCTTGCCCAGGATTGGCGTATTGACCAGGAAAAACCAAATAAGGCTGATAATCGTCATGGGCCAACAAGGCTAACATATCCGCATCTGTTTGTGTTCGGGACCAGATATAGGCATGAGTATCAGGCACAAGATCAGCAATCAAGCGGCCACTGTTGGTGGGTTTTAACACTTCATCATCATACATGATCAGTAAAAAACTGACATTCGTCTTTAACTGTCGACGAAATTCACAGGTGCAAAATTGTTGCCCCAATAAGCAGGCATGGCAACGAACAAGCTTCTTTCCCCTAGCACCAAAAGGCTTTGTCGATAAAGCTTTACGCTGAACATATAATTTATGGACAGCGTGAGGGCCTAGCTTATTACCACTTTCAGCCAAAAGTACTTTTTCTTGTGATTTTTTTTCATCAAAGACTTCAGCCACTAGAGTATACGCCTTAACAGGAAATCGGCCTTTAAACGACGAATGCGTGTCATGACCTTTTTCACAGGTGCTGGATATTTTTGTAAGGTCTCTATTTGGCTATAGTGATACAAGCGCTCAGTGTGCTGTAAAATATGGGCTTGCTCCTGCTGGAATTTTTCTTGCCAAGCACCTGACTCATCTTGCAATAACAAACCGTTTTCTAAATCCAGCGCCCACGCTCTTGGATTTAAATTAGAACCTGTGATTAAGTGACACTTGTTGTCAGCGCTTATGCCTTTTAAGTGATAGCTGTTTCTGTCATGTTGCCATAAATAGATATTCAGTTGGCCACTATCTATGGCCCATTGCTGACGTTTAGCAAAGGCTCTCAATGATTGCTCATACATGTAAGGCAAGGCGCCAATGGTAGAAAAATCTTGCTCTGGGGGAATATAAAAGTCATTGGCTTTTTTATCACCCACTACAATATCGATTTTCTTGCCGTTGCGTAAATGCTTAGCCAATGCGCGTGTCAAAGGATTAGGCGGATTGAAATAGGGAGTACAGATAAACAATGATTTTTGAGAGGAATCCACCAGCTTAAGTACGGTCTGATTGAGAAGATTTTTCTTGCGGCCAAGACCGACTATAGGCGTAACCCTGTTACCAATGCGAGTCGAGGTAAATTCATATTGTGCCTGACTCAGTCTATGCTTAAAACTGCGTATATCGCTCTTTTCAGGGTTTACATCGCACTCTGCTAGCTGCGTGAGTGAGCACACAGCGGGATCCGCCACTAAATGTTGCTTTATGTATTCACGCATACTGCGGGCAAGCTCAACTGATTCAATGAGATGGTAACGGTCAAATCGATATTTGTCTTGCTGCTGCAAATAAATATTATTGATGCTGGCGCCACTAAAAATCACTGCGTCATCGAAGATAAACCCTTTAAGGTGCAATACCCCCATAAATTCACGGGACTTAACGGGTACACCTAAGATCTCAATGGCGATTTGAGCTTGTTCCATGGCTCGGCGGTACATCCTGTCGTTACCGCCATCATCTTTTTTGCCTATGAGTCCACGGCGAGCCCTGTGATAATCCACCAGCAGCTTGATATCTAACTCAGGCCTCGCCGCTTTAGCGTCCAATAAGGCCTGCAAGATTTCTCGTCCAGCTTCGTCATCTTCTAAATACAAGGCAGTGATGTAGATACTGTGGGCTGCATTGCGGATCCGACTAAGGAGTTCTTCTTTAAAGCGCACAGGATTAAGTAACCAAGTCAGCGCATCGGCATTGAGTGCAATACCACCTAGCTTATCGAGCAAGGCATCCTCCTAAAATTTGTTGGCCCATTTGGGTAATATGCTTGAAGTCCAAGCCATCTAAAACTAACTGCCATGGATAGAGTTGTTATTATTTAAAACATGCAGCTTTGTCATCATAGGTATTCTATGCTTCCAGTAATCTTTACTGCGCATTCGCCCAAGTTTAGCAATTGCATTGATTTTCTCACATTGCTGTCGATTTGGAATGATGTTTTATCATTAATTCAGCATTTGAGGCGGTTTAACTGAGGTAATAGCTGAAAAAAACACCGAATGAAATGATTTCGCTGACTTAATTGTCCTATTAAGGCTTATGTTTGGTTATCAGTTCATGCTTTTAAATCTGAAATAGCGTAATTTAGTCTGGACTTATTCATTCTCTTAGTAAAAGCCATGAGTTCATTATCAACAATGAAGTTTTATTTCGGCTCTCTCTCAATGCCGATTATTTCAACCCTCAAATTTTGCGTCATTATGATGACCTTGAGCACATTTCAAGCTTTTTCTGCTAACAGTCACCTCGATAGTGGTGATACCAAAATTGCGTCAACAACCACAGCCAATGTAACGCAATCCCAGCAAGTAATGGCACCCACTGAAATAAATAAGCTGAATAAAAAGATAGCAAAAGCCGTACAGTCTTTAGTCTCGCCCTACTCTCAGCTTGCTATTGCTATATGGGATCCTCAGCAGCAACGAAGTTTATTTGAGTTAAATACTCAAAAATTAATGCAACCTGCCAGTGTGATGAAGCTTTTTACCGCGGTAACCGCCATTGCAGAGCTTGGCCATGACTACCGCTACCGAAGCCAAGTTTTTATCAAAGGGCCTATCATTAACAAGGCATTAGAAGGCGATGTTTGGATTAATTTATCTGGCGATCCTAAGTTAACCACCCAAGACTTATCTCGACTCATTGCGCAATTTAAATATGCAGGCATAGAGAAGATAAATGGCCAGGTACAGCTGCTCACTACAGCTAATGAGCAAGTCAGAGCACCAGGTTGGGTGTGGGATGATTTAGGTATTTGCTACGCAGCGCCAGTATCACGGCTTATTCTTGATGGGAACTGCATCTTGGCAAAGCTTATTCCGAGTCAAAACGGCATTAAAGGTGAAACTCGACTCTCAATCAGTACATCTTCACCCATTAAGGTTTTCAATCAAGCACGTTTCATCCCAACAAGCAGTAACAAGCAAAGCCGCGACCTGTGTCAATTATCCTTAGCGCGTTTCGATAATAATCAATACAAATTGAGTGGCTGCTATCCCAGCGATGGTGGTATTAATCTTGCTATCGCCGTCAATGATGTTGAACCCTATATGTTAGCTAAACTTGAGGCACTTTTTAAGCAACACCAAATAGTGCTCAAACATGCCATTAACTTGCTCACTGATGATGACTCTGCATTAAGCGCACAATTCAATGAGGCGTCATCCTCAAAAGATGAGCCCTCTCTTGTCTCTGATGATGAAGAATTACGCCTTATAGCCAGTCACAGTTCAGAATCGCTAATGGCTATGCTAGATACTATGTTAAAGGATTCCAACAATCTGATTGCCGATCGTGTATTTAAAACCATAGGGCGTTCCTTTTATCAGACTACTCACCCTCAGGTTTCAGATAATTTTACACATGCGTCCAAGGCACAATTGGCAAGGCTTAATGAAATGGGAATAAAGCTTGATTCCGCTAACCTAGTGGATGGCTCTGGACTTTCCCGCTATAACGCCATTTCTGCAGCCCAGCTAATGTCGCTGATTAAATTAATTTACTCTGACGAGCGATTTACGTCCCTAGACTCGGCATTACCTGAGGCGGGTGTCAGTGGCACCTTAGCCTACAAACGTGGTTTTCAAACGAAATTACGAGCAAAAGTTAAGGCAAAGACTGGCACTATGCTAGGTGTCGCAAATTTTGCTGGCCGCATGCAGACAAGTCAAGGCGACTTGTACTTTGTGATCTTAGAAAATGGCATCAATCCCCACCAACAAGCTCAGCATCAAGTGAGCAGTGAACTGCTTACAGCGATAATGGCAATCTATGAGACAAATGAGGAACTACAAGCAGATTAAGTCATTGAGGAGGGAGTGGTCAAATTAGATAAACGTTTGATTATTTAACGATTGAGAAGCTATCAATAGATACATCAGAAAGCACACTTATGCAAACACAAGGCTTAAACATAAGCGTTAATATTGCTCGCTTGTTGCCCTTGGCGGGTAACACCTGCATTAAAAGCTTGATAGGCTAACGTTGCATTCGATTGAACATTGGCGTTTGTGACGCTGCCAGTTGATGTGTCTGAAATTTTCTCAATGCCATCGACACTGATGTTAGCTTCGTTTGCACTACGCTTAAAAGGCTCAAGTTGTGACACTTGATTGTCATCCTGAGCGTTTTTGATTTTAGCACCTAGACCAATAATATGATCGGCATCATCCAGTTGTACCACCCCTTGCTGACGCTCGATAGATAGCGCTTCTCGGGCTTCATTCATTTTTTGTAATGCTTCGGCCGCCACACGAATGTCGGCCATGGAAGGCTGTACCGGTGCCATTGCGGCTGCATACACTTTCATCATTTTATTCAGTGTGGCTTGGGCATCGCCATTCACCACCGACACATCGATTTGTACCTCTCCATCGACTGCATAACGTCGACCATCGGGGCCTTTTTCATAGGTAAAACTGGGGCTTTGGGCATGGGCGCCACCAACTGAGGCATGTGCCTGCTCATGGCTTTTCACTTCTGCATCACGCTTACTTAGCTGATTGATCTGAGCCGCTTGAGCTAGTTCGGCTTTTTGTGCGCTCTGTTGCTCTTGTTGTCTGATGGCATCTTGACGTTGCTGTTTAGCGATGTCTTGTTCAGTTTGTGCTTGCTTTGCATTGGACTCATCAGTGGTAGAGGCGTCTACTTGAGATTGCCCGCTTTCTTGAACCTGCACTTCCCCCTCATCAGTACTTTCCTCTGTCGCAGTCCGTTGCTCTGACGCGTCATCACCAAAAATACTGGCAAAGTTTTCCGCAACCGAGGGTTTAATGGTATCGCTAACATTACCTTGTTCTGGCTGCGCTGCACTTGCTTGAGTATTGATTGCCGTACTCGTTTGCGAATTCGTACTAGGCGCATCAGCTATCGAAGCCGTTACCGTATTCGAGATTGGTGTGCTGGAAACGCTAGCAATAGAGTTGGTCCCTGACGATACCGTCTCTAGCTTATTACTGCTGAAACTTTCATGGCCAAGAAGGCCTTGAACACTCATCGCGCCTTGTTTCAAACTGAATTGCGGACTTTCAACCGATGCTGGGTTAGGCAAGGATGGAGCTTGCGCTACCTTGGGAGATATCGGGGTAGAAACCTGAATCACTGTCGATGAGGATGAAACAGATATCGGAGTAGCAGAAGATGCTGATGAAATTTGTGGGGCAGGAGTCGCTGACACAGTTTGGCTACTAACCGAAGCTCTATTGACAGCACTAGGGCGACTTGAGGCCGTAAGCCCCGAGCTGGTATTGTTAGCCTGCGACGTCTTTGGAGAAAAAGACGTCATCATAGCTGTCGCTGACGTCATTTCCATAATTAGACTTCAATATCAATCAAGCTGCCTATTGTTTCATTCGCCGCTTCAATAACCTTTACCGACGCTTCGCCTTGTTGCTCAGATTGAACTGCAGACACTAACGCTGAAGTTTTATCTGTCTGAGCCGTGGCATTTGCGCTTAAGGTCACTGTATCTTGAGTGGCTTGAGCCTGTGCAGGCTTAGGTTGCTCAGGTGCGGCGACGGCGGTAGTGGCTTGTGCCAAACCAGATTGTGCGCTACTTAAGCCTTGTAAGCCTGATGCATGAGCGGATTGGATTTGCATAGATAAACCCCTTGGGTTAATAGGTACAAGCGTGCTGCACCGAAACGGAACTAGATTAATTATTAATCAAGCTGGCCATAATGTACAGCAGTAAATCATTAATATCTGCCGTCAAGCTCAGAGTTTGCCTGATGTCGTGGCCATTAATGCCAACCCGCCTCCCAGTCTTTCCACACTGGGTTCAATCCCTGTTGTTGTATTTGTGCAACAACGGCATCCACGGGACGGCCATCGCTAATTTCAAATTGATCCAGCTGAGTTTGAGGTGCTTGATACCCCCCTGGTTGTGTCGAGCTCCCCGCACTTAAATGTGTCACCCCAAGGGGCAATAAACTGTCCCGTAAGCTGGGGGTTTCACGGGTAGACAAGCTAATTTCCAGCTGAGGATTAAACAATCTAAAGGCACAAATCAATTGCACTAAACCAAGATCAGTCAGCGGTACTTTAGGATTAACGCCTCCAGTGCAAGGGCGCAGCCTAGGTAAAGAAATACTGTAACGGCTTCGCCAATAATTTTTTTCCAAATAATCAATATGATGCCCCATTAACAAGGCATCTAATCGCCAATCATCTAAACCCAATAATACGCCTAGGCCCACTTTATCGATACCCGCTTTTGCGGCTCTGTCAGGGGTTGTTAGCCTATGATGAAAATCCTTCTTCTGACCTCGGGTATGATGCTTAGCGTAAGTTACTGGCCGATACGTTTCCTGATAGACCATCACGGCATCGACACCCAACTCTTTCAGATGACTATAATCAGCTTCACTTAATGGCTGCACTTCTATGGCTACATAGCTAAAATGGGCCTTAACTATAGGGATCGCCCAAGAAAAATAACCCATACCCACTTTGCTTTCATGTTCACCGGAAACCAGCAAGATAGAATCGAATCCTCTGGCCTTGATAATGCTTATTTCTGCCAGTAACTCAGACTCGTTTAATGTTTTGCGCTTTATTTTATTGCTCATGGTAAAGCCGCAGTAATCACACTCATTGGCGCACAAATTTGACAAATACAGTGGCAAGTAGAGGCCTAAGTTATTGCCAAAACGCTGCCGAGTTAACCTCACCGACTCTGTAGCCATCGTTTCGATAAATGGCTCTGCTGCAGGTGACAATAGTGTCATTAGGCTTTCAAGCTTGCCTTGTGGGGCGATTAACGCCCGTTCTACATCGGCAGTATTTTTACTGTAAAGCTGCAACAACAAATCATCTTGTGAAATTGCTGAGAAAACATCAGTGAAACTCATAGCGGCTCCACTGTATTGGTGTTCTCAGCCGGCATTTGCTGTAAAAAACCCGTTAAAGGACTGGTGTGACTGGCATGGGGTTGTACTTGACCTAAACCAGCAAGATAAGCTTCACGCCCCGCTTTGACGGCATCGGCAAAGCATTTTGCCATTATGATGGGCGAGCGACTGCTAGCAATAGCCGTGTTGACCAATACCGCATCTGCACCCATCTCCATGGCACGACAAGCCTGTGATGGCGCGCCCAGTCCAGCATCCACAATCACTGGTACTTTGGCTTGCTCTATGATGATTTTTAGAAAGGCTTCAGTTGCAAGGCCTTGATTACTGCCGATGGGGCTGGCTAAGGGCATCACAGCTGCGCAGCCCACCTCTTCAA
Source organism: Shewanella denitrificans OS217 (assembly GCF_000013765.1). NCBI lineage: Bacteria > Pseudomonadati > Pseudomonadota > Gammaproteobacteria > Alteromonadales > Shewanellaceae > Shewanella > Shewanella denitrificans. The sequence continues at coordinate 2,097,691 of NC_007954.1, read as the reverse complement.
GGCGACGGCAAAGCACAGGGTCTGCATGTACATAAGGCAATACCTTAAAGCCCATTTGGCATAACTTTTCTGCAGCCAGCAGAGTTTCAATGGGGTCTGGCATCAAATACTTAGGATCTGGGTGGATCTCAAGTTTAAGCCAATGTGTATCGAGTAAATCCCGAGCAAGCTCTGCGGCAAAAATCGCTTCTTTGGCATTTCTAGCACCAGAGGTATTAGGTAATAAGGTCAAGCCTTGGGCTAATAGAGGCGTTAAAATATCATCCTGACCCAGTTTCAAATCGATGCGTTTCATCGCCAAGGTCACTATTTGGCTTTCACTGGCAACTATGCTCGCAAGCATAGTGTGAGAATTAGTGAATTTTCCTGTGCCCGTGAGAAGTCGTGATGAAAATGTGTGGTCTGCGAGTGTGAACATGGTTAACCTCCTGCAACAGCAGAAAAAAACTCAACTTTATCTTGATCCTGACACACTGTGTGTTGCCAGCGACTGCGAGGCACGACTTCGGCATTGATCACCAAGGCAATCCCTTTGGCATTAAGCGCTTGCCTGCTAACTAATTGAGCCAGGCTGGTGCTTTCATTCACTTGAATAAATTCACCATTAACTTGTATTGAAATCATATTTTTCTCATTCATGTCATGTACTGGTTTCTTTAAACAGCAAGGCTTGCTCTGTTATCGTCAATGCGGCTGGCACAAACTGGACAACTAGGGTCTTGGCTCAAACCATAGCGGCTCCAACTGAGCTTTTTGGCATCAAATTTATGCAATACTCCGCCTTGAGGACTATTAGAAAGCAAGACATTGAGCCCCATCATGGCCTGCATGGCGGCAAGCGTTGCCACAGCAGGACCTAACACCCCTGTGTGACTGCAAGACTGTTCTATTTGGGTGTCCCTTGGATACAGGCAGTGATAACAAGCTGGAGCACTGTTCTCGGTATCTCTGAAATTAGCGGCACTCTTGTTAACGCTAGGGTTCGACGAACTCTTTTTAGGGATGTTGGGTTTAGGGATATAGGAAAAAAGTTGACCATTAAAATTGGCTACAGCGGCGCTTATCAGCACTAAAGAATGATGAACACACAGGTCATTGATCTTATGACGTGCGATGAAGTTGTCAGTGCAATCAAACACAAGATCTGGCATTGCGCCCAATAACACTTCAAGCTTATTGCCCCCATGGCCCGTATTGAAAAAGCACTCATCAAAATAATCATTAACGGCAATAAAATGACTATCAGGATAGGCAGTTTCAAGCTTACTCAGTGCTGCGTTAACCTTATACTTACCAATGTCATGAGCATCATAGAGTAACTGGCGCGGCAAATTGGAAAGCTCAACCTTATCAAAATCCATAAATAGCACAGTACCGACGCCAGCTGCAGCCAACAACTGCACTAATTGCTGTCCTAGTCCTCCCATACCGACAACAAACACCTTGGCATTAAGCAAGTTAATTTGCCCCGCCTCATCCACCTCTGACAGCATGATTTGTCTGCTATAACGAATGAATTGACGATCAGTTAACTCTCTAGTCGCTGTTTTACTCTTAGGGTGCATAACTCACCTCAGTCACTGAAGCCTGCATGTGCCCCTTTTTATGCTCAAGTTCAAGCTTAGCGTTATATTGCTCGGCCTTATTGCCATTCCAGAGGCGAGTTAGATTATCAAAAGCAAGCGTAGGATCTGTTGCATTAGTCAATGCCCGCACTACTGCGACATTCGCCACGCCAGTGGCTTTTATCTCCTTTAGACGTGTCTCATCTATACCGCCAATGGCCACTGTGGGGTAATGCTTATTTAATAGCTTTGCATAATGCTTAAGCTTCTTAAGTCCCTGAGGTTTAGATGCCATGGTTTTGGTAGGTGTAGGAAAAATATGCCCAAGGGCGATATATGAAGGCCTAAGTTGGTGGGAAAGCAGGATTTCAAAATAACTGTGACTCGATAGCCCAAGGGCCATGCCTGCAGCTTTGATTGCCTTAAGGTCCACCTCGAACAAGTCTTCTTGCCCTAAGTGCAGCCCAAAAGCTTTGTGCCTCAGTGCCAACTGCCAGTGATCATTAATAAACACCTGCGCATTAAAGGTTCGTCCAAGCTCGATGGCATCGATAATTTTCTGTTCTAACTGCTGCTTTTTTAGCCCAAATGCTTCTTTGCTATCAATTTTGAGCCTGAGCTGAATGGTGCGGCAACCGGCCTTAAGCAGAGTCTTAAGTAGTGCTAAGCTATCGACCACAGGGTAGATCCCAAGATCTTTTTCTATTGGCTTAAATCCCTTTGAATGTAAGCTTATACATTGTCCTAAATTTGGCAGCGGAGGTTCAATTGAGTCAGAATTGGCCTTCATTGAACCGTTAATGTCAGCGTCATTCACGGGCCAGATCTGAGGAAATAAAGCCAAGTCATCAGGCCAGCCTGTTCTTGCCAGTGTGCCAGGGCCTGAACCTGGCTGATAGCTTTCGATCAAACCTTGAGTCACATAGGCTTTAGCGAGCACTATGGCATCATGGAGTACAAAGTCCTGTGCCATAAAACTTGCGATGGCCATTGATAGTGTGCAACCCGTGCCGTGATTGTTGCCCGTATTCACTCTGCAGCTTGATAGTAAATAAGTGGCGTTATCATGATGAAGGCTCGCGCCTTCAACGTGATGACACACATAACAATCTATGGCTGCATCGCCTTGCCAGTGCTTGCCATCCCCGCCTTTAGCTAAGACATGACAGCCAAAGGCGTTAGCCAGCATTTCTGTTTTAGCAATAAAATCTGCCTGACTCTCGATTGAAGTGCCGATCCCTTGACTGTGACGATTATGGCTATTATCAGTCTTGCTGAGTTGCAGGCCTGACACTAGATACTGCAGTTCCTGTTGATTGGGAGTGATTAAACTAACGACCCCAATAAAGGCGCTAAAATCTAAGCCTGAACCTGAGTTAAAACCAGAGCCAGTACCTGAACTCATACTAGAGCTCATACCAGAGCTTATAGAAGGACTTATACTTGGATTTAGGTTAAGCCTATCGCCACTGCTGGCGACCATCACGGGATCTAAAATCACCGCAAGTTGACCCTTAGACCGGCGTTGCTGAGTCAAACGCTTCAACCAGTTAGCGACCACATCGACTTGCTGCTGTGATGCCAATAAACCAATTTTAATCGCTGCCGGCGGTAAATCACGGGCGAGACTATTAAGTTGAGCTAACAACATGGCAGCTGATACGCCTTCAACCAAACTCACGCAGACAGAGTTTTGTGCCGTCACTGTGGTGATAACGGTAGCGCAGTGACACCCCAAGTCCTGCGCCGTTGCCAAATCAGCCTGTATTCCCGCCCCACCGCCGCTATCGGAGCCCGCTATGGTCCAGACAATTGTTGGAGGTGTATTCATTTTTAGCCCTCAATTTCGAGGCTTGGGACTCGGACAACACTTGCATCTTGTTGATCATTTTTGTTGTCGTTAATTCCGCTGCTGTCAATGCTGTGATACAGGGCTGAGCCTTGGGATTTAAACTCAGCCGACTTTTGTGCCATTGCCTTAGCAAGATCTGCTTCTGTGGCTTGGCGCGCCTTATACTCATCAGGACTAATAAGTTCAACATCCTGAATATTAGCTTGTGCTAACGGTGCTTGTGCTAACAGCGCTTTCGCTTCTTGATCGGCGGCGTATTCTCTGACTTCTTGGGTGATTTTCATCGAGCAAAACTTAGGCCCACACATAGAGCAAAAGTGCGCCACCTTAGCGGATTCTTGGGGTAAAGATTCATCGTGGTACGCACGAGCAGTATCTGGATCTAACCCTAGGTTGTATTGATCCTCCCAGCGGAACTCAAACCTAGCTTTCGACAAAGCATTGTCACGCACTTGCGCCCCCGGGTGGCCTTTGGCAATGTCAGCGGCGTGAGCAGCAATTTTGTATGCGATAAGCCCTTGTTTAACATCTTCTTTATTGGGCAGCCCCAAATGCTCCTTTGGGGTGACATAGCACAGCATGGCGCAGCCATACCAAGCCATTTGAGCGGCACCTATGCCTGAGGTGAAATGATCATACCCAGGTGCAATATCTGTGGTTTGCGGGCCCAAGGTATAAAACGGCGCTTCATCACAGTGCTCAAGCTGCTTTTCCATGTTCACTTTAATCAAGTGCATAGGCACATGACCTGGGCCTTCGATAATGGTTTGCACATCGTATTCCCAGGCAATTTTCACTAACTCACCTAAGGTTTCAAGTTCTGCAAATTGGGCTTCATCGTTAGCGTCAGCTATGCAGCCTGGGCGCATACCATCACCAAGGGACAGCGACACATCATAGGCGGCGCACAGTTCACAGATTTCTCTAAAGTGCTCATATAAAAAGCTTTCTTTATGATGGCTCAGACACCATTTTGCCATGATAGAACCGCCCCGAGACACTATGCCCGTTAAGCGTTTTGCTGTCATGGGGACGTACCTGAGTAACACACCAGCATGGATAGTGAAGTAATCCACTCCTTGCTCGGCCTGTTCAATTAGGGTATCGCGAAACACTTCCCAGTTAAGATCTTCGGCGACCCCATTTACTTTTTCTAACGCTTGGTAGATGGGCACAGTACCTATGGGTACAGGAGAATTACGAATGATCCATTCACGGGTTTCATGAATATAGCGCCCGGTGGACAAGTCCATCACAGTATCTGCGCCCCAGCGGGTAGACCAAACTAGCTTCTCCACTTCTTCTTCGATGGAGGAAGTCACTGCAGAATTACCGATATTGGCATTCACCTTAACTAAGAAATTGCGACCTATGATCATAGGTTCAGCTTCTGGGTGATTGATGTTTAGCGGGATAATAGCGCGGCCCCGAGCCACTTCGGAGCGCACAAATTCAGCCGTGATGGGCTCTCCTATGCAAGCACCAAAGGATTCACCAGCAGATTTTTGGGTTAACACCCCTTCTGGGACATGTTCACGGGCCATGTTTTCACGTATGGCAATATATTCCATCTCAGGGGTAATGATCCCCCGTCTTGCATAATGCATTTGGGTCACGCATCGTCCGGCTTTAGCTCGTCTTGGTTTGACAAGTGCATCAAAACGCAAATGATCTAGACCATCATCTGCTAAACGCTGCTGGGTAAATTGTGAGCTCACCCCCTTAAGCAGCTCAGTATCTTGACGCTCTTCAATCCAAGACTGCCTAAATTTTTCAAGACCTGCATGGACATTAATATCGGCATTGGGATCAGAATATGCACCAGCGCAATCATAAACCATGATAGGCGGATTTTGCTCCCGCAGCGTCTCACCATTGGTTTTTGCGTGCAGAGTGTCGGTCTGATGAATTTGACGCATGCCCACCCTAAGATCTGGGCGGCTTCCGCTAAGGAATACCTTCTCAGAATTGGGGTGTTGTAAAGGTTTTAGATTTTCAATAAATGTTTGTGCACTAGCACGGGTTTCACGACGCGATGACATAAGCAACCTCACTAAAAAATGAAAAGTGTTGCTTGTCTGGAGAAATTGTTGAGGACGAGCGAATAACTTAGATATCAGTTACTTAAGATATTAGTTATTAAAATAATCATGCCGCTATTTTAACTTGGGTGAATCGCCAAATTTTGCCAAAACATTAAGCAACACCATCAAGGTTGCAGGTCTTGACATAAAATTTTAGTTCTATGGCAATCACACACTAAGTGCACAGTTAAAAAGCTTAATCAAAGCCACTTAAAATAATAAGTAATAGCTTGATATACAACAAGATTATCATGCTTGTTTCCTTCGCAGGTGTTAGCCTGATCAGGTTCAACGGATCCCGAATAAACGGTCTCAGCCATAAATGGCACTCCGACAAGAGGTTTTTAGTATAGGCAGTATATTCATGTTAATTCAAGCATTTATTAACAGCACATTCTAATCAAAGTCATATCAAGAAATGATGATAAAAGTTTAGGCTGGAGTTTAAAGTGAAAGTATTTGATGCGATAAGTAACTGTAAATATTTAAATAAACAACAAAATGCTAACTCAGAAAAATATTAAAATCTAAATTCCTCATATGAATTCCTATTCACTTAGCGTAATTTAGCAGCTAAAGATGTCTAACAAGGCCACGATATTATGAGACGGATCACTCGATGCTGGTTTGAAAATATCAAAATCCTTTGCCACTTTTTACTTTGTGACTATCTAAGAAGGTGTCTCTCTGATCTTATTCGAGTTTTATTTAAGCTTCATTTTAGAGAGTCGATTGCTGATCGCAGCATCTAATGATCGTTTTGTAGCAGATACAGGATCGCAAGGCTCTGCAAAGCCAAGCCCTTCACCATGAGGATTTATTTGGGTGCTGAGGTTAACCACTTTATAGCAAGTGTCACCAATTTTGACTCTTCGATTTGGATCTAATCTGTGATTTGAGGTCGTTGGCTGAGTTTTATCTTCGATAATTTTAACTTGATAGCGCGGCATTTCTGGGGTCATTTCACTTAGACTGGCACCATAATGTGAGGCTTCCCTTACGCGAGACTGACTCATAGCTTCAAAATTTTTATCTGCTTGCCCATGTAAATAGCGCTGTGTTGCCTCTAGTAACTGACTAGCTGACACTTTTGGACTGTTATTTTTAGCACTTGTTTTAATATTTTCACTACTGCCAAGCTGTGATGATATTATTTTATTCGCTTTTTGGTATTGCTGTTTGGGTTGTTGAATAAGCTTGGGTGTTGATTGTTTTTTTGGCTCTGATGTTTTTTTTGGCTGATTCTTTAAGTTACCGTCATCAAGGGTCTCAGTTAGCGTCTGTTGTGTCGTCTTTATAATTACAGCCATTGGCTCTTGCTCTGGGGTGGCTTGTTTTTTTTCTTTAGACATTTGGGCATTGAGTTTACGTTCACTGATAAAGTAGGCATTTAGCTTCATTGCAGGTTGTGCGTTGTTGACTACAGCAAGTTGTGAAAGGATATTTTTAGGATCTTGCTGCCAACTCATCAGCAATATAAAAAACACACTAAGATGTATTAACACGGCTATCAGCACAGTAATACCATGGTTAGAGAGCATCAAAACAACTCTTACATTAAAAGGCTGTTCTCTTACATTGATATACCTGTCATGTGGATCTAGGGGCTGTAACATCGGTTAATACCTTCCCCTAAGAGATGCCTTGTTCCTTGACATCGAAAAATTACATTTCATTTATACCCACTTCCCTATCGAATGACACTTATTATGTTCTAATGACCTTTCAAGATGTACCTTGAAGCAATTTATAGCTATGTTCTACAAGGAAAACTCACCTTGAAGATTAAACTTATATTATTGATTAACTTTGAAATGTCAAAACGGAAAAAGTTCAATTTCTAACAATGTTAAACCTAAATCATTAAATAAAAACAGTATAAGATATTGAATAATGTCGGTTAGTAGCGCCAATCAATTCAGCTTACACGCGTACGCTAAATTGATAGTCTTCTCGATATAGAGCTGGTAGACTCCAATCACTCAAGTCTAACAAGTCATTATCATGTCTATAGAGTTATCCGAAACTAACTCCAGTCCCAAATGCCATACTGAAATCGAATTTACGCAACCAAGTAAAATGTTTGATTATTGCCGTAAGGAAGAGGCGGCGAATGTCTACACCCATGCTCTTGGCGTATTTTTGGGACTAATTGCACTCTACTTTATGCTGCTTAAAGGCTATCAGCAGCAAGTGGGCAATATTAACTTGTTTGGTTTAGGCGTGTATGGCACTAGCATAGTGCTCTTGTTTCTAGCATCGACCCTGTACCATGCTAGCCGCAGTGAACTGTGGCGCAAGCGGTTAAAAATTGCGGATCATTGCGCTATTTATACTTTGATTGCGGGTACTTACACTCCGTTAATGTTATTGACATTAAATACCAGTAAAGCCGGTAGTGTATTGCTCGTTATTTGGTTAATAGCATTAGGCGGCATTATTTTCAAAACCCTGTTCATTGGCCGCTTTAAGGCCTTTAGCGTCATCTTATATCTAGTCATGGGTTGGATGTGTGTCACCGTCATGGATGATTTAGTCAGTGCGATGTCACCATTGGGATTTAAGCTGTTATTGGGCGGCGGCATACTCTATAGCCTAGGGGTTATTTTTTATGTGACGAAACGCATCCCTTATAATCATGCAATCTGGCACTTATTCGTCCTCGGCGGCGCCTTGGCCCATTTCCTGTGTATTTACCTAACGGCAATTTAACTTATATAAAACCACTCATATAAACCTTTGTCTCAGGCTGGCCTATTCCCAGCCTTCACTTTACAACTGTCCGCAAACTGCTTACTTTAGGGTTTTCAAATAAGCATCTTTTGAGCATAGCTTCTATATTCAGGTTTTCATGACTCAGTCTCTATACCCAAGTTCGCAACCCCATAGCCTCACAGCAAAGCAAAAGATCTGGTTTGTGGTGGCGTTGATCCCTGAAGGAAAAGTCGCCTGCTATGGAAAAATTGCCGACTTAGCAGGATTACCAGGGCGCGCGCGTTACGTCTCTCGCGCCTTAAAGGAGGCACCTGAAACGTTAAGTTTACCTTGGCACAGGGTAATCAATAGCCAAGGAAAGATTTCATTCGACAAATTTAGCCAAATGTTCCAACATCAAACAGAGTGTTTGCGCATTGAAGGTGTAGCGGTGAACTCTGGCAAAATTGCCTTGTCTGAGTTTGAATGGCAACCGGATATGGCAACCTTAGTGATGTCTCTGCCCTTTTAACTATTAGTTTGGTTTGATATATAAGGAACAACATTGGGAAAATTCGTACATACTGCCGCCACAAGTTTATCGATGGCGCTTATTGCCCTAAGTCATTGCACTATTGCAGCACCCGTCGCGGCGCCAGTCTCACCACTAACCCCTAGCGACGCCCAGGGTCAAGCTCAAAGCACTCTGGCAGTCGAGCTATTATCTCCTTCTTCATCGGTCGTGGATGACGTCCCAACACTCACGCCGCTCACGCCGCACAAGGCCCAATACCGAGTATTTTATGGCAGCATAGAGTTAGGGCTGGCCAATTATGAATTGCCTCGCCATGATACTGGTTTATATCGTTATGAATTTGATAGTAATGTCAGCTTATTAATGATTTCTGATCAGCGGCGCATAAAAAGTGAATTCATGGTCGATGGCAATCGTTTACAGCCTTATCGTTACACTCATGAGCGCTCTGGTACAGGCAGCGATTATTCTGAGCACACCTCCTTTTTTAAATCACAGCACAACATTTTTACCATATATAAAAATGAAAAAACCGATCTTGCCTATGAAGGCGCTATTTTCGATCCCTTAATGGTACAGCTACAGTTTCGCTTGGATTTACATTCTGCCGCAGCTATCGATGCCTATAAAATGGTTAAAGAAAAGGAAGTGGATGAATATAAGTTCAAAATTGTAGGCGAAGAACGGCTAACCATAGACAGCGGCACCTATGACACCATTAAGATTGAAGTGGTGCGGGACAGTACAAAAAGACAAACCTTTTTCTGGATGGCACCAAAACTTGCCTACTTACCGGTACGCCTGAGTCATTTTTCTAAAGGCAGCAAGCAATTGGATATTCAACTGGATACTTATCAATTTGAATTGCCAAAGCAAGTCTTAATTGAGCAATTGAAGGGTGAGATCTTGATGAACAACCCAACGGAAAATCAGTCTGAAGAATAAGTCCCTTTCGCAATCAACTTCGAGAGTTAGGCCGTTGCGATAGTTTGTCGTTCAGTGCCTAACTCTCAGTAGCAAACACGTAGGATCCACACTCAAGAAATATTAACAATGCGCCTTACACAAGGCGCTTTAGCCGTTAACTAATTCCCCTAAGGCAAATAGCTTCCATTCACCCGAAGTTAACACCTGCCATTGTTCATTGTCTGTCAAAGGTCGAGTTGCTATCACAGTCACCACATCATTAGGGGTGGTTTCTTTTTTGAAATCGATCACCACATCGGTATCAATAAGCTTAGCCTCGCCAAAAGGCGCGCGGCGGGTAATGTAACTTAAGTTATTGGTGCAATAGCACATCAAGTAATTGCCATCACTTAAGATCATATTAAATACCCCCAAGGCGCGTATCTCATCCGCAAGACTTGCTATAAAGACAAAAACGGGTTTCATATCTGCCGGCGCTTTATCGCCAAACTCAGACAATACTTGTTCCATTATCCAACAAAAGGCTAATTCGCTATCGGTGTCCCCCACGCTTTGAAATCGAGAGACAATAAATTTATCTTCATAATCAGATAATTGACCATTATGAGCATAAGTCCAGTAGCGGCCCCATAGCTCACGGGTAAAAGGGTGGGTATTTTCAAGGGAGACGCAACCTCGATTGGCTTGCCTGATGTGACTCACCACTACTTCACTTTTAATGGGATATGATTTTATCAACTGTGCGATATGTGACTGGCTGCTTGGGCTTGCGTCTTTAAAGGTACGACTGCCTTTACCTTCGTAAAAAGTGATCCCCCAACCATCAACATGAGGACCTGTCACCCCACCACGCTCTGCTAAGCCTGTAAAACTAAATACGATATCCGTAGGTACATTGGCACTCATCGCCAGTAATTCACACATGTATCTTGCCTTAATGCTCGTGAATTCGAGCTTAAACTAATCACTTAGCCTATTGTACCTAGCGCCTTTAAATAGTGGAACATTTGCCTTTCACAAAATTTTAAACAATTGTTTGAAAATTACTTGTATTCGATGCCAGTTAGGTTTAACTTTTATGAGACACAGGTCTGACCACGGTCTATACTTGTGAATAGGATCATCATAATAAAAGTCACTCCATATGTTGGGTGGCTTTAAGGAGAAAAACAGTGACTACCCTACTTTGGATCATCGCCATGATCTTGGTGTTAGGTGCCATGGCTTACCTTCGGGTATCGTTACTCACAGCCACCTTAGGTGCGCTAGTAGTAATGGCAGTTGGCAGCGCAACTGAGATAGTAAATACCACAGCTTGGATCGTTTTCTTAGTCGTGGCATTACCTTTTAATATCAAATCATTTAGACAGCAGTTTATCAGCCGTCCCTTAATGAAAGTTTACCGCGGCATTATGCCTGAGATGTCTTCGACCGAAAAAGAAGCCATCGAAGCCGGTACGACTTGGTGGGAAGCTGACTTATTTGCCGGTAATCCAAATTGGAGCAAGCTGCATAACTACCCGCAAGCCCGTTTAACCGCTGATGAACAAGCCTTCTTAGATGGCCCGGTAGAAACTGTGTGTGCCATGTTGAATCAGCATCAGGTCTCTCACCAATTAGCCGATCTTCCACAAGATGTGTGGCAGTACCTCAAAGACAATGGCTTTTTCGCCATGATCATTAAGAAAAAATACGGTGGTTTAGAGTATTCAGCCTATGCCCAGTCTCGCGTTTTGCAAAAATTGGCCGGCGTGAGCAGTGAATTAGCATCGACCGTAGGTGTACCTAACTCATTAGGCCCAGGCGAGCTTCTGCAACATTACGGTACCACTGAGCAGCAAGATCATTACTTACCTCGTCTTGCTAAAGGCTTAGAAGTCCCTTGTTTTGCATTAACTAGCCCTGAAGCTGGCAGTGATGCAGGCGCTATCCCAGATTTTGGTATTGTGTGTAAAGGCGAGTGGGAAGGCGAAGAAGTGTTAGGTATGAAACTTACCTGGAACAAGCGCTACATCACCTTAGCCCCTGTTGCCACAGTGTTAGGTTTAGCCTTTAAACTGCGCGATCCTGATCATTTACTCGGTGAAACAGAAGAGCTAGGCATCACCTGTGCGCTTATCCCTACGGATGTTGAAGGCGTCATTACAGGTCGTCGTCACTTCCCGCTTAACTGTATGTTCCAAAATGGTCCAACTCAGGGTAATGAAGTCTTCGTTCCGTTAAGCTTCATTATTGGTGGCCCTAAAATGGCTGGCCAAGGCTGGCGCATGCTGGTTGAGTGTTTATCGGTTGGCCGAGGTATTACCCTGCCGTCAAACTCAGCTGGTGGTATTAAGACCGCTGCGCTAGCAACAGGTGCTTATGCTCGCATACGTCGCCAGTTCAAACTGCCTATCGGTAAGCTTGAAGGTATCGAAGAGCCAATGGCGCGCATCGGCGGTAACGCTTACCTGATGGACGCGGTAACATCGCTAACGACTACAGGGATTGATTTAGGCGAAAAGCCATCGGTTATCTCTGCAATCGTGAAATTCCATTTAACCGATAGAATGCAGAAATGCGTCATCGATGCCATGGACATTCACGGTGGTAAAGGCGTGTGTCTTGGCCCGAACAACTATTTAGGCCGTGGCTATCAAGCTGCCCCTATCGCGATTACCGTTGAAGGCGCTAACATTTTGACTCGCGCTATGATCATCTATGGTCAAGGTGCGATTCGCTGCCATCCTTATGTATTGACAGAAATGGAATCAGCATTTGATACCGAATCGGGTCAAGGCCTTGCAAACTTCGATGCGGCTATTTTTGGTCATATCGGTTTTGCTATCTCAAACTTTATCCGCAGCTTCTGGATGGGTCTGACATCGAGCCGTTTCACTAACTCACCTTATTCTGATAAAACCAAGCGTTATTATCAGCAGATGAACCGTTTCAGTGCCAACTTAGCGCTATTGTCTGACTTGGCGATGGCCACCTTAGGCGGTAACCTTAAGCGTAAAGAACGTATCTCAGCCCGTTTAGGTGATTTATTAAGCCAGTTATACTTAGCCTCTGCAACGCTTAAGCGTTATCAAGATGAGGGTCGTTTGGTTGAAGATTTACCTTTAGTTCAGTGGGCTGTTGAAGATTCGCTGCACAAGCTGCAAACAGCATTAGATGAGTTACTGGATAACTTCCCTATGGGGCTTGGTCCTGTGTTACGTGTGGTCATCTTCCCATTCGGTCGTCCGCTTAAGCGTCCATCAGATGTGTTAGATCATAAGGTTGCACAAATCATGCAAACCCCTTGTGCAAGTCGTGAACGTCTGGGTCAAGGCCAATACTGGACTGCATCACAGTACAATCCTGTGGGCATTCAAGAGCAAACCTTCAAAGACATCCTAGCCGCAGAGCCACTGTACGACAAAGTGTGCAAAGCGTCTGGCAAACGTCTACCTTTCATGTGGTTAGATAAAGTGGCTGCTGAAGGTCGTGCCCTTGGTGTGTTAAGTGACAGCGAAATCGCCTTACTTGAGCGCGCAGAAATTGGCCGTATGAAGTCGGTTAATGTGGATGACTTTGCCCCAGAAGAGCTTCAGGCTCAGGTGGTAAAAGCGGCCAAACAAGTCAAAGCGGCTTAACAGTTAAAAAATTGGTCAACAATAAGGGTAAAGCTAAGGCTTTACCCTTTTTTTATCTGTCAATTAACCATCAACAACTACTTGGTGGGATTTAGCCTTGTGCTCGCTTCCCATTGCGCCGACCACTCCCTTAAGGGATCGAGTGTTACCATTAATGACAAGCCTAGGTCAGTTAATTGGTATCCTTGAGGGGTTGAGCACAGTAACTCAGCTGTCGTTAGCTGTTTAATTCTGGTGTTTAATACTGACGGTGACATGTCGTCACAGCATGCTTGTAATCCTCTAAAGCTCAAGCTTCCCCTGTTAAGCTCCCAGAGTATTCTCATGTTCCATTTCCGACCTAGAAGGTCAAATACTGCCATGATGGCGACCCCTGAGTTGGAGCCTCTCACCTGTGTTTTGGGTAATGGTGTTTTCATAATTGTTGCGCTTCTGAAAAAGTAGCGATATTATTCGCTGCGAAATAAGTAGCAACTGTATATTAATTCATTAAAAAAGCGAGCGATAAATGTATTTAGTCGACATGAGCTTTACCGATCTTGAAAAAATCACCCCAGAATTAACCCAGCAACATAAGTCTTATTTAGAAAAAGAATACCAAGTAAACAAGCTGATGTTTGGAGGTAGGAAAGTGCCTAGGACGGGAGGGATTTTGATTTCACAACATGACAATGAAGAGGAGCTTAGGCGAGTATTAAACTCTGATCCTTTCATTAAAAGTGGCGCCGTCAGCTATGTGATTACAGAGTTTATCCCTGTAATGGCTGCTAAAGACTATCAAGCTATCCTAGGCTAACTGTTTAAACACCAACAAAAAAGCACTGCCATAATAGCAGTGCTTTATTTAGTAAAGGATAAATCAAAAATTAGAACAACTCTGCTGGCATTCCCATGATGCTGCTGTCACCGGCATTCACTTGGGCCAAATGGTAATCGGCTTTATGCAATAGTTTATTGATGTAAAAATCAGCAAGGTATTGCTTAGTGGCGGTGAAGTTTTTATCTTCTACCTTATGAGATTGCTGCGCCATAGCAAGCCAGAAGTATCCGTATAAGGTGTAACCAAAGGCATCGAGGAAGTCGACTGCTGAAGCATTGAGCAATGCCGGATGCTGCGCCTTATTATCATTGACAAATTGTGCCGTCTGCATCAAGGCATCAAGTCTTGATAATACCGCCTGTTTATCTTCAGGCTTTATCTTGTCAAAACTAGCCAACTCGACTTTGATATCATCAACCAATAAGCTTAAGGCATGTAAATCATCACCTGTCACTTTGCGGCCTATAAAATCAAGTGCTTGAATACCATTGGTGCCTTCGTATATTTGTGCAATTCGGGTATCGCGGACTAACTGCTCTATGCCTGTTTCACGAATATAACCATGACCACCGAACACTTGCTGGGACATAATAGTCGCATCAAGACCGCGATCGGTTAAGAAGGCTTTGGCCACCGGCGTTAATAGCCCGACGTATTTAGCGGCTTTTTGCTGAATGTCACCAGTAGCGTATTTGGCTAGATCTAACTGCTTGCCAGTCATCACGGCTAATGCTCTACCCGCTTGGGTCATGGCATTAACGGTTAATAGCATGCGGCGCACATCGCCGTGGACAATAATTGGATCGTTTCGCTTTTCGGTGGCATCTGCCGCCGTGCCCTGAATTCGCTCATTGGCATAATCCCGCGCCATCTGATACGCCGCTTGTGCGCTACCAAGGCCTTGAATACCAATGGCGAGACGCTCGTAGTTCATCATGGTGAACATGCAGGCTAGACCGCGATTGGCTTCACCAATTAAGAAACCTCTGGCGCTATCAAAATTCATTACACAAGTTGCCGACGCTTTAAGGCCCATCTTGTGCTCAATTGAGCCCACAGTGACGCCATTCGCCTCACCTAAGCTGCCATCGGCATTCACCGCGATTTTTGGCACTAAAAACAGTGAAATACCATTCGAGTCTGGCAATTTTGCTAGCACTAAGTGGATAACGTTTTCCGTTAAGTCTTGATCGCCACCTGTGATAAATATCTTACTGCCAGTAATTTGGTAACTGCCATCTTCCTGTGGCACAGCTTTAGTGCGAATGTTTCTTAAGTCTGAACCCGCCTGAGGCTCAGTCATGTCCATGGCACCCGCCCAATGGCCAGAATATAAATGAGGTAAATAAGTGGTTTTCAATTCATCACTGGCGTGGGCATGAATACACAAGGCCGCACCAGCTGTGAGCGAGCTATAAAGCGTAAAGGAGTTATTGGCACTGTAGCCCATTTCATCCACTAACACCCCAAGCATCTTTGGCATGCCCATGCCGCCAAACTCAGGATCGCCACATAGCCCAACCCAACCACCTTGAGCGAAGGTATCGTAAGCCGCTTTGAAGCCATCAGGCGTTATCACTTTACCATCAACAAAACTCACCCCTTGCTCATCGCCACTGCGATTCAGCGGGTGCATCACATCACGGTTGAGTTTGGCCGCCTCTTCTAAAATGGCACTGGCCGTGTCCATGTCGAGCATTTCAGCGATGGCTGGCAGTTGCTCCCAAGTGTTTGGGGCATCAAAGACTTGAGTGAGTAAGAACTGCATATCTTGCAATGGAGCTTGGTAAGGATTCATAGTGGCTCTTAAACGATTAATTCAAACATGTGTTTTAATTTATACTAAATAAGTGATAAAAGCCAATGAGAAACACGCATAGCGTTCAAATTTAGTGCTAAGTACTTCTGTAATCGAGCAATATGATATTGAGTCGTTGAATGTAGGCGACGCTGTTCTAAATTGGTGCTTAAGTGGGGGAAACTAAATCCTGTTGGCGTTAACCTTTTGAAATTAATTCTCTGAATTTACTTGCAACTAAGCCATTATTTATACCTAAACACGGAATGCCGCCGACAATGGGGTAGACCATTAATGACTCAGGACTGAATAGCATGTTTTCGATATTTTCTAGGGGGGTTTTATATTTTGGACAGGCTAAAATGTGTTTAGCCGGTTCGAAACTAGGCGGTTTTTCGATTATGGTGATCACTGTGGGGTTGAGCGGGTTTACACTACTGGGGAAAAATTCATGAAGCAGTATTCTATAGCCTAATGATTGCGCGATACTTTTTATATTCCTGCAATAGCCATGTTGCTCCATACGATGTTTTGCATCTTTATTTGCTAATTCGTATCCCGGCTCCAACAATACTAAAAACTTACTGGTTACGCGATATAACTCTTTTAAAATTGCAGCCTCGTTGCCACCATTTGGCTCTAAAGAGTGGGAGGTATAAACCAATTCAACCGCATTATCTGCAAAGGGAATATGGCACAAATTCCCGGTACAAAGCACGGTATTGCTTATACCTTGTTGTTGCAGCCATTGTTTGCCATAAGCCACTCTAGACCAACTGATATCGAAACCATAACTCGAAATTTTTTTGCTCAAATGTGGCAATAAATCGGCAAGGGTCGTTGCCTCACCGATCCCAGCTTCTAGAATAGAGTCCGGATTGCACAACGAAAGGATCACTTTAGCTAATTGCTGACAATATTCGGCATTATGCTCAGCCATCCATGCCTCTCCCATGGATTCAATATAGCTTCCAGCTTGTAAGTCATAGGAGATTTCGATAATTTCATTTGAATTATGAATAAGACCCCGTTCATCTCGCATTAGCTGAGTAATATTTTTACCTTGACGATACAGTAAAGCAAGTTCCCGTGGGCTGTGCATATCCATAAATCCTTCTAAAGCAGCCTAAAAATAGCTAGCTAGATCGCCTTACCACATCAAGTCATCTGGAATGGCGTAATCTGCGTAAGGATCGTCAGCTCCACTCACCTGCTCTACTGAATCAATCGCCGATTTATCCCATAAATAACCGCACCACTCGGGTACGAGTAAGTTAACCCGTTCGGCAAGCTTGTGAGGAACCAAGTAACTCTTGTCTTCATAGCGCACTATGCCTAAGGTGCCATTGAGTAGATCACGCTGAATACTTTCCGTGATATAAACAGATAAGATCTTGTTATCCAAGGTAAAATTAAACTTGAGTTCAGCATTGGTTGGCAGCTTAATCGCAAAGCGAGTGAACTCGTTGATCAACCCTTTCACTTGACCTTTTTCTGCTGCCTCTGCAAAACGTGCTTCATTAAGTGCTTTATCTTTTTCAGCTTGAATACGTTTCTTCTCAGCAATTTCTAACTTTAATGCGGCGCTGCCATCATCCACTTTTGCCTTTTTGTCACGACGCTGCTGGGTTTTTACATCACGTCCTTTCTGCTTACTGGCAAGCCCTGCTTTCAATAATTGCTCTTGTAACGCATTAGCCATCTTAATCTACCTTTACTTTCAACACATGTTCTAAGTTATAGCCCTTGCTTGGCTGCTAACTCACCTAATTCAGTCATGGCAATACTGGCGCCGCCCAATGCCCAGCCACCATCCACGGGTAACACCACACCGGTAATATAAGATGCCATATCTGAGGCTAAAAATAACGCCGCATTGGCAATGTCTTGGCCACGACCATTACGCTTAAGGGGAACACTGTTTGCCACTTTAGCTTGCAGTGCATCGCTCGGTGCTAAGCGATTAAAGCCTTCAGTATCAGCAATGGGCCCTGGTACTATGGAGTTAATTCGTATGCCTTCAACGCCCCACTCTAAGGCTAAGGTGCGGGTTAGCATATCTACGCCAGCTTTGGCGGCGCACACATGGGCTTGCAGTGGCATGGCCACATAGGCCTGCGGTGCTGATATTTGAATTATGCTGCCACTTGGACGTGCCATTAATGGATAAGCTTGTTTGAGCACTTGAAAACTACCCAATAAATCGATATCCATCACAGATTTAAAGCCGTTGGGTGAAAGTTTGGCGGCACTTGCGGGGAAATTACCGGCTGCGCCACTGACCAGCACATCAATCTGGCCCATGTTGGTGGCTATCAGCGCAAAACCTGTGGTTAAGGCGTCGTTATCACGCACATCGAAACTCACCCCAAAGTGTTTACCTTGTGGGTTCGCCATTTGCAACTGACTGACTGCGGCGTCGACCTTGTCTTGATTGCGACTCGCCACGGCCACATTGGCGCCAGCAGTTGCAAAGCTCAAGGCGATTTGCAGGTTAATGCCACTGGTACCACCGACTACCACCACATTTTTGCCTGTGTATTCAAACATAATCCACTCCTTTATTCTTAATGAGTTAAGCTACGGCAGATTTCATCGGCTTAAACCAATGATTCATGGATTGCTTTTAGTGCCGCTAAGGGATCGCTTGCCTGAGTAATGGGTCTGCCTATCACCAGAAAATCAGAACCTGCTTGCAGTGCTTGAGGCGGCGTCATCACTCTGTGTTGGTCGCCGATTTCGCTGCCAACAGGGCGAATACCTGGGGTCACTAAGGTAAAATCGGCGCCAAAATTGTGCTTAAGCAGCTTGGCTTCTTGAGCCGAACATACTACGCCATCAAGACCTGCATCTTGGCTGAGTTTTGCAAGTCTCAGCACATGCTCAACTGTGGGCACATTAATCCCAAGCAAGGCTAAGTCTTCATCACTCATGGACGTCAGCACAGTAACTGCAATCAACAAGGGGGCTTTATCGCCATAGGGCTCGAGGGCTTTTTTAGCCGCCTGCATCATGGCAAGTCCACCGCTGGCATGCACATTAGTCATCCACACCCCAAGTTCTGCTGCGGCGCTCACGGCTTTGGCCACGGTATTAGGAATGTCATGAAATTTAAGGTCCAGAAACAAATCAAAACCTCGATCATGGATATCACGCACTAACTGAGGACCAAACAGGGTAAACATTTCTTTACCAACCTTTAAACGGCAAAGACTAGGATCTAACTGGTCAATTAAGCGCAGTGCAGCGGCTTTATCATCAAAATCTAGGGCGACTAAAATTGGGTTGGTGTTCATCTGCTCTCCACTGTATTGCCAGTCTGGGTT
Source organism: Shewanella denitrificans OS217 (assembly GCF_000013765.1). Taxonomy (NCBI): domain Bacteria; kingdom Pseudomonadati; phylum Pseudomonadota; class Gammaproteobacteria; order Alteromonadales; family Shewanellaceae; genus Shewanella; species Shewanella denitrificans. The sequence goes on along the minus strand of NC_007954.1, from coordinate 2,078,470 downwards.
GATACTATTCTAACTAAAAGTGTTACTTGAAACCTAACTTAAGCTAAGGTCATTCACCATCAAGGCCTTTGATGCGCTTGATGCTACCCCACTGCTTGCAGGAGGGACAATGCCAATAGAGTCCATGAGAAGGAAAACCACAGGCATGGCAGCGATAACTAGGACGATATTTAATTTGTTGTTCCACTAACTTCCCAAGCATAGTCAAACTCTGCTTCGCCTGACCGTCTTCCGCCTGCTTTATATGCGCCTGCATTAAATGCTGGAAGCCTTTCATGGTCGGATGGCGATAGAGATTATCCAGCACCAAGGTTTCGGCGCTTTCAATATCCTGTTGGGCTATCTTTAATTCAGCCAGGGCGATGACAACACTGACACCAGCCCCAGCCTCTATGGCTTTAAGCAGCAGTTGTTGATATCCGCTTTCATCTTGGCTATCACGGTATACTTGCTTGGCGACGCTCAGACCATCGGCAAACAATTCAATATCGCCGTCTAGTAAGGCGTATAGACTTTGTTTACATTCGCTTTGTTTGCCGCTATCGAGATATATTTTGCTTAGGCTTAACCAGGCACGGCCGCATTGGGGGTCTAATTTTACCGCCTGTAGCAGTTTCTTTACCTTCAGTTCTTCTGTAGTGGCTTCATCACTTAACTGGCAATAGAAATGCGCCGTGATAGGTTTTAAACATTGCTGCCGCTTGCGACTTAAACGTTTAGTGGTATCGATGGCGTTTTGCCATTCTTTGGTAATTTGGTAGATGGAGATTAGCTGAGTTTCAGCCTCTTCACTGTGTTCATCTTGGCTAACTAAATTAGTAAAGATTTCTTCGGCTCTGTCATAAAAACCTGCCGCCATATAATCTTTGCCCAGCTCCATCATGGCGATATCACGTTGTTCTGTGGTCAGACTTGGACGGGCAATTAAGTTTTGATGAATACGTATTGAACGGTCAACTTCACCGCGCTTTCGAAACAGCGAACCTAAGGACAAATGGGTATCTATGGTTTCATCGTCCACATCCAACATGGTAATGAACAAATCAACGGCTTTATCAGATTCATTAGACAGCAGAAAATTAAGCCCAGTGAAGTAGTCTCGGCTTAACTTATTTTGTTTTTGATGCTGGCTCTGGCGAATACTGCGCCTACCCATGTACCAACCATAGGCGGCTGCAACGGGTAATAGCAGAAAGAGGATCTCTAGCATCTAAACTGTTTTATCCTGCACAGGTTTATTACTCAGGCCTTGCTTACTCAGGAGTTTATGGGCTTTTCTTAAGGCCAATTTAAGCTTAGCGATATAGAAGAAGGCAAATAACCAACTGAGCATAAACCCGCCAAAGAAGACAACAGCAAGCACTAATGGCAAGCGGTATTCGCCTTCAGCGATAAAATAACTGACAGTCACCAATTGTTCATTTTTAGCACCAAAGATTAATGCTAAAACAAAACACAGGCCAACCAAGATAATGGCGATAAAGGATCTCACGTGATACTCCATACTAGGACGTTTATGATATCAATGGTCTGATTATCCAAGAAATTTGCCGAGCTGACCAGCTTTGCTGTGCAATAGATATAAAAAAGCCCCCTGACGGAGGCTTTTTTCATGGGTTAATTAAACATTAACCGCATCGACACGTTCGCGCAGTTCTTTACCGGGCTTAAAGTGCGGAACATACTTGCCATCCAATTCAACTGAGGTACCAGTTTTTGGGTTACGGCCAGTACGAGGCGCACGATAATGAAGTGAAAAACTACCAAAGCCACGGATTTCTATTCGATCACCGCCTTCTAATGTTGTCGCCATTTGCTCTAACATTTCTTTGATTGCACTTTCCACTTCTTTCGCCGACAGTTGCGACTGCCTAGTGGCGAGTTTTTCGATAAGTTCAGATTTTGTCATCCTAGCTATCCCCTATTATCAAGCCAAACACAGTCGCCTATAAGGGAGCGAACTCCCTTTACAACAGGCGATTTCGATTACTTGCGAGCTGCTTTAAATGCTTCAGCCATTGCATTGCTGATCACAACGTCATCTTGCTTGTTCAGAGTAGCAATCGCTTCTTTCTGTTCAGCTTCATCTTTCGCTTTGATAGATAGGCTGATAGAACGGTTCTTGCGATCAACACCCATGAATCTAGCTTCGATTGCATCACCTACAGTGTAGACAGTAGATGCATCTTCGATACGCTCAGCTGAAATGTCTGCTACGCGAACGTAACCTTCAACTGTGTCAGCTAGTTCAACAGTCACGCCTTTTGCATCAACAGCAGAAACAGTACCGTTAACTACGGTGCCTTTCTTCTTGTCAGCTAGGTATGCGTTGAATGGATCATCTTCAGTTTGCTTAACGCCTAAGCTGATGCGCTCACGCTCTGGGTCTACTGAAAGAACCACTGCATGGATTTCGTCGCCTTTCTTGTACTCAGATACTGCGTCTTCGCCAGTGCCGTTCCAAGAAATGTCAGATAGGTGAACTAGACCATCTATGCCGCCGTCAAGACCGATGAAGATACCGAAGTCAGTGATTGACTTGATCTTACCAGAAACCTTGTCGCCTTTATTGTAACGAGTTGCGAAGTCATCCCATGGGTTAACTTTACACTGTTTCAGGCCTAGAGAAATACGACGACGTTCTTCGTCTATGTCTAGTACTAACACTTCAACTTCATCACCTAAGTTAACAACTTTAGATGGGTGAATGTTCTTGTTAGTCCAATCCATTTCAGAAACGTGTACTAAACCTTCCACGCCTTCTTCGATTTCTACGAAGCAACCGTAGTCAGTTAGGTTAGTTACGCGACCAGATAGCTTAGTGCTTTCTGGGTAACGCTTGCTGATTTCTAACCATGGATCTTCGCCAAGTTGCTTAAGACCTAGTGACACACGAGTGCGCTCACGATCGTACTTAAGTACTTTAACGTTGATTTCGTCACCAACATTAACGATTTCAGATGGGTGCTTAACACGCTTCCACGCCATATCTGTGATATGCAGTAGACCGTCAACGCCACCTAAATCTACGAATGCACCGTAGTCAGTTAGGTTCTTAACGATACCCTTAACTGCTTGGCCTTCTTGTAGATTTTCAAGAAGTGCATCACGCTCAGCACTGCTTTCTGATTCGATAACAGCACGACGAGAAACAACAACGTTGTTGCGCTTCTGATCAAGCTTGATAACTTTGAATTCTAATTCTTTGTACTCTAAGTGAGCGGTGTCGCGAACTGGGCGCACGTCAACTAGAGAACCTGGTAAGAAGGCACGGATACCGTTTAATTCAACAGTGAAACCGCCTTTAACTTTACCATTGATGATACCGATTACAGTTTCAGCATCTTCGTACGCTTTTTCTAGAACGATCCACGCTTCATGGCGCTTAGCTTTTTCGCGAGACAATTGAGTCTCACCGAAGCCATCTTCAACAGAGTCAAGCGCAACATCAACTTCATCACCAACTTGAATTTCTAAAACACCTTGAGCGTTTTTGAATTCGTCAGCAGAAATTGGGCTTTCTGACTTAAGACCAGCGTCAACAAGTACCATACCGTTTTCGATGGCAACAACAGTACCACGAACGATAGAACCTGGACGGAACTCCAGAGTTAGAAGGGATTGTTCAAATAGATCAGCAAAAGATTCAGTCATGTTTAGGTTACTTTCTTTTAATAAACCACCATCCATCCTAGATGTGGAGTCAGTAATTTGATTCATATCATCCTTAATATGAATGCCTATCCCGAGTGTTAACCATTAACACCCTAAGATATACTTGCCTTGACATGTTCAAGCACACGCTCAAACACTTCATTAATTCCGATCCCACTGGTGTCAATCACCAATGCATCATCTGCTGGCTTTAGTGGTGAGGCGGCGCGATTAGTATCACGTTCATCTCGCTCAATAATTTCAGCTAAAAGGCGGTCGATATTAACATCGAAGCCCTTGTCCTGCAACTGATTATAGCGTCTCTGGGCCCTTTCTTGGGCCGAAGCGATTAAAAAGATTTTAGCAGCTGCTTTGGGAAAAACCACTGTGCCCATATCACGGCCATCGGCAATTAAGCCTGGTGCGGTAGAAAATGCCCGTTGGCGACGCAATAATGCTTCTCGCACTCGCGGTAAAGCCGCCACTTTAGAGGCTGCATTTGAGCATTCTTGGCTGCGAATGCTGCTGGTAACATCTTCACCTTCAAGAATAACCTTAATGCCCTTGCCATCGGCGTCAGATAAAAACTGTACGTCTAAGTGCGCCGCTAACAAGGTGATGGCTTCTTCGTTTTCAAGCTCAACATCGTGATGAATCGCGGCCAAGGCCAACACACGGTAAATCGCGCCACTATCGAGTAAATGCCAACCTAAATGCTGAGCAAGTAATTGGCTGATTGTGCCTTTACCTACGCCGCTTGGGCCATCGATTGTAACTATTGGCGTCCGTTCAGACATAATTCCTCCGAAAATAACCTGCTTCCCTAATGGTTCTGGTCTTCATCAAAAATGAGCGGGCGGCATTATATAACAAATCTAAAATATAATCTGGAGTATTTTTTGTCGCGCCAATTGGTCACATTTTCACTGAGAACTTGGCCCCAGACGGCAGTGAATCAAAGGCAAAGAGATCCAAAAAACGCAATGGCTCTCAATGCCCATTTAGGGCGACAAACCTTAACTTCGAGATGTGTTCTACCAGTTAAGCCTCTTGAGTCAAGCGGGCGAACTCGGCGAAATAACTGGGAAAGGTTTTTGAGGTGCAGTCGGGATCATTAATTGTGATGCCGCAATCCGCAAACGCCAGTAGCGAAAAACACATGGCCATGCGATGGTCGTTATAGGTATCAATGGCAGCAGTATTCATCTTCACTGGCGGAGTAATGCGAATAAAGTCATGACCTTCTTCAACTACCGCACCTACTTTTCTAAGCTCTGTTGCCATGGCATGTAAGCGATCTGTTTCCTTGATACGCCAATTATAAATATTGCGAAGACAGGTCTCCCCCTCGGCAAATAATGCCGCAGTAGCGATAGTCATAGCCGCATCTGGGATATGGTTCATGTCCATATCAATGCCGGATAATTTAGCACTGCGGGCAATAATAAAATCATCACCCCATTCAATATCCGCGCCCATTTTCTCAAGGGCATCGGCAAATTTCACATCACCTTGAATGCTTAAACGGCCCACGCCTGTGACTTTGACACTACCACCTGCGATAGCGCCTGCCGCTAAAAAGTAAGAGGCCGATGAGGCATCCCCTTCCACCAATACTTTGCCCGGTGACAGGTATTGCTGCCCTGGGTTAATTTCAAAGCGAGCATAATCATGGTTTTGCACGTCAACGCCAAACTGCGCCATAAGGGCTAAGGTGATGTCGATATAAGGCTTTGACACTAGCTCACCTTTAATATTGATGTTCACTTTGCCCTTAGCTAGTGGCGCCACCATTAAGAGTGCAGTAAGAAACTGACTGGATAAGTCCCCCGCGATATCCACATCGCCGCCATTAAGACCCGTGGCATTAATGGTAAGTGGCGGGAAACCGTCATTTTTAAGGTAAGTCACGCTGGCGCCCAATTGGCGCAGCGCATCAACTAAATCGCCTATGGGACGCTCTTCCATTCTGGGCTCGCCAGTTAAGGTAAATTCCCCTTGGCCTAATGTTAATGCTGCACACAATGGCCGCATTGCCGTCCCTGCATTCCCTAAAAACAATGTTTGCGCAGTGGATGCTGAAACCGCGCCGCCCATGCCTTGCACTGTGCAGCGAGTTTTATCGTCGCTGAGTTCGAATTGAACCCCGAGTTGCTCAAGGGATGCCAGCATATAGCGGATATCGTCTGAGTCTAATAAATTGGTTAAGGTGGTGGTGCCTTTAGCTAAGGTTGCCAATAACAGCGCTCGATTGGAGATACTTTTCGAGCCAGGAATATTAATTTCGCCATCGATGCAGGCAATAGGTTCAAGATGCAGTTGCTTCATTTGCTTCTTCTTTTGCTAAAGAAATGGTTATCTTAATCTGGGTTAAGACACGAATTTTGTAATGGAGAGGCATTACAGCAGATTACGGCCACAGTGAACAGTATTTTTTCATTGTCAGCTTATCTTTCCAACTGAATTCTTCTCAAGATAAATATAAAGTGTCTAAAAATGAGTTTTTGTTTAAAAATCGCCTTAAAGCACGTTATTCTAAGGCGATACCAAGCTAAATAAATTGAAAAATTTCAAGTGGGTGGCATGAAGGCGTATTGATTTCACAATCTAAGCCCGACCTAATTAGGGTTTTCACATTGCTTGAGCATTAAAACCTAGCACACTCGCATTACTGTTAAATAATAGATCAAAAAATAAAGGTAAAAGCCATGTTCCATAGCCTAAGCGCCATGCCTGCAGATCCCATCTTGGGCCTGTTAACTCAATACCGTGCCGACTCGCACCCGAATAAAGTTGATTTGGGTGTCGGTGTCTATAAAGATCCCAGCGGTCACACCCCCATTTTGGATTGTGTGAAAATTGCTGAGAAACTGCGCTTTGAAACCGAAGACACCAAAGTCTACATAGGCCCAACAGGTTCTGCACCTTTTAACCAGTTGATGACAGAACTCGCGTTTGGTCATAGCCACCCAGCCCTGCTTGCTGACAGAATTAGAACCGTATCTACCCCAGGCGGTACTGGTGCGCTACGGGTCGCGGCAGATTTCATCAAACGCTGTAATCCTAATGCCGTCTTATGGGTGAGCGACCCAACCTGGGCTAATCACACGGGGTTATTCGAAGCGGCTGGCATTACCGTAAAAACCTATCCCTATTATGACTATGACAGCAAGACACTTAAATTTGATCAAATGATGGCTAAGCTTGCCACCATAGGCAAAGATGACGTGGTACTGCTGCATGCGTGCTGTCACAACCCAAGTGGCATGGATTTAACCCAAGCACAATGGGATGAAGTCATTGAAGTCACTGCTAAACAAGGCTTCACACCGCTTATCGACATGGCCTATCAAGGTTTTGGCGATGGTGTGGATGAAGATGCTTATGGCGTTCGTCAAATGGCCGCAAAAGTAGAAAACATGATCCTATGCAGTTCATGTTCTAAAAACTTTGGTCTATACCGTGAGCGCATTGGTGCCTGTACGTTAGTGGGCAAAGACAGTAACCAAGCCAATGTGGCAAATTCAGTCTTGTTATACGTGGTGCGCTGTATTTACTCTATGCCGCCCGCTCATGGCGCAGCGATTGTAGAAACTATCTTAGGTACCCCTGCCCTTAAGCAACAATGGCTTGATGAACTGAAAGTCATGCGCGATCGCATTAATGGTAACCGTGCCATGCTGGTTGAACAGCTAAAGATGAATGCTGTTGAGCGTGATTTCAGCTTTATCGCTCGTCAAAAAGGCATGTTCTCTTTCCTTGGGGTTAATCCCCAGCAAGTAGAGCGACTAAAGCAAGAGCACAGTATTTATATGGTGGGTTCGAGCCGTATAAGTATTGCGGGTATCAGCGAGGCTAATGTGGACTACTTGGCCAAGTCTATCGCTAAGGTACTGTAGCTTAAGCTGCTGTAAGCTTTATATAGTCCTCACGTAATGCCTCGAGGTAATAAGCGATGAGTCATACAGCATAAAAAAGGTCGTCAATTGACGACCTTTTTTATGCTGTATGACTCACCTAAGCTAACCCAAACTATTGAGCTTACTTACCCCAAGGATTATTGGGATCTGTGGATGGCTTAGGCTTGCTTGGATCTCTTTCGAAATCATCACGGCCACTGTCATACCTGTCTCTGGCTCTTGACTCACTGGTGCCATTATCAAAGCCAGAGTTTTTCCTGTTGCCTGAACCACTGCTTCTGGAGTTTGAATTTCTAGAGTCTGCACCTCTAGATTGATTAAATTTAGGTTTTGCGGCTCTGGCAGCCTCAAATTCCGCATGGGCCTGTTGTTGCATTTTCGCAATCGACTCAAAGGTCAGCACCATAGGCTTACGAGGCTGTATGCCTGCAGCAAATCCACGTTCTCTTGGTTTGAGTTCATATTGCTCGGCGTTAGCCTTAGGCATACGCTTAAAACGATACAGATAAAAGTTTTCTACTTTCTCTCTGGCCCATTCGGTTTTCTTGAGAAACTTCTGACAGCTTTCAATGGATGGATTAAGGTTTAAGCACTCAAGCTTAAGGGCGGCGTATAAAATCTTCCAGCCATAACAATCTACCAGCTCGGTAATCATAGTCTCAAGCTTAAGGCCATGTAATGGATTGTTTTGTTGCTCTTCTATCATATTGATCCTAACTAAATCTGCGGTCCTAAATGAACACGAATGGCTATGATAGCAATAATATGCCCAATTCAGGCTATTTATCTTATCAAATATACCTGCCTAATGAATGTATTCAGACGTCAACACAGGTTAACTAACGTGATGCTTTAGGTTTACGTCCGCCGCCGGGCTTGCCCTTACCTTGGCCTTTAGTTTGACCTTTAGGTTGGCCTTTGGCTTGCCCTTTATGTTTAGTGCTGCGGTTATGCTGCATAAAGTGCTCAGGTCCTTCAATTTTATCTCTAAGAGATGCAACTTTGGGCTTAGGTTTAGGCTTCTTTTTTGCTGCGGCATTTTTATCTTCTGAAGAGGAGTCTTTGATCATATCAAACAAGACATCCAACTCTTGCTTGTCTAAATCACGCCATTCCCCTATTGGCAGACCTTTAAGGCTGACATTCATAATTTGTTGGCGTTCAAGTTTGGTCACTTCAAAGCCAAAGTATTCACACATGCGGCGGATCTGACGGTTAAGCCCCTGCACTAGCACGATTTTAAACGCAAAGGGTGACACTTGTTCAACGACACACTTTTTGGTAACAACGCCAAGGATAGGCACGCCAGCTCCCATGCCTTTGATAAAGTCATCGGTAATGGGCTTATTCACAGTAACCACATATTCTTTATCGTGATTATTACCCGCACGAAGTATTTTGTTGACCAGATCGCCATTGTTGGTCAAAAAAATCAGCCCTTGAGAATCTTTATCTAAACGGCCAATGGGGAAGATACGACTTGAATGATTAACGAAATCCACAATGTTATCCCGCTCACTGCCTTCTGTGGTGCTGACGATGCCCACAGGCTTATTAAGCGCAATAAAAACTAGATTCTCAGCATCTCTGGGCTCAATATCTTGACCATTCACTTTGACTTTATCGCCGATAGAGACAAGATCGCCCACCTGAGCCCGCCTGCCGTTAATAAACACATTGCCTTGTTCAACATAACGATCGGCATCACGTCTTGAGCAAATGCCACTTTCACTGATGTATTTATTAAGACGAATAGCTGAGTCTGTCACGTTGGGATCCTTCAAAGAGAAATTTAACATCAAAAAATAAATCAAAAATATTCAACGAATTAACCCTAAGGCTCATTTTTGAGAGTTTATCAATTTTTACTGAATTGCATAAGCATCAGTGCATTCAATTCCAAAAAACCAGAATAGCTGATATACCTAACAACCAACATCGCTTCTAAGCGTTCTATTCTATCCAGAAGCGATGGGGACGACTAAAACTACCGAGTCTAAAAATGATATTGTCGTAATATCTATTCATAATTAAGTAAATTTGCATGCTTTTATTTCTAAAATAAAAACGGTGATACTGTATTTAACGCAGAACACAGCACTTTTTGGGATTATGATTTCACTTACTCTTGAGTTTTAGGGTACACAGAGCCGCTAAATATTTAGTTGTATATTTTCTATCACTATCCATATAGCTTGGCCTAGCATGCTAAGCAGTAAGCACATAAACGTGAAAATAACCGCACTTTTGGCCAACCAACGAAAATAACTCGAACTAGAACGCATGGCTTCCTTTCACTGTCGCTCAAATGGCGACTCAATTATATTATGATGAACACTATTTTTATTGCTTCTATGGTACTGATAAAACAGGAGTGCGGTAACCGTTAAACCTAATAGCAATTAAAAAAAGGCATTGAATGGGTATTCAATGCCTTACTCTCATGCCAGTATGATTAACCAATAAGGGTGGTGCCGCCCATGTATTTGTGTAGCACATCTGGCACTGTGATGCTGCCATCGGCATTTTGATAGTTTTCTAAAATTGCCACTAAGGTGCGACCCACAGCCAAGCCAGAACCGTTTAAGGTGTGTAGCAACGCAGGTTTATTGTCTTCCGGATTGCGATACCTTGCCTGCATACGACGGGCTTGGAAATCTTTCATGTTTGAACATGATGAAATTTCGCGGTAGGTATTTTGCGCCGGTAACCAGACTTCAAGATCATAAGTTTTGCTGGCGCCAAAGCCCATGTCACCGGTACAGAGCAACATGGTACGGTATGGCAGGCCCAATAGCTGCAGCACCTTTTCGGCGTGTAAGGTGAGTTCTTCTAGGGCTTGCATCGAATCTTCAGGTTTGACGATTTGCACAAGCTCTACTTTCTCAAACTGATGTTGACGAATAAGGCCACGGGTGTCACGGCCGTAAGAGCCCGCTTCACTTCTGAAACATGAGGTTTGCGCCGTGAACTTCAATGGCAAATCACTCACTTCAACGATAGTGTCGCGCACTAAGTTGGTTAATGGCACTTCCGCCGTCGGGATAAGGCTTAAGCCTTGGCCTTCTTCTGTGGCAGGCTTAGTGTGGAACAAGTCTTCGCCAAATTTTGGCAACTGACCTGTGCCTAGCAAGCTGTCTTCGTTAACCAATAAGGGCACATACGTTTCTGTGTAACCGTGCTCTTGGGTGTGTAAATCGAGCATGAATTGGCCTAGCGCACGGTTTAAACGTGCAAGCTGGCCTTTCATCACAATAAAACGTGAGCCAGTAATTTTAACCGCACTTTTAAAATCCAGCCCGCCTAAGGCTTCGCCAAGGTCTAAATGATCTTTAACCGGAAAATCAAAGCTTCTTGGTGTGCCCCAACGGCGCACTTCTAAGTTTTCGGTTTCATCTTTACCGCAAGGCACACTTTCATCTGGCAAGTTTGGCGTGCTCATGGCGATAAGGTTAATCGCGTGTAATAGCTCGGCAAGTTCCGCTTTCTTTGCATCTAACTTGCTGCCTAAGTCGCCCACTTGCGCCATGATGGCACTGACGTCTTCGCCGCGAGATTTGGCCTGACCTATGGATTTAGAAATCGCATTTCGGGATGCTTGCAATTCTTCTGTTTCCACTTGAAGTGACTTGCGGGTCTCTTCCAGTTGGCTCAAATGAGCGGTATCTAAGGCAAAACCACGGCTGGCTAAACGCTCAGCAGTGGCATCCAGTTCAGTACGCAAAAATTTAGGATCTAGCATGTTATATATTCTTTTAAGTTAAACGCGAGAAAAGACCAGTTGCTGACCCAGATACACCATAAAGATACACAGGGAGACATTCAACAACACATTTATCAGTGATTTAAACCAATAACCTTGTTGCATTAACAATAAGGTTTCATTGGAAAAGGTTGAAAAGGTGGTTAATGCGCCTAACAGACCAACGCCAACCAAGGCTTTCAACTCAGGGCTTACGTGACTCACTTGCCCTAGGGCATAAACGATACCCATAAAAAATGAACCTAGTACATTGACCAACAGTGTACCAAAAGGAAAACTGCTTCCAAATAGCTGGATCATAATAATTGACATAAGATAGCGCAAAACCGCGCCAATTGAACCGCCCAGGGCCACAAACAGTAAATTAGTCATAGCGTTTGACCCTGCTATGGCCATCAAGTTGATTTAACTGCGCAAGTTTCTCTTTAATGCGCTTCTCAAACCCCCGCTCCGTGGGTTGATAAAATTGCTGCCCTTCGAGTGATGGCGGTAAGTAGCATTCACCGGCGGCATAAGCGTTTGGCTCATCATGGGCGTAACGATAACCTTCACCCACGGCCAAGGTTTTCATTAATTTTGTCGGGGCATTGCGCAAATGGTTCGGTACCGCTTCATGACCTGTGGCGTGAGCAAGCTCCCTCGCAGCGCTAAAGGCGGTATACACAGCGTTGCTTTTGGGGGCACTGGCAAGATACAACACGGCTTGTGCGATGGCTCGCTCACCTTCTGCTGGACCCACTCGATGAAAACAATCCCAAGCATTTAAGGCCACCGTCATGGCCACAGGATCGGCGTTACCTATGTCCTCAGAGGCAATGGCCAGTAAGCGCCTGGCAACATACAAGGGATCGCCCCCGCCTTCTAAAATACGGCAAAACCAGTACAGGGCTGCATCGGGAGCCGAGCCGCGAATGGATTTATGCACCGCAGAAATTAAATCATAAAATTGATCGCCATTTTTATCATAACCCGCGGCCTTATGGCCCACCACTTGACTTAACATCTCAAGATTAACGGCATCACCATCGGCAACGAGATCGCTCATTAATTCGATTAAATTAAGCGCCTTTCTCGCGTCGCCATCGCTGACATGAGTAAGTTCTGCCATCACCTCAGGGGGAATGATCAGTTGCCGTTTACCTAGCCCCCGCTCTGTGTCTTCAAGGGCTTGAATGATAATTTCGGTTATTTCGGTTTCGGTTAACTTGTGAATTAAATACACACGCGCACGGGATAACAGGGCGTTATTAAGCTCAAATGAGGGGTTTTCAGTGGTTGCGCCCACAAAAATGACAGTGCCATCTTCGATATAAGGTAAGAAGGCATCTTGCTGGCTTTTATTGAAACGGTGGACTTCATCGACAAATAATAAGGTGCGTTGACCACGGCTTTGGGCCACGGCTTTGGCTTGCTCTATCGCGGCGCGAATGTCTTTTACCCCTGAGCTGACTGCTGAAATGCGCTCAACATGGGCATTAGCATAATGGGCAATCAGTTCAGCTAAGGTGGTCTTGCCGGTGCCGGGCGGCCCCCACAACAACATGGAATGGGCGCGATTGGCCTCTAGGGCGACTCGCAACGCCTTACCCTCACCTAACAGGTGCGACTGGCCTATGTATTCACTTAATACCCTTGGGCGCATTCTGGCGGCCAAGGGTCTGAAATCTGGCGAAAAATCGAAGCCTAGATTTGCCAAAATATCACCTTATTTACTTTAAGTACCTTAGTTACCTTGCTTAAGACGCTGATCGTCGATATCGACGTTCTCAGGTAAGGCAAACTTGAACAACTGGATTTCGTCAGACTTCACTTGCCGTTGAGCACTCAAGGCAAAACGGCTTAAATTACCTTGACTGTCGGTGAGATTAAAATCGGTTAATTGTTTACCCTTAAAGCAAACGGATACAGCAACGACATTGGCTTTTAACGTCTTAGGCAGAATGTTGAAACACGAGGTATCTCCTGTCGCGCTTGCCTGTTCGACATGATACAAAGACCAGGTTTCTTCATCCCGGTGCACCAACAAAGCAATGGGCGATGCCTCTACCGCTTGAGACACGTCCATAACCGTGACTTCTTCGGCAAAAGGATTGTAGACCCAAAGATCTGTGCCATCGGCAACGATAAGGGATTCATCGGGCTCGACTAAGTGCCAATAAAACTTACTGGGATAGGCCAAGGCGAAAACGCCCTGACCTTGCTGGATAAGCTTGTTGTTGATGTCTGTCACCTGCTGACTGAAGGCCGCATGCAGGGAGTCAACTTGCGCTAGTTTACCGCGAAGCTTTGCAGCATCATCGGCAACACATGCCGTTGAGGTTAACAGAGCGCTAGCGCCTAGGGCGGTTACGCACAGGGATGATAAAAAGCCTTTAAACATGAGTTATCCTAATCAAAAGAGTTTCTTGGTGGCGGCGGTGCTAGCACTTCACGGTTGCCATTGTGGCCCTGTGAGCTAACGATACCTTGGGACTCCATCATTTCGATGATCCGCGCCGCACGGTTATAACCAATTTTAAATTTACGTTGTACGCTAGAAATGGAGCCACGGCGTGTTTCGGTCACAAAGGCCACGGCTTCATCGTACAGAGCATCATGCTCGTCATCATTCTCGGCGGTTTCGCCCGGCAGCAATACTTGCTCGCCGTCACCGCCACCATTTAAAATTTCATCAATATATTGTGGCTTGCCACGAGCGTGCCAATCGGCGACCACGTTATGCACTTCATGATCGTCAATAAAGGCGCCATGGACACGAATAGGCACGCCAGTGCCTGGCGGTAAATACAACATATCCCCCATGCCAAGCAGGGTTTCCGCACCTTGTTGATCTAAGATGGTGCGAGAATCGATACGCGATGACACTTGGAACGCAATACGGGTTGGTATATTGGCTTTAATCAGACCCGTTATCACGTCCACAGACGGGCGCTGAGTGGCAAGAATTAAGTGAATACCCGCAGCACGCGCTTTCTGGGCGATACGGGCAATCAGCTCTTCCACTTTTTTGCCCACTATCATTATCATGTCGGCAAACTCATCCACCACAACCACGATGGAAGGCAGCTTTTCTAACGCTGGCGCTTGCTCATCCATGCTGTCAGAAGATTTCCACAAGGGATCTTGAATTGGGGCGCCGCGCTCTATAGCTTCTTTAATTTTAATGTTATAGCCTTTCAGGTTACGCACCCCGAGGGCTGACATCAATTTGTAACGCCGCTCCATCTCACCCACACACCAACGCAAGGCGTTCGCCGCCTCTTTCATATCGGTCACCACTTCACATAACAAGTGAGGTATGCCTTCATAGACGGACAATTCAAGCATCTTAGGGTCAATCATGATGAAGCGCACATCATCGGGCCCCGACTTGTACAAGAGACTGGTTATCATGGCGTTGACGCCCACTGATTTACCTGAACCTGTGGTGCCTGCCACCAACAAATGCGGCATCTTGCCCAAGTCAACCACTAGAGGGTCGCCAGCAATGTCTTGGCCTAACACCATAGAGAGGTTAGATTTGCTCTCGCTAAAGGCCGGGCAGTCGAGCACATCGCGCATGTAGACGGTTTCGCGAAATTTATTCGGTAATTCTAGCCCCACATAGGCTTTTCCAGGAATAACCTCCACCACACGAACACTTTCTGCCAGTAAGGATCGCGCCAAATCTTTTGATAAGTTGGTGATTTTAGAGGCTTTAACTCCTGGGGCTAACTCAAGTTCGAAGCGAGTGATCACAGGTCCTGGATACACACCCACCACGTTCGCTATGATATTAAAGTCTGCCAATTTAGTTTCCACCAAACGAGCCACTTGATCTAGCTCATCTTGGCTGATGGGATTCTTTTTGCGATCGGGCACATCAAGCAAGCTAATACTTGGCAGCGGCGTCATAGGTCTGGTTGGCTTTGGCTTATCTTCCCCAGGCAGTATCACTATGCCATCGACAATTTTGGCGGATTCAGTCTTGGTTTTAGTCGCAGCGATGGCTTGCTTGCGTTCAGCCGTTAATGCCCCTTGAGAATTTGTACGGTCAAAATCTATCTCGTTAGCATCAATATGACTCATAGTGTCACTTTCACTATCTATGTCATCATCGCTGTGATGATTAAAAATAATAACTTCGTCGTCATCTGCTTCAACTCTTGAACCGCTGACGCCAACATTGGGGTTATTATGATTTTGCGGCGCAGGCGCTAACTCATCATCTTGATTGGCGACCCAAGGGGCCATAGAGGCAAATGACTTAGGTTCAAGGCCTGACTCAAGCCCTGACTCTGCATCAAGATCCAGTACAGTACTCACCAGTGGCTCTTGCCTCTGCTTGCTTGGGCGCATTTTACGTTTTAGCTTGCCAAAGAATGAGTCATCTTCATCAACTAACGGCTGTTGCTCATCATTTTGGTCTGCTTCTGGTGTGATACTCAGGTCACGCTCTTGGGGTTTACCCGCTTGTTTTGCCGTATCTTTATCATCGGCGGCAAATTTAATCTCGTCGAACTCATGGGCCTCACGGCTTTGACGAAACTTTTCCACTAATGACATAAAGCCGCGGGTGTCTTCAGTCTCACTGCTGGGGGATAGGTAGCCTGGTAGGGTTTTTATCTTGTTATACAGCCAAATGGTGCCTAGGCCTGTCAGTTCAATCACGGTCAACATGCTCACACCGGTTGCTAAGGTGAAACCTGCAGCGATGAAGCACAATAATAATAAGGTGGTGCCTATGGTATTAAAATAAGGCAACATGGCTTGGCCAATCACATCCCCCGCCACGCCGCCGGCAGAAAACACATACATATCATCGGCATTCATGCTAACCAGCGCCGCCAATGACAATATCATCAACATAAAGCCGATGATCCTAAGTCCTACTGAAAAGAAGTCTATTTCCAGTAATTTATGAGCGCGATTAAAGATAAACCAGCCGGTGGCGGCGATAATCAATGGAATAAGGTAGGCGATAAAGCCAAAGAAATAATACAGCACGTCGGCAATCCATGCACCGACTGTGCCTGTGAGGTTGGCAACTTGGCCCTGGTATTGAGATTGACTCCAACCGGGATCGTTAGGATCAAAACTGCCCAGTGCCAACAGAATATAGGTGGCCATCATGCAAGATAAGATTAAGCCACCTTCCAATAGCCGTTGAATACCACTGAGTGTGGTTATATTTTTTCCCTGAGACACACGAATACATCCATAGCAAAGTGAAAGAGGTCAGTATAAAAGATGAAGTCCGACTGACCGAATGAAGTATGATTATGCCTTGAGTTTATCCCAAGCTCAATCTATTGTTGGCCGCGAGTCTTACTCTGAGATAAACAAGAATAAACTGGCTTAAAATCAATCCATTCCAAGATGATTTAGGCCAATGCGAGTACTTTGTTTAACCTCTTCCATCACCACGTAAGTGCGGGTATCTGACACTGAAGGTAACTTCATTAAGGTTTCCCCTAATAGGCGCCGATAGGCTGACATATCTGACACCCGTGTTTTAAGCAAATAATCAAAATCCCCTGACACCAAATAACACTCTTGGATATCATCGAGTAATTGCACCGCGCGGTTAAATCTGTCAAATAAATCAGGGACATCTCGATTAAGGGTTATTTCAACAAAAACCAGCAAGGATGCACCGAGAAAATTAGGGTTGACCAGCGCGGTATAACCCTTAATGAAGCCTTGTTTCTCTAAACGCTTAACCCGCTCTAGGCAAGGGGTTGGGCTTAGACCGACACGTTTTGATAGCTCAACATTAGACACCCTGCCGTCGAGCTGTAATTCATTGAGGATATTGCGATCGATACGGTCGAGATCTTTTTGCGGATTATTTTTCATACTCACAATATTTTTCACCACTTATAAATCTAAAAACAATATTATTTGCTGTTTCAACTGGAACTTCAGCAGCATAAACTGCTTGAGTGATACTATACTAGTTATACCTGAATGAACATCTCAGGCACCTTAATAATAACAATTTATGCCCACCTATTATGGTGGGTTTTATGTAAATCGAGGCTCAAAAAATGATTATTGGCGTTCCAAGTGAAATCAAAAATCACGAATATCGTGTAGGTATGGTCCCATCGAGTGTTCGTGAATTGACCATCAAGGGTCATCAAGTGTTTGTCCAGTCAGATGCGGGTGTAGGCATTGGCATGACAAACCAAGACTATATAGATGCAGGCGCCTCCATTTTAGATACGGCAGCAGAAGTGTTTGCTAAAGCCGATATGATAGTCAAAGTGAAGGAGCCACAGGCAATTGAACGCGCCATGCTCCGTGAAGACCAAATTCTATTCACTTACCTGCATTTAGCGCCAGATTTACCCCAGACACAAGAGTTAATTAAAAGCGGCGCTGTGTGTATCGCTTATGAAACTGTGACTGACGACCGCGGTGGTCTACCTTTGCTTGCCCCTATGTCAGAAGTCGCTGGTCGCATGTCAATTCAAGCCGGCGCACGCGCCCTTGAGAAATCCTTAGGTGGACGTGGCATGTTACTGGGCGGTGTCCCTGGTGTTGAACCTGCTAAAGTCGTTATTCTAGGCGGCGGTATGGTCGGCACAAACGCGGCGCAAATGGCTGTGGGCATGGGTGCTGACGTAGTAGTGTTAGATCGCAGCATAGATGCACTTCGCCGTTTGAACGTGCAATTTGGCTCATCAGTCAAAGCCATCTACTCCACTGCCGATGCTATTGAGCGTCACGTGTTAGAAGCCGATCTTGTGATTGGCGGCGTGTTAGTCCCAGGAGCTGCTGCACCTAAGCTCATCACTCGCAGCATGGTTTCTCGCATGAAGCCGGGTAGCGCCATCGTTGACGTCGCTATTGACCAAGGCGGCTGTGTTGAAACATCCCATGCAACCACTCACCAAGATCCGACTTACATCGTTGATGACGTAGTGCACTACTGCGTGGCCAACATGCCAGGTGCGGTTGCTCGCACTTCGACCTTCGCTCTAAACAATGCCACCTTGCCCTTTATTATTAGACTGGCAAACCTTGGCTACAAAGAGGCCCTGCTTCAAGATAAGCACTTACTCAATGGCTTAAATGTCATGCACGGTAAGCTTGTATGTAAAGAAGTGGCTGAAGCCTTAGCACTCGAATTCACTTGCCCTAAGAGCTTACTGGTTTAAGTCAGTGTTAACCCCCTAGTCAGTCAAGATAGGGTAAACAATAACAATGCCGTTCATCATGAACGGCATTTTTGTATGCAGCATTTCAGTAAATAGAGTCAACAGTAAGATGCGGTCAAACTAAAGTAAGCCATAACCTGCTTGTTCAAATAGCAAATTTAAAAACTCCCGCTTAGGCATAGGTCGATAAAAATAGTAACCTTGCACCATATCAATTTGATTACCACTGATAATCGCCAACTGTTCTTTGGTCTCCACCCCTTCGGCTGTGACGGTTAAATCCAAAGAGCGGCTCAGACTGGCAATGGCTTCAACGATGGCGATATGCCTGTGACCATCCGTGAGTTTTTGCACAAATGCCTTATCAATTTTAATCTGATCCACAGGGAAATTGACCAGATAGGAAAGCGAGGAATAACCGGTACCAAAATCATCCACAGACACTTTAATGCCACGTTTACGCAAAGTTTGCAGCAAGTTGGCTATATTTGTGTGCTGCTGCATCATCAATGACTCAGTGATCTCGAGTGTCAGCATATGGTAAGGAAAATAGTCTAAGCCTAATTCTCGTACCGTATCATCGAATGAAGCCAAAAATCTGGCTTGCAATTCAGGAGACCAGAATTCCATGGTGGACACATTGACAGATAAGTCCACAGACAGTTGATTCTGGCTAAATAAATCTATGGTTTTAAAGGCCTCTTTTCGCACCCATTCGCCAAGTTGCACGATAAATCCGGTTTGCTCGGCCACGGGAATAAATTCATCAGGAGAAATAAATTCCCCTTCATGGTGCCAACGCAATAATACTTCAGCCCTGTGAATAGTGGCGGTGCGGATATTCACTATGGGTTGATAATAAAGCTCAAATTCATTATTTTCGAGCCCCGCTTTTATGTGAGTGTGAATGTAAGCGGTGCGTTCTGCCTTGAGCTGCATTTGTTGATCGAAAAACTGGAAACCATTGCGGCCTTTTTCTTTGGCACTGTACATGGCTTGGCTAGCACAATTGAGTAGCGCGCTGACGCTGTTAGAATCTGCAGGGTAGCGAGCAATACCTATGCTTACCGTGGTATACAGCACTTGTTGATCAATAACGAAACGTTCGCTGATTAACTGATTGATACTCTGGGCTAACTCACTGAGTTCTTCGGCATTAAGCTTATTGGGCAGCAAGAGTGCAAATTCATCACCGTTTAACCGTGCTAACAAGGCCTTACTTGGACAGGCTTGAGATAGTCTATCAGCTACCGCGATTAACAACGCATCCCCATTATCATGGCCCAAGGTATCGTTTATCTGCTTAAAATTATCTAAATCTATCTGCAATAAACTAAAAGCTGGCAATGTCTGATTGTCTTCCTGCTTGCCATGGATATACTTTTTTATTTTTTCAAGTAGATGCTTGCGATTGCTCAGTCCTGTGAGTGCATCATTGTTAGCCTGATATTGAATAAGATGATTGGCTTTTTTACTGTCACTCACATCCATCATGATCCAGGCAAAACAGTTTTGCAGACCAAACACATCTCGGTATGGGGTTACCGATAGCGCCAGATAAATAAAACGGCCGTCTTCTCGCTCACAGCAGAGCTCGCCATCCCAAGCTAAGTTGTGACTCAAATTGTCCAATAAAGATTGCAATGTCACCGAGGGGGATGCGGCAAAAAACTTGTGAGGCTCAAAAACTCGGCTGGTGTCTTGCTCGACTAAATGCAATTTGGTTTGTGGATTCAGTTCTTCTCCCTCTATGATCCCATTAAACATTCTGTTTGAGAACAACATAGAGCCAGAGCCATTGGTGATCAATAGCGCCATCGGCAGATGATTAAAAATCATATGGGTGAGTTTTTGAAGATGGGTGCTCTTGTTGCGCTCGATGGCAAGACTTGCTAAACGGGCAGCTTGTTCGATTAACACAAGATCTTCAGCTCTTGGAGATTTGACCTCATCATAATACATGGCGAAGGTGCCCAGCACTTCCCCAAGGCTGTCAAAAATGGGTTCAGACCAGCAGGCTTTGAGTCCAAATCCCAGGGCAAGGTCCTTGTAATGAGCCCAATAGTGATGATGTTCAATATCATCAACAATCACACGCTCACGCAGGTAGGCCGCGGTGCCACAAGAACCTACCGCAGGGCCAATTTCCACACCATCAATGGCATCGTTGTACGCTTTGGGCAGATTAGGCGCCGCCCCTTTAAGCAGGCGTTTTCCATCATTGCTGAGTAATAACACCGAGGCTTTAGTGCCTGAGTTTTGCGCTTCAATTAATAATACTAATGCAGTGAGAACCTCGTGTAATGGAGCGCCAGCAAGCACCAGCGACAAAATATTGCTGTAGCCTTCTATATCGGGTTTACGACTTGAGCATTTCAATGCGGCTTCCTCTCCACTGCAATAACTGACCATTTTCAGTTGTTAAATAGACCTTTGTTAGTCTTGCTCACTGGCAACACTAACTGGTTTATCGTGACCCTCACTGGGTGTACAGAGCTCGTAACGCATTCAAGTATAATGCTTAATCCTCATAAATGGAGCTGTAGCGTTAAATATAGCCATATCACACTTAATCGCCACTCGCCTTTGAATGCAGACAAGTGGTTAACGCAAGGGATATTTATTCGCTCACTCGCTGCATTTTGGCTAAATAGAAGCCATCAAAGCCCGAATCGGCCACTGTGATGTTTTCATCCATTAACAGCACAAATTGTGGGTTTTCCGCTAGGAACGCGTCTACTTGTAAACGGTTTTCTGCCGGCATGATGGAACAAGTGGCATAAACCAATATGCCATCAACTTTTACCATCCGGCTGTAGCTTTGTAAAATCTGCTTCTGCAACGCCATTAAAATCGGCAAACGCTCTGGGGTATCACGCCATTTGGCATCCGGGTTTCGTTTGAGTACCCCAAGACCGGAACAAGGCACATCCAGCAGCACTCTGTCAGCGGTAAGTTTCATCCGCTTGATGGTCTTACTGCTGGCGATAATACGAGTTTCAACATTGTGGGCCCCAGCGCGGCGTGCCCGAATTTTTAGGTTATCCAGTTTCCACTGCTCGACATCCATAGCAAGTAAGCGCCCTTTTCCTTGCATTTGCGCCGCTATGTGTAAGGTTTTTCCGCCAGCGCCCGCACAGGCATCGACGACCCGCATACCAGGTTTGGCATCAAGGGCGGCTGCAACTAATTGTGAGCCCGCATCTTGCTGCTCAAACCAGCCTGCTTTGAAGGTTTCGGTTCTGAAAAGCGCCGAATCAGAGATAACTTCTAAGGCACTGTCGACGCCTTCAACCTCTATGGCTTCAACCGCCTCTTTCGCTAAGCGCTCAATCAGCTGCGCTTTAGTGCATTTAAGCTCATTGACCCGAATAAAGCGCTTAGGGGCTAGGGATAACGCGGCGCGCTCTAGAGGCCAAGCATCACCTAGCTGCTCGGAGCCCAATTCATCCAGCCATTGAGGGCAACCATCCCACAGTGGAGCCTGGGTTTTAGCGTGGGCCAGACGCGTTTCAAAATCTTCCAAATTCACTTGCAGGGCGTACTGCATGTTGGGTAATTCAAGGCCATGAAAGATATGCCAAGCATTGAGTAATTTAGAGCCTAAGCGCTCAAACTCTTCTGGCTGAATATCGGCTAAATAGCAGTACAGGTTTAATTTACGTAAAATATCGCCGACAACTTGGGTCACCCTTGCCTGCTCTGAAGGTGGCAGGGTTAGGCCGGAGAAATGCTGAGAATAGGCGCGATCCAGCGGCTTATGTTGGCTAAGCACCATGGAAAGAATATTGATAACAAGTTCGGATGAACTGCCAGATAGTGGGTAAGTCAGCATGGGGATACTCAATTAGGTTAAGTCAGAAAAAACGAAAGGATCATAGGAGGTAAGTATTGTCATAGCAAGTATTCATTTCCTATGCGTTGAGCTTATCCATTATCACAGGACAAGGCTCAGCCTCTGATGAAAAAGGCACATCTTTCGACATGCCTTTTTGTTATGCACATTGCTGTAGCGTTAATTCACGCTGCGATTCTTAATACGTCTAATCCTCAGACAGCTCTTTCTCTAGCTGTTTAGCCACAGTGTCGGGCGAATTAGTGTGACGGGCAAACAAGTTATAGGCCACAGGGATCACTACTAAGGTGAAGAATGTTGCCAACAGAATGCCGCTTATCACCACCACACCGATAACAAAACGTGTCTCTGCGCCCGCGCCACTGGCCATCACTAACGGAATAGCACCTGCCGCCGTGGTGATGCCCGTCATCAATATAGGTCTTAATCGCTGACTTGATGCTTGTAAAATAGCCTGTTGAAACTCAAGTCCACGGTCGCGCAATTGATTGGCAAATTCAACGATTAAAATGCCATTCTTTGCAGCAAGCCCCACTAACATTATGATGCCAATTTGACTGTAAATGTTAAGGCTTTGCCCTGTGAGCCACAGTCCCAACAATGCACCTAAGGTGGCCAAGGGCACAGTCAGCATGATGACCATAGGATGAATATAACTTTCAAACTGGGCCGCAAGCACCAAGAAAACGATCCCAAGTGCCAACACGAACACAAAATTCATCGAGCTACCTGAGCTTTGATAATCAAGGGAAGGCCCTTTATAGCTAATGACGGCCTCGGCTGGAAGATAAGCTGCGGCTATGCCATTAAGATAATCCAGTGCTTCCCCTAAGCTGTAGCCGTCCGCTAAGTTGGCTTCCAAGGTAATGGCTCGCATGCGGTTATAACGGTTTAATGAGCTCGCATCGGCAAACTCTTCCACTGTGACCAAATTCGATAATGGAATTAACACATCACTTCTGTCTGAGCGGACATGTATGTTACTCAGATCCCCTGCGGTATTGTGCTTATCGCGATCGCCTTCAATAACCACATCATACTCTTCACCATCACGCATGAAGGTGGTCACTAAGCGAGAACCTAACATGGACTCTAGCGTACGGCCAATGTGGGAAATGGAAACTCCAAGCGCTGCTGCCCTGTCCCTGTCTATGATGACCCTAAGCTGCGGTTTGGTTTCTTGATAATCATGATCTAGGCCCACCAAGTTTGGATTTTCCTTGGCTTTTTCAAGCATGGTGTCGCGCCACTGAGCAAGCTCTGGGTAACTTGGACCGCCCAATACAAATTGCACGGGTTTCCCTACCCCACGGCCAAAGGCTTGACGCATTATAGGGAAAGCACGAATGCCGGCTAAATCTTCTAAGCGGCTACGAATATCATTGATAATCACCCCAGCCGGCCTGCGACTACTCCAATCTTCAAGCACGATTATTGCCATGCCGTTGGAGAAGTCTGCGGCGCGGCCAAACCCACGCGGAGCACGAATAAGCAAACGCTTAATATCGCCACTGGCCACTAGTGGCATTAGGCGCCCTTCCACTTCATCCATGTATTTTTCTATGTATTCAAAGCTCGCGCCTTGAGGGCCATTCACCATTAAGAACATCGAACCTCTGTCTTCTTGAGGGGCAAATTCCTGCGGCACTTGTTTAAGCAAGAAGGCGCTCAACCCAAAGGCGGTGATAATGATCAGCGACACCAGAAACGGGCGTTTAAATGCCTGGGTTAAGGTACGCTCGTAAGCTTGACTTAAGCGCGTCATGCCCTTGTCCACTTGACGCACCAACCAAGGGTCTTCCCCAGCAGGCTTTAATAACTTAGAGCACATCATAGGGGTTAACGTCAGTGCCACTATGCTGGAAAACATCACTGCCGCACTCATGGTGACAGCAAATTCTTTAAATAATTTACCGATATCACCTTCAAGGAAGGTGATTGGCATAAATACAGCCACCAGCACTAAAGTCGTGGCAACCACGGCAAAGGCCACTTCTCTTGCGCCCAAGAACGCCGCTTTTAAAGGCGAATCTCCCTGTTCGATGCGGCGATGAATATTCTCCAGCATCACAATGGCATCATCCACCACCATGCCTATGGCTAAGATCATGGCCAATAGTGTCAACAAATTAATGGTGTAACCTAAGGCATACAGCACAATAAAAGTAGCAAGTAATGACACGGGTACGGTAATGGCGGGGATAAGCATGGCCCGCACGCTACCCAAAAACAGATAAATGACTATGATAACGAGAATTATTGCCAAGAATAGGGTTTGGTACACTTCATCGATAGAGGCTTCGATAAATACCGAGCTATCATAAGAGCGCTTGATTTCCATGCCCGCTGGCAATGTTGGGTTTATCTCATCAACAAGCTCATTCGCCGCTCTGGCAACATCTAAGGTATTCGCGGTAGATTGCTTGGTGATCCCTATCCCTATCATGGATTCTTTATTACCCCGAAAGATAATGCGCTCTTCTTCTGAGCCGATCTCTACCTTGGCCACATCCCCTAGGCGCACCAGGTAGCCGTCATCCCCATGGGCAATGACCAAGTTGGCAAAATCGGTTTCGGTTCTAAAGCTGCGCTCTACCCTTAAGGTAAAGTGACGCTCTTTTGATTCGATAGAGCCCGCTGGCAACTCGACGTTTTCTGAACGCAATGCGGCTTCCACGTCTGCAACGGTCAAATTACGTGAGGCTAAGGCTTCTCTGTCGACCCAAATGCGCATGGCGTATACTTTACCGCCGCCCACATGGATTTGCGCTACGCCATCGATAACCGAAAATCGGTCAACTAAGTAGCGGCTAGCGTAATCGGTAAGCTCTAAGGTGGACATCTGATCGGACACCAGATTAAGCCACATAATGACTTCGTCGCCGCCATTGGCCTTATAGATAGCAGGCGTGTCAGCCTCATCGGGCAATCTGTCTAATAACCCAGAGATTCGGTCGCGCACGTCGTTGGCTGCGGCTTCAATATCGCGGGTAATTTCAAATTCCAATGTCACAGAGGAGCGGCCATCGCTGCTGGATGAACTCACATGACGTATACCTTCTACGCCACTTAACCTGTCTTCGATAAGCTGGGTGATGCGGCTCTCGACCACTGAGGCACTGGCGCCGCGATAGCTGGTTTCTATGGACACTATGGGCGGATCGATATTGGGATACTCCCTTAACGGCAATTTATCGAATGCCACTAACCCAAGTACGATAAGTAAAATACTGATGACAGAGGCAAACACCGGCCGCTTTACAGATAAGTCGGTAAGGATCATAGCAGAGTATCCTCTGTGCTTTGGATGGCGAACTTAAATCTCTCTTGCAATTCTACCTGCACTTCATCCCCAGGGCGCACTTTTAAGATACCACGAATGATCACAGCTTGGTCGAGCTCGACTCCCTCGACAATCTCCACCCAACCTCGGGTGCGTGTTCCTAAGGTGACTTGTTGACGCACCACCTTGTTATCAGCATCTAAGGTGTAAATATAATGGGATGACTGGATAGGAATGATGGCTGATTCTGGCAATAATAAGGCTTCGCGGCTTTGTTTAATCAGTTTCACCTTCATTAACATACCAGGTAACAGGGCAAAATCCGTATTCGGAATGATAGCGCGAACCGTCAAGGCGCGCGTGGTGGGATTCACTCTGCTATCGATAGAGGTAACCTTGCCATTAAATAGTCTTCCGGGAAAAGCAACCGCCTTGGCTTCAACTTGTTTGCCCACTTGAATTTCATTGATAAAACGCTCAGGTACGGAAAAATCTAATTTGATTTGGCTCACATCATCTAAGGTGGTGATTTGCTGTCCTGGGGTTACAAGGCTACCAACACTGACTTGAATTAAGCCAAGGCGGCCTGAAAATGGCGCTGTGATTGCTCTGTCACCTAAGGCAGAACCCGCTTGAGCCAATTCGGCTTTAGTAGTGTCAATCAGGGTTTGCAATCTGTCTTGTTCATTTTCAGCAATGGTCTTATTGCTCACTAGGCTGCGGATCCTGGCAAACTCCCTCTGATGCTCCGCAAGCTTGACCTCGGCAACCCTGACTTTGGCCAACTGCTCAGTATTTTGCAATTGCACCAATAAGTCGCCCTTCTGTACATTCTGGCCGTCACGAATATTAACACTA
This sequence comes from Shewanella denitrificans OS217, assembly GCF_000013765.1. Lineage (NCBI taxonomy): Bacteria > Pseudomonadati > Pseudomonadota > Gammaproteobacteria > Alteromonadales > Shewanellaceae > Shewanella > Shewanella denitrificans. The sequence continues at coordinate 2,051,991 of NC_007954.1, read as the reverse complement.
GAAATCAACTCTGAGATTTTGGCTGTGATAGTCACAGAATCAAATGCCTTACTTGTGCCTATGGCTTCCACTTCATCACGCACGGTTTGCATGGCTGCTTTGGCCACCACCACATTGGCTAAAGGACGGGGTTTAGTGGCGGTAATTTCAGGACTTAGGCTGGCTTGATAACCAAACCAAGCCAATGCCAATAGGGCAATCAGGAGAAATATTTTTTTCATTATGACCTCGTACCCCAGCCATAAGCTGGATACACATCTACTGTAAGTTTACGCTAGTTTACTTAGCCAAACACTTGAGGCATAGGGGTTTTACTTTTACTTACAAAATAACAAATGCTTACATTTAATAAAAACGCCCAATAAAAAAGAGACCCTAAGATCTCTTCTGAAATAGCTGGCAATCAAATCACCCGCAGAACCTGCTGATTAAAGACTTAACGTACTTTACGATCCGTTTGCATCAGATCAGCAAAACTCTTGAATACTTGAGCCATGACTTCATCATCAACAGGCTCACCAGCCACGTCTTTCAGATAGATGTTAGTCTTATTAGTATCATCGCTGGCCGTTAACACCACTCGGTAGTTGCCTTTATCAAGCGCTAGGCTTTCATCGCCCCAGAGCGAGCTCCAGAAACCGCCACTTTCTTCTAGATTGACATAATACAGACCTTTGTTCATGTCCATATCCAGTACGTCAAACCCAAGCTCAGGTAACACGATACGCAATCTGTCCCACACTTGCTTAAACTTTCCATCGGCTAACCAGTACGCGCCTTCTTTACCCTGCGCAGCGATAAGCTGAAGGTCGATGCCGCGGCTTTGGCGTAAACGGTTTTCTTTGAGTAACTGCTCACGCTTAGCACTCATGTAAGCTACGCTGCTGTTCAGTCTGTCGATGGTGTAGCGGCGTTTATCTTCACCACTGAGCAACACGCCTTGGTTTTCACCGTTATAATGTTCTTCATGCTCAATCAGATTGATGGTGACATCAGCAGTGCGGCCATGGGGCTTAATGGCGATATCATAGCGATAACGCTGGCGTAACTGGTACACCTTATCGGCACTCCACCAATTAGACTCGATAACTTCTTCACTGGTTATCCAATCGGTTTCAATAAAGCCTTCATTGGTATTTTCAACCAAGACAGTAATGCCTGAGTCAATCAGTGAACCGCGAATGGTGTCAAAGATCTCTTGCTGCAGATCCATGCTGTTATCGATAGACTCAATAACCACGCGGATATTGTCACTATTCTCTTCAACTCGAGTGCCTTCTGCCATAGGCAAGACTTGCAGTGGCGCACGGATATCAAGTTTTTTACCCACAATAGCCGTATTTGCCTTAGTGCCTACAGGAGGGATTTCATACTCTTTAGTGTATGGCGGTGTAGTTAGGCTAGCTGGAATGTTAAGTCCAGGCGTCACTTCTGCATTAATGTATTCATCTGTGCCATTCACTTGACGGCGATCGATAGGTGAACTGCAGGCTGCTGAGACTGCCGCAACCAAAAGTATTGGGGTAATTTGTTTTAATTTTTCTTTTACTAACATGAATAATTAGACCTTAAGCTGTGCTTGCTTCATTGTTTCTAACAACAGACCATGAAACTGCTCTGAAAGTTCAGTTAAAGGCAAACGAATATAAGCATTAGTAATCAATCCTAGTTGATGACTCGCCCATTTTACAGGGATAGGATTGGCTTCACAAAAAAGAGAACCATACAGGCCTCTGAGGGTGTCGTCATGGATCTTGGCAAGCTCTGCATTACCACTTAAGGCAGCATCGCACATGACTTTAAATGCTTTGGGCACTATATTATTAGCGACAGAAATGACCCCATCACCACCCAGCAGTAAAAAGTCTTTGGCGCTGGCATCATCACCACTGTAAAGTAAAAAATCATCGCCGCATAATGCACGCAGTTTTGCCACGCGAGACACGTCACCGGTCGCCTCTTTTACCCCGATAATATTGCTGACCTTAGCAAGCTCAGCGATAACCTCTGGCTGCATATCAAGGCAAGTGCGACCCGGCACATTGTAAAGAATTTGCGCTATGTCTGTGCTATTAGCAATCGCAGTGTAATGAGCGATTATGCCTTTAGGCGATGGTTTATTGTAATAAGGGGTTACACCAAGCATGGCATCGACGCCCGTTTTGGCGAGCTTTTGAGTGAGCTCAACACCATGGGCCGTTGCATTAGCGCCATTGCCAGCAATAACAGCAATACGGCCTGCGGCAAAAGACACCACTTGTTCTACAACCGCTATGTGTTCTGACTGAGCCAGGGTCGACGATTCGCCAGTGGTGCCTACGGCAACAATGGCATCTGTGCCCTGATTTATATGAAACTCAACTAGCCTCTCAAGGCTAGCATTATCTACTGAGCCATCACGGTTCATTGGCGTGATTAAGGCTACGATACTTCCTTTTAACATCTGACTTCCCCAGAATTTCAGGATTCGCTATGTTACTTAGGCCTACCGCTAATGACAAGCCTTAACAGGGATCTCAAATTGAAATACTTATGTTAACATTAGCCTTATTGCGCAACACGCCCTTAAGTGATGCATTTTTAACCTAAAAAGGACACTGCATGACCCACTACTTGGTTGTAACCGCCATGGGCGCCGATCGCCCTGGACTCGTCAGCCGTTTAGCTCGCCTAGCAAGTGATTGTGAATGTGATATTGTCGATAGTCGCATGGCTATCTTTGGCAATGAATTCACCCTTATCATGATGATTTCAGGCGCCTGGAGTGCAATCACTAAGATTGAGAGTGTATTACCGAATCTCAGTGTAGAACTTGAGCTAATGACGATAATGAAGCGCACCTCTAAACACACACCTAAAAATTATGTTTCTCGTATTGAAGTGAGTTTCAATGGCGAAGATCAGCGCGGCACCATGCAAAAAATCACCGAGTTTTTGGCAGCACAATCACTGGATCTTGCCGCCGTCCGCTCTCACGCCGATGGCAGTGCCAACAGCCTGACTCAATCTGTGTACCTTGCGATTAACATCCCAGAACAAATTGATTTACAACAACTTGAACACAGCATTCATTCATTAGCTGCAAGCCTGTCACTAGAGTGCAGCATTAAGCGCATGCAAGGCATCGCAACCCCTTAGGAGAGCCAATGAACACATTACAAACCGGTCAATCTGCACCCGCATTCGAACTCAACAACCAAGATGGACAGCCAGTAGCATTAACGGCCTTATTAGCTCACGGGCCTGTTTTAGTGTACTTCTACCCTAAAGCCTCAACCCCAGGCTGCACGGTACAAGCACAAGGATTACGTGACAGTTTTGAAGCACTTGACGCCATGAAGGTCAGCGTGGTGGGAATAAGTCCAGATCCTGTTGCAAGGCTTAAAAAGTTTCATGATAAGCAAGAGCTTAACTTTGACTTACTCAGTGATGAAGATCACGCCATCGCCGATGCCTTTGGCGTATGGGGTGAAAAAAAATTTATGGGAAAAATTTATGATGGCATTCACAGATTAAGTTTTCTTATTGGCACAGATGGCAAAGTCGTTAAACTGTTCGATAAGTTTAAAACCAAAGATCATCATCAAGTGGTGCTCGATCATTTGTCGTAATTCAGTGAAGATACTGGATTAATTATTACCAATGCGCGCAAATAAAAAAGGCTTAACCTTAGGGTTAAGCCTTTTTTGTATTGATTGACTCTAGCGCCCCCTAAAGCTGATGCGCAAAAATCAAAGCGATACACTCATGCATGGTTAGGTTTTAGGTTTATCCGTCTCTTCAACTACAGCATCAATTGGCTCAGCTGCAGTTGTATCAATGATAGTGTCATCATTAGACGTTAGCGCCTCTGCTTCAGCTTGCTCAGCTATGGCTTGCTGCTGTTTATAGGCTTCTTCCTCTGCGAGTTGCTGGGCTTCGACGCGAGCTTGCTCTTTAGCAATTGCTCTTTGCTCAGCTTCTTCTGCTTCTTTTACTTTACGGGCTTCTGCAGCGGCTTTAGCCTCAATTTCAGCTTGCACTTTCGCCGCACGATCGGCTTCTTCCGCTAACGCTTTTTGCACTAGGGCTTGCTCTTGGGCATCGATAGGTAGCAGACTGATAAGTTCAATACCCACAGGGAAGTCAAAGGGTTCAGTACCTGAAACAATTTTCACCTTGGCATCTTTGGTTAGATACAAGAGCGGCATTGCCGTATCACCGTAGCGCTGACGGAAATGTTCGAAGGTGAAACTCTCTGTGATGTTAGTCACTTTCAGCACGGCGCCTTTGGCCATCAAACTGGCTATCTTGGCATAAGACACTGCCTCACCAAATAAGCACAAACGCTTTAAATAATTTTCCGATAATTGATGGCGAGCACTAACGCCTTCAGCATTGTTGAGGCCATAGACTTTCTCGGTACCAAATAAATCCTGGAAATGGAAACTCACCAAAGGATTTAATTGACGATATGGCGACATCACCAGCACACGGCCAATACCACTTAAGTCAAGATAGGTGGTGGCATGTTCTGATGCTGGATTACCAAAATACACAGGAATATTGTCCATACGCGCTTGGCGAATGTTATCCCAGTTATTATCGGCTAATACGACTTTTATTTGCTTAGTCTGCAGTAAACTTGCAAGCTCACGGGCAAACTTGGACGCACCAAAGATAAGTAAACCTTGAGATGAACCCGCCTTCACACCGAGAAATTTAGCCCAGCGTCCCGCAGTCAAACTCTGGATCACCACAGTGCCTATGATGATTAAGAACACCAGCGGCACGATAGTGCTGGCACCTTCAACCCCAAGGCTTTCAAGTTTAATCGCAAATAAAGATGAAATAGCTGCTGCAACAATACCGCGCGGAGCCATCCAACTTAAAAACCACTTGTCTGCCGAGGTTAATGAAGTCCCAAGGCCCGAAATCCATATACTCAATGGTCTGGCGATTACCATGACCACAACCAAGACGCCTAAGCCGCCCCAACCAAGATCTAACATGGCACTGGAATCTAGGCGCGCAGCAAGCAAAATAAAGAGCGCTGAAATGAGTAATACTGTTAGGGTTTCTTTAAACTCTAAGATTTCAGCTATGTCTACTCCGCGCATGTTGGCAAGCCAAATACCCATCACAGTCACAGTCAGTAAGCCTGATTCCTCCTGAATGATGTTTGAGCCGACAAATACCCCAAGCATAATGGTCAGCACAGCCGTGTTGCGCAAATAATGCGGGAACACGTTACTGCGAAGCGCCACACCGATAAAGTAACCCGCCAGCGCACCCAAGCCTAAACCGAGCAATAACGTCAGTCCCAGCGCATTAAGCACGTGGGTGGTAGGATCTGCGGTTACTGCGATATATTCATAGACCAATACCGCAAGTAACGCCCCTATGGGGTCAATCACTATGCCTTCCCAACGAAGAATACTGGACAAGTTAGACTTTGGCTGCACCGAGCGCAACATAGGCACGATCACAGTCGGACCTGTTACCACCACAAGAGCACCGAAAAGTAGTGCCAAAGACCACTCTAAACCCAATATGTAATGGGCTGCGGGAGCAATACAGGCCCAAGTGATTAGCGCACCTATGGTGACTAGGTTGGTCACCATACGGCCATGATCTTTAATTTCTTTAAAATTAAGTGTGAGTGCACCTTCAAAAAGAATGACGGCAACACCCAAAGAAATAATTGGGAAAAGCAAATCGCCGAAAATTTCATCGGGATCGAGAATACCTAGCCCAGGGCCAAGTAATAAACCACACAGTAACAAGGGCAAAATGGCAGGTAATCGTAATTTCCAACCAAGCCATTGACAGAGTAAAGACAGCACACCAATTCCAGCAAGCATGCCTGTGATGTGTTCAACCATAGGTAATTTCCTTTCTATAACGCTACAAGCCGTTAGGCTTAAGGTTGCTACAGCGCATGTTCAAAACGCCGTAATATGCCACGTTTAGCGTGGCGAATTTTTTGACCGTGTTTTTGTTATTTATCTTAATGAACCAGGTTTTTTCTCCCTCTTAAGCTGTTCGGCTTAGCTTGTCCATAAACACGGGACAGTCATATAAGTTCATTCGCTGTTTTTATGGCATAAGTCGGCCGTTTGTTTCTTTATTAACATGCCGTGTCCCCAATAAACTCAGGCTCATAAAATACTAAAATCCACTTAGGATCAAGCATTTTTTTGAGTAATATCACAGAAATCAATATAATCAAAACTCAAGCTAACACACTGTAATTGTTTACTTAAATTCTTTTATTAACTTGGATTGCTAGCAGAAGTCATTTTCTGTTTAGTCAAAAAACCATCAAAGCACTGAGCTAGTTTAGGCTATAGCGCGCAAGTATTATACCAATCACAATAATTATCTGAACAATGAGAGTCGCTCAAGCTTTTCAATTTTAGGCGTATTAATGCAATAAGGGGATTCCCTTTCAAAAACGCGACACAAGAGTGCAACCCAGAAGTGGATGGCGTGACTATTACCTATGGGGTATTAGCAAGATAGAATTAACTATGTGGAATTAGCTATCGGACAAATAAAACTCGCGCTTAGGCAGCGACGATTTGTTTGGCTCTGCTCAGAGGATGCAATCTATCGTGCATGACCTTAATAGTATCAAATTGGCCGAGGGACTTGTTATCTGACAATTGGCAGGCAGCAGATAAGTTCATTACTAATACTGATTGCAGACCCACTTCGACGACCAGAACAAGCATGGACTGCTGATTGTTTTTTAACTGGAAAACCTTACCCAAATCGAAATACACACATTCATCGCTCACATCAAAAAACCAAGATTTTGGCATCTGAGGCTTAAGTAGAAAATGCGCTGCGGTGGCATTAAGTGCTGTCTGTACTATCATCGCATCTGAAAGTGTTAATAATTGAGGTAAACGTTCGAGCATGCGAATATAAAACTTAGCGTGTTCAACACTAAATTTCATTCCTTTTAAAGCATCTGGGATCAGCATTTTTGTTTTATATGCAGTCAGAAATGACATTTGAGTATCTAAAGATAGCGCCAATTGGCCGTATTCTTCATTAAACTCCCAGCGCCAGTCCTTGGTTGGCATTAATAACATAGCCCGCACCTAAATAATAACAACACTTGAATATAATAGATGATATTTCGCGCAATATCAAAAAAAGATTAAATATTGTTATTTAGGATCAATCTCTTAGATAGATCGCGCGATCAAAATTTTGATCGCACTCATAAATAAGATCTAACGCTCATTCAAGATCACTTATTTCATCTTAACGGCATTGACAATTTCTTTAATTATTTTGGGCCCTTGATAGATAAAGCCTGAATATATCTGCACTAAATTAGCGCCAGCATCAAATTTATCTAGTGCATCTTGCGCGCTATTAATACCACCCACACCTATGATCGGGATCTTTTTATTTAAGAAACTGGCCAATTGCTTTATTACCATAGTGGAAGCTGCTGTTAACGGCGCACCACTTAAGCCACCCATTTCAGTGCCATGAGTCATTCCCTCTACGCCATCGCGGCTCAAAGTGGTATTCGTGGCTATGACGGCATCGAATTGATTGCTGATTAAGCTCATGGCTATGCTCTCAATTTCATCTGCCGTTAAATCTGGTGCAATTTTTAGCGCAACCGGCACATAGCGATGATATTTTTCAGCGAGTTCTGCCTGCTTAGCTTTAATTGATGCCAGCAATTCATCCAGTAATGCCCCATATTGCATAGTTCGAAGACCTGGGGTATTAGGCGATGAAATATTAACCGTGATATAGGCTGCATAAGGGTACACTTTGTCCATGCAAATTAAATAATCATCCTTACCCTGCTCTACCGGCGTGTCTTTATTTTTACCTATATTAACCCCGACCAAAATATCGGTTTTCTTAGCTTGTAAATTTCTAACCAGATTATCCACGCCTTTATTATTAAATCCCATTCGATTAATAATGGCTTTCGCCTTAGTTAACCGAAATAATCTAGGTTTATCATTTCCTGCCTGTGGCTTAGGCGTGACTGTACCCACTTCCACAAAACCAAAACCCATGGCGTGAAATGCATCTATCGCTTCACCGTCTTTATCTAGGCCCGCAGCCAAACCCACGGGATTGGGAAATGTAATTCCCATGCAGTTAACAGGGCTTGACTGTAGCGCCTGGCTGTAACCGCAAGCCAAGGGAGAATTGGCGGTAAATTTCAAACTTTTAATTGCAAGATCATGAGCTTGCTCTGCATCCATTTGAAACATAAATTTTTGTGCTAACGAGTACAACATCGAATTTCCTCAGGCTAAAAAAAGCCCCGGCATTGGCCAGGGCTTATATAGGATGATTAAACTACTTCACAGCTTCGCAATGAAGGATAAGCAGGTTAAGTTCTCGAAGTGCCACTGAGAACTTCGCAAACTCATGGCTTTGAGACACCTTGAAGTCTGCCAGCATGTGGAACCAGCGAGCCAATAATGGCTGGTTGGCCCCAATCCATTGCTTGATCACGCTATCGGCATCACAGGTATCGGTACAAGTCCGTAATACCACAGAGCTTAACGCTCGTTGCTGCCAATCTAGCTCTTCGCGGAACGCCGCTCGAGCCAGTGCTTGCCAATGGTTTGCCACAGGTTGAGCACTGATCTGTGCTAGGAACCAATGCAGCTCCACTTTCGCACCTAATTTAAAGTAAGTCTCAGACACAAGTTCTAACGGCTTATTTTCAAGCTGGGCGATTTGCGCGATATCTAAGGCTGAGAACAAGGTGCTCATTTTAGCAATCACTTGAGCGACAGGCTTAGGCACATTCTCTTTCGTTAACGAGTTGATTTCAGCAGAGATGGCTTTCACTTCCGCTTCAATCATGTACTTATCAACATCAAGCTTGAGCTGTTCAAACACAGGTCTAAAGAAGGCCACTGTCTGTTCAATGTTTTGCGAACGGTTACGATGACGAATAAACCAGCGACAAGCACGACGCATATTACGGCGTAACTGGTGCAACATCTCACCTTGAACCACAGCAGGGACAATGCCATTGAGATCTGTGATTGATTTAGTTAACTCAGCAAGACCAAAGACTTCACGGGCCATAGTGTAGCAAATCGCCGCTTCAGCAACCGTCGCGCCAGTTTCATCTTTCATGCGCTGCACGAAATTAAAGCCCATGTCGTTAACCAATTCATTGGCTAAAGAAGTCGCAATAATTTCACCGCGAAGTGGATGATGAGTCATCTTAGACGCATAACGCTTTTGCAATTTCTGCGGGAAATACGCCACAAGTAGCTTACTCAAGAAAGTGTCTTCAGTAATTTCTGGGGTCACTAACTGCTCTTTTAGCACCATCTTGGCATAAGCCACTAACACGGACAATTCAGGACGTGTTAATGGGCGGCCATTGGCTAAGCGTTCAGTTAAGTCTTCTTCTGTAGGCAAGAACTCCAGTGCTCTATCTAGCTTACCTTCTTTTTCAAGATGATGAATAAACTGAATATGCTCTTTGAGTTGTGATGCACCGTGAACTTGAGTTACCGAGATAGTACGGGTCTGATCTTTACAATCTTGCAGTACAATCTCACCGACTTCATCAGTCATTTCTTCAAGCAAGGTATTGCGCTGCTTAACCGTCAGTTCACCTTCGGCGACTAAGGTATTTAAGAAAATCTTAATGTTGACTTCGTTGTCCGAGCAATCCACACCACCTACGTTATCCACGAAGTCAGTATTCATGCGTCCGCCGTTAGCCGCGTATTCAATACGGCCTAACTGGGTACAACCTAAGTTACCGCCTTCACCAATAATCTTAGCCCTAAGCTCATTACCATTAACTCGCAGTGCATCGTTAGCGCGATCGCCCACTTCAGCATGAGTTTCACGAGTCGCTTTAACATAAGTACCAATACCGCCGTTCCAAATAAGATCCACTGGCATTTTCAGCAGGGCTTTCATCAGTTCAGTGGGGTTCATGGCTTCTTTGTCAGTTTCAAGCATCTGCTGCATTTCTGCAGTGAGCTTAATCGACTTAGCTGAACGCAAGAAAATGCCGCCGCCTTTAGAAATCAACTTGCTGTTGTAGTCTTCCCAGCTTGAGCGAGGTAATGCAAACAAGCGTTGACGTTCTGCAAAACTGGCTGGGACATCTGGCGTTGGGTCAATGAAGATGTGCATATGGTTAAAGGCAGCTACAAGCTTAATGTGTTCAGATAACAGCATACCGTTACCAAATACATCGCCCGCCATGTCACCTATGCCAACACAAGTAAAGTCTGTGGTTTGGCAATCTGTGCCGATTTCACGGAAGTGACGTTTAACTGACTCCCACGCACCTTTGGCTGTGATGCCCATCTTCTTATGATCGTAACCATTACTGCCACCTGAGGCGAACGCATCGCCTAACCAGAAGTTAAACTCGATGGCGATAGCGTTAGCGATATCAGAGAATGTCGCTGTGCCTTTATCGGCGGCAACCACTAGATAAGGGTCATCCTCATCGTGGCGAACCACATCTACTGGAGGCACCACTTGACCGTTAACGATATTGTCTGTGATATCCAATAAGGCGCGAATAAAGATACGGTAACAGTTTTGACCTTCAGCGAAGATGGCTTCGCGACTGCCATCAATTGGCATCTGCTTACAAACGAAACCGCCCTTGGCACCCACAGGTACGATTACGGTATTCTTAACTTGCTGCGCCTTAACCAGACCTAAGACTTCTGTACGGAAATCTTCGCGTCTGTCAGACCAACGTAAACCACCGCGGGCCACTTTACCGCCACGAAGATGCACACCTTCTACTCTTGGTGAGTAGACAAAAATCTCAAACTTAGGCAATGGCTTAGGCATTTCCGGAATAAGATGAGGTGAGAACTTAAACGAAATAGAGGCTTTAAAATCACCGGTTTCCGTAGTCTGATAGAAGTTGGTTCTTAAGGTCGCGTTAATCAGATCCAGATAGCGACGAATGATCCTGTCGTCATCTAAACTTGATACATCATCTAACTGCTTATTAATCTGCTCTAAAAACTTGCTTAAGGTGCGCGTTTTCAGCTTTGGATTAAATTTACGGATAAACATCTTCACCAATAGCTCGGCAAGCTTTGGATAGCGGCTAAAGGTTTCTTCTATGTATGACTGACTAAATGTCGCGTCGATTTGACGCATATATTTAGCATAGGCACGTAAGATGGAAACTTCACGGCCACTTAAGCCAGTAGACAAGACCATACGGTTAAAGCCGTCGTCTTCAAGCTTCTTTTGCCACACTTGGGATAAAGACGTTTGGAATCTGTCTTGGCTGTCTGAAATATTTTGCGTCGCCGCGCCTTGGACTGTCATTAAGAAGTCCAAAATCCAGAACGTGGCACCGTCAGTGGTTTTTACTTCATAAGGGCGTTCGTTAATTACCCGCAGGCCAAAGTTTTCCAGCATAGGTAACACATCAGACAGATGAATAGGCTCATCCTTGTGGAACAGTTTTAAACGCACCTTGTTGTCGTTTAATGCCGTTTCCTGCGGTTGATAAAACAACATGCCAAGCTTGTGTTCATCATCTAGCGCTTCAAGGTGTTCAAGATCCACAACCGCAGAGCTTGGCAGTACATCTTCCTTGTAGCTTGGAGAGAAAGAGTGAAGATAACGCTTAGTTAAGGCCGTGCCTTTTTGTTCACCTAAACGAGTATTTAACGAAGTATTGAGTTTATCTTCCCAAGAGCGGGCTGCTTCGAATAGATTTTTCTCGATTGAGGCCACATCGACATCCATATTGTTATTATCAACTTTGATAATGTAATGAGTACGAGCCAAGGTTGACTCGGAGAAATAGGTAGTAAATTCTACTTCTTCGATACTCTTAAAATGCTGCGCCAGGATACGTTGAGTATCTTGACGAAGCTTAGTGTTGTAACGCTCTTTGGAGACATACACTAAACAGGACAGGAAGCGGCCAAAGCCGTCTTTTCTGACAAACAATTTAAGTTTGTCTCTGTCTTGCATCTCTAATACGCCGTGGGCGATTTTTGCCAACTCTTTATCTTTTGCCTGAATTAACTCATCTCGGGGTAAGTTTTCCAAGATGTTCATTAAGGCTTTGTAATCGTGAGAGCGCGGTGCTAAACCTGAGCTGTCCAAGATACGCTGAACTTTTTCAGCCAACAATGGGATTTCACGTGGTGAACGGTTGTATAGATTGGATGCGTATAGACCGATAAATCTGTCTTCGCCGATCACATTGCCTTTTTTATCGAAACGCTTGATACCTATATAGTCCACATAGGCAGGGCGATGCACGCGGCTCTTAGCCGAGCTCTTAGTCAAGATCAATAAGGTTTCATCTAAGGCTTGCTTGCGGGCAGACTCAGAGAAGCTAGACAACATCAAGACTTTCTCAACCTGCGATGTTTTATTCTTATTCATCAAGCCTAGGCTAGTGCTTAAGTCAGGTACTAACTCAACATCACCTTCGACGCGATTAAGTTCATAATAGCGATAACCCAGTAAGGTAAAGTGATGATTATTAAGATACGTTAAGAAGCTCACCGCCTCATCCACTTCCGCTTTTTGACCCGGGAAAGGACGTTTGGGTAGCTGCTTTATGGTGTCAGTGAGCGTATCCGTCATTTTTTGCCAGTCATTCACTGAAGCTGCGACATCTGCCAACACTGAAGCCAGTTCTTTTTCGATGGCTTTGATGTCAGCATCACTGCTGCGTCTATCAATTTCGACCAGGAACACTGCGACTGTGTCGGCACCTTTGGGGGCATCATTGACGAAACCCACTTGAGTGACGGTATCTTTTTTCCTCACAACAGCCAGTGGCGTATGCAACATCACATGGGCTGTTACGCCCAAACGCTTCAGCGCCATAGTCACAGAATCGACAAGGAAAGGCATATCCGGCTGGATAATTTCGATAATACTGTGAGTAGATTGCCAACCGTGCTTGGCCTGGCTTGGGTTAAACACACGGATATGGGTATCATGTTCTGCCGTTTGGTTTAGGGCATTCCATAAACTCACCACAGCGCCATATAAATCGCTGTCATTACGCGCGTTTAAATCATCTTTGGACATGTGAGCGTAGAGGCAATTAGCGAACTGCTCCACTTGAGTTACTTGTGAATTAGGGATTTTGGTATGAATTAATTGCACTACATTTTCGAGTAGTACTGAAGGCATTGCATCTTTCAAGGCCATGTTGCAGATTCCTTAAGCGTCTATGGCAGCGCTTTTATCATTATTTGGATGCTTCGGCTTGTTGGCTCAGAAGGTTAAGTCTGAGAACTGTGGCAAAGTCTATTACTAATTTGGCGCCATTTCGAGGAAAATTTTAGTGGTACATCCTCTCTAAATCCAGTATTTAGCGCTTTTAAATGTCTAGGATGATAATAAACGCGTAAAAAGAGCCTAACTATGCAAAAAAAGAGGGAGCCTAAGCTCCCTTTTTGGTTTAGTCATTCCCAGTTGCAGCTTGGGTTACAAGCCGATTTATTTGGGATTTCGCCAGAAAATGGCAGAGAGTGCTGGCAGGATAATTATCGCGCCCAACATATTCACTAAAAACATAAATGTTAATAAAATTCCCATATCCATCTGGAACTTAAGCGCCGAGAAAAACCAAGTACTGACCCCTATCGCCAAAGTAAGCCCAGTGAAAATAACCGCGCTGCCCCGTTCAACTAAGGCTTCAAAATACGCCTGCTGCACCGCCATGCCATTACTGAGCTTATTAGACATGGTAGATAGAATATAAATACCGTAATCCACACCTATACCCACACCTAAGGCAATAACAGGTAAGGTACTGACAGCAAGGCCAATATCCAGCAATGTCATCAAGGCTTGGGCTAAGGTTGAGACCACATAAAGTGGAATTATCACAGCCACCGTCGCTTTTAAGGACTTAAAGCTGATTAAACATAAAATAAATACCGCGCCATAGACATAAATCATCATCGGCAGTTGTGCTTCACTGACCGCTTCATTGGTTGCTGCCATCACCCCAACAGGGCCAGAAGCTAACCTGAAACTAAGATCATCGTTATTAAGCTCTGCAGCCACAGCTTTAACTTTAGCCACCACAGTGTTGATTGTGTCTGCTTTGTGATCTTTAAGGAAAAGGTACACAGGCATCACAGAGCAATTACCGTTTAATAGGCCAGAGGTAGTCGGCACCTGTCCCACCGCTTGCACTAAACTTGCAGTGGTGCGCGGCAGTATTTGCCACTTTGGATTGCCTTCGTTAAAGCCTGCATTCACTTGCTTTGCAATTGACGCCAAACTCGCCGTAGACTCAACCCCTGGAGTGTTGGCCACCATCCATTCGAACTGATCGATTTGGTTAAGTAGCGAATGATAGGTACAAGCTTCAGGCTTAGCTTCGACAATGACAGTCATGACGTCTGTGGTGATAGAGAAATGATCGGTAATAAAGAAGGTATCTAAGTTGTAACGGGAGTCTTGATGCAGCGCCGGCGCTCCGCCTTGTAAATCACCGATTTGCATTTTAGTTGACTGCATATAACCCGCACCATACAAGAGCACTGTCACACTCAGCACGACAACGGCGTATTTAGGCGTAGCAAAACAAGAAAGTTTGCGCCAAAGCTGCTCAATTTTCTCACTGGTTTGCGGGTTATCTTTTACTAAGGTCAAATTGGTATAAGAAATCACCAAAGGCAGCAAAATAAGGTTGGTTAAAATGATCACCGCCACACCTAAGGAGGCTGAAATTGCCAGCTCACGAATGATGCCAATATCAATCGCCAATAGCGTTAAAAAACCCACAGTATCGGACAAGAGTGCCACGCCGCCAGGCACCAATAAACTTCTAAACGCGCTGGCACTGGCCGCTTTTGTGGTTTGGCCATCTAACACACGGCGACGAACCGCGTTGATCATCTGTACGCCGTGACTCACGCCAATGGCAAACACTAAAAACGGCACCAAAATGGACATGGGGTCAAGGCCAAAGCCCACGACAGTTAACAAGCCTAATTGCCAAATTACCGCTACGATACTGCAAACCAAAGGCAATACTGTGAGCATTAAGGATTTAGAAAACAGGTATACCATAACCGCTGTGATAGCGATTGCGATAAGGAAAAACACCAACACGCCTTTCGCGCCTTCGGCAACATCGCCTGCCATTTTGGCAAAACCTATGATGTGAACCTTGATGGTGTCAGTTTCAAACTTAACTCTGAGTTCTTGCTCTAATTGATTGGCAAACGCTATGGTATCCAGAGGTTTACCTGTATCTGGATCGAAATCCATCAACTGTGCCGACACCATAGCCGCCGAGTAATCATTGGCAATTAAGCGGCCAACAATACCCGCTTTCTCTATATTGTCTCGCACTAAATTTAGGCTGGCTTGAGAGTTATTGTAATCGGCAGGAATGACCGGGCCGCCGGCAAAACCGTCTTCCACGACTTCAGTGAAACGGGTCGAAGGCGAAAACAAAGATTTAACCTGTGAACGCTCAACACCCGGAATAAAAAATAACTGATCATGGACATTTTTCAGTGCATCGAAAAACACAGGGTTAAAAATATTACCACTGGTATCCTCTACTGCCACCATGATGCTATTGGCGCCACCAAAATCTTTCTGATGCTTTTGATACACCTTCATGTATTCATGATTGAGTGGAATATTTTTACTGAACGCCGCGTCCATTTTCAGTTGGCTGGCTTGGTAACCTAAAAAGAATGTCATTAAAATAAATGACACTATTACCCACATGCGGTTACGAAATAAGTGAGTTTCAAATCCATTGACCAGTTTTTCTAACATCGCTTAGGCCCTGTTATTGTTTTGTATTAAAATGTCTGCCTAAAAGCATTATTTAAGCTGAAAAAGACCGTTAGAACCGGCAAACCATAATTGTTTATCGGCGCTTTCTGCAACAGCGACAATATTTTCGCCTTGACGGCGTGCCACTATCTCAGCGTGACCTTTGCCATCTAAGCGCAGCACAACACCCGCATTACCGACTATGTAGAGCTCTCCTTTGTGTACTAAAGCGCCGTTAATAGAAGACTTGACGGGTAATTCAACTTGTTGCCAATCAGATAAACTCAAATCTGTTTTAAACACATGGCCGCGCAGGCCCATCACATAGATTTGCTCGCCCACTTGGATAGCATTAAACATAGAGCCATCATAATCAAAGTCTGTGCGAGTAAAATGCTTGCCATTATCCTTAGACTCAGCCACCAATCCTAGTTCACCAACCAATAATAGTCGTGAATCATTAAGACGAATAATACGATTGAAATGCGGTAAAAGTGCAGCTCGTTCAGACAAGTACAAGGCCTCGTCTTCCGCTTTTAACTCCGCAAGGTAAGAGACATCTTCTTCAAACAGTAATTCTTCATGGAACTCAGGCTCCCAAGTTTTCCCGCCATCCAGTGTGCGGTAAAACAAGCCATAAGCCCCTATGGCAATGCCTTCATTGGCATTAAAGAAACGAATATCGAGGAAAGGCTTTTCAATTTCGCGAGATTGCATCTGTAGCTGCCAAGTCTGGCCGCCATCTTGGGTGTGAATAATGCTGGCATCATGGCCTACGGCCCAGCCCAGTTTTGCATCCAAGAAAAATACCTTGGTTAGCTGACTCAGCACTGGGGTTGGCACTTGAATCCAGCTCTTGTCATAAACCAGCACATGGCCTCTTTGGCCAACCGCGATGAGTTGATCCCCCGCGTTAGCTAGGTCTAATAATAATTTGGATTGAGCTAAGGGTTGGATTTGAACGGTAAGCGGATTTAACTTGGCATTAACTTGTGGGCTAAACGCACAGCCAATAGAGCCTAACACCAATGCAGCACGAAGCATGCTAAACGACATACAAACTTCCTTACAAGATTAAGGGGGCAAATATTTTTGCCCCCTCAGGTTTGACTATTAACGAATACCTGCACGTCTTAGGGCATCTGGAGTAAAGTTAGATTCAGTCAAGTTCGCTTTGAAATTGTACATGCGACCTTCGTTATCTAGACCCATTGCCAAGTAACGGCGTGATTGCAAATCATGGAACACTTCTAAGGTAGTCCATAATGTCGGCACTTCATAATAGTTAATACTATGGGCGTTTGCCACACGGTAGAGTTCATCACGGTTATCGTACATATCCGTTAATGATACCTGCCATGAATCTTCGTCGATATAGAAAACGCGCGTCTTATAAATGTGACGCATGCCTGCTTTAAGGGTTGCTTTCACTTCCCAAACACGGTGTTTTTCCCAACGAACGAGATCTGGATTTATGTGACCAGGCTTTAAGATTTGATCGTACTTAAGGCTGTCACTGTGCAGTTTGTAATCATTGTACGGTATGTACATTTCTTTCTTGCCAACAAGTTCCCAATTGTAACGCACAGGGGATCCGTTAAACATATCGAAATCATCTGTGGTACGCAGACCATCGGCAACAGTACCTGGAGTATCGAAGGCAATGTTAGGCGCTTTACGTACGCGGCGCTGGCCCGTGTTATAGGTCCAAGCTTGACGAGGCAAGGCTTCTTGATCCATGGTTTCTTTAACCAATAATGCCGTACCCGCCAAACGCGCAGGCTGAGTTACAACTTGCTTAAAGAAGAACAAGGTATTGGTTTCTTTAAGCTTATCGAGAGTAATTTCTGGACGGCTATACTCGAAACGCAGCTCTTCCGCCGTTTCAACTAAGGTATATGAACCATCTGCAGTCGGTGATGCTTGACTGCGGTTAGTTTCAAGATCGACACCACGAAAACGCAATACATGGTTCCAAATCACTTCTAACCCATTAGCAGGTATTGGGAAAGGAACGCCGATCGTCGCGCCTGAAATACCGTTACCTTGAGCAATCAACTCAGCACGTGTGGCGTTTGCTTTAGTGGCATCGTACACATATTGAGGCACAGAGGCTGTGCGGCGAGTTTCATAGACATTCATCTTGTAGGTTTCAGGATAAAGTTCAAACAACTTCACCTGCCCTGGATTCAAAAAGTCTTTGTATTGTGCCTTGTTAGCGTTGGTAATGGTAAACAGTATCTTATCCGTAGGGAAAGGATCTGGATGATGCATACCTTGGCTATAACCAGCAACGGCTGTAGTTATACCGCCGTCCCATGCCGGGATAGAACCATCAGCATTACCCGCTTTCACTGCGCCTTGAGGCGTGAGCTCTGCGCCTAATTTAGCCGCTTCAGCTTCAGATACTTTCGCCATCGCAACAGGGGCACCGAGCGCCATTAACACTGCTGCCGATAATATCGTCATTTTCTTCATTATTGTTATCCTTATATCGAATACTTGACGTTGAAAGAAACGTAGTCTCTGTCTTCCATTGCGTTAGTGGTACCCACCCCGCCAAAGAAGCTATTATAGGAGACTTCTGCGCCCCAACGGCTTTGATAATCAAAGCTGAGTGACATCGCCATCGACTTACGTCCTTCTGTGAATAGGAACATAGGATCAGGTGTAATACCATTCACGTCATGGGCAAACGTGATTTTTGGCGACATGTTTATACCGGCAAACACGTTGTTGTAATCAGCCTTAACGACCACACGATACCCCCAAGCAAAATCTGTAGGGAACGGATTGGTTTCAGGACCGTTATGCAACGCCATGATAATGCCGGGCATATTTGGATTGCCGCCAGAACGTGCAGTACCAGGACCATTTAAGCGCAGTTCGTCAAACCCTGGCATATCATGGATCCATACACCGCCGATCTCAGTCGCCATGACCAAGTTATCTGTGCCAAAACGCGGGCCAAACAAATGACTGAAGGTCACCTGTGCTTGGGTGGTGTCTAACCGTACAAAACCATCGACACTAGCTCCAGGGGCCGCCCTCTTCATTTGGGATAAACCATCAAGTTCAGGTCTTAGGTTCGCATTAGCTAACTGCTGCGGCATTGCTTCAAACAAAAGTTCAACATCATCGATCTGCAGTGGTTCATCTTGACGATGGGCTATTTCACCCGCAACTGAAGTGTCACCCACTAAGGTATTGAAACTAAATCCATAAAGCTTAATATCTTCAGGGAAGACCAATTGAGCCTTAGTGAAAGTTTCCATGCTCAAGAGTAGTTCGCGGTTAATCTCACCACCACTAGCCGCTAAACGGCCATAATCACGACCAATTGCATCAGCATTAAAGTTTGATGCTGTACCGGCAATCAATGGGCGACGACTATGATAATTCATGAAGTACAAGCCAAATTCACTGTCATTGAGTTCAGGAGAGTAATAACCTAATTTCACGCCATATTGGCCACCGTCTTCGGCTGGAGCATCATTTTTGAGCAAAGCAACTCTGGCAGCATATGGCACCATCAAAGGAGCCGCCGCAGGTGAGAAACCCGTCCCTAGTGCAAATTTGTATAAACGCTGATACTCAGAGATTAAAAAATCAAGGTTGATATCTGGGTTGGCAGTAAAACCAAGCTGAGCGTTTTGCTCATAACCACCAAACCCAACAAAGTCATTAGAGGCTAAGTTAGAGCCTGGAGTTGGCGCCCAAAGCGACTGGAATTCATATTGGTAGAATGCAGCCACGGATAAGTTTTCAGCTAAGCCTAACGAAGCCCATAACATACCTTGCGGAATGAAGGCTTCTTTTAACTCAGAACCAGGCGCGTTAAGGATATTCAAGTCAACGGCGTTGATTTCAGAGATACCATGAGAGATAAGTGAACTTTCACCCCAAGAAATTACCTGGTCGCCAAGACGGACTGATAGTGGATTCGCACCACCATTTAAATCCCAATCGGCATAAACAAATGCATCTAACAAACGTATGTCTTTACATTGTGCTTCAGAGGCTCGTTTATCCTTACAAGGATCGAATTCTTTTCCGGTTAACGGGTCATTGAATCCAAAGTCTCCGTCACTGAGTTTGCGATCATAAAAGTACATGCCACGGACAAACAACCCGTAGTTTTGATATTTTAATGATAATTCATGTAAACCCTTTACAACTTCAGAAGTAGTATCCCCCTGAGAGTAAAGTAAGTTACTAATATCGTTATTACTCGAGTAAGAACCATCTTGGCTCCAAATCTGAGCTTTATCATATTTTAATGCACCAAATGTGCCTTCAAATGCCGAATATCCTGACCAATCAAACTGAGGGTGATTCACTTTACCTATCTGGCCATTGTAATTTCGCTCAGATACGCGCCAACTTGCGCCAGCCGACCAAGTGGAGTCGAATGTTCCTTGAACATCGCCCCAATCGAATGAAATCGCAGAAGCACTGCCACTCATCCCTAAATACAGTGCCGACACCACCCCCAAAGCAAGTGCCGACTTGTTAAAGCTTTTTTTAACAATTTTCATTTTTCCATCTCTCCGTAACCTGCTGGATCCGTTATTATAGGAATGTGAACCAACATCTTGTTAGCCTATAGGCAACACCATTGTTACAGCATTTACCCTAGTTGAGCAAGGCGTAAGCGGAGAAAATTTATTATAAAATTAAGGCGCTTGCGAAATTATATTCAATTAAATTAACCCCTATATTTGAATCTTGTCTAAGACAATTGAATAGATAGCAGTGAAAAAGTGAAAACTACAATAAAATCATTAACCTTTATATAGATATCGCCAATTCCCCCTCCGTGTTTAAATCAATCGAGTGTTTGGAGCTATTACTCTAAATTAGAAAATTTAAACTAGTTCTAATAAGACGAAATTTCCTTGGCCATCTAAGCTCAGCTTGAAATTTCCATTGACCCCTAAAGAATTGACAAAAGGTCTGAAATAACGCCCATTGATAAGCAGCTCCCTCCCCTGTGCATCTTTGACTAACACCTTGGAGACTGTGCCTTGATAATAGGGCAAGAAATCATCATAACTAACCCTAAGAGAGAAATAGAACTCCACACCGACTCCTGTTACTTAACTCATCGCCTTGAATAGGGAATTTGGGCAGCCCTAGGGCCAACTCAAATAATGTTTCAATGAAATGCATCACTCACTGTCATTTGTTTTAGGGTTTAAGCAATACCTAAGAAACTACTGGTATTGCTTAACACTCACAAAGAAGATTAAGCCAATGCCTTTGACACCTTCTCATACACATCTTTTGATAAATTGGGTAAGGCTAACAATTCGCTCAAACAAGCGCGAATGTGTGCCTGTCTTTGAACGTCAAATTTAGCAAATTGAATTAATGGCGTCACCATACGAGAAGCAAGTTGCGGGTTAATGTCAT
The DNA here is from genome assembly GCF_000013765.1 of Shewanella denitrificans OS217. Lineage (NCBI taxonomy): Bacteria > Pseudomonadati > Pseudomonadota > Gammaproteobacteria > Alteromonadales > Shewanellaceae > Shewanella > Shewanella denitrificans. Next base: position 2,030,802 of record NC_007954.1, on the reverse strand, counting down.
TCAACTTAATCAGTATTTGGGTTAAATACTGATACCCACTGCCATCTATTTTATTGAACTGATAAGTATTTCCCATGGCGAATGTGCCAATCAGAGAACGAACTCGATTGGGGTTATTGAAGCTAAAGCTCGAATGTTGGCTGAGTCTTTTTATGGTCTCAATCACTTCCGGGCTGTCATCCATGGCTTGCAGCGCAAACCATTTGTCCATCACCAAAGGAGTATGACGCCACTTGCGTTCAAAATCCGCCAGCAAGGCCTCTTTGTTAGAAAATTGGCCTTTTACTGCAGCATGAAGCGCCCCTAAGCTATCGGTCATATTCATCGCTGAGTCATACTGCTGCTGTACTGTTGCCTCATAGCTATCACTCACTTGGCAGAGTAATAGCAAACACGCATTCTTATAAGCGCGGCTTCCTGCATCATCTTTGGAAATTAAGCTTTGATAACGAGCGGCAAGTTCATCTTCACAGCTCACTGCGAGCTGGGCCAAGATAAACTCCCGTGCCTGAGCCAAGAAATCCAGCTCAACATGATCCACTTGCTCAATCAAGGCTGCGGCCGTTGGCAAGGTGAGCATCTCGGCGACCAATGCTGGATCTAAGTCTTCATGTAAAATAACACCTCTGAACGCATCAATAATTTCTGCTGATAGGGTCATTACTGTCTGAGATTGTCGCTGCTTAACGCAATGCCAAATTCCGTGACTAATTAAGGCAACACTCGCCTCCCAGCGAGCAACCTCACTGCTGGCAAAAGCCATTAAATGCACTAATTCTTCTATGCTGTATTGATAATCTAGCCTGACGGGTGCAGAGAAGTCTTGCAGCAATGACATAACTGGCGGCTGCATTATTCCATCAAAATGGAAAATTTGTGAGCTTGCGGTGAGTTCTAACACTTTATTCGCAAGACTATTACCGTCTCTATCCAGTAGTTCGATACTAAACGGAATATGCAGCGGTTCACCCAATTGACCATCAACGCCTTTCACTGATTGACTCAAAGTGAGGCTAAATCTGTTGAGTGCTTGATTAAAATCGGCGGCAACGGTAACCACAGGGGTGCCAGCTTGGGCGTACCAACGCCTAAATTGGCTAAGATCTTTACTGCTGGCATCTTCCATTGCGTTAACAAAATCATCGCAGGTGACAGCCTGGCCGTCATGACGCTCAACATAGGTTTTCATCCCCGCTTGGAATCCTTGCTCACCCAAGAGCGTGTGCAACATGCGAATGACTTCTGCGCCCTTATTGTAGACAGTCACTGTATAAAAGTTATTCATCTCAATCACAGATTCTGGGCGTATTGGATGCGCCATTGGGCCTGAATCTTCGGCGAACTGCTGATTTTTCATCACTTTAATGGCATGAATACGATTGACGGCGCGAGAGCCCAGATCTGAGCTAAACTCTTGATCCCTAAATACGGTTAAGCCTTCCTTTAAACTCAACTGGAACCAATCGCGGCAAGTGATGCGGTTACCAGTCCAGTTATGGAAATACTCATGCCCCACCACAGATTCAATGCCGTGATAATCATCATCAGTGGCGCTGGCCGTATCCGCCAGCACATACTTGGTATTGAAGATATTAAGGCCCTTGTTTTCCATGGCCCCCATATTGAAGAAGTCCACTGCCACTATCATATAAATATCAAGGTCATATTCTAAACCAAAGCGTTCTTCATCCCACTTCATGGATTTTTTAAGAGACGCCATGGCATGGGAAGCCTTATGCAGATTCCCCTTATCCACAAACACCTGTAATTTAACCGTGCGTTTGCTCATGGTGACAAATTGATCTTCGAGTAAATCGAAATCCCCCGCCACTAAGGCAAACAAATAGCTAGGCTTTGGGAAAGGATCTTCCCAGCACACAAAGTGACGGCCATTATCAGCCTCTCCTTGGTCAATCAAGTTGCCATTACTGAGTAAGAAGGGAAATGCACTTTTATCGGCTTCGATGCGCACTGTGTATTTTGCTAACACGTCGGGGCGATCTAGGAAGTAGCTAATACGTCTAAATCCTTCCGCTTCGCACTGGGTACAATAGGCACCATCTGACATGTACAAGCCCTCAAGGCTTGAATTCGCTTGTGGATCCAGTGCAGTGACTATTTCAAGTTCGAACGCTTGCGCTTGAGTCTCAATTCTTAGCTCACCCTCGGTTTCTTGATACTCAACCGGCTCACCATCTAAGGTGACGCTGAGCATCTTCAGCTGCTCGCCCACAAGCACCAGAGGCTCGCCCACTGGACCTAAACGCACCACTTTGCTCTTAGCCCTCACCTGAGTGCGGCTTTCATCTAAATGAAATGCCAAATCGACATGGGTAATGGTAAAGGCCGGGGTTTGATAATCTTTAAGGTATTTGGCTTCTGACTGAGACATATGAAATCCTTACTAGGTTGAATACTAAACTGGCCTTAACTTATTAGAAGCACAGTACTGTGCTCTTGATGCTCTGAAATTGATAACAGCTTAAGGCGCGTGTGTTTGCTTAAGATTGTAGTTTTTCTTTATCGTTAACCTAATGCGATGCTTAAGCCGCAATAGTGAGAAAATAAAAAACGCGCTAATTAGCGCGTTTTTATTGGCAGAATAGCTTATTTCACGTTGTTATTAGCGACTTTTGCTGAATCCACCATGTCTAACGTAATGTAGACAGTTTCATCTAAAAACGCATCTGGAGCGACTATGTCATCTTCGATGTCATCCATAGAGGCAACGGCTTTTTTACCTAACTTGACGCGACGTTCATTGGTTCTGTCTAACAAGCGTTTATCATCTTCGGCACGTGAAGCTAAACGCTCACTTTCAACCAAAGAAATGGTGGTGTCTTCATGATGTTTTTTATATTCAGCAATATCTTGATAAATATAACCAAACTCAACATTTTTACTGACACGGCCTTGATGTTTAGTATGCAGTACATTCACCAACTCTGAATTCACCTGATCTAACGTCGAGTACTTAGCGACCGGTACTTTATCCCAAGGTAAGGCATACTTCTGCTCAGACTCACCGTATTCACCGGCATTTAAGGCACTAGGGAAGGCGAGATCTGGCGTTACCCCTTTAAGCTGTGTACTGCCGCCATTGATGCGGTAAAACTTGGCTATGGTGTATTGCACGTGGCCTATTGGCTTGTCGTACATGTCATAAATACGGCCAAGACTCTTATGCTGCTGTACTGTGCCTTTACCGAAGGTAGACTCACCGACAACCAAGGCACGCTTGTAATCTTGTAATGCTGCGGCAAAAATCTCAGATGCTGAGGCACTGTATCTATCAACCATCACGGTCAGCGGACCATCGTAGACAGTCACGCCGTCGTTATCACCATTGGGATTAATACGCCCATTGGCATCACGAATTTGCACCACTGGACCTTGGTCGATAAACAAGCCGGTTAATAACGAGGCTTCGGTTAATGCACCGCCGCCATTGCCCCGTAAGTCGACGACTACACCTTCAACTTTAGCTTCGTTGAGCTTAGCCAATTCTTTGGTCACATCCTGAGACAGGTTCATGTAAAAACCTGGGATCTGAATAACACCCACTTTACGATTGGCGTATTCACCCTCAGTAGGTTCAATAATCTTAGAGGTTGCCGCCCTGTCTTCAAGGCGAATTTTGTCGCGGGTTATCATGACTTCAAAGGTTTTAGCGTTAGCGCCGCCTTTATTAGGCAAAATTTGCAGCACTACTTCGCTGCCCTTAGGGCCCTTGATGAGTTCCACCACGTCATCTAATCGCCAACCAATAACATCGACAATTTCTTTGCCTTTTTGGCCGACACCTATGATTTTATCTTCAGGTGACAGTTTTTCACTTAAGGCCGCAGGTCCGCCAGCCACCAAACTTTTAATGACGGTATAATCATCATCCATTTGCAATACTGCGCCTATGCCCTCAAGGCTTAGATTCATTTCCATTTGGAAGCGTTCTGCATTACGTGGCGATAAATAGCTAGTGTGTGGCTCAACGCTACGAGCGAAGGCATTCATTACCGCTTGAAATACATCTTCGCTATGAGTTTGACTTAAACGCTTGATAGCATTGTTATATCGTTTCTGCAATACGTCGACAATATCGGGCCATTCTTTACCGGTAAGTTTAAGGTTAAGCGCATCGTATTTCACCCGTTGCCGCCAAAGCTCATTTAACTCAGCGTCATTTTTAGCCCATGGCGCATCTTCACGATCAAATTGATATTTGTCGTCAGCCAAGGTGAAATCAAAAGGCTTGTCTTTATCTAGCAAACTCAATGCATAGGCAAAACGTTCATAGCGGCGTTTTTGCAACATATCGAACATCTTAAACGCTGGTGCTAGCTCGCCACTGGTCACCATGTCATCAAATTCATGTCGGTATTGGGAGAAACTGTCCACATCAGCTTGAGTCATCACATTGCGACGATAGTCGAGCTGCTCTATATACAAGTCAAAGATATGTTCAGAAAACGCATCATCGAGGGAAAATCTATGATAATGCGAACGAGTAAATAAGCCGGCTACGCGCTTGCTCGCCACTTTATGCTGTGGCTCCTGAGACAGGCTGGGTAACTCGCTGATTTGAATCGCTGGTTCAAATGCCCACGCTGGTAATCCAGCAAACAAAGCGGCAATCGACACGGCTAAGGTAAGTTTTCCCATCAACAAGTTACTCCTTTTAGAACATTATAATAATATGTGCTCAACACGTACCTTGACAGTTAAGCCAGTGTCTAGCTGAACATGCACATCTTCTTTATTAATATCAGTAATCACACCTGAAACTGGGTTTTGACCTAATTTTATATTAACGCGCTGCTTTTGCTTAAGTTCTTCAAGTTTAGCAGGAACCAGCTCAACCACTGGCGCCACTTTTGCGGGCGCTCGCTCTTTCTTAACCTGTGGTTTAGCGGCGGCTTTTTTAGCCGGTCTGGCAGGCTTTTTAGCTGGGTTTTTAGCAGCTACAGCTAAACGCTTTGCCTTGGCTTTTTCTTGGCTTTCTTTGAGTGTCGCTTGAGCATGATCTATATGCTCTTGCTCTAACTCACCACACTCAACACCATTTAAATCAATACGTTGAGCGCCAGGCTTAACGCCTTTAAGGTAACGCCAGCTGCTAGTATAACGACGCAGTGCAACCCTAAGTTGTGTCTTACTGACTTTAGAATCATCAGCCAACTTTTCAGCTAAGTCTTGAAACAAACCGATTTTTAATGGTTTAGTCTCGCCCTCTGCAATAAAGCATAAAGGAAATGTTTCGTATAAATACGCTAAAATTGCGTTGGTGTCGGTCAACTTGTCTGTTGATTCCATTTTTACTTCCACGTTAAATAAGGGGACCTTAGGCAAAACTTGCTGCCTGCAGTCGTTCATCTTCGCCAAGCTTGTGCTCAACGTACAAATTAGCACTTAGTGCGCGATAGCTAAAGTCTCTGAAACAAACCTTAACAAATTATCCTAAGTGACTCATTAGCTTATTCATAGCCAATCAAGAAATCCAGCTCAAATATCTATCGCGACATATTATAAGGTTCATGGCAGCGAAAGCGACCTAGATTTAGCCAATATTGCTCGCTTATTAAGCAAATAAGCAAGATTCTAAGCTTTTAACCAGCTTTTCGAGGCCAAGTTGATCTTCACTGTCAAATCGGTCGAACGAAGGGCTATCAATATCAAGTACGGCGATCACCTCATTTCCACGGCGAACTGGGATAACAATTTCCGAATTGCTAGCACTGTCACAGGCGATATGACCCTCAAATTGATGAACATCCGCCACCCTTAAGGTGATATTTTGCGCTGCGGCATTACCACAGACCCCTTTGCCTAATTGAATACGGGTGCAGGCCACTTTGCCTTGAAATGGCCCTAGCACTAGTTGGTCCTCACGTTTGATATAAAAGCCAACCCAATTTAAATCCTCAAGAGACTCATTGAGCAAGGCTGAAAAATTTGCCATCGCTGCAATAACATCGTCTTCTCCTGCTAATAACGCACTGGCTTGACGATCTAAGGTATCGTAAAAATCAGCTTTCATCGCTCGCTCTACTCCTAAACTGTGGCATTGACGCCAACATTATGATTCTTTATCGGCCACTTTTTTAGCGGGCTTTTTAGCGGTTACACTTTTACTCTGCGCCACCGCAGGACTTGCCCCTTTAAGTAGACCGGATAACGCGTCTTTTTGCTCCGCCATATAAAAGGCCAATTGTTCGCATTGGGCTTCATCTAGCGTTAATGGGGATTCTAACAGGAATGGGATCAGGTTATCAGCGATATCTAACATCTTATCGTAGGCATCAGCCTCCTTTTTCGATGTGAATGTCATCTTCTCTACCCCTTCTCTGACCACGACAAATTGTGTAACGACAGCCATGCCTCACCTCTTACTGTTTTTATATACAGTGCGTAGAGTGTCACATCCTTAAGTTAATATGCAAGTGTTTCATATATTCTGATATCATTTATCACCTATAAGTATTCTTTAGTAAAATCAGGCTGTAGGAAATAAATATCTTTATCGAGTTACGCGCGCTTTTAACCCATTACTGGTGAAAAGGCATTCATCTATGCTATCAGAGCTATCGTGCTCCGATATCAACTGCGGATAATTGATCAGTACTTATGCAAGAAACTCGTGAACCTAATGGTGTAGTCCTGTGCCGCTCTTGCGACTTAGCGGTTCGCAAGCGTGCATTACCCTCTAGCGTAAGGGCCCTGTGCCCTCGCTGTCATACCGTGCTGTATGATGCCCCCTATTGTTCACTCAATGGCATGCTAGCCCTTTGCATTACCGCGCTAGTTTTTTATATTCCTGCCAATTTATTGCCTGTACTTGAAATACAATTTTTAGGTAGTGTGCGCACAACGACTGTGCTGCAAGCCGCGCTTTCGGTTTGGGCGCAAGGTTATTGGGTGGTGGGTCTTGCGGTATTGGCCGCGGCAGTGGTGGCCCCTGGCCTGCTCATTTTATCCATATTAAGCCAAATTCTTATTATCAAGTTCAACTTTACAGGGCAATTTTGGCAAGGAGTCTACAAGCTACTATTAAGGCACCATGGCATGATTTCTCAGATGACCATGCTGGAGATTTATGTGATAAGTTTTTTAGTCTCTGCTTTTCAGCTGTCAGATTTTGCCGATATCTTTTTCGGTTTCGGCACCTTTTGCTTCACTATGCTGTTCTTGGTTGCCTTGTTTTTGCAACGTGAATACAGCCTAGAACATATGTGGAGTCTCACTCATGGACAATGATCTACCCGCGACAAAATCGACCTTAGGCTTGACCTTGGGCTTGTGTATTTGCACTGTGTGTAGAAAGCTTAACAAAACCAGTCAGACTCACTGCCCCCGCTGCGATAGTCCCATCGTTGCCCGCAATAAGGCTAGTTTGCAACAAAGTTGGGCACTGCTGATCACCGCCGCCATTTTATTGATCCCTGCCAATATTTACCCTATTACCACCTTAACCAATCAGGGTAAGGTGACCCACGACACTATTTTGAGCGGAATAACACATTTAGTGCACCTTGAGCTTTACCCCATAGCCGTCATCGTCTTTACCGCCAGTATTTTAGTGCCCTGGCTTAAAATTTTTGGCTTAGGCGCTTACCTTTGCGCCATTAGCTACAATATTCCCATTTCCAAACGCAAAATGATGGTGGGGTTCCACATTATCGAATGGATTGGTCGCTGGTCCATGCTAGATTTATTTGTAATTTCGCTCACGGTTGCTTTAGTCAATATGGGACAACTCTTGGATGCCAAGCCTGCCCCTGCTGCCACCGCCTTTGCACTGGTTATTTTACTCACGCAGCTTGCTGCAAAAGTGTTAGACACTCGTTTACTCTGGGATCGCTTGGAAACTCATAATGACACACATTGAATCACCCAAAGTTGTTAAGAAGAAACTGTTTTCGCCGATTTGGTTACTGCCTATCGTGGCCCTTATTCTCGGGGGCTGGCTTGGCGTTAAGAGCATTCGCGAGTCTGGGATTGAAATCCAAATTCATTTCCCTAGTGCCACTGGCATAGACGTAGGAAAAACCTTAGTAAAATATCAAGGTCTTACTGTGGGTAAAGTGAGTGACATCAGCATAGATGACGATCTCAAAGGGGTGAATGTCAAAGTGTTGATGGATTATCGCGCCGATCCCTTTCTGCGTAAAGACACCCTATTTTGGCTGGTGACACCCAAAGCCAGTATCACAGGGGTTGAAGGCCTAGATGCTCTGTTCTCTGGTAATTATATTGCCCTGCAACCAGGCAGTGGTCGCTCTGCCACTCAGTTTGAAGCCGAACGTGAAACCCCGAGCATTCTCCCCAGCAGTGAAGGTTTAGTGATTGAGTTAACCAGTAAGAAGCTTGGCTCTGTCGATGTGGGCTCCCAAGTGTTTTACCATCAAATTCCGGTTGGCAGTGTGGTGAGTTATCGCCTCGAGAACAGTCAGCTCATCGTTATCAGCGTGTTTATTCAGGAGCAATATGCACAGCTTGTCAAAAAGAACTCACGCTTTTGGAACGTCTCAGGGCTTTCTATCGACGCCTCCCTTTCTGGCATAAAAATCAACACTGAGAGCCTTGCCTCCCTGCTGGCAGGTGGAATAAGTTTTGACTCAGAAGAAGATCAAGATATAGCCGAGAATGGTGACAGTTTCTTGCTATTTGCCGATGAAGCCCAAGCATTAACCGGTCATAGATTCACTCTTACCGCCAAGGATGCGGAAAATGTTGGCAAAGGGGCCGCCATTATTTATCGCGGCATCACAGTCGGCACTGTAATAGATAAAAAACTCAGCGATACTGGGGTGATTTTAACCGCTGAACTCAATGCTGAGCATCAAGCCCTGCTTAGCAGTGATAGCCGTTTCTGGCTTTCTGGAGCTGAAATTTCTTTGTCAGGAGTTAAGCATGCGGCACGTTTAATCACAGGTAATGTGGTCAATATTCTCCCCGGCGCCTCACAAGACCGCACTAAAAACAGCTTCGCACTTGAAACCAATGCGCCTGATTTACTCTGGGCAAAAAAGCGTTTTATTACCGTGACAGCTAAAGAAAATAATGGCGTAAAAGCCGGCTCTCAAATTCGTTTTAGGCAGTTGCCCATAGGACAAGTCAACCAAGTGTCTCTGAGTAAAAACTTTGAGCAAGTCGAGTATCAAGTTGAAATTTTACCTGAATTTTCTTCATTGTTAACCCAAGGCAGTTATTTCATCCCCGAGTCAGCCGTTAAAATCAGTGCCTCTTTAGAGGGTATTGAAGTGCAAACCCGAGATTTAGCCACCTTAGTAGAAGGCGCCATCAGCCTTATTCCGGGGAAAAGCAAACAGCTAACAAAACAGAGTCAATTTCACTTGTTTGCATCCCAAGCTGCGGCGCAGCAAGAACAAGATAAAGCCAATAAAGTCCACCTAACCCTCTTAAGTCACGATGGCGCTGACTTAAGTGCTGGCGCGCCCGTTTACTATAAGAAAATGGCCATAGGCGAAGTGGAAAGCATCACTTGGCAAGCCGCCAGCGACACCTTTGCGGTAAAACTGGCTATCGACAAACAATTTAATGCCTTACTTAAACCCAATCGGGTATTTTGGCGCAATCAAGCCGTGTCTGTGGATGCAAGCCTTGCGGGAGTTGAGTTTGATATTGCGCCACTGGCTGGCGCCATCAAGGGCAGCATTAGTTTAGGCTTTGTGGCTAATCAAGAGGCTCTACCTCAGGCCGAAATAGCCCAAGCTGAAATCTTATATGAAGACCGCCATCTGGCATTAGTGCAAGCCAAAGCCATCAGCCTAACCTTGTCCGCCACGGCTAACATCAATGCTAAAGCCGCCATTCGCTTTCAAGGACATCAAATCGGTCAAGTGCAGAGTGTTAAACTCAGTCCAAGTCTCAATGAGTTAACGGCTAAGGCCTATTTATACGGTGAATACGCGCAACATTTTAGTCGCAGCGACAGCGAGTACTATATTGTCGATGCGCAAATTTCCTTAGTGGGGATCAAGGCACCACAAACCCTCATTACCGGGGCCTACCTTGCCGTATCACCCGGTATTAACACAGATGAAGCCCAACACTTCAAGGTGCACAATCAAGCCAGTCACTATGCAAATCTTGCCGAGGATGCGCTGACCTTCACCTTAGAAGACACTAAATTAGGTTCGTTAAAGGCGGGGACTCAAATTTTCTATCGCGGCATCCCTATTGGTCAAATAGATGGTTATCAGCTCAATGAAACCGGTAATAAGGTACAACTGTTTGCTCACATTCAGGGGCAGTACGCACACCTTGTCAATCAAACGAGTCTGTTTTGGAATACCTCTGGTATTAAGATAGACGTGGGTTTATTTTCAGGCGCGCAAATTGAAACGGGATCATTAGAGTCCATACTGGCTGGGGGGATAGGCGTCGTGACTCAAGAAGTGACTCAGGAAAGCAATACCCTTATCTCGGGCAGCACCCTGCCAATTCAACAAGATTTCGATCCACAATGGCTCACTTGGGAGCCGGCGCAACAAGCCCGTTAATCTCCCATCGCCCCCAATTTGACGCAACAAAAAGCCGCATTATGCTATTGCACAATGCGGCTTTTTTAGAACTTGGACATGATTACCACGCCATCTCTAAAATTTGACGGCTAGCGGCTAAGTCTACCTTGCCGGTTTCAGACAAGGCTGTCATGCCATGGGCTGCTAATGCATCAATCACAGCATCAATTTGCGCTACCGTCACTCCATGATCACGAAGGCGTGTAGGCAAGCCAACTTGCTGGAAGAAAGCTTCTGTTTTCGCTATGGCCTGCTCAACACGATAGGCTTCATCTCCCTCATCGGCAGTAATGTCCCACACACGCTCAGCGAATTGCAGCAATTTAGCCTGCTTTTGCGTGGCTAACACTCGCCATACCGAGGGCAACACAGCGGCTAAGGTTTGAGCATGATCAATATTAAATAAGGCCGTCAGCTCGTGTCCTATCATGTGAGTGGTCCAATCCATGGGCACGCCTGTGCCTATCATGCCGTTTAGGGCCGATGTCGCGCTCCACATTAAGTTTGCGCGGGCATCATAGTTGGTTGGTTCTGCAACCGTGATGGGACCAATTTCGATAAGGGTACGCATAATGCCTTCGGCCATGCGATCTTGCACCCGAGCATCCACAGGATAAGTGGCATACTGCTCGAGCACATGGACAAACGCATCCACAACCCCATTGGCCACTTGAATTTTTGGCAAGCTAAAGGTTAACTCAGGGTCAAGCATAGCAAATGTTGGGTACACATTGGGGTGATTCATGGGGTACTTACCCCCTTGATAGCTCACTACCGCAAAGGCATTCATTTCTGATCCTGTTGCCGGCAGCGTGGCGATAACCCCAAGTGGAATAACCTTATCATTGGCCACTGGCACTGGATTGAATCCATGGTGTAATAGGCTTGCTGTGTCACCGGTAAACGTTATTGCCAAGGCGATAAATTTAGTCCCATCCATCACAGAGCCGCCGCCTACTGCCAATAAAAAGTCTATTTTTTCAGCCCGTGCGACTTCAACGGCTTTCATCAAAGTATCGTATTTAGGATTAGCTTCAATACCGCCAAATTCAAATACGGTTCGATTACCTAATGCAGCTTTGACTTTATCTAAGGTGCCAAAACGTTGCACACTGCCGCCGCCGTAGGTGATTAATACCCTCGCATTTTCAGGCACTAATTGATCGAGTTCTGCCATTCGGTCTTTACCGAAAACAACATGGGTAGGATTGCGATAATTAAAATTAAGCATAAATAGCGGCCTTCTTAGCTAAGATTCAAAAAGTGTGCAGGTTTCCATAAGGGCCTGCAATAGTTCATGGCACTATCATAGCCTTTTGCTGCAAAACCAACAGACACATAACTATTGCAAGCATGCCTATTCCTACCTATTTTGTCTATTTTGATAAATTAATAAGCATAATTAGTGCACTTTACTGCTTTATGGATACAATGGTATCAAATAAAGCATCTAGGCGAAGGTATGAGTGAAATAGCACGGTTAATGGCTCAATTAGCGCCCCATGAAGGCGTGAATAAAACCCACTTAGCAGGAGTGAATATCTTTAAAAGCGCTAAATATGGCTCCCGTGGACCCATGTGTTATTCACAGGGAGTATTGTTTGTGGGTCAAGGCAAGAAGCGCGTTTATCTTGATAATCAAAGCTTTGATTATGACAGGCAGCATTCATTGGTGATGACAGTGCCCCTGCCCGTCGAGTGTGAAACCTTTGCCAGTGAAGCTGAGCCGGTATTGGTCTTGATGCTGGATATTGATTTAGTGCAACTCAATTACATTATACGTTTAATGGATGAGCACAATAAAATCCCCAAAGATATCAATGAGTCACGCCAGAGCGGCTTTTTTGTGGCTGAAAACACAGCAGACATGGATTGCAGCCTGTTAAGGCTGTTACAAGCTCTGCAATCCCCACTGGAAGCCAGTATTATGGGCAGCGCCCTAGTACTTGAACTCTTGTATCGATTGTTAGATGCCCCCAATGCGAGTCCTTTATATGCCCTTTCATTAAGCCATACCCGACTTTCACGAGTTGAAAAGGCACTGAGCTACATACATAAACATTATGGTGAGTCCGTTGAAGTCGACACCCTAGCAGGACTTGTGAACATGAGCCCATCAGCCTTTCATCGCTGCTTTAAAGAAGTCACCGCATCATCGCCAATACAATATTTAAAAAAAATTCGCCTAAACAAAGCCAAAGAATTACTGCAATTGCAACAACTGAAAGTGAAACAGGTTTCAACTCAAGTCGGCTATGAAAGCACAGCCCAATTTAGCCGAGAGTTTAAGCGCTATTTCAACCAAAGCCCAGGCGAATGTGCACGCCAATAAATTGAAAATGACATATTCGCTATTGCATAATTAATGTCCTTATTGACATTGTTATGCTCAATGTATTTCAAATATACGTTAAGACGCAACTAGCCATATTCTATAAAAGACGACCTTTGGTGTGCTTAATTGACAGTTCAGATTATTTCAATCGTTTTTGTTATCTGTGCTGGTCTTTACCCAAGGCGGTAAATTCCCTACAATCCCATGCAAATTGCTTAAGGCATGCCCATGGAGAATAAAAAATGAGTGAAGCTCGTCATAGTAACCTTCTAATCTTAGGTTCAGGCCCTGCTGGTTACACCGCTGCGGTTTACGCTGCACGCGCAAATTTAAAGCCTGTGATGATCACAGGGATGCAGCAAGGTGGTCAATTGACAACCACCACCGAAGTCGAAAACTGGCCAGGTGATGCCGATGACTTAACAGGTCCTGCATTAATGGAGCGCATGCAAAAGCACGCCGAAAAATTTGATACCGAAATCCTGTTCGATCACATCAATGAAGTCACACTGACTGAGCGCCCGTTTCGCCTAAAAGGTGACAACGGTGAATACACTTGTGATGCTTTAATCATTGCAACGGGGGCATCTGCTAAATACCTAGGCTTGCCTTCGGAAGAAGCCTTCATGGGCCGCGGTGTTTCAGCTTGTGCAACCTGTGATGGTTTTTTCTATCGCAACCAGAAGGTTGCTGTAGTAGGCGGTGGCAACACTGCCGTTGAAGAAGCCTTGTATTTGAGCAATATCGCTTCAGAAGTGCATTTAATTCACCGCCGCGACAGCTTTCGCTCTGAAAAAATATTAATCGACCGCTTAATGGATAAAGTGGCGAACGGTAATATTATTCTTCATTTAGACAGTACTCTAGAAGAAGTGACTGGTGATGCCATGGGCGTTACAGGTCTTAGAAAGAAAAGCACTAAAGATGGCGTAGTCACAGACTTAGCGGTTGCCGGTGTATTCATTGCTATCGGTCACAGTCCAAATACAGGCATATTTGCAGGCCAGCTAGAGATGAAGCACGGTTACTTACAAGTCAACAGCGGTCTTCAAGGCAATGCCACTCAAACCAGCATAGAAGGTGTTTACGCTTGTGGTGACGTGATGGATCAACATTATCGTCAAGCCATCACTTCTGCAGGTACAGGCTGCATGGCCGCATTAGATGCTGAGCGTTATTTGGACGCTAAAAAGTAGCCCTAAGTTCATACATCTGCTGTATAAACGATAAAATCACAATAAAGCCAGTCGTAATTGACTGGCTTTTTTATTACTGCAAGAGGGGGTTATATTTCCCAGAACACTGGGAGTATCAAAGCGCACGTTGATAAAACACCACTTCAGTATCTGTGTGTCCTTCAGGTTCTGGGGCTTTTTTCACGAAAGTCATACCTAACTTTTTCATCACCTTGATGGAACCTAGGTTTTCTTCCACCGCAATAGCAGAAACAGAGTTAACCTGATCCTGAGTCGTTAAATAGTTTACCACGGCACTGGCTGCTTCTGTGGCCACGCCCTTGCCCCATGATACTTGCTTAAAGCGCCAACCCAGCTCTATATCATCAAAACGCGGACTGTCGGTGAAAAATCCCATCGGCCGCACTAAAATCCAGCCTAGAAACACTCCGGCTAAACTATTACCTTGATTCTCTATGCAGTCTTTTCCTACTACCTTCCACAGGCCCCAGCCTTTATCGGGGTTTATGTAGCATGCGAGCCGTGGAATAAACTTTTCTTCTATATCCACCATAGACGTTGGCTTACCACCATTAATGAATTCCATCACGGCGGGGTCTTGATCTAATTCAAACAACAGGGCTTTCTCTTCCAGGGTCATTAATGTCAATTCGAATCGAGTTGTAGATAATTTACGCATCTTGATGTTTTTCTCCCTAAATAGGACATACACATTTACATATTGGCAGCACACAATAACAAAATTTCCTTTATCATACTGACATTACGCTGGTCTACATGGCTTTGCAGAACTAACAACAAAAACACATAAGCTTAACAAGAGGACGTGTTGTGGCGACTAAAAAACAAATTATATTGCCTATTGCAGTGATAGCTGTAGGCATCGCAGGACTTATCGGGATTTCAGCATTAAAAGAACCTCCTGCGGAAAAACCTAAAGTGGACAATACGCCGTTAGTGTCGATTGAAGCCATAGACTACCAATCCATGACATTCTCCGTCAGTTCTTATGGTGTGGTCAGCGCTAAATATCAAACCGAATTAATTTCTCAAGTCACGGGTGAAATCCTTTATCTATCAGAGAGCTTTGTGAAAGGTGGCTTCGTTAAGAAGGGGGATATTTTAGCGAAAATCGATCCCAGTGATTATGAATCAAATTTATTGGATGCAGAGGCAACTTTAGCATCCAGTAAAGCCGCACTAGTGCAAGAAAAAGCCAACGCTAAAGTCGCTGAGAAAGAATGGGCACTGATCACCAACGGTACCCCTACCGCGTTAAGTCTACGTAAACCTCAACTTGCTCAAGAAATAGCTCGCCAAAAAAGTGCCGAAGCGGGTCTTAATCGCGCTCAACGCAACCTTGAGCGGACCGTTATTCGTGCCCCCTATGATGCCTTGATAGCTAGCCGTGAAATTGGTTTAGGCTCATACGTGAGTACAGGTTCATTAATTGGCTCCATTCTGAGTACAGATAAAGCCGAGGTACGCTTACCATTAGCAGATAAAGAGCTGCAATATCTTCAAAATAAAGGCTTAAACGCTAGAGTCACTCTCTCGGGTAACTTAGCCGGCAGTGCCCAATTATGGCAAGGCAAGATAGTGCGAAGCGAAGGGGTTGTTGACAGTAAGAGCCGTATGACTTACTTAATCGCAGAAATTGTCGACCCCTATGGTTTACAGGGAAAGACTCAATCCCAGCACAACAATGAACTCAGATATGGCACCTATGTCACCGCACAAATCGAAGGCAGCCAAGCGGGTAATGTTGCCGTAGTACCCCGCCACCTTGTCGTAAATGGCCAAATCGCCACCTTAGATGCAGAACAAACCTTACGCTATAAACCCGTTAACATTATCCGCCAACAAGGCGCCAATGTTGTCATCGCTGAGGGCATTGAAGATGGCGCGAGCCTTATTACCTCGGCGCTGGATTATCCGGTAGAAGGCATGAAGCTTGCTATCCCTGCTGATAAGATACTGCAAAAAGAGCCTGTTACAGAGGCTAGCGCCACAGATTTAGCCATGAGCCACGAGGAGTAAACATGGAAGACACTCACAAAGGGCTCATTGCCTGGTTTGCTCGCAATCCAGTGGCTGCCAATTTATTGATGTTTATCATCTTAGTCGGCGGTTTATTAACCGCCAATACCATACGTAAGCAGTTTTTCCCCGCCGTTGAAATCAACTGGATAGAATTTAGCGCAGGCTACCCAGGTACGGCGCCACAAGAAGTGGAAGAAGGCATCACCATTAAGATAGAGCAGGCCCTAGAAAGCGTGCAAGGCCTTAAGCGAATAATAAGCTATTCAGACCGCAATATGGCCAGTGGCTATTTTCAGATAGAAGACTCATACGATCCGCAAGAAGTGTTAGAAGAAGTTAAGTCTGAAATCAATGCTATCTCCACCTTCCCTGCCACCATGGAAAGTCCAAAAATAGAACGCATTAAAATAAGACAAGAAGTCATGTACTTAAGTCTTTATGGTGATTTATCTCAACGACAGCTTAAGGAGTTGGGCGAGCGAGTGCACGATGAAATAATGCAACTGCCTGGGGTCAATATCTCAGATTTTTATGGCGGCTTGGGTTATGAGATTTCCATCGAGGTCAGTAAAGACAAGTTACGTGAATATGGCCTGACCTTTAATGATGTGGCAGAAGCTGTGCGCGGTTATTCACGCAATATGTCAGCCGGGCAAATCAAGGCTGAAAATGGCTACATTAACTTGCGCGTTCAGAACCAAGCTTATGTTGGCTATGAGTTTGAAGACTTACCATTAGTAACCTTAGAGGATGGGACTAACGTACTCTTAGGTGATGTTGCCAAGGTCAATGATGGCTTTGAAGACGGCATTCAGTATTCTAAATTTAATGGTAAAAATTCGGTCACTTTCTTCATCGGCGCCGCGAAAAATCAAAGCATCACCACAGTGGCGGCCACCATACGCGACTATGTCGCTGAGAAACAAAAAGTGCTTCCGCAAGGGGTTAAGTTTGAGCCTTGGGTCGACATGACTTACTACCTCGATGGTCGCTTAGAATTAATGCTCGACAGCATGAAAACGGGTGCCGTATTAGTGTTTTTAATGCTGGCGTTATTCTTGCGAGTACGCTTGGCGTTCTGGGTAATGATGGGTTTACCTGTGTGTTTCCTTGGCACCTTATTGTTTATGCCGATGGGATTTATCGACGTCACCATTAACGTCATTAGCTTGTTTGCCTTTATTCTGGTGCTGGGTATCGTGGTGGATGATGCCATCGTCATGGGGGAAAGTGCCCATACCGAGTGTGAAGAGAATGGCCAGAATATCGACTCTGTAATAAGAGGTGTAAAACGGGTTGCCATGCCAGCGACGTTTGGCGTACTGACCACCATCGCCGCCTTCTTACCTATCACCTTGGATGATGGACCTTCCTCCGCTTTCGGCCAAGCCATTGGCTTTGTGGTTGTATTGTGTCTGCTTTTTTCACTTGTGGAATCTAAGCTGATTTTGCCAGCTCACTTGGCTCACATGAAAAAACCAAAAATCGTTAAACCTGGCTCTAAAAATCCACTGGATTGGCTCAGAAACGGGGTTAACTTTGTTCAAAGTAAAATTGAAGTTAACTTAAGCCACTTTATCACCCATGTATATCGTCCGAGCTTAGTCAAAGCAGTGCATTACCGTTACACGGTTATCATGGTGTTTATCAGCTTAATTTTAATCTGTGCCGGCTTGTATACCGGTGGTCTAGTGCGCTTTATCGGTCAACCTAAGATCCCCCACGATTTCCCGCGGGTGAAACTTGAAATGAATGTCGATGCATCGGAAAAATCAACCCTTGCCGCGGCGCTTACCATCGAAAGTGCCTTGTATAAGGTCGATGAAGATCTTAAGCAGCAATACGGTCAAAGCATGATTTCAGATATGCAAATTGATCTCCGTGGACGCACCAGCGCTGAAGTCATGACTAAACTGGTTGATCCCGAACTTAGACCACTTAATACCTTTGAAGTAGCTGAGCTTTGGCGTCAAGCCATACCCAAAATACCTGGTGTTAAATCATTCACCATTCAAGACAGTCTCTTTGGTGGTGGCCGTGAAGACGGTGACATTAGCTTTAGATTGGAAGGCAAAGATGAGGGTCAACTCGTTGCCGCTTCATTGGCGTTAAAAGAAAAGCTCAACTCGCTCAAAGGGGTGAGCGATGTTAATGACAGTCGTCAATCCAGCGCAAAAGAAGTGCAGTTTAAGCTAAAACCCTTAGCCAGCAGCCTAGGGCTTACCTTAGCCAATGTCGCAGGCCAAGTCGGTGACAGTTTCTACGGCCTTGAAGCCCAGCGTATCTTACGTAACGGCGAAGAAGTCAAAGTCATGCTGCGCTACCCTGAAGAGCAAAGAAACTCCATCGCCTTAGTGCAAGAAGTGCGCATTCGCACCTCTCAGGGGGCCGAGTTACCTTTATCTGAAGTAGCAGAAATCGCTGTGGTTCAGGGCGTTAACAGCATTCGCCGTGAAAATGGCAATCGCACTATTAATGTTTGGGCCTCGGTAGATGCTGATCAGGCAGAGCCCTTTAAGCTTGCCAAAGACATACGCGATAACTTTATGCCTGAGCTGTTAGCTAAGTATCCTAGGGTACACACAGAGGTATCTGGCAGCATACAAGAGCAGCTCGACAGTGCCGATACTCAGATGCGAGACTTTATTATCTCCCTACTGGTGATCTACAGCTTGCTGGCTATTCCGCTCAAGTCTTATCTACAACCTGTGATGATAATGGCAGTGATCCCGTTTGGCGTGATAGGCTCGGTCTTGGGTCATATCATACTGGGCATAGATTTGAGTGCACTGTCTGTGTTTGGGATAATAGCGGCCGCAGGTGTGGTGGTTAATGACTCCTTGGTGATGGTGGATTATGTCAATCACTCTCGCCGAGCTGGCGTACCACTCAAACAAGCGGTTATCGATGCGGGGTGTCGTCGTTTTAGGGCCATTATGCTCACCTCTTTGACCACTTTCATTGGACTCGTGCCCATCATGGCGGAAACCAGCATGCAAGCGCAGATGGTGATCCCCATGGCGGTATCTTTAGCCTTTGGGGTGTTATTTGCAACCGTCGTGACCTTATGTTTGATCCCGTGTTTGTACATAGCTATCGAAGACAGCAAGGCCATGATGCGTAAACTTATTGGGATTTATTCACCAGAAGCTGAAACGTCAGCCAATACCCAGAATAACTAATCGATTAGACCTTTATTCAATACGCGAATAAAGGCTACTTGATTAGCCGACACTGGGTTAATAGTCACAGAGTTAATAGTCACAGAGTTAATAGTCACCCAATAAAAATGCCAGCATCAGCTGGCATTTTTTATCGCTTTTTAAGACTCATACTACTCAGTCGACATTCATAGGAATGAACTGCGCCTGACTGCCATGGGGGGCTGAACGCAAATATTGCGCCGGCACATTCACTGTCGCTTTCAATTGCTCCGCCGCATGCCATACCCAATGAGGGTTATAGAGAATACCTCTTGCAAGGGCTACCGCATCTGCGGCATGAGTATTAATGATAGCTTCTGCTTGTGTTGCCTCAGTAATAAGCCCCACAGCAATGACAGGCATGCTGACCTGTGCCTTGATGGCTTCAGAAAAAGACACTTGATAACCGGCTTCAATTGGAATGACTTGCTGTGAAGATAAGCCGCCACTGCTCACATGTAAAAAATCGCAACCAAGCTGTTGCAGCGCCTTGGCAAGCACGATACTTTGCTCAAGAGTCCAGCCGCCTTCTACCCAATCTGTCGCCGATATTCTCACCCCAAGAGCCATAGTGGCCGGCACTACAGCGCGCATGGCACTAAAGACTTCAAGCATCAAACGCATTCTATTTTCTAAACTGCCACCGTAACTGTCATCACGGTGATTCGAGAGTGGTGACAGGAATTGATGCAATAAATAGCCATGGGCCCCATGCAACTCTATGGCATCTAACCCTAAGCTTACCGCCCGCTTAGCTGAAGCGACAAAGTCTGCAATGATAGTTTGAATATCTTCAAGGGTCGCCGCTAACGGCATAGGCCGAGACTCATCAAAGGTGATGGCACTGGGTGCTATGGTTTGCCATCCATTTGGATTATCGGCTGTTAACGCCCCTCCGCCATGCCAAGGCTTGTCACCAGAGGCTTTTCGGCCAGCATGTGCCAATTGAATAGCCAATAAGGTGTTTGTATAAGGCCTGATAGTCGCCAGTGTCTGGGCTAATGCCGCTTGGGTGTTATCATCCCAAAGGCCTAAATCCGCATAACTTATTCGGCCCTGAGGCGTCACTGCGGTGGCTTCAAGAATCACTAATGCAGCACCCGACAGTGCCAGCCGACCTAAGTGTAAACTGTGCCAAGGGGTGGCTTGCCCATCGATGGCCGAATACTGACACATGGGAGCTATGACAATCCGGTTAGCAAGTTTAAGCGGCCCAAACATTATTGGACTAAACAATTGACTCATCGAGGTTTCCTTAAATTTTTGGGCGTAAACATGTGCTAGATTTTACCCTTTAAGATACATAAATAACGACATACTGTGAAGCTTGATACCATCAAATTTCAGGCATTAAAAAAGGAACCCTGAGGTTCCTTTTTTGAGCTTAACTAATAAATTAGTTTAATGCTTCTTTTGCTTTTTCAACTAACGTTGCAAATACAACTTTGTCGAAAACAGCGATGTCAGCCAAAATCTTACGATCGATTTCGATAGACGCTTTCTTCAGACCGTTGATGAAACGGCTGTAAGACAGACCATTTTGACGAGCCGCTGCATTGATACGTGCAATCCACAGTTGACGGAATTGACGTTTCTTCTGACGACGGTCACGGTAAGCATATTGACCAGCTTTAGTTACTGCTTGAACAGCAACACGGTAAGTACGGCTACGTGCGCCATAATAACCTTTAGCTAGTTTAAGTACTTTCTTGTGACGAGCACGAGCGGTTACACCACGCTTAACTCTAGGCATTGTTCATCTCTCCTTTAATTAAGCGTATGGTAGTTGACGTGCAATTGCTGGCACATCAGACTTAGCAACTAAACATTTAGCACGTAAGTGACGCTTACGCTTAGTGCTCTTCTTGGTCAAAATGTGACGTAAGTGTGCTTGTTTACGTTTGAAACCATTAGCGGTTTTCTTAAAACGCTTCGCTACACCCTTGTCTGTTTTCATTTTAGGCATTTCTAAAACTCCGCATTGGGATATTAATAAACGTAAGGCGAGCAAAAGCCTCAAGAGACTTTTGCTACTTTAAAGGTTGCCCTACTATTTCTTTTTAGGTGCTAGCACCATAATTGCTTGTCTACCTTCCATTTTTGGGAAAGATTCAACAACCGCATATACTTCCAAGTCAGCCTTGATACGGTTCAAAAGATCCATACCTAGGTTTTGGTGTGCCATTTCGCGACCACGGAAACGCAGCGTAATTTTCGCTTTGTCCCCATCTTCCAGAAAACGAATCAGGTTGCGTAGTTTTACCTGATAGTCGTTTTCATCAGTGCCAGGACGGAATTTTATTTCCTTAACCTGGACCTGTTTTTGCTTCTTCTTCTGTTCTTTCTGGGCTTTCGCCTTATCAAAAAGGAACTTACCGTAGTCCATTATGCGACAAACAGGCGGCTCAGCATTTGGGCTGATTTCAACAAGGTCCACCCCTGCTTCATCTGCAAAATTCTGTGCTTCCTTGATGCTTACTACACCAATTGGCTCGCCCTCAATGTCTGACAGACGTACTTCTGCTACACCTGTGATTTCGTCATTGATTCTATTTGGGGCTGGTTGTCGCCCTGTTGCTCTTTTGATCTTTATGACCTATTCCTCCAACAATTTTAGACTACGGCTCGAAATATCTTTGTGGATCTTTTTAGCAAAATCTTCAATGCTCATTTTGCCTAAATCGATGCCATCACGAGTACGAACCGCCACTTCCTTATTTTCCATTTCTTGATCACCAACGACCAATAAATAAGGTACACGTCTGAGTGTGTGTTCCCGTATTTTAAAGCCTATTTTCTCATTCCTCAAGTCAAAAGATGCACGAATGCCTTGTTCTTTGAAGATTTTTACAACATCTTGAACATAATCAGCCTGTTTGTCGGTAATATTCATTACAACAACTTGCATTGGAGCGAGCCAAGTTGGGAATTTACCTGCGTATTCTTCGATTAATATCCCTAAGAAACGCTCTAACGAGCCTAAAATCGCTCTATGGATCATCACAGGCGTCTGACGGGTATTGTCTTCGGCCACATAAGTTGCCCCTAAACGGCTTGGCAATGCATAGTCTAATTGCACTGTGCCGCACTGCCATGCTCTGTCTAAACAGTCATGTAGGGTGAACTCAATTTTAGGGCCATAGAAGGCACCTTCGCCGGGTAATATTTCAAATTCAATCTCATTAGCAATAAGTGCTTGCTTCAAGGCTTCTTCGGCTCTGTCCCACATGTCATCATCACCGATACGTTTTTCAGGACGGGTCGATAACTTAACCACTATGTTTTCAAAACCGAACGTCGCATAGGTGTCATACACCATTTGAATACAATCGCTGACTTCTTTTTGAACTTGGTCATCGGTACAGAAAATATGCGCATCATCTTGGGTAAAGCCGCGCACGCGCATCAGACCATGCAATGAACCCGATGGCTCATTACGATGACAACAACCAAACTCGGCCATACGTAGCGGTAAGTCACGGTATGATTTAAGGCCTTGGTTGAATATCTGCACATGGCCTGGACAGTTCATTGGTTTAATGGCGTATTCGCGATTTTCACTATTTGTAGTGAACATGGCATCTGAGTATTTATCCCAGTGGCCAGAACGTTCCCACAAAGCGCGGTCCATCATCAATGGGCCTTTCACTTCTTGGTAAGTGTACTGACCTAACTTTTGGCGGATAAACTTTTCAAGCTCCAGGAACAAGCTCCAACCATCGTTATGCCAGAACACCATGCCAGGCGCTTCTTCTTGCATATGGTAAAGGTCCAGCTGCTTGCCAATTTTACGGTGATCGCGCTTTGCCGCTTCTTCAAGACGGGTTAAATGCGTCTTTAACGCTTTTTTATCAGCCCAAGCTGTGCCGTAAACACGTTGCAGCATCTTGTTGTCTGAATTACCACGCCAGTAAGCGCCGGCGACACTCATCAACTTAAAATTCTGACAAAAACGCATATTAGGCACGTGAGGGCCACGGCACATGTCTGTGTATTCTTCATGATGATAAAGTGCTGGAGTCGCATCTTTACTGATATTTTCATCAAGAATAGCAATTTTGTAAACTTCACCGCGCTCACTAAAGGCATCGCGAGCTTCATGCCAAGATACGACGCGCTTTACTACGTCATAGTTGGTCTTAGCTAAATCCATCATGCGCTTCTCCAGCGCTTCTATGTCTTCTGCTGTCAGCTTGTGGTCTAAATCGATATCGTAGTAGAAACCATTATCGATAACAGGACCAATAGCCATCTTGGCTTCTGGCCACATTTGCTTAACGGCGTGACCTAGCAGATGCGCGCAAGAGTGACGAAGGATTTCAACACCTTCTTGATCTTTTGCCGTGATGATAGATAAATCCGAATCTGTGCTGATAAGGTCGCAAGCATCTTTAAGCTCGCCATTTACGCGACCGGCTATACAAGCTTTGGCAAGACCTGGGCCAATATCGGCAGCGACATCTAAGGTAGAAACTGGATTTACAAACTCGCGTTTGCTGCCATCAGGCAAGGTAATAATAGGCATGAAGTGTCCCTTTCCAGTGGTGACCCACACGTAGGGCCACTTGGTTTATGTAAAGTTAATATGAAATTTGATTATCTTGAGTGTGCTGACTGTGTTCTAGCCTCACTCATGGATATTTGCCCCATTGAAATCAAGACAGTACAAGAGTCTTAGTTACCCAATTAGGCCTCCAATAAAGGAGGAAGTTATTCTAGTAGATTTGTCACACCACAAGCAAGGGCGTAACTTGGCTAAAACTGCGCGGCTTTAGTATTTGTTCCACTATAATTACTCCACGAACCTAAGTTGGTTTGTTAGGAGTTGGGTTGATGAAACTATTAAGCCGTGCCATTAGCTGCCCTCACTGCGGCCATAATCAACATGTTGATATAGACCCCAGTAGTGGCGACCAAGACTATTACCATGACTGCCGCATTTGCTGTAATCCTATACACATGAGGCTGCATTTAGATGAATCGCGTAAATGCGTTCAGCTGTATATCGATGCTGATGATGAACAATACTATTGATTTTGCAGCCATGGGGTGACGTTGAACACAGGATTAAAGATGGATAACCGCCAGTAAGCGTCCTCAGTATTCTTAGGGTTTAGCTTATGCCTCGCTGGGCTAGCACTCGCTCAACCGTGTCGACAATGACTTGTGTCTGACTGTCTATTTCTATATTGACGAAGTCGCCTACCGCTAGCTCACTTAAATTGGTTAACGCCAAGGTTTCCGGAATAAGGTGCAAAATAAAACCCGTTTTATTCACTTTACCCACAGTTAAACTGCAGCCATTGACTCCCACAAAGCCCTTATAGAAAATGTAATTCATCCATTGGGGTGCGAGTTCGACTTCTATATTGTAATGACTGTCAGTGCGGCTAATTGCGCTCACTCTAGCCTGGCAATGCACATGCCCAGATAAAATGTGACCGCCAATTTCACTGCCAAAGGTTAATGAACGTTCAATGTTGATGCTATCACTGAGGCTTAAGTTGGCTAAATTGGTTAAGGCTAATGTTTCTTCCATTACATCAAAGAACACCTTATCATTTAACACCTTGGTGACTGTCAGGCACACGCCATTATTGGCAACACTCGCCCCAGGAATTAATCCTTTCACTAGCGTCTGGGTCATGGCGACTTCAAAGGTTTTGAGTCCTGGGCTTTCCTCTATGTTAAGCAGCTCACATTTGGCCTGCACTATACCGGTAAACATAGTTTCTCCACGGGTTAAGGTTATTTTCGATGAATGATACAGGTTTTCAGGTTAAACGCTTAATTCAATTAGCCCTGCCGGTGCTTATCGCACAAGTGACTCAAACCATGATGGGCTTTATCGATACCGTCATGGCAGGCCGTGTCGGTGCTGTGGATATGGCGGCCGTAGCAGTGGCGACTAGCCTGTGGTTACCCGCTATTTTATTTGTTCAAGGGCTGTTGATGGCCTTTACCCCCGTGTTCTCTCAGCATCATGGTGCTGATAATCAGCAAGCCATACCTAAATTAATGTTTCAAGCGGGTTACATAGGCCTGATTGGCGCTGTGGGGGTGATGGTATTTCTCGCCTTTTCTGGTTATCTGTTACATTTTATGAAATTAGAGCCTAACTTACATGACCTTACTGTCGGTTACTTAGATGCAATCCTCTGGGGCGCCCCGGCATTTATCTTGTATCAAGTCCTAAGAGGCTGCAGCGAAGGTATTTCCTATACCATGCCTACCATGGTGATAGGTTTTATTGGACTCGGGGTTAACATTCCTGCCAATTATATCTTCATCTACGGTAAGTTAGGTATGCCAGCCATGGGCGGGGCCGGTTGCGGTGTCGCTACCGCGCTGGTTTTTTGGGCCATGTTTATAGCCATGGTGATTTACATGCTAATTGATAAAAAATTCATTCAACTTGCTCCCTTTAAAAGATTTTATGGCCCTAAATTAAGCAGCATGTGGTCAATGACTAAACTGGGTTTTCCTATTGCCATGGCGCTGTTCTTTGAAGTCAGCTTATTTGCCATCATTGCCCTATTGTTGGCCCCCCTTGGTGCCAATGTGGTGGCAAGCCATCAAATCGCGCTTAATTTCTCATCTATCGTGTTTATGCTGCCTTTATCCATAGGCATTGCCGTGTCAATTCGTATCGGCTATTACCTTGGCCGAGAGCAGACTGACATCGCCGCCTTGGTCGCCAAAGTAGGTCTAGTGTTAGCCTTGGGATTATCCTTTGTGACAGCTTTTCTTACCGTCAGTTTCAGGCAAGAAATCGCCCTCCTGTATAACGACAATCCAGAAGTGGTCGCCTTAGCAGGCAGTTTGATGTTCCTCGCCGCCGTCTATCAGGTGTCTGATTCTATTCAGGTGGTCGCAGCAGGCGCGCTTCGAGGCTATAAAGACACTCGCAGTGCATTTTATATCACCTTGTTCTCTTACTGGTTTATCGGTATGGCCCTAGGGTATGCGCTGGCCTACACAGACTTAATAGTACCCTCCATGGGGGCTCACGGGTTCTGGATAGGGTTAATCGCCGGACTCACTGTGGCAGCAATACTGTTTGCGATACGCTTAAGGTACATTCAAAAGAAAGGCATCATCTTTGTTGAAATAGACTGATGCTAATTCACATGAGCAATATCAGTCACAATAATCATCTTACCTTAGTAAGCATAAAGGTGAATAACGTTCGCATTTTAGATAAGAGAGATCGATTAAAATGACTTTTCTATCAAAGAGAAAGATAAAAGAGAAATGTCATATTTGCTCATCCTTAATGCGATTTGCGCACCAAATCGCCATTTAGTCATAAAAAGCATTTTTTTACTTGCAACAGGCAGGCTATCGCCCTTACTATAGCGACCGCTTTGAAGCAAACTTAGTTTATTAAAAACAATACACCCGTAGCTCAGCTGCTAAATTAGTAAGTAATAAAGAGTAGCACTACCTACTCATTTGAAAGCTGGCGATAGCGGTCGGTATTCTCTAAACAAAGAGAAGTCCACTCGGGTGTACCACTCTTCTCAAAGAGTCTAAATATTGAAACGTTAACAATACACCCGTAGCTCAGTTGGTTAGAGCACTACCTTGACATGGTAGGGGTCGGTGGTTCGAGTCCACTCGGGTGTACCACTCTTTCACTGAGTATAAAAAGTGAAGTTTTAATAGAGATAACTGTATACACCCGTAGCTCAGCTGCATTTCACAAGAGCAAAAGAGTAGCACTACCTACTCATTTGAAAGCTGGCGGTAGGGGTCGGTATTCTCTAAACAAAGAGAAGTCCACTCGGGTTTACCACTCTTCTCAAAGAGTCTAAATATTGAAACGTTAACAATACACCCGTAGCTCAGTTGCTGATTTTGTAAGTAATAAAGAGTGGCACTACCTACTCATTTGTAAGCTGGCGATAGAGGTCGGTATTCTCTAACAAAGAGAAGTCCACTCGGGTGTACCACTCTTTCACTGAGTATAAAAAGTGAAGTTTTAATAGAGATAACTGTATACACCCGTAGCTCAGTTGGTTAGAGCACTACCTTGACATGGTAGGGGTCGGTGGTTCGAGTCCACTCGGGTGTACCATTTCTATTGAGATATATAATCTGAAAGAACATAGGCCAGCATAAGCTGGTTTTTTTGTGCCTGAAATTTACAGTTGCGTATCGTTAAGAAAATAAAGCTGAGCACTACCCTCTCTTTATTCACGGCGGCGGTAGGGGCCGAAGGCTCGAGTCCACTCGGGTGTACCATTTCTATTGAGATATATAATCTGAAAGAACATAGGCCAGCATAAGCTGGTTTTTTTGTGCCTGAAATTTACAGTTGCGTATCGTTAAGAAAATAAAGCTGAGCACTACCCTCTCTTTATTCACGGCGGCGGTAGGGGTCTGAGGTTCGAGTCCACTCGGGTGTACCATTTCTCTATAGATATATGATGTGAAGAATTACTGGCCAACGAAAGTTGGTTTTTTTGTACCTACAATTCACTGATGCCTAAAGTTAAAAGAATAAAGCAGAGCACTACCCTCTCTTTATTCACGGCGGCGGTAGGGGTCAAAGGCTCGAGTCCACTCGGGTGTACCATTTCTATTGAGATATATAATCTGAAAGAACATAGGCCAGCATAAGCTGGTTTTTTTTGTGCCTGAAATTTACAGTTGCGTATCGTTAAGAAAATAAAGCAGAGCACTACCCTCTCTTCGTTAACGGCGGCGGTAGAGTTCGAAGGTTCGAGTCCACTCGGGTGTACCATTTCTCATGCTAGTAAATGATTGAATGACTAATTGAGGCCAACTAAAGTTGGTTTTTTTGTAAATGTTATCCCGCCACAGCATTAATGAGAATTATTAACATTTAAGATGTTGCATTATTGTTTCTTAACAGTTAGTGTAGCAAGCCATTTAATTATCTTATAATTGAATGGGTTATTGCCATAGATTATAACCATAAGGTATTAGCCTAGGTTTGCCCTTTATCACCCTGAGTAGAAGTTGACGATCCAGTATGAACATTTCCTCCCTTTTTTGGCCTGCCCTTGTCCTTGGGCTGGTATTCAATCCCGCTCATTCGGCCACCACAGCGTTTATCTATAGTCAGAATGAGCATTGTCCAGCTGGCTTTCGCCTTGGCACGCTGCCAAGCCAAGCTATTCAACGCCAAGCCATGTGCGATCAAATGTCACCCTGGGATATCGCCAAGTTGGCCCATCAAGGCTCTATTAGTGGCTCAGGTTATGGGTGCACGGTAAAGCAGCACGATACTCGAAGCTTAGGCCATGCCATTTGCACCCCGGTCGATATCATAATCTCTCAAGATGACACTTGCCCTGTGAACTACAACCTTATCACCCCTGCTGAGGTGGCGGATAATACCAGCAAGTATTGTGACATGTTGGCCCCTACCTCGGCGGTGCGCCTTGGGGACAATACCAGTTTAAGTGGTATTGCAGGGCATTGTGAGATGCACGACCTTACGATAAATGCCGATGAAACTCATGAACTTGGCGCCTCTTTGTGTGGTTTAGCAAGCCGGATTAAAACCTGGTCCGATTGCCCCAATGGCACTGAGCTTTTACAAGGCAGCAACACCCCTAATTACTGTATCCCCCTTGACGCGGTAGCCAGCAATAGCCGCTGGGATCATCTAGGCACAGACATGTGCCAAAATGCGGGCAAAGGCGACTTTGTTGAACTAAGGCGGGTGTTTACTGACCGCCAGCAAAGGATTAACCCGCAAGTGCTTGATAAAAATGCTCAGCCTGTGACCTTAGCTGCAGGTATCCCCACACTTATCTGTGATGAAAAACCCTTGCCAACCTATTCCTCAAGCGGGCACATCGCCGCTTGCCCATTAGGTACAGAGCTGGTTAAAGGCCAAAGCGCACCTGAACACTGTGCCTATATTTGGGGCGAAGCTGGCTTAGACAATCTCGACAATGAAGTTTGCGCAGCCTTTGGTGGTTTTGATACTTACATTTACCGTGTGCCCAGAGCGCCTAAACCACTTGCGTATCAGGTTTATAGCAATCCTCTTATCGCCGAAGGTGAAGTTGGACATACCGCAACAGTCTATCCCGACGGGCAACGGCTCGCGCTGTGCCAGCAAGAAACACCGCCCGAAACCGATGCAAACGGCACTGTTATCAAATGCCCTAGCTATAGCGAGTTAATCTTAAGTGCCAGCGCAGGTAACCACTGTGCCTTGCTCGGTGGCGATCCCGGTTACGACATCAATAACGACCAAGACGTTTGCCGAAAAGCCGGTAAAGGTGACTTTGTTCGTTACCTGACTAACACTCAGGGGCAAAAAATTCTGGTCTGTGAAAATGAAACACAAGCCATTGCCGAGGCAATCAAGCTAGTGCAAACCCTGAACTGCCCCACAGGAGAAGAGTTTATTAAATCTTCCAGCATTCAGCCCAATGTTTATGACCATTGCGCCATAATAGGCGAAGATGCAGGCTTAGACAGTCAAGGTAAAGATGTCTGCCTAGCCTCAGGTATGGCGGGCTTCAAAGATTATGGCTACCCCGGCGGGGTGAAAACCTTGTATTGTCAGTGCCCCGCCGATAACTCCGGCTGTAATGACAGTGGTGATGCAACTCGTGCAACCAGTTCCGGGGGGGATGTGAGTATTCATTAAGCACCAGATAATGATGCACAAGCAACGACAAGCTAAAACGCAGGCCTAACCGCTGGACTAACCACTGGCTTCACATGGCCCCTTAACAGGCTTTTAAACAAATAAGGCAATATATAATGACAATTCATCGACAAACCCTGCCCCTTAAGCGCCTCATGGGCCTGCTGCTTATCAGCCAGCTCGCCATGCTGCCTCACACTGCCAACGCCGGCTTTGATGTCAGCGCCTGGCTTGATGAGATAATAGTGGAGGCATTGGGTGGGGGGCCCCGGGCACAGGGAGGGGGGGGAATGTCAGTATTCATTAAGCACCAGATAATGATGCACAAGCGACTCCAACCTTGCCTTGGCTGCTAACACTGGCTGTTAGTCTGGCCTTTGCGTTAGCCCCCCTGGCGGCGCTAGCGCAAATGGCGCCTAACCAAGGCCTTAGACTGCAAGCACACTTTAGTCATTTAAGGGTTAGTGATGGCCTGTCACAAAACACCATCACCGCCATAGTGCAAGATAAGCAAGGTTACCTCTGGCTGGGCACTGAGGATGGCCTAAACCGCTTCGATGGCTATGAAGTCAAACGCTTGGCGCAGCATGGCGCTCAGGGTGTCAGCGACAGCAGCGTTAACGTTAACGCTTCGTCCCCTGCTGTAAATCATTCATTAGCCAATAACGCCATTCGCAGCTTGTTTGTCGATAGCGATGATTGGCTGTGGATAGGCACTAAGGGCGGCTTACATCGCTATGATCCCGTCAGCGAACAACTGAGCTTGATAGCCAACAGCGCGGATTTAAATATTATTTCCATCATGGCCCTAGATACCCACACCTTAGTGATTGGCAGTCGCAATCACGGGTTATTTTATTTACAGCCTAATTCAACCCGCTTATCCCCCGTGCCCTTATTAGGCAGCGCCGCCGCTGCCTTTCAGCAAACCACACTTCGCGTGGTTAAAGCGGCGCCAGACGGCCGCCTATGGCTTGGCACCAACGAGGGGCTGTTTACACTCGATACTCACCATAACCTGACTGAGATTAGCTGGCCTACATCAGCGGGTTCAGACTCATCAAAAATCAATGATATCTTATTGCTGGAGCCGCATTCATCCCGCAGTCATCTCCCTAGCCGTGATATCCCTAGTCGTGACACGGCGGCGTTAATCGCCACAAGCCATGGCTTGTATCACGTGACGAGCACAGGACAGATTTTACGGCACTGGCGACAAGATAACCTTGACCCTAAGGCCCTGCCCCATAATATCGTCAATCGGCTTATTCGCGACAGCCGCGGGCACATTTGGCTTGCCAGCCAAGGGGGGCTGAGCCGCTTTGATATTGCCCGCAGCCAGTTCGAAACCTTCAGGCAGCAGGCGGATTATAATACTAGCCTAGGCGCCAATGATGTACTCAGCCTGTATGAGGACAATCAGGCCAACCTTTGGATCGGCACGGTAACCTCAGGGGTCGACAGAGTGCATTTGTCCAGCCTGAACTTTGGTTTGTATTATGCCACTAAGGATAATGCCCAATGCCTAAGTAACAATAACCTATACGATGTATTAATGTCATCTAACGGGGAGTTATGGCTTTCGGCATACGGCAAAGGGCTGCATAAAATAACCTGGCCTGATGGGCCGTGTAGCTGGTATCAGGCGGACACTAACAACCAAAACCGCATCAGCAGTAATAACATTTCGGGCAACTCTCTGTTTGAGGATAACCAAAGTCAGATTTGGTTTGGTAGTAATCGCAGTGCGCTAAACCAAATCACGCCAACCAGCCAAACCATAAAACACTTTTACCCAGGACAAAGCCCTGCTGGCTTGAGTTCGAGCTCGGTTCGAAAAATAGTTGCCGAAGCTAATGGTGACCTATGGATGGCAACCGATGGCGGTGGTTTGAATCAGTATCGGTCAGATAGCCAAACATTTAGCCAGTTAAGTCATGATAAATATAAAAATCAGACACTTAGCAGTCATTATCTGTATGATTTAGTTTTAGATAGTCGGTATTTGTGGATAGCCACCGAAACCGCTGGGCTGGACCGACTGGATTTAAAGACAAAAACCGTTCAAAACTTTGGCCGAGCAACCCGAGGCGAAATTGGCACCCCGAAAAAAATATACAGCCTAATAGATGATAACGACGGACATTTATGGCTAGGCACGTTAGGTGAAGGCCTGGTTAAGTTTAACAAAGAGGATTTTACCAGCGAGTATTACACCACTGAGCATGGGCTTGCCAATAATACCATTTACGCCCTTGAGCAAGACAGTGCCGGCATGCTGTGGCTTGCCAGTAACCGCGGCATCAGTAAATTTAACCCCAAAACAAAAGCCATTGAAAATTACCGCGCCGCAGATGGGCTACAAGGGGATGAATTTAATGTGGGCAGCCACTATAGCAAGGGGCTTGATTTACTGTTTTTTGTTGGCTCCAATGGCTTTAATGCCTTTACCCCCGGCGATATTAAGCCCGATGCTAAGGCGCCTCAGGTGGTACTCAATGATTTTTTATTGTTTAACCGCCCAGCGCCGCACCTCTTTGATCGCAGCAGCGCCCATGTGAGCTTAACCCAAGCGCAAAACCTGATAAGTTTCGAGTTTGCTGGGATCCATTTTGTGGATCCCAGCCGCCATCAATACCAATATCAGCTTGAAGGTTTTGATAGCCAATGGCGCACCACCAGTAATCAACGTCGCTTTGCCACTTATACCAATTTGGATGCGGGGGAATATACCTTTAAGGTCAAGGCCAGTAATCACCATGGGGTGTGGAGCGAGCCGACCGCCATCACTGTCACAGTATTGCCGCCGCTGTGGTTAACCTGGTGGGCTAAACTTGGCTATCTGCTGGCAAGCTTGCTGCTTGCCATGGGGCTTTAT
Organism: Shewanella denitrificans OS217; assembly: GCF_000013765.1. Classification (NCBI taxonomy): domain Bacteria; kingdom Pseudomonadati; phylum Pseudomonadota; class Gammaproteobacteria; order Alteromonadales; family Shewanellaceae; genus Shewanella; species Shewanella denitrificans. Next base: position 1,997,967 of record NC_007954.1, on the reverse strand, counting down.
CAATACCGCACCGCAAGCTTACGGGTTCGCAATCTGCAGCTGGAGCGCGGCGTTGCCCAAAGAACCTTGGAAATCATTGATCAAAAACAAAAAATTGAACAGCTGCTGGCCAGCAAAACCCGCGAGTTTGACAATATCTCCCACGAGTTTAGAACCCCACTGGCGGTCATTTTAGGCCGAGTTGAACAGCGCTTAGGCCAAAACCAGACCCTCACTAATCAACGCGCCTTTGAGGCCATTGACACTGTGGCTAAACGCTTGGCTATCATGGTGGATGATGTGATTGAAATGGGCCGCACCTTTGACAGTGCTCAAGCCAGTGAAAAGAGCCGTTTATGCTTGTCTCATTTATGTGTGGAGGTGGGCACACATATGCACGAATACGCCGCACTGAAAAAGCAGCGGTTGCACACAGACATCACCGCTGGGCTTTATGTCGACGGTTTATCCAAAGCCATAGAGAAAATGCTCAATAACTTAGTCGCCAATGCCATTAAATACACCCAAGAAGAAGGTGACATCCACCTCAGCCTGCGACCATTACAGAGCCACTATGTGGAACTCATTGTGAAGGACAATGGCCCAGGGATAGCCCTTGAGTATCAGCAAAGAGTATTTGAGCGTTTTTATCGCATTGCTGAAAGTGCAGATCAGCCTGGCTCTGGGATTGGCCTTGCCTTAGTGCAAGAGGTGGTCAAGGCCCACAGGGGCCAAATAAGCCTTGAGAGTGCCCCCAAGCAAGGGTGCCGTTTTCGAGTCTTGCTGCCTTTATCGGCAGGCTTTGATGGGGACACTGATGCTGCCACTAATATGGACACTGGATCAGCCACAGCAAGGCAAACTGCGCCACACACAAAAGGGACAAGATCCCCTGAAACGGTACAAGAGACTCACCAACAACACAGTCAGTACCCGCCGCTTGAGCACATCGAAGCACCAATGCTCAGCCGCGAGCCAACACTGAGCACTGAGAAAGCCTGTATTTTAGTGGTGGAAGATAATCCTGAACTTAGCGCGCTGCTCATTGATCAATTATCACTGCATTACCAGGTTGTCGCCGCGAAAAATGGCCGCCAAGGCTTGCAGCTGGCGGAAATGCAAGTGCCGAGTTTAATCCTGTCTGATATTAATATGCCCTACATGAATGGCTATCAATTGGTGAGTCACGTTAAGCAGCTGAGTGCCACCAGCCATATTCCTGTGGTATTGCTGACGGCGAAGAATGATGTCAGCTCACGAATTCAAGGTTATGAGCACCAGGCCGACAGCTACCTTGGCAAGCCTTACTTGCTGGCAGAATTACTTGCCGTGATTGAGGCGCAGCTTAATAACCGCAAACGCTTACAGCAGTATTATAAACACAGCGATCCCACCGCCCTGTTGCCCCCCCCAAGTGGCATGGACTCCCACTCGATTAAAGCCATAGACAAGTGCAAAACCTTAGTGATGCAAGCCTATCAAGACCCCAATCTTAGTGTGCAAGATCTCGTGGCAGCAGCGCACTTAAGCGAGCGACAATTAGCCCGTAAATTTCAGGCGATTTTAGGCATAACCCCGCTTGATTTTATTACTCAATACCGACTGGCCAAGGCAAAAACCATGTTACAACAAGGCCATAGAATAAGCCAAGTCTCCCTGGATGTGGGGTTTAGCTCGGCCAATTATTTTTCGCGCCAATACAAGAAAAAATACGGAGTTTCCCCTTCGCAGGACAAGCCTTAGCTCAAGCTCGCCTCTATTAACTCGCGATCGATTAATCCTCTAAGAGCTCTGTATTGCGGCGCAAGAAAGTCGGTACCTCAAAGTCACAGGGGTCGAGGTAGCTTGGCCCTGAAGGGCGAGTCGTTGCCGCAACGTCGCTCGTTTGATGTGCCAATGCTGCAGGCGCTGGGGCTGCTGACTCTTGCGCTCCTGGTGCTGATACTAACTGCGCGGGATCTGCTGCCTTCTGTGAATACACCGGCTGCTGTGGCACTCGCTCAAACTGCGCTAGCTGTGACTGAAGTGGCTGTGACTGTACAAAATGTGACTGAAGGGGGTGGTTCTGCATCAGGCCCGGCCCCTGTGGGGCGGGACTTGTTGACTGCAGCTTCGAGGCTGGTGCAAAAAAGGGCGGCTGCTGATTAACCCCTGTCGCCACTAATGTGACGCTTATCTCATCGGATAATGCGGGATCTATCACAGTGCCGACCACTATCATGGCGCTGTCGGCGGCAAATTGCTCTACCGCTTCGCCAACGGCAATAAATTCACCTAAGCTGAAATCAAGCCCAGCAGTGATATTAACCAAGATGCTTTTAGCGCCCTGTAAATCACTGTCTTGCATTAAGGGGCTGCGAATGGCGCGCTCGGTCGCCTCATAAGCGCGATTATCGCCCTTAGCACGGGCACTGCCCATGATTGCAGCGCCGCGATTAGCCATGACGGCGCGCACATCGGCAAAGTCGACATTGATGATCCCAGGGCAAGTGATTAAGTCGGCTATGCCTTTCACCGCGCTGAGTAGTACGTCATTGGCAGCATTGAACGCATCCAGCAGGCGGGTGTTTTTCCCCAATACTGCGAGTAACTTATCATTGGGGATGACAATTAATGAGTCCACCTGTTGCCCCAAGGCTTGCACGCCTTTGTCGGCGATGCTTAAGCGCTTTTTGCCCTCAAAGGGAAACGGTTTAGTCACCACAGCAACCGTAAGTATGCCCATTTCCCGCGCTAAGGCGGCAATAATGGGCGAGGCCCCAGTCCCTGTGCCGCCGCCCATGCCTGCCATGATAAACACCAGATCTGTGCCCGTTAATATATCCATAAGGCGCTGCTTATCCTCGAGGGCGGCTTGACGGCCAACATCGGGGTTAGCCCCCGCCCCTAAGCCCCGAGTCAACTGCCCCCCCAATTGCAACCTAGACTCGGTCTTAACATTGGCTAATGCCTGGGCATCGGTATTTATCGCGATAAATTCAATGCCCTCAAGCTGGCTGGTTAGCATGTGATCCACGGCATTGCCGCCACAGCCCCCGACTCCCAACACCTTGATAACCGCTGTGTCTGTAAACCTGTTAGCAAAATCACCCATGTTACTTTTACCTTTTTCATCGACCCTAGGGGATGGCAGCGCCATTCACCCTAGGAGTCAGTGCAACTGAACTTGATGTTGAGACTGCTTCGGGATGACCGCCCAATTTAAGCCTCAAACTCTTTGAGAATAACGAATTCTTTTTTGACCCAACCTATGTCCTGCAACGCCACCTTGTACCAACCGGCGCGCTCTTCGAGCACAGTAAGTCGTTGACCTTGCACTAGGGGTGCACCCTTTAACGCCCCCTCAATACTGGTGCGAAAATTCAATCGTGTAGCGACAACCTCACCAGTCATTTGCGGCATGCTTTGCTGTTCAAGACAGTGGCTGTGCCTGTCGATATCGAGCACAGTACGCCTTAGGGGCGCCATCGGAAATGCAGGCCCAGGATCGCGCTTTCGCCCAGGTGAAATCTCATCATGGCCCACCAATAAATTAATCGGATAATACTCTTTAAGCATCAGTAACAAACGTTTGACCGCAATGATTTGCGCTTGGGTATAAGCACACCACACCGCCTCTTGAATGCTATCTTTTTGGGGGATTTTCACTACCCGCTCTTGGGGATAAGGATCGCCAAACCAGGCGCAGTGCTGCTGACCCACTAAGGTCAATTGCCCAGGATTGACCAGTTCTATGCCGATGGAGAAACGATTAAAATTACTGCGACCTTGATAATGGCTCTTACCCGCATGCCAGGCCACCTGATTAAACGGCACCAACTGCACGATATCACCCGCCTCACCTATCACCACATGGGCCGAAGCCTTGGCTTGGGGATTTATGAGCCACTCCACTGCCCCGGCGAGTGTGCTGCCACCTGTGTAGTGGATAACCACAGCCGATGGCGGGGCGATCATCACCTCACCGACATTGGGTGATGCATAAAAAGGAATATCTTTAAGTTTATGCCCTTCTATCATCCCACCACCTCGGTGGCTTTTTTGCCTGTCACTAAGCGGGTGACCCTATTAGTGCCGACAATCTTCTCGGCGGAGCGACCGATGCACCATGTCGCCACTATGCCAGACCAGCCGGCCCAAAATTCCATGGGCAGATCCGGTAACGGGCTAGTATCCACAGAGAAAAAACGCGATAAAATCGGGAAAAACATATAGTTGGTCGCTATCATCAGTAAACCGAAATACACCAACATAGGCCTTGCCCGCTTGGTAAACTTGTCATCTTGATTTAACTCGGCGCTCAATATCGCCTGTTTGGCTCTCTGCTCGGAGCGAATGGTCAACTCAATTTCTGATTCACGTTGTTGAACCAAACTGGCCATTTGCATTTTGAAGGTATTGCGCTCTTCATCCGTGGTAATAAACTGATCCGCCACTTGGGCTAGACTTGTGATGAGATTGCCTGTGCCGGTCGCGAAGATATCGGTCAATAAGCCCATAATGAGCCTCCTTAATAACAGTGTTTGCAATGAGCTTTGTGAATGGAATTAGCTCTATACTTGGAATTTACCCTGCGCTGGGAATTAGCGTCATGCTTGGACTTAGCCCAGTGAGAGGAATGAGTCTTTGGGGACAATAACGGTGAATTTCACTGGGATAACATGGCGCTCAGCCATTGGCTAACTAGCGCCATTTGGCCCATGATGGCGGCGCCGTTAGCATACAACACAGCCGCTGTCGCTAGGCTTAGCAGTACGGCAGACACTGGCTGACTGAATACCTTTAATTTTGCCCCCCAAGGGAAGCGGCCTTGTTTATTGGCGTAGGCTTCATAGGCCAGATAAAAGTCGGTTTGTTTTTGCTGCTGCGCCTGCGAGCACGTCCCCGATACACTGAACACAGGCACTCTGGCCACCTCTTGGCAGTAACACTGCCACAGGTATGCTTGATCTGTGCGGCTAACATGATGGTGGCCGAGCAAGGCAATTAATTCTCTAAATACTGGTAAATCAATTACTTGCTCTAACTTAAACCACTTTCTCCAGTGGCTTGTCAAAAAACCTACATGCAAGCGGCGACGGTCAAGCTGGGTTTTGTTTGGCTGTTGCCATTGCACTAACAAGGTATCGGCGCCGTCAACGCTGAGACGGTTGCGAATAAGCGCCTGGCCTAGTAATTGCCAATAGGGGGCCACATGGGTGCCGATTTGATACGCCACTTGGCTGGCAATCTTGGCAGGGGACGCCTGCTGGATCATCTCATTGCTGAGTGAAACCCTGATCTTAAGCCGTTTAGGCCAGCCAGAGAGCAGTAAGCTTTGCATCTGCGCACTATCATCGGCCTTACCAAGCGTTAGCCACTGTGGCGTGACATTGCACACATCAGCACTTAGCAGCACTTGCACCTCACTCAAGGTTTGTGACGGCGTGTCAGCAGGCACTGGCGTAAGCTCAATAACTGGATAGGGTAAGTCGCTCATCCAGCCCAAGCGGCGGCTATTACGAAGTGCAGCAGTGAACTTGTGCAACACCCCTTGGATTTTTTCGCCATCGACCTGTTGGTAATAGGCCGCCAACTGCAGCGTTAACTGAGTGTGGGTCTCGGCCTTTGGTTGTGGCTCAGGCGGCTGTTGGCCAGTATCTACGCGCGCCTTGGCATCTTGCTGTTTCCTGCCCTCTTGCACCTGTTCAGCGTTGAGCTTTACTGGGGTTTGCGGCTTTAAAGACGCAGCCACACCGCCAGGCTGCATGACCAGATCCAAGTCGTTAGGGACAGTCCAGTTCCCCAGCGCTGTCATGGACAGCAGATCCGGTGGCGGAGTCGTGGATACATGATTTTTTTTCATAATTTCACCTTGGTTGCCAGCTACATTTCTCCCACGGCAAAGCCTAAGCATATGGTGCTGAGCCTATTTGCCTATGACAGAAACGCTGTTTGTGTGCTGAGTGTGTTGTTAGCGTGAGTTGTGCGGGTTTTCTACATGGATTGTGAATGACGTTAGCATGTCACTGAATACAGCAACGCTTGTGTTTCTTTTTTACCTGACTTTGACGACTATCGCCAAATGCCTGCCTTGGTGCAGGCGGATTTGTTACAGAAGCGCCTTGTTGACTAGCCTGTGTATTGCTCACTGCACTCATATACTGTTGACGTAAAGAGGCTACTTCTGGCGTGTTTCTCTTAGACTCCCATCTGCTCCTATCGTTTCTATACAGTGGCAGATTAAAGCCTTGTAGGAAGTTGTTTTCCATCTTGTCGTTGAGTTGTCGTATCTCAACCAGAAAACCATTGCTTAAAGGTACATGGGTATCGGGCCTTAGCATAAAAGGAGCTTTGGTATAATCCATAAATGAACTTGTCTCAACCATTAAGGCAGGGAATCTTTCTTGTGGGCCGATATTCATTTGAGCAGCTTGAGTAGACGCATCCTTTAGCTTAGCGAGTATTTCAGTTTGCATCTGCCAAAATCTGTCTAGCTGCAAACTAGAGTCCACTGCCGACAGACCTGTGAAGAAGAAATCCCATTGCTGTTTAAGATATTTTCCTAATGCAGTAGTCTGATTGTTCAGAACTAATTGTAAACCTGCGACAATGTTAGCAAGTTCATCATCTTGCTTGATGAAATCATTTAACCCCGCTTTAATCCATACACCTAACGCATCTTTGGTACCGGAAAGCACGGGATCAAGCAAAAAACCATTGGAGCGTAAGCGAAACCCCTGAATACTCCTCACCTCCCCCAGAGTGACAAAATCATCCCGGGTCATAGCTGGGTTACGCTTTCGCACTTCATGCATAATATTTTGCAGTGCCATTAGCGGTATTTGGCTTAAATAGTGGCTTAACAATGGTTTGTATTGTTCAGGAATCTTAGTGTCTTTTTTAAGTACATCCTTCATGTGTTCCCGGACCGTTAAAAAAAGATCATCTTTACTCGATGCCTTCGTGTTGTCTGCCGCCAAAAGCGCATTGACTTGAATAATATCCATGCTCAGGTTGATATCTGCATCTGAACGATTTCGGTCCACGCTGCCATTTCTATAAATTTGAATTGCATCATCGCCTTGCAGTACAGATGAATGCTTTAAAACTAGAGTTAGCCCAAAATCAGATGTAATTTGCGTTAGCACTTCTGATAGCATTTTTACGCCATATGTATTCCCACCAACCCTAGGAAAGATACCTCTGAGCTGCTCCTCCATAGCATGGGTAAGTATCATGACTCTTTTCTGAACGTCCAGGTAATCAGCCTCTTTTAACGCAACCACAAAAGGTGGCAGCGATGCTTCCAACTTGCCCTTATCTGTGACCAATTTAAACGATATACCATTTATTTTATCTTGAGATTCGGCAACGACTAGATGGCTGTCTAGCACATAACCCAAACGCTTAGCATAATCAGCAAATTCAACTTCCAGACCGGCGCTAATATAATGTGGTGAAATATCTCCATTTTTATGCTGTGAAATAGTCTTTTGTAATGTTATAAAGCGGTGTAAATCGAATGGAGCACTTGTAAATAGTGCATCTAATTGCTGCTCAATATCGGCATCTGTCATGATGTTTTCCTTAATAAGCTAAAATGGCAAAGCTTACGCTAGCCTTGGCTAGAACTATGGTTTCATTATTGATTTAGCACAAACAAGACGTTTGGCTATACCAGTAAGGTGAGACTCATAGTGATGCAGTGAATAACGTAAATTAAGCCCTTTAAGGGCTTAGAATAATTAACTCGGACGGTTAATTAAGTGTCAAATCTTAACCAATAGCTGCTTTCGCCTCCTCTCCTCTGGCCTCCTTGCGTTCATTTGGCTGGTTTGGCGAACGAGAAGCTGGTCGTTCTGGCTGTGGTGCAGGTGGCGTTACCGCAGGCACTTCCGGCTTAACATCGTTGCCAGAGTCCGCAGCACTTTCTTCAGGCTGGTCTAAACCCACAAGGGGTCAAGTTCATTGTGACAAGCATGGTCTAGTTCATTGAACAACAATCATTTTCTCGAGCTGATCTAGTCTTTTCGAAAAATTCCAGCAGTTTAATTTTAATACTTCCGTTTCATCTACACCTGGCATGTTTTAAAGAAAGTAGGTTTTGACTATTGATCAAGAAACTTGCCCCCTTTTTTTTTCATGACCCCCTTTTTTTTCAAAAACGCAAATTCAGCTCTGTATCGTGCACATGGTGCGAAACTCGATGAAATTTGTGCCCTACAAGGATTATAAGGAAGGCTATCAAGAACCGTAAGCTGTTTCCCAATGATGACTCAGCGAAAAAAGTGGTCTACTTGGCGATTATGCAAGCTTCAAAGACATGGACAATGCCGATTAGAAACTGGAAACCGGCACTGAACCGCTTTATTATTGAATTTGAAGATCGGATTTCAGATTATCTATAAATTAGGTAGTTACACAGAATCTGATACAGGGTCAGGTGTTCGCCTGCGCCTAACAGACTGGTTTTGTTCTTCACTCAGCTCCTGTCTGCGTACTTGCACCACTACGGTGTCCGGAGCACGTTGTCTGGCCTCTCTTTCACCCACGGTTTCTAAAACAGAGCCTCCCAAATAAGCCATACTGTAATTGTGTAGCAGCCTTAGCCCATAAGTTGTTTTCGCTCGTTCTTCTTCTGGATCCAAGATTACATATTTTTTTCGAACTTGGGCACTAACACCAACATTAGATCTAGGGTCAGAGATTGCTGTAGATATTTTTTCTTGGAATCTAGCTCTTGGATCACTTTCCCCAGCTTGTGCCACCAATTCGGCTTGTTCCAACTCCTCTTGAATGCCTTCATCTGCAAGCACTTTAGAACGAATTTTTAGCTGTTCTCTGCGGCCTTCATCCACATCAAACGTAGGTTTAAACGCAGCAGCCCCAATACCTAATGCTCCTTGCCCAAAGCTTGTAACTAGCCCCAAATCGACAATATATTTATAGATAGCTAAGGGACCTTCAGCCTCCCACAACTTGTCTTCTACAATACCTACTGCAAACATAGCTTTAGCAGCAAAGATTTTATAGATCAAAAGTGCTGAAGCAGCTGTCACTTTTCCTACTGACCACCTAAAGTTAGAGGTCGCATCTGTTTGTCTAGCTTTCAAATCTAAAATAATATCTCTTGTTAATTCATCGATAACATTATTCTTTGCAAGCTCAGTGACAGCCTCCGGGAGTAGATCTCTTAACCTTGGATCGATTAACTCCTCTGCTTTATAATATTCATTCCAACTTTCCCTTATTCCATTAAACTGCTCAGCGATAGTACTAGCTGTCGCCAACACACTAGCAATCCCCGTCACACTCTGAAGCGTTTCATTCACAATAAACTCTTGCAAGACATCTAATGCGCCTGCAGCTAACCTTACAAAGGCGCTTATAGAGCCTAAAACTTTAGAAGCCCCTATAGAGTCACCGCTGCTCACTCGACTATAAAGATCGTACCCCCCAGCAACAGCTTCTATCAAGCCTAGAACCACAAGACCACCTTGCCTAAAGTGTCCATCGGATTGCAACTTTTTAACGACATCTCTAATGGTAGATATCGCTGAAGGGGTCATAGATGCGGAGTTTCCGGCAAATTGCTCTCTTAAAACCGTAAGCCTTTCTTTTGCTTGCCGATCAACTTCAGTAAGGTCCTCTTCAATTTCAGCAACCCTAAGTTGTTCTAACATTTCATTAATGCTCTTAATTACATCAGTAACAAAAGCATTCTTGTTAAGAGCACCGCCAGTTTCATCTACACCTATTGCTCCTGGATAATATTGTTCCAAAAGAGATGCAGCCTCTTGCGCAGCTTTCGTTATTTTGAACTCTAGCTCAGGTTGTCCTACAACATGCGCATCGAGCGTGCCGGCTGGATCTCTTAGTAGCGCCTGAATTTGGTTTATTTTTTCTACTTTACTTTTTACAGGATCAGTTGCATCACGTTCACGATAGTCCGCAGTAAGAACCTCCTCTAGTGAACTTCCTTGCGGAATAGCAAGATCGTTGATAAGACCTACGCGCTCTTCAAGCAGAGTCCTCCTAACCGTTTCGTGACTTGCCTCAACTTTATTTGATTGAAAGGCTAGAGTATTATTACCACTAACACCCACTTCAGAAGCAATTCTTGCCTTGACGGCTCTACGTCTTAACTCACTCAAAGGCATTAACCTTCCTCCTGGTTTAAGGCTTGCAGATTAGACAGTGCAACCACTTTAGCCACTCGATTTAGTATTTTTTCCTCTTTGCTAGTGTCAACCGTGTCTTCAGTTCCTCCTAACTCACTCAAACTTTGGTGAGAATTAGAATTTTTTTGTAGACGCTCATATTCGCCATCAAGCTTAGCAATTTCATTACTGAAATCTGTTTCAAATTTACTCTTTAACTGCATAATGATTTACCTTTTAAAATGTCGATTGTGTGAATAAAAAACCAGATACTTATTTGCTTAATTTGATAAATTAAAACAAAGGTTTCCGGACATAAAAACTGCTGTTAAGCAGTGTTAATTTATAGCTTTAATAAGTACCAGCCCCCAAGCTTGCACTCTGGGTTTTCTGAGAGCGGTTGCTCCGGCTTTTTCTATGGTCCTACGAGTCAGATTGGCATTGCTATCCTCGTCCTCCGTTAGCTCTACTGGCAATGTAAAAGATAAGGGGTCAGGTCAATTGATCAACAAACACATATCACCCACTCACATTTGTTTTTTGAAAACTCATAAACATAAGCTTTCAAATCCCCTTACTCCGTATCAAAAACTTCCCCAAAAAAAATCAAATAAAACGCCTTGTATACAGGCACCTTATCAATCAATTCTTCCAGGGCTTGTTGTACGTCTATTTCCACCCCACTGCGCAGCCATTGCAACCACTGTTGCAACTATTTATCAGTAACGCCAATGCTAATTTTTAGTGCATTTTGCTCATAAAGCTGACGAAGGAGTTTATGTTTTTTACAGTGTTGACCTATTTACAGAAAATGCCTAAGGACTCATCCGACACCTCCAAATACAAAGCGCCCAATAAGGGCGATAGTGGGTTAGTTTTATTTATGCGAACAATGACGGCTTTAAGCTCTGCATTGACATCATCTAAGTTGTTGAGCATGCGGTAGAAGAGCTGCCGTGTGTTTTACATAAAACCTTGTTATTGATATTTAGCCCTCAAGCGAATTAACCCTGGCTTTTCTTTCTGCCCTTCTGGCAGCAGTTTGCCCGTTGTTAACTCTGCCGCTACGCGCTTGATTGCTGTTATCCTCACCTGCCGCTTGTTCCGGGGGATTGCTTTGCTCCGGGTTGTCGGCTGTAGCGGGATCGGCATTTGCTGCTACCGGTTGCTGTTCTTGAGCTTGTGCTTGCTCAGAAGGGGAAGCCGGGGCTTGGTCATTGTTGGTTAACGGCGCCGGATTGCTATTGGCTTCGCTATTGCTACCGCCAATGCCTTGTTCATCACTCGCTTGTTCGTTCGCCGCTTGTGTTTCGGTATTATCTTGTTCATTCGACGCTATAGTGTCGCTGGCTGATGTTGCTATCGGGGTAACAATCACTTCATCATCGCTTTCTTCCTCTTCAACAGGGGTAGTCGCTTCAGTATCGCTATTTTCACCGTCTTGCCCCTGCTGATTGGCTTTATCCAGCGCTGCTTTACCTTCTTTTTCGGCTTTTTCTATGGCTTCCTGGTTTTCTTTATCAACTTTTTCTTTTAACTTTTTAGCTTCTTCATCCAGCCTTTCTTTTTCTTTTGCAACTTCTTCATCCAGCCTCGCCTTTTCTTCGGCAAGGTCCTTATCGATATCTTCTTTTTCTTTTTTAGCTTTTTCATTGGCCTTCTGTTTTTTTATCGCCGTTTCCGCCACCGCCTTGGTTTGGTCATAGCTAAATAAACCTGTAACGGCACCATCGGGGACAAACTTGCCTTGTTTGCGCTCCTCAGGCGTTGCTTTGGAAAATTTAGGCAAGGGGTCTTGCGCTTTGCCGTCAATATCCTCTACTGGATACAGGTAACGTTCGTTTTCAACGTCGTAGGCTATGTCCTTGCGATTATGAGGTTTGTTCGGGCTTTTGCCCGCCTCACTCTGGCGAAAGGCTTTAACTTCATCCAAGTCCATCGGCTTATGGCCTTTGGCGCCGGGATCATTGGGGTCGAACTCCCCTTCGATAAACATGCCCGAGTCCAGTGCTTGTTTGTCTTCCGGATTCGACGGGTCCAGATCGGCTTTGTCGGGCAGGTAGACTAAATGGCCGTTCACCTGGGCCGGGGTCACCACCTTGCTTTTGCCAAACACCTGCAAACGCACCATTTGTCCCGGTTTCAAGCCCTTGACTATATCCGGGGTCATGGCACTTTTGATCTTAGCCAGCAGGCCTTTGTTCTTTTTTTCGGGAGGTTTTACAGATGCCGGTGCACTTGCCGAGGCCGCCCCGCCTAAGGCTGGATCAGCCGCGAGCTCAGCACCATTGTCTGCATCAGCGCCTTCGTTTTCGCCGGCACCCGGTTTTGTTTCCGGCGCCGCCTCTTCAGGCTTACTGCCCGATGCCTCTGCTCCCGCAGGAGCCGCTGGTTTGTTGTCTGTGGCTGTCGGCTGGTTACCTGCTGGTGTTGCGGTTTCCTGGGCTTGGCTGGTACTTGCCTGACCTTGAGACGGTGTAATGCCCTGCGTTTTGTTCGGCTTTGCCGCCTCCGTATTGGCGGTTGTTTTGTTTTGCGAAGACGAAGCGCTATTATCGGTTTTGTTTGTCTGGCTGTTGTGAGTTGTTGATGCTGAGGAGCCACTTGACCCCGATGATCGACTCATTTGACTGTGACTGCGTTTTCGCGTCATATGAATTCCAACCTTGTGTGATTAACATAAAAATGAAGCGGATATAAAAAAGCCCTAAGCATGGCTTAGGGCTTGATTGCCTGAATGCAAAACGTTCTTGCCTACATTTTGGCGGTGTAGAGCAAGATCATTTCCACATTCTTGAGCTGCTTTTTATCGCCTTGTACGGTGAAGGTCCACTGACTGCCGTCCCGGGCTATATTGAGATTGCTTAGATCCATATAGCGATCGTTCGCCAGCTTATGCTCATCGTTTAACATCAGGCTCGCCCCTTGTTGGCCCTCAAATTCATAACGGGTGTAGATACCGTCCAACTGCCCGCCACTGATGTTGGGGAACAAACTGCGCGGCACGGTGACCGTTAGGGATTTTTCATCACCTGCCATAAAGTTCTGCCAAGCTTGCGGGAAGTTATAAGCCAGGTCCAAAAAGGCGGTGGCTTTATAAGGCTTCATCGCGCCGCGCACCGCTGAGGCGAAGGCTTCGCCGCCCTGCTCTGCGGTGTAGCGCAGCTTAATGGTGACATCCAAAAGCTCGTTCGGGTTAAAGCTGCCGGCCTTGCCGTTAATCTGCAAACGCCACAAGGACACGGCACCTGTGCCTTCAAACGGTAGGTAACGCTCATCGTCATACCTAAGTTCAAACAGGCCGTTGTTTTCCGTGTACTGATCAACATGGGACAGTGCCACTTGCTGATTGGCACGCCAGTCAGAGCGAATGCTCATCGGCGGCACACCTTTAGCATCGAGCAAGTGCTTCACCCCCTTAATGTCCGGCGCCATCAGCACCCGGTTATTAAGCTGGGTTAAGGTAGCATTGATAAATTTACCTTCGCCGATATCAAAGGCCAGTGAGATGGTTTTGACTTGACGGTTGAAGTGCCCCGGGAAATCATGGTTAAACATTTCTTCACTCAAACGTAAGGTACATTGGCCTTTGGTTTTAAGCGCCATGTAGGCCAAGGGATCATGCTCAAGCAAGGAGATGTTTTTGGTGATCTCCAGTGCCCGGGTGTCCTGCTCCATATAGGCCTTTTCCATCACTGCTAGATCATGGCCCAACCGCTCGCCCGACATCAGGCCTTTACGGCGGCTATCCCAGTAGCTGCCGCCGACATAATTAACCTCTTTTTCCGACGTTGCGGTTTCAAACTGAAACGCCTTTTGTGCCTGCATGGCAATATCGTGGGCCATTTTATAGCTTTGGTAATACAGCCCGGACAGCTGCCCCGTCATCCATTGATGCAATTTCTCATTGCTGAATTTATTTTTCATAAAGGTGGCAATTGAACGGTTGTTTTTAACCTCCTGATCGTGAATTTGCTGTTCACGTTGGGCAATCGCCCGTTGCAATTTAGCAGAGAGCAGCTGTTGCTCAATTTGCTTAGCCTCAGATTCAGCCATTTCTTTTTGCAACCCCCAATCATCACGACTGCGTTCATGTTGTCCGAAGATAGCCGCTATTTCACCACCGGTACTTAAGGCATCGCCTGTGGTTTCCAGTGCATCTGAGGTTTTTTCCAGGAACTCACCAAAGTTTCTACCGCCTGAGGTAGCACCAACAATAAAGGGACCAATATGACCTTCGGGTAAGGCATAGGCAATGCCTGCGCCTATTTTTAACAGCCCGCCGACCCCCATTAACGCGGTACTGGCAATATTAAGATCAATCTGGGTTTGTTCATGACTGTTAAACCCTTCTTCACGCCATTGTTCGTACTGCTTTGCTTGCGCATTGGCGCTTTTCAGACTTTCTTCAAGGTTGTGGATATTAGCTTCCGCATCCTTGATTTGGTCTTCCTTGATTTGACTGTTGAGGCCAAGAATGGTCGCTTCTTGCTGGTTGTGGAGCATTTCCAGCTCTTCGGCTTCTTTTTTCTCAATCGCCCCTAAAAGATCTGCGCCAAATTGCGAGAGTTTATCGGTATAGGCTTTGGCTTTGTCCAGCATATAGCTGAATCTGTAGTGTGGCACTTGGGTGTAAAGCAAACCTAGGGCTTCGCCTATGCTGCCGCCCGCGGCAACGGCATTGACCAGTGCCATCGGGTCTATCGGCGGCTGGAACAGCGGCAGCGGCTGCTTTTTACCGTCCATGTTCAGGCTGTGGCGTATCTTATGTAACCTGTCTTCCACCCGGGTCCAGTAATCGCTAAACACCCTGTTTTCCGGGATATGGAAATAGGGGTTAGTGATAGAATCATGTACCGTGCCGTCGGCGTCTAAGCTGTCGTAACGCAGGCTGGGCGCTTGCTGGTTTTCCAAGTCAAATAAGAAGTCGTAATCCTGCTCATTGGCATTGGTGTAATGCTTGAGTGAGTCATAACTTTGGTCATCACTGAGCGTTAACTTGCCGAGGTTTTCCGGCTTCTTGCCCAGTAGATCATAGGCTAGCACATAGAGCATACGGGCTTCATTTATGCTCTCGCGGCTATATTGGCGGAACAAGAGATCACCCCAATCCAGCAGGTTGTCAATATACCCCATCACTATGGCTTTTTTGTACGCCAGCGGTCTCAGGCCCGCAATAGCATGTGGGTCAAAGGGATCATGCAGGTATTTATCCAGTTGCTGTTCGCTAGTTTGTTGCAGATCGGCACTGTCCAAGTGACTTTCAAGGGCGGCCAATGAGGTCAGTACCGGCGAGATATCAACAGAAATCTCCTTGCCGCTGGCATAATTGCCTGCGACTAAAGGATTAAGGTGATCCAATATCGTTCTGGCAGCAGTAAAATGCTTATTGATTTCCTCTTGATTATCTTTAAATAAGTTGAAGTTGGTGATCTTATCCGAGTAAATAAGCTTGAACGCCACTTTTTGTGGTTCAGGCAGCAGGTGCTGGAATTTTTCCGCCGATTTCATCAACTGATCTGGCTTGTATATCCATTTAACCAGCTGGAACAAGTTCATAAACTGTTCAGCCTTGTCATGAGTTAACTCGTCAACGGCCAGCTCCAGCTTCACCAAATCATCGCCATTGAGATCCACACTCGGCGACTTGCCTTCATATTTTTCCGTGATATAGGTACAAAGATCCTTAAATGCGGCTTGTTGTGCGCCATTGATAGATGCCTTAAAGCCCTCAAAGCAATCTTTCATGGTTTGCAGCAAGTGAGTGTTAACGTCTTTACCTTGCTGTTTTAACAACAGCTCTAAAAATAACGACCACAGTTCCCAGTGGGGTTTAGGTTCCATCAGCACTTCTGCTTGCTGGGTTTTAACCTGTGCCTTGCTGTTCGCCGCATCCACCAATGCACTGAGCTTTTTATACCTTAAGTGGTTTACCACCACTAAGAAGTCATTACGGCTATTGCTTAAGTTGGCCGCCTGACTTTCAGCGTTTGCAAGCTCGTCAAGGGAGGCGACAATGAAAGGATGATCTTGGTTATCGGTCAGTTTTTGCTTAATAGCCGTAAACAAGGTTTTCAACGTCGAATTTGAGGTCATCTCAATAAGCACACGGTCGATACGCTGCTCGATTTCATCAGCTTTGGCGGTCGCCGACATGTACTCCCGGGACAAGAGTGCAAGCTGGTTTTTAAATGCGCCCATTTGCCCGTCGAATAAGTCGTTCAGTTGACCGGAGCCTGCAATTGCATCTTCCACTGCCTGCGCCAGCGCCTGACTGTCGGCGCCTTTGAATAACAGGAACTTCCAGTATTTATTGCCTAAACTGGGGTCGTAAATGTGCTGGTACCAACTCTTGGCCTGTTCAAACTTTTGCTCGCTGTTTAATCGCTGAGCAATCAGATAGGGCGCATGGAAAAAGATTTCCCAATAATACATGCCGTTGGCACTGCTAAAGTCCAAATGACTGCTTTCCGGCAATACCTTAATGCCCTGGTTCACCTGGATATTAGTGGCTTCTGACGCCCCTCGACTAAAGGTTGGCGTCTCAGCCGTGTTTGCCTGGGTTTTTAGTTGCAACAAGCCCTCAACACCTTCTGAAAACAACTTTTGGTTCAAGGTTTTGGCGGTGGAGCTGGTCAAACGGACGATTTCGTAGTCTGTATCTTGGGTCAGGTAGGGCATCGCCGTATCTGAGCTGTAGCGGATATACTGATCCTCTGCTCGGTTAAGCCCCTGTTTAAACAAATAGAGCACGTCTTTGCCGTTTTCTTCCCTGTTTAGCGCCGCTGTGACTCCGGTTCTGTACGCTTTGGGGATATTACTTACATTCCCCTTAATATCTTTAGCTTGTACGCTCAAGTAGGGCGACTGACCGCTGGCATAGCGGTAGAACAGCCCGCTGTTAAATATATAGGTCGCTTTATTACCTGACGAGCCGGTGAGCTGAAAGGCGGCATCGACCCGATTGTTTTGCAATTCGGGCGCCAACGATCTGGGGTAACCAAGTTCTGGTATATCGGCAATCTCATTACCCGTTATTTTAAAACACTGTACCTGGTTGGCATTGAGCAAATACACAAGACTGCCATCGACATAGGCTGCGTTGATCTTGCTGGTATCAAAGCTGCTTTGTGCTTTTTGCTTGAGCCAAAAGCTCTTAATGGGTTTAGGCTCGCTCCAATTATTGATGGCTGTGACCAAGTAATCTATTGTGATATTAGTTTTAGGCAGCGTGATATATTCATTACCGCTAAAGATGTAGACATTGGTATCTGTCTCTACCCCACTGAAAGCTGCAGTGACAACTCGCCCTAACGATTCTAAATGATTATTGAGCAAGCTATCACGGTGGTATACTAAAGTGTCGTGAAAACCAAATACCAAAGTTTCGCCATTTTTCTTAAGGGTAAGACCTGCTCCCCACTCAGCAGCATCAAAACCATTCGGTCCTAGATTTCTCCATGGCCAATTGAAAAAGCCCTGAGTGATATTTCCTGTTGGGCTGACGATAACGTTAACCTTTTCACTCGTTGATGACAGAGACAAATAAATATCATCGTCCTTGTTATATGCCGCCGCAACAGAATAGTCGGCCGGATTAATGACCTTAGCTGTTGCCGTATCTATCTCAACTGTATTACCGGAAAAGCCCATTGCTTCCAATACTGCTTTAAAATTATTTGCTATCGGAAAGTTGCTACTGACCACAGGAGAAGCAGAAGTATAGTTTTCATAACGCAAACACTCATTATCATCTAACAGATACAGCTTATCCTCGAAAAAGAATGCGGCATCCGCCGATTCAAAATAGGTATCCAGACCCGCTTTGTTCCATTGCGCATTGCTATCCTTCAAATCAGTTAAATCATCACTGGTAATATATTTATTTCCCGAAAAGTAATAACTCTTATCTTCCAGGCTAAACGCCGCATCGATAACCTTATTCGCAGGCAGACTATCGCTGTTGCCAAGTAGCGTTTTAGGCGCGTTGGCATCGGTTAACGCCTGGGAGCGCGGTTTACATAGAAAACCACCGCCTTTATGGTCATAACATAACCAGGGCGCATCGGTGGAGTCGGCACTGGTGTTAAGGGATACCGTGTTTTGCTCTTCAATTGGGCCTTCATCAAATAGATGTAAGAAAGTGCTCTTAGCCGTCTCGCTGGAGATAGGATCAGGGACTATCTTAGTTTCCAGAGCACTATACAGCTCGGGGGTCAGACCAAAAACCTTTCGCACGATCCGCTTATCTTGATTCTCCTCTTGGTACTGGCAGGTCACACGAATGTTTTCATGGGGCAGTCCGTTTAACTCAGACGAAAGCTCAGCCGATAGCCTAGCATTGGAAATGCCGTATTTAGACTGTAACTCATCAACAATGGCACCACCCCACTGATCTTTTTCAAACACCGTTTTTAACTTCTGCGGCTGAATCCACTCTTTATTAAGGTTGTAGTAGGAGAAGTAAATACTGACGTTATAACTGGCGTTATTCCCCTCGTTCTCAAAGGTGGTGGTATCGCCGTCTTTGGTCTCATGAAAAGTCGCCTGATTGCTGTCAGGCGGCACAATATCGACCTTAGCCCAGAACACAAACACCCGGTTAAAGGCAAAGACAGGATAGACCCGCTCGCCCTCAATCGGAATATTAACCGGCAGCCAAGGTTCCCAGCTGTCGTTTTGGGTTTGCCCCCCCAGAAAATTACCAAAACGATAATAGTAACGCAGTGGATCTGACTTAGTACGACCAAACAGCACCAGTTTTTTATTGACCGCTACTGCATCATCTTTGGCATCTTCATCATAGAGATAGCCGCCGGCAATTTTTAAACGCGAGACTTCGGTGTATTCATCCAGGTACTTTTTAAACACCTTTTGCATATTGTCATCATTGATTTCACCCTGGTTCAAATCCTGCTCTAAGGTTTCAAATGGCGGGGTTTTGCTGTCTCTAAGCTCAGGGCGAATGTAGTTTTCCGGGTAAAGGAATACCTTACGGTTGGCTTCCCACACCCGATAGTTTTGCATCCATTGCCATTTGTCTTTTAACGAGGCAATCAAGTCCTCCTCGTTATCGCTGGTTTTACCGTTAAGCTCAGCCTGTTCGAGACTTAAGAAGTAACGATGAAAGAACAGCTGCAAGGCCATAGTCGCCTCTTTTAACGTTGAGGTATTGGCTTCATTCTCCATCTGCACATCAATCAATAGCTCCTCGTAAAGCTCCCTAACATCTCCAATATTGACCATATTGGCGATGGCATAAGGCACCAAGGCGTCACGTTTTAAGGTATTAAGCTCACGCGCTAGCTGATCTTTTAAGGTGACAAAGTTTTGATCGCAGCTTTGACCAAATAAGCGCTTTCCGACTTCATCGGACGCATGATGGCGCGCGTAATACTCGAGGTTACTCGCTGCCAGCTCCTGCAGTGCAAGCTGTTTGCTATGCGTCAGTTTTTCCCGCTCGCTGGCAGTATTTGGCAGCGGCTGCTTCATCTCATCCAAGGTTTTGTCAAATACCGGCGTCCAGCTTGCATCATAAAGCGGACGCCAAACATCTTGATAGAAGTTACTGGCCCTGACATTAATACCTTGCAGTGTCGACAGCACATCATGCAATCGGACGATAAGTTCGATATTAAAACGGCGTTCGACATCATTGGTTGAAGCTGACAAAAAGGCATTTTTTTCCTTGAACCAACGAATGTCTTGCTTTTCAAAACCAAAGATTTCACTTAAGGCCCAATACGGCTCATCACCTTGTACATTGCGCGATAACAACTCGGTTAAGCTGGTATTGGCGCCGCTAAATTGATTATTAAGCTGCTTAAATTGACTCAGCAGGTAAATATCTCTGAGTAGATAATCCGAGGCCTTTGCAAAACGGCTGCTAAACAGCATGGGTTCACGCACAGCCATACAGACATCACTGCCGCTGTGGTAGCTGATATATTTATCCCCTTTGCTAAAGAAAATTCGGTTCTCAAAACGAAATACACCGCTTAATTCGCCTATGGTTTGCGATGAGGCTGGCTGATAGAGCTCATAGGGCACATGTGCTGGGTGCTCAGTTAAGGCCATAGGATATCCGTCATCCATATAGCGCAGGGCGTCTTCATCATCACTGAATAGGGATTGACTATCGCTATAGCGCGTGTACTGATCGTGTTTGAAGACATATAAGTGGCCAAGATCGTCGGTGTAAGCGCCGTCGATACTTTTATCTCCTACAGCAAAAGCCTCTTTTAAGCGGTTCTTTACCTGGCCCCATTGCCTATCTTTTACCCCGGTATTGGCATTCCAGGTGATACCATTTTTGTAAAAGCATATTTGTTTGTTGTGAACAAAAGCGGCATCTATGCCCAAGTGAAAGTCTTGGGGCATATCTTGATTGTTGGCGTTTTCGGCAACAGTAAACTCGCTGATGCCCTTAGGATAACCAGCGTCAATATAATCATAATGTCCCTGACTATAACGCACATATTGATCACCAGAAAACAGCCAGGTTTTCACACTGCTGTTATTCGGATCGTTGAAACACACGGCCGCATCAACCACGCCTTCATAAGTAAAGTTATTGTCGATAAAACCAATTTCCTGGGTCAACAACTCATGGGTAAGGGAGTTTGCCCCGACAAATAACTGATTATCGATAAAGACATAAGTATTACGCGCATTGGTGTGTACCCCGCGAATATGTACCCCTGAGCCCGCTAGTGGCAATTTATCCAAAGCGTATTGGAAATCAGCCCCCATGGCTTTAAACGGCATTTCTTTGACCAAATCGACATGAGTTAATTTGGGATAGCCATCATCCACTCGTCGGTAGTCTGCGCTGGAGTAGCGTACATAATGTTTACCGAAAAATAGGTAAGTGATCCCTTGATGTACTAAAGTGGCATCGACACCATTGGCCAAGGGATTATCGAGTAAGCCCCAGTGTTTATTCACCTGGTAAATGTCCGTTACCCCGGTATCGGTCCATTTCACATAACAGGCATGGGAGTAGAAGTAGACTTCATCATTGGGCCCTTTAAAGGCATTGCTGATCCCTTTAAAAGTGGTTTTGTTAAACGCTAGTCCTGAAAATAACAGGCTAAGATCTTTTGGGTAAGACCAGTTTTCGTCCGGGATATTATAACGGATAAACTGCTGATCTTTGATGAAGATAGCATTATCACCGTGGACAAACATGCAGTCATAATGGTTAAAACCCAACTGATATTGGGCTTGGCCCATTTTCCACAAATTGGGGTACTGACTGTGCTCTAGTTTAGGGGTTTCATGGCGATAATCATCGCTTGAAAATACCAGATAGCGCGCCCGTCCCGATACGTCTGCTTGTTCAAACAGGTAGGTCTTTTCTTTCCAGACGAAAGCGGATACCACGTTACGCAGCGGCCCCCAAAGCTCAGCAATTGATTCTGGCGGCTTGTCCAGTTTTACATTGCCCGAAGTAATATCATTCAAGTTGGTATAGCTGTAGCAGAGATCATCGGCAAACACATAAGTGATGCCATCACGACCGACAAAGCCGGTATTTATGTGGCCTTGCTCCGCGATGGTATTGCGTGAACGGCCCCACTCCTTCTCGATATCATACTTGACCTGCAACTGGTGGTTATAGCATTGATTGCCGGCAAAGAAGTAGCTGTTGCCGTCATTGTCTTGTAGCGTTGCACTGATACTGGCATGTAAGCTATTCGGTACCTGTTCTAGCAACTCAGGCATTGAGGCCTGACTAGCGATAAATTCACCTTCAATGGCACTGAGGCTTTGCCAGTTATTACCACGACGGGTGAAAACACGACCCATTTCCGTCACTGAGGCATCAATGCCTTCAAACTCAGCCTTATTGTAATGCTGGTGTTCTTCTTCAGAGACGATATGGCATTGTTTGCCTTTAAACAAATAAACATTGCGCTCATCTGAGAAAACCGCATCTATGCCCAGCTCCATTCCCGGCTTTAAGTGCTCAAACCGAGGCTCTTGGGAGAGCTTGGACAGAGGTAAAGGATAACCCGCCTCTACCTGGCTATAATTGCTGCCCTGATAACGGTAGAACTGATCGCCGGCAAACAGGTAGGTGTGCCGGGTAGTGACTTTGGGCGCATCAACGGAGGCATCCTCATCCATTTCACGGGAAGTGACCACAAACGCTGCATCAACGGCAGCCCCTGCTGCAATATTGTTCTTAGCATTTTTCCAAAGGTCGGTAACATTACCCGGTACAGTGTCCTGCAGATGGCAAAGCTCAGGATCCCGAAAACACAGGTATTTACCGCCAGAAAATAGATAGGTTTTACCATCCTTACCGGCAAAGGCAGCGTCAATCTTAGTAAATGCCATTTCAGGCCAGGTTTCTAATAATGTTTTTGGCTCTGACCACCAACGGGACATCTGGTGTTGGTCAAATTCAACATACCTGTCGCCACTAAAGAGCAATGTTTTACCCGCGAGGGTATTTAGGACGGCGTCAACTTGACTGAAACCTTGCTCAATTAAGCTGTCCGGTAGACTCCAGAAAAGATCATCTTGTTGGCGCGGAAATTCATCTACCTCAACCACATCATAGATGTTGCCTAGTGGTTTGATATAGCTTTCATCGTCCTCATCTACTTGGTCTATCTTGGTATAATCTGAGGTGGAATAACGCAGGTAAACCGCTTCATTACTGCCTTCTTTCTTGCCAAAAAGATAGGTTTTACCGTCAAGCACAAATGCCGCATCTATGCTTTTCAAGCCCTGCCAGTCTTCGCGGATCAGACGGGGGTAGCTGTCATCTGGCTTGGTATAATCACCTTTTGAGTAGCGATAGTAGTGATCACCTGAGAAGACATAAGTGGCCCCGTCGAGCGCGGTTAACGCGGCGCTAATGCCGTCAGCGCCCTGAACACCTTGAACTTGCTTACCCCAGGACTGGGTCACTCTGTTTAGTGCAATACTGGTGTCTGTGGCGGTAAAAGCCACCGAATACTCACCCTTGAACAGGTGATACTTGCCATCCTCTCCTTTGAAGGCGGCATCGACCCCTTGGCTAAATTCCGCCGGCAGGTGCGGGAAATGCTCGTTAATCGTTTTGGGGTAACCCTCTGCCATGCGAATACCTTGATGTTCGATACCATCAAGATATTTGTGCACCAAGTCATTGACAAATAAATACAGGGCCCCTTGTTCTGTATAGGCTGCATCTATGTTGTCGCTGCGGCCTAAATCATGTTTTACCCGCCCCCAATGACGCGCGATATCTTTAACAACCTTGTCCTTACTGCTAATAAAGGTGTTATCTTTGAAGAAATAAGCATGGTGATCCTGACCATGAAAAGCAGCATCCAGACGATCGCCAAAGCGTTGCGGCCAGTTTATCTCAACCTCTTCATCTGCCCAGTGCTCTAGGATAGATTTCGGGTATTGCTTGTCGACATATAGCTCATCATTGCTATTAAGATCTGTTGAGGAGTAGCGTACATATCGCCCCTGAGAGAACAGGAACAAACGGCCTTTTTCATCGGTATAAGCGGCATCAATCGCTGGCAAATCGTCAAATTCATGCCCTGTATGCCCAAAGGCGTTTTCACGCTTAAGCCAATTATCCGCATCCGGCTTCAAGAGATAATAATAGTCGCCACTGACAATGTAATAATTGCCGATATTATCGCTAAAGGCGGCATCAACAAGCAGGTTATCATGGGCTTTGAACAGTTCACGCACCGGGTCTAACCTTAGTTGTTCACGCAGGTCATCATCATTCTCTTGATGTTTTAGTACATCTTGCTGCTCACTGGCATCCGCAAAAGCACTGCCATCAACCATGACATAATCAGGATACCGATAAATCCAATACTCTCCTCCCTGGAACAGGTACAAAAAATCAGGGGTTTCCAGTACAGCATCAATGCGCGTGACGCTTGTTGGCAGTACTAGGTTTTCTGGAAATTTAGCCACCAGATCTTGATCGTAAAACGCAATGTCTACCTCCTCGCCGGTCAATTGTAGCTTGTCCGCCAACAGGGCAAACTGACGAATACGCCTAAGGGCAGTGACAAAGGCTGGGTCACTTGGGATCTTGTCTATTTTATCCAGGGCATTAGCGGCCTTAAACAACGGCAGCATCCAGGCCTGCATGACCGCTTGCTGGTCACTAAACATCGCCCGAGTGATGGCGGTCATGCTCGCTTGTTCCAAGCCAAACATGCCACGTAAATGATTAAACAATAGCTGTTGCTGCTGTTCCGCCACGGCGGTTTCTGTGGAAACAATTTGCGATATTGCTGTTTTAGTGCGTTTTGCGATCCCTTGAAGCAGGAAGAAGATTTCTTTGTTGAAGTCTTCAAAGCCGTCAAGGCTAAAGCTAAGGACATTGTTAGCATCGAGCAGGTAATCCAAGCGCTCTGTCTGAATATGACGACTGCGGGTCAAGACCCCCATATCAATCAGACGCGCAACCAATTGCTCGATTTCTTCAGGATAGAACTTCATTTCTGCCAGTGGAATATCCGTTAATTGATACGCCTGTGCCTGCTTGATAATTTGTTGCATGCGCTTAAACACCGCACGACTGGTCTGTTGCTCAAAATAATAACCCAATACCAGCTTGTCTTGGTTTGATACTTCACCAAAGAAGTCCACGGCTCGGGTGGTCAGATACTGGCCGTCCAAATATTGATGTTGCAGATCTTCGTATGCCCAAAAAGAGATAGCTTTGTCCGCCAACTTGGCCAGCTCGGCACTGTTTATCGCCAGGTACTGATCTTGATGGCTCAGCGCTTTATCGGTAAGGATAGCGTGGATTGTTTGCTGATACGGGAAAAAGGGTAACGCCAATTTAAAGTCTTCGGCCGTTTGTTCAAGCAGTAGCGTTTTGCCCACCAGGCGATTATGTTCATCCAGGTAGCCGTTAAAATGCAGGTTCTGCATCAATTCCGCTAAATCTTCTTCTGTAAATGTTAATGCGGTAAAGGCACTTGGCGTTAGATACAAGTCAGCTTGCTCAAATTCCATCAGCTGATGTTGCAATAATTGGTAGACGTCTTGGCTTAGCGTGTTGATATGGGTATAGGTATCAAAGTCCTGATGATTACCAGCTTGGCTGAAGAAAGCATTGTACTTCACCGCCCCCTCTTCATCTATGTAGTGGTTGAAGACAAGGTTGTCATAAAGCTCTTGTGACTCATTGTGTGGCAATTGACGACCTAGCACTTCCAGTCTGCTTAAATCTGACGGATAAAGGTGAAATTGCACCTCTTCACCGGCTGGGGTTTTCGCCGCCGCCTTTTGATAAAGGTCATGCATCAGTTGAAACAAAGCAGTACGGTAACCGCTAAAGTCAGTTTCAAGCATAAAGTCTTGCTCATCATCAGGTAGGTGCTTACCCTTGATAACACCGACTTTATCAACGTAGCCACGGTAAAACAGGTTACGGCGAATTTTATCCACCAGACTTTGTTCTATGCCTAAGCCAGTGAAGTCCAGTTTATCCACCCGGCTCATACTCTGGATGGCCAGCTCGGCTAGAGTAATGGTTTGATTGGGCTCAATAGCGGCTTGTTCAGAACCCGCATCTGCTAGGTATAACTGGTGCTCACCCTCGACATTGCGTACCTGAGTCAGGCTGCGATAGATAACACCTGCTGCGCGTGCATCAAACTCGCCTTTTTGAAAGCTTTTCTGACTTAATCGCAATGGTTTAAAAGCTTGATGTAAGCTGTCAAGTTGACTCATCAACTGCTTGTTTTGTTGCTGCTGCGCCTGCTTATCCGGCAACTGACCGGTAGCAATTTGCCAAAGCTGCTCGGCGTTAAAGTCATGGGCCTGCATCCAAGTATTGAGCGCGGTTAAACTTTGCAGCAACCAAAGCCGGTCTTCGAGTGTGCCCTTTAAGAAAATATCATAGCTGTCCTGGGTCGATGGCGTGATCTCAATAAAACTATTGTGCTGGTTAAACGCTTTTAAGCTGTAGTCTTGTTTAAGCAAATCAAACAGAGTGAACAACGCATTATGGCTAACATCCAATGCACTGGCCAATCGGGTAAAACGATACAGGAAGTTAAGCAAGTCGATTTTTTGCGCTTTGCTTTTCCACAGGCTCTCGTGCTGATCTTTTTCTTTTAATTTTTGGATAATGGCTTCAAGGCCATTTTTCGGTAATTTAAGCGAATGGATAACTCGCTTGCGAAAATCCTCATTTTCATCGGCGAAGATATCATCTGAATAGCTCAACTCTTGGTATTGGGCATTGGTAAATTGATGTGCTGGCCCGCCACTGCCTTTGATATAACGGCTTTCCTGCTTAACGCAGTGGTTGTTATAGACCCGATTGAACAGATCTTGCGGCAGATCTTCGTTGCCGTGGCCAATTTGATTGATACTCGTCATCAACGCCATCAGCTCTTGCATTGTGATATCAAGCTTTTGCTTTAGATCTTTGGCAATAGCAAGTAACCGAAGTGAAGCTTTTGCCGTTTGTTGCTGGGTGGATGAATTTAGCGCTTGCTCATGCCGCAACACGGTATCTAGCTCGGTAAAGCCGAAATGAGTTTTTTCGGCAAGGCGAATAAAACGATTCACCCGTCCAAACCAGGTACCAGAAGGAGTGGCGGAGCTAGGGTTACTATTTTTTAACCACTCTTCATTCTCATCGAGCAAGACATATTCCCCGGGACTGACCGAGTTTATATTAATATGCGCATGTTTTTGTTTGCCGTCACTAATTTCAGCGTCACTCAGGTTCTGAAACAGTAGATCCTTGAATTGTTTGGCCTTAAGCCCCGTCTTCTTAAGGAAGTGTGATACCTGACTAAGGGCGCTTTTCGCTGGAGCAATATTAGAGGCGTCCTCGTCGTAATAGGCTAAGACGACATCATCTGAATTATCTGACAATTGCACGGCCCAGTCCTGCGCCGACAGCCCAAGCGACTCTCGCACTAAGGTATCTTCATCAAGCTCCCTGGCAAACAACTTATATAAGGTCTCGGATGAAATGCCCAAATACGTTAAGTGCAACTTCAACTCTTCCTCAGACAAACTAAAAGGCGCATTAAACGGATACTTGGCATTAAGCAGCTTATCAGTATAGACATCTGAACCTAACTTCCCTTCCAGTACCTCATTAACAATTGAAAGGTAAGGTACTAAAGTATAAGTATTTTCTTCGTCTAGAAGCCGATTTCTGATATCGTCGCGTCGGCTATTCAGATCGGCGCCGTCTTTAAACTCATCTTCCATTAACTGCAACAGGTCCGCCAAGTAAGCAGCAGGTGAATAAACAGTTCGGGATTCATCTCCCTGTTTAAAATCCAGATCACCAAAAATATCTTGGTAATCAGATAAATTATCATTACGCATAAAATTATTCTCTATAGATTGTTTTTAGAAAAAGTCGCCCAGGGTCAAGACCAGTAATATGAATACTGCTGAAATACAGGGGGGAATTATTGAAAAGTTAACTCACGCTGAGTCGATAACCCTACAATTAAGGTGTTCACTAAATATTTGGGATTATGCTTGCAGAGATTTCATTGTATTACTGTGCGGTTCACTAGTTTGAATACGTTGCATATAGCTCAGTAGAATTTGACTGCGAATGGCCTTTGCTTTTTTAAATATCTTTTCAACAAAGCCTTTTTCTTGTTCAAAAAACAGCGTTGAATATTCAGTAAAGAAGTGCTGTTTAGGCATAGCTGCAATTTGGATAGCAGAATGCAAGTTATTCTCTAGCATTGAAAAAATCAACTCTGACTTATTTTCTCCGACTAACCTAAATAGCCGCTGATAGGCTTTAACTTCTTTTATTAAACTATCTTCAACCAAGCCACCCCAATTCAAAACATCAACTTGCGACGGGCTATTAAGATTGATACCCTGCCATTTAACTTCAGGGTTAGCCGCAATAAATACCCTTAGCGCATCAATATAGACGCTTATATTTTCAGATTTCACTTGACCACCTAAATATCACAAATAGTTAACCCACTTTTATGAGGAATAGTAAAAGCAAGTTTTTAAAAACAGGAACGGCCAATTTGTTAATGGTAATTCTTAAACACCACGTTAATATAAAAATTGCTAGATTAACCCAGTGTTGAAGTTAAATTGACCAAGGTAAGAATAAGTACTTTCTATCCCCTTCCATCCGAAAACTCTTTCAGATAATTTTCATTAGCTGTCAACCTACCCAGTACTTCTTCGGCCAGCGGCCTGCCAATGGTCTCTGGGTTATCAGCTAGCGTTTGTCCACCGCGATGTTCTTCCATCAATGCTGGACTCCTTTTATGGCTTGTCTCAATTACACAGTTCCGTGCATCGACAATAGTCTCTTTTTGTTCAACCTCTTCCATTTGAGTATTAGATGCCTTCAGTTTTATCTGGTCGTTAATTT
Organism: Shewanella denitrificans OS217; assembly: GCF_000013765.1. Classification (NCBI taxonomy): domain Bacteria; kingdom Pseudomonadati; phylum Pseudomonadota; class Gammaproteobacteria; order Alteromonadales; family Shewanellaceae; genus Shewanella; species Shewanella denitrificans. Next base: position 1,969,473 of record NC_007954.1, on the reverse strand, counting down.
TCCCTACCAGTTGATAGACTTCGCGGAAGGGTCTGTCTAATACTATATTCAGTGTTTTCTGAGCTTGATCTAATGTGAGAGAAACTAACAATATATTGTCAGAGAAAGTATTTTCTAATTGTCGCTTAAGCTGTTCTATTGGGCTGTGGACGTCTTTATACTTACATTCTTCCATGGCATTAATAATAAACCCGGCTTCGCTTTGGCTTACTTCTATTTCCAACACGGTATCTCTAGACATTTTATTACCCTTATCATTTTGTGTTTAAGTGTTTTATTTAGACTTCTATGAGCTTGGGTATATTTAATATTAAAATGTCCCAGCTTCCAAAGGATTCTGGAAAAAGTATTAAAATATTTTAAAAAGAATGATTCATAAAAATACACCCAAGACGACAGGGATATTTTGTCGCGACTATAGGTGCATTTGAGGGAAGCTTTAACGATGAAATTGGTATTTTAAATGTCGATGTAATTGTTCTTCAAGTTCATAGGCGCACACTAATAAAGAATTTAATCTTAATTTCCAGTGTCTATCCCAGCTACTGGAGGATATATTGGCAATCCCTGCTCTGCGCCGCTCACTGAGAGCACCTAGCCCAGTACCATGACATTTTTCACAGTCCTTGGAAATGCCGCGGCCACCCTTGCAATGTACTGCGATCCCCCTGCCCTTGCATTTATTACAGTGAACCCCGTACACACCTTCAAGCATCATCAATTGGGCAAGGCCTTCAGTGCTCTTTAAGCCTTGCGTCCATTGCTCTGTTTTAACTTGTTTTTTAATTATATCGTTAAAAAACGCCATCAATTCATTAGCCGCCAGCTTGCTCGCGCAGTATTTAGCTAGTCCATAATTACACGCGGCTGGTGATAGATTGCCAAAGCCTAACGCTGCAGCAACATCACTTGAAGTGATCTCTGTCTTGCCACCACTCACAGAATCTAACGCCACACTTTGGGGGACCAATTTATTTAATAACCCAATGCTCATACTGCCCCCACAATTTTTCTAACCATCTCGGGAAGAATATAGAATTGTTCAGCGATCATTTTATGATTCATCCCGCGCAAATTATTCAATCGCTTGATTTCAACAATGTCATTTTCATCTAAATGGTGTACGTTCTTATTCACAAACACTTTCACATAAAGCCCACGGCTCGGGAGCTGCTCGTCATAGTCAGTGGTAACCACTAGCTCTCCATATTCGACATAGTGCAAAAACCTATGGCAAGCCAACCGCTCTTGTTTACAACGTCGTTCTTGTTCGCAAAAATCACACGGACTCTCACCTAAGTTAAATGCTGATGCCATCCAGTCAAAGCGTCTAACAATGTGTTGAGTTGTAACCTTGTTAAGAATATCCATTCAATGCTCCATTTAAGTAAACAATTTAAATCTGTCATCTAGACCCTTGTCACTACTGACGACTTAAAACTTACTCTGGTTATATTCTTTTAAAACAATCTGTTACCTAATATGTCTTTTATGTGCTAAAGAATGTCTTTATTGTACTAATCCATTGAAAATACCGACTATGGGTCAACGCCATACAGTAAATTGAAGGGATCATGCCGCGTTTTATGAATGATGACTGTTTAGCTGAATAAGCAAAGATGACGCTTGGTATCTAGATTGGGAGATTGGGAGTTCAATCAGCAAGATAATAATGAAGACTGAAATAAAGGCTCAGCTTGCACCTGTATGCCTGTATTTCTTTTGGGGGAGGTTTTAAGCGCAGTTATGCGCAACAACTAACACTTCCTGGGTACACGTTCACGCTAAAAAATTATTCATTCGGGTAGCTCTCAGCGGATTCGAAGGCTAGCAAATCACCAGGTTGGCATTGTAAATAGTCGCAGATGGCCGCTAACGTCGCAAAACGGATCCCCTTCACTTTGCCACGTTTTAACAAGGATAAATTGGCCTCAGTTATGCCTATGTGTTGTGCCAACGCCTTGGAACTGATTTTTCGCTGGGCCATGACCACATCAAGATTGACGATGATCCTCATCAGATGATCTCCTTGTTTTCCTTGTCTAACTCATGCGCGGCACTAAAAAAGTGCGCCAACACCGGCAAGCACAGCACTGAAATCAAGCTCAGTGGGGCGATATTAATTTCTGTACTGGGAACCGCTAACACTTGGCTCGCAAGTATTGGCCAAACAATACCGTATAGCTCTGAAAATACCGTCATCCATGCCAGCCAGTGGATGTGTTTCAAGCTGCTGTTGGAAAAGAAATGACCTTGGCTAAATTCGTGCAATAAGGCTAATAACCAATAGAGTGAGAGTAATTTAGCCAAAACAATGGGCAGACTCACTATGACTAATGAGGAATGTGCTTGGGGATATTGATGCCATAAGCTTTCAAACGAGCCATCCCCTAAGCTTATCCACCACACACCATGGGCCATAAAGCCATAGCTGGCAATGCCAATTACACACACCAATACCCCCATGACCAAAAGACGCACTATGTGGCTGGTTCGCCTTAATTCTTGCTGTTTAATCATTTTAATCCCCTGCTCTCGTCACTATCGTAAAACTGTCCCTCAAGTGTATCAAACAATAACAAATTATTACAAGTCAAAAATTAATTATTGTCTTGCGATAATTAATTGTTGTTATACTCGATAAAACACACATTTAAGGATGCAAGATGATGACACTAAGAAAGCTTATGCGTTTTAACAAGCTAAACAGCTTACTACGCGCTTTATGTACAATCACCTTAATCGTAGGACTCAGTGGTTGCCAGCTATATCAAATGGCGAGTTTACGCTGGCACAATGCCAATACTGATGTCGTATGGCAGGGGGAGAACAATACCTCATCATTATCTTTTACCATGATGAACAACCATATTTTAGTGCCAGTGCGAGTCAATGGCGGCGAGCCAATGATGTTTGTGTTGGACTCAGGTGCCGCAGCCAGCGTGTTGACACAAACCCGAGCGACCAAGGCCCTGAAACTGCCTCTGAATAACCCGATACAGATCTCAGGCACAGGCGATGGACCCGCGCCAACCGCTTATATTGTTCATGATCAGCACATTACATTAGGTAGTCTTTCTGTGGAGGGCTTATCCATGGTCTACGCGCCAGCCGATGCCATGCCATTTCAAAATGAAGAGGAGACCTATTTTGATGGCGTACTGGGCGCTGATTTTTTCAATTGCTGCCTGGTTGAAATCGATCACGATAAACAGCAATTACATTTCCATCGGCCCACTGGCGACAAAAAAATCCAATATGAGAACCTAAATTGGCAACGATTAACTATGGAGGTTGAAAATAATACGCCCTACCTTAGGACAAGTATTGATAGTCAGTCGAGAAAAGCCCAAGTCAAAGTCATGTTAGATACGGGTTCAACAGGCACTCTGAGTCTAAAAGTGGGTATTAACCCAAATATTCAGTTGCCAGAGAAAACTTTTCAGTCCCGCTCTATCGGTATTAAGGGATATGCCACCCAGTTGAATGGATTATTGGATACGATTCGTTTGGGGGATTACAAGATAACTGACTTTAACGCTTCGTTTAAGATGATAAATGACGATCCTGAGGATGATAGCGATGGTATTCTTGGAAACCAGATAATGAAACGCTTCAATATGGTGTTCGACTTCAACAATGAAACGCTTTGGCTGCGCCCCAGCAAGCTTTACCAGAACCCAGTGCCAAAGAACAGCAGCGGTCTCTTGCTCCTACCTCACACCCAAGGCGCCGTGGTGCGAGATATCACGCCCAATAATAGTTCGATCCACGCTCTGGGCATTAAAGAGAACAGCATCATCACCCATATCCATGGCCAGGCTGTGACGGCTAAGAATTTCGATATATTAACTGGCTTACTTCAATCACCAGACACCAACCAAGTGCCCCTTTGCTGGACATGGCAAGATGAAAACCATTGCGATGTGTTGCGACTTCAAGATAGCCCCAAAACAGCGTCACACATTCTTTAACAGGTGAGATTAACAATCAATAATGAAATCTAACCCTCTATACGCTCAGGCGCTGCAGCCATTGCATTGATATTGATTGCCTCTACCCTATTCCTGCCTTGGCTTTTCGCTCGATACAGCTGTTTATCTGCAGATTCAATCAGGGCCTGAAGCTCCATGTTTTGACTGGGAATGACGCTGGCAAGCCCTGCACTGATGGTGACAAACTTCATCACATCTGAACCTTCGTGGGGTATTTTAAGGGCGATAATGCTGTCCACAATTTGCTGAGTAACGAACAAGGCGCCATCAAAATCCGTATTGGGCATGACACAAATAAACTCCTCACCCCCAAAACGGGCCACCAGATCGTAAGGCCGCCGTGCCCTGCTATTGATAGTTTGGGCTACTTTCCTTAGGCATTCATCCCCTTTGCTGTGACCATAGCAATCATTAAAACGCTTAAAAAAGTCGATATCCAACATAACGATGGAGATCGGTAACTTATCTCTTAAGCAGTGCTGCCAAGTTGTCGGTGTGTGCTGTTCGAATTTACGTCGGTTGGCAACCCCAGTTAAGCCATCAAGCAGGGCTATGGAGCGTAATAAATCAGACTGACGCTTCAACTTGAACTGATTTTTAATTCTGGCTTGAGTGATCACTGGGTTGATGGGTTTGTGAATAAAGTCCACCGCCCCCAGCTGGAAACCCTGCACCTCTTTTTCTAAATCGAAATGGCCTGTGACAAAGATAACCGCAATACTACGGGTTTCTGCCCGCTGTTTTAATTTAGCGCACACATCAAAACCGTTTAAATTGGGCATTTCAATGTCGAGCAATATAATATCCGGCTGGATTTTTTCACAAATTTCTATGGCTTTCAAGCCATCGGTGGCCATATGGATATCATAATCCTGATGCAGAAGTTGGTGTAAAATTTTAATATTGACGACTTGGTCATCCACCAGCAAAATCTTGCCGCGTTCTGGTTTATCGGTTGATATATACTCTTCTATTAACACGTTTCTGCCCCTTTCAAAATGGCTTCAGCCGTTACTAGCGCATCGTTAAACTGTAAGTTATTCACTTGGGTCTCTAAGGTAAGCCAATGCCCCTCTGAGACTAGGTTCTCGAGTATGTGGCTTAGTTTATCGAACGCATCCAAGTTTTGTTCTTCTAACAAGAGTATTAATTCTTTAAGCATTTTTCTATCGAATTGATCATTGTGTTCGCCATTAATCAAAGGCCTCTTTTTCTCTTCAACCTGCTCATCACTCGTCGTAGATAAAAATAGCTTATCCAAGTGTAAGGCACTATCAGTTATACTTTGCTCTATGGTCAACAGCCATTGCTTGGCGGCTAATGGTTCAAGCCCTTGTTTACACTCAAGCTCTAACTGTGCGCCGAAGGCTGCTAACCGCTTAGCCCCTAAGTTGCTTGCCGTGCCTTTAATGGTATGGGCGACTATGCTGGCGGTCTGTAAATCGGCTTGTTCAAATGCTGTCGTTAACAAGCCAAGCTGTAACATCATTTCAGACACAAAGCTTTGTTTCACGTCGATGAAAAACGACATCTCACCACCAAATCTACGCAAAATAGAACTGGTATCTTCCAGTATGGCCACATCCTGTGGCATGACTCTTTCAGTGGAAATACTCTCAGTAGCTAGCCTGTCTTGCTCTGCACTGATATTAGCAGAGTTGTTATTAGCTGGATTGTTATCGGCAGAGTGGGAATTAGCAAGGCTGTTATTGCCTGAGATTGAGTATTCATCTCGAGTGAGTGTTAATATGCGCGGCACAAGTTCACTCATGTCCACGGGTTTACCAATATGATCATTCATTCCAGCCCTGAGACAGTTTTCTCTGTCGATGGCCGATGCATTGGCCGTCATGGCAAGAATGGGCAAGTGTTCAAAGCGGCCATCGGCGCGGATTAACCGTGTGGCTTCTAAGCCGTCGATGTCAGGCATTTGCATGTCCATGATCACAATATCAAAATCCATTCCTTGATCAGTGACTTGCTTAACCCCTTCAATTCCACCCTCAGCTAGGGTGACTATCGCACCTTGTAATTTAAGTAGCTCATCGATAACCTGGCGATTTAATGCATTGTCTTCCACCACTAAGATAGACAAGCCCTGCAAGTTGTCCTGAGCCCATTTTTTGGTTGAACCTCTTTCAACTTTACCCATGATGGCGTTATCTAAGGTTTCAAGAATAAGGTTCGCTGTGGTGGGTTTAGTGAGTAAGCTGACAAAAGGTAAGCTCGAGTAAGCTTTACTTTCTAGCATCAAATCTTCAGCGTAAGCGGTAAGCATGATAACTGCGGGTCTTGGCTTGTGACCACACAATTCATGGATGCGCTCAGCCGCTTCTAAGCCATTAAGTTCTGGCATGCGCCAATCCATCACTACCGCATCAAAGGCTTTTTCTTCCTCAAGACTCTGTTCAATCAGAGTTAATGCCTCCAAGCCCCCACTGGCTTCAACCACCTCGGCGCCATGAGTGACTAATGTGTTGGCCACAATTTTTCGGCTCATTGCGCTGTCATCAACCAAGAGCACCCGGCGATTGTTTAAGGTTAATGTCGACTTAGTGATAGGAGTCTCGACTAATTCAAATTCTATATCGAACCAGAAACGGCTGCCCTGTCCCTCTTGGCTTTCAACTTCAAGCTCAGCCCCCATTAACTCCACCAAGCGCTTAGTAATCGCAAGGCCGAGGCCTGTGCCGCCAAAACGCCGTGAGGTGGACGATTCCGCCTGCATAAAACCTTGAAATATCTTATCAAGCTGACTCACATTGATGCCTATGCCAGTGTCAGCCACACTTATCCTTAACCGCACCTTATGGCTACTGAGCTTCAAATTGAACACTTGTAGTATGACATGTCCTTGAGCAGTGAATTTAATCGCATTGCCCGCAAGATTGAGCAACACTTGTTGTAATCTTTGTTTATCCGCCAACACGAGTTCTGGAATACTGGGATCTAAATCGAATAACACTTCAATGTGTTTTCTGCGCATATTGGCAGCCAAGAGCACCGCAAGCTCTCGCATAATTTCTTCCAGGGAGCAGGGATGGAGATCCACATTCAGTTTGCCAGCATCTATTTTAGAAAAATCTAAAATATCATTTAAGAGGCCCAATAAGGATTGCGCCGCCACTTCGGTTTTTGACACATAGTCTTGTTGCTGTGGCGTCATGTCAGTGTGCTGCACTAGCTGCAACATGCCCAGAATGGCATTCATAGGGGTTCGAATTTCGTGACTCATATTGGCCAAGAAGGCAGACTTAGCGGCACTGGTGGCATCGGCCTCTTCTTTAGCCCTTCTTAGGGTGTGTTCTAATTCCCGCTGTTCAGTAATATCACGGTTTATCCCAAGCAACTTCAGTGCCTTACCAAACCTATCTCGAATAACATGGGCGCCACCTTGAACATAACGTACTTCATCTGAAGGCCGTATCACTCTGAATATGGGATCATATTCTCCCGTGCCTTCAATGGCAGCCTTGAGTTTCTCTTGGGCCATATCTACATCATCGGGATGCAATCTATCGAGCCAGTGTTGGTAAGATAAACCGTTATGATTAAGCGAACTCGGATAATCATAGATAGCAAACATACGTTCATTCCAATCTAAAATATTGGTTTCTATCTCCCAGGTCCAAATACCAAGTTCTGCAACTTCTGCCGCTTGTGTCAGTTGAGTACTGGTAGAGACCAGCTCCTCTTGCTGTTTGAGCATCAAGTCAATATTGGTGGCAACCCCAAGATAGCCTAAAAGATTGCCTTGTGTATCTCGCATGGCTGACACGGACAAGGACACTTGGCATTCACTGCCATCTTTTCGCACATACGTCCAGCGACGGGTTTCGGGTCCCTTGTGTTTAGCATGATAAATGAAGGCCTCAAAACCACGAATTTCGATGCCGTGTTCTGCACTTAATTCATCGCCCCTTAACATTACCTCTTGGGTTAAATGAAATATCGCTGGGCTAATTTTACCCACCAACTCATCTCTGTGGTAGCCCAGTAGCCGCTCGGCGCCGCGATTAAATATGCTGATAATCCCTGTTTCATCCGTGGCAATTATTGCAACTTCAGAGGCGGCAAAAAGCACATTGGATAATAAGGCACCCACTTTGTTTTTCTCTAATTGAGCGTTCTTGCGTTCGGTAATGTCTGTGGCTAATGACACAAAGCGCTCGATATTTTTTTGTTTATCAAAAATCGGCGCTATCACGGTATCAAACCACTTAGGCTCCCCCTTGCTGTCTAAGGTACAAATTTCACCGTGCCAAGGCTTGCCAGATTTAATCTTGTTCCACAAACGTTGCCAAAATAACTTATCGTGTTCACCTGAGCTGACCTGTAAATGGCTCAGGCCCACCAGCTGCTCACGGCTATAGCCGCTAGCCTCGCAAAAATTATCATTCACTGCCAAAATAATGCCTTGTAAGTCGATTTCTGAATACAAGAGCTGTTGGTCTATGGTGTCAAATAAGGTTTTGTTTTCGGCGACCACATGCTCTAAGGCTTGGGTTCTTAGGTGGACTTTACGTTCGAGACTGGCATTGAGTTCATGAATTTGCCGCTCGGCATCTTGCGCGGCGGTGATATCCCTTATGGTTTGGCTCACGCCGACAATCACCCCGACGTGGTTATAAATGGGCAGTGCTGTCATAGAGGTCGATAATTTGTTTTGCTCTTTATCGTGATGAACACCGACGGCATTTTGAATCGCCTCACCAGATAACACTTGCTTGAACTGCGTCCATTCAATTTCTTTGTTTGCGGCGGGTACTATCAAACCCAGGTTTGCCCCTTGCATCACTTCGTCTTTGGTATAGCCAAAAATGTGTTCAGCCCCTTGATTCCAGCCAGTGATTAGCCCTTCGCTGTCATAACTTATGATGGCATCTAAAGAATGTTCGAGTATATTGGCACGCCTGGCATTTTCAGCATCCAGCAGACGCTTTTGTTGCTTGTTACGGCTATAAAATGCCATTAACACTGCAAAGAGCAAGCTCATCAATAAACCATAGGCCAGCACTAAACTTGGACGAGTTAAGTGTAAACTTTCAATGAATACGGGGTAAGCGGAAACTGAAATGGTCCATTGGCGGCCAAAAATATTTGTCGAAAGCGTGGTGCTATATCGAGATAACTTAGCAGTATCGAAAGCGTGAGTTTGATAGAAAAGCACAGGGTTGCTGTTGTCGGTAACATCTTTAAGCTCAAGCTTAGTGGTCTCTTGGGTTAAATTAAGATCTTCAAGCACTTCATCAATCACAAGTGGCGCATAACTCCAGCCAAACCCTTCAGCCTTCCTTAACTTGACAGTCTCAGGAATATTTCCCGTCCTGTATATGGGCAATAAAATTAAAAAAGATTGCTGTGGATTTCCTGTGGCTTGCACTAAGGTAATGGGACCACTCAGGTGCACTTTGCCGGATAATAATGCTTGATAAGCAGCCTGATAACGATTGGTCTCAGAGGCGATATCCAAACCTATGGCAGCCATATTTCGCTCTACTGGCTCAACCAATTCAATCACGAAACGTTCATTATCGTGGGGGGTCAATTGACGGATAGAAAAATCAGGCCAGCCGGCGTGCTTGACTTTGGCGATAAAGCTGGCCTCATCAATAGGTTTAACCCGGCGAATAAAGCCAAAGCCCCTAGCTCCTGGAAATTCAATGTCGATATCACGAGTGTCACTGTAGCCTTTAAATATTTCTCGGGAAATCCCTTGCTCGCCAGCGGTTAATATTGAGCCTCTGGCACTGCGAAGCCCATATTGGTACAAGGTGACTCGCTCGATCACACGCTGGCTGATGTCTTGAGTATTTTCTTCTAAGGCTTGAGTAATAAACCGCTGGTTTTTATCGTGAACCCACAGGGAAGTCGCCAAGCTTATCGCTAGGCCCAAGGTAAACACCAGTCCGCCAAATAATAATGCCTGTTTGAAGCTTGAATGCTGTGTCATTAAGGGATCATTTAATCAGTGATGAACTCAATGCCAATAACTTTGGACGAATCAAGCCAATTTAGCAATGTTAGATGATGAAATTTAACACTTTTAAATATCGCGGTTTAACATCGCCAGCTCCCCATCGCAAGATAACCTAAGCCTAGCTGGGTGAGCTTATCTTTTTTTCACGGCAAAACATCACCAAATAACGTAGGGGTAATTGTGACACTAGCATGCCTAACAACATTAAGGCACAGCCTAAGAGCGCCCGGTTATCTAAACTCTCATTTAATAATAGGATACCGCCAATGGCGGCAAATACCGCTTCCAAACTTAAGATAATCGCCACATGAGCTGGGTGTGCATTTTTCTGAGCCACCACTTGCAGTGTATAACCCACCCCAACTGAAATTAATCCTGAGTAGGCCAAGGCACCCCAGGCTAAACCTATATTACCAAGCACTGTAGTTTCAATGGCAAGTGACACCCCAAGGCTGATAAGCGCGCAGATCATAAATTGAATTTGTGACAACAAGATAGCCGAATGTTTACGGGCCAAATGATCGATTAATAAAATGTGCACCGCCCAAAATAAGGCGCCAACCAATTGCAACGCATCACCATAGCCTATGCTCATGTCATCCTTAATACTTAAGAAATACATGCCCCATACCGCAATAGCGCAGCCAAGCCAAGTATTCAGCCCTGTACTGTGTTTAAGCAGTAAACCCAAGATAGGCACTATGACTATGTAGAGTCCGGTAATAAAACCCGCATTGGCCGCCGAGGTATAGAGTAGCCCCACTTGCTGAAAAGAAGCGGCGATAAAAAGCACAATGCCTAAGGCCACAGAGCCCAATAACAGGCTATTTTTCTCACCCACAATCAGGGTCCGCTTACGCTTGAAATACCAAATAAGTGGCAACAGACTGATTGCACCAATAAAAAAACGCAAGCTATTGAACATAAACGGCGCTAAATGTTCCATGCCTAAGGCTTGGGCCACAAAGCCCATGCCCCAAATACAGGCGGTTAATAACAATAACAGATTGGCAATCAAGATAAGACTCACAGTATCAAAAAAACATGGCCTAAGACTAACTTGCCCACAAAGGGCAATACAAGAAAAAACTCCATGTGTAATAGGCTGTAATACCTATTTCTCGCCTAGGTGGCTACCATAATAATAATTGTTAAATCATGCTTTTGCCCGTACTCGGAGGTCAATACACCTCTGAGAATTTTGAACTAACAGATATTGAAATTCATTTTGCTATATGAGGCAAAGTGAACCCTAAGGTCAAGGATATATTATGGATTTTATAAATAGACAGTTGATAAGTACTCTGCAGGATCACAACAAAAATCGCTATCGCTTTTCAAGGCGGAAAGGTATTTTAGGGGCTTTACTATTGTCTTTGAACCTCAGTGCTTCGCCTTCCTATGCGGCGGATAGTGAAACAGCATCACTCTGCCCTCCATTTGGATGGTCTGAAGGGCTAAATGTGTATCTTGATAAAAATGCAACCATGCCAATAGATCAAACGTCTAATGATTGCAGTTTCCATATGTGGTCTTGGGAGGCTTTTATTTGGGCTACGGCGTTAGACAATGGTGTACCTCGTTTCATGAGTTTAGCAACGCCAGATCAATTATTTGCTTCGAATGATAGCAAAGCTAAAAAAGGTATGTTGCGACTTTCAACTAGAGCTATTTCAGCTCACTCTGATAGTACTTCGAATAGTACTTCAAATAGTGCTTCGAACAAGCCCGAGGGAGCAGGAGCTATCGTTGAGGCTGATGGTAATATGCTGGTGGGGAAAAATGGATACCCTGTTTATGCCTCGGTACACATGAATAGCGCTTATTTTAATACCGTAAAACAAAACATGATTGTTAATGGTGGCTATCAGAACCCACCTACAGCGCCCAATGATTACTTCACGGTCGGCGCAGGCGTGATAAAAGCGACTTGGTTAAGGCTTGATGACGGTGAGAAGCCGCCACTGGGTGCATTTACCACTCAAGCAGAAGTCCCGGTATTAACCGTCGATACTGCTAATAGCCAAGTGGTGACTTCCGGGGACGTCATCGAAGTCACTGTGGCGCTAGTGGGTCTACATGTCGTGGGGTTAACGCCTGATCACCCAGAGTTTTTATGGGCCACCTTTGAGCATAATTTAAACGCCCCAATGTTAGACGATAATACTTTCTGTGATAATTTGGGTGAACAGGGCTGCTTGAAAGTCAGCGATCCTAACAACTACACCTTTTATCAAAGCAATACTCAATATGACAATGTGAATTTGCAGAATCAAGAAGTGACAAACAAGGCTGCACTGTCATTTGGTCAATCGAGTCAGAAATTTTCACCTGCGACCAATGTTGTTCAAAAAAATAAAACCGGTGGTGAAAATCATTCTCCAAATGGGCCTGCCAACATTGCAAACTTGAATGAAAGTGCTCAAGGTTTCCTTAGCGCGTTAAGTGTTAAGACACCCAACCCGCAATCAGTGTTTTCTCATTACAATTTAATTGGTACGGTTTGGATGCAGCCGAATACCTATGTGAAGACGACAACGAATTGGCAAGGGTTAAATCAAGCGAATGCCGTGGGGTCAGTGAACTTGGCAAACAGCACAGCGGAAACCTTTCAGCAACAGGCCCATAATAACACTGCGCCTATCAACCCCATTGCTACAGATAATTTAGGCAATTGTTTCGAATGTCACAACCCTCAATCTTTTACTTATCAAACTCCTCCTTCTGGTAAGACAGCATTACAAGCTCGGCTTGTTGCCATCAGCCATGTAACGGCGGAAGGGTCTGCAACCTATGCAGTGCCAAACTCTATTACGTTGAAGTCTTGGTGTATCAATAAGGCCACTGCAAGTATCGTGGACAATCAAGCGGCGCAAACGGTTTGTCCTACCGTATGTAAAGCCACCAACACTGAAAAAGTGTGGCGAGGTGAGTGGACCAATACGGTTGATGGTTCGGGAGCCGTATGTGGTTGCTGTAATAATTAACCTCCGCTCGGACAAATAAAAATTGCATATATAAATAGAGCGCCATCATCAGTTAGCGCTCTATTTATATGGAGCTAATGAGTCATCATGACTTAAACAATACCCAAACCAGCCTAAATATTGATACTCATTGGGATATTGCTCGGCAATAAGAAATTGTACTCGGGTCTGTGTTGGTTGCGGGCATCGATGGTAGTTTCTATGCTTGCAAGGCTTGAGGTGAACTTGGCCAGTGGCCCACCAGATTGAATGATGTTCTTGTCTTCAAACCACTCAAAATACGGGAAATTGTTACTTTTATACTCGCCCAATTGACGGTAATAGACCCCGCCTAGAATCTCCAACAAAGACAATTGCTGCAGCGATTTTTTAAGTGGCGCCATATTCTCTATCCACTGGGCTTGACTGGTGATTGACTCCGGCTTCTCACACCAATTAGCCCCAGTGAGCGCGGGAGCAAAACTCATCAAGGGTTTCTGCGGGAAATTCACCGCTGCATGCTGCGCGCTGGCGGTAAAAATAATCATGGTCAGCACCTTGGCAAGTTGCTCGCGACTCTCTATGGCTTTAAAGCCTGTCACCGCCCCTTGGATAGCCACAGCTGCGACCCATTTATCCAATTCATAATCATTCAGCACTGCTGCATCATCTGAGTAATACACCTCGATATAATGAGTGCACCAGGCAGTGATAGCCTCCCAGACTAATTGGGCATCATCACGATAAGGGTAATCTGGCAGATAATCTTTATCGGCAACGCCTCGTGCGGCTAAATCATTGGGTAGCATAGAGGCATAAAAATCCAGTGCCAGTCTATCTATCGCCGCCGCTTTTTGGGTGGCAGTAATTTCTGCCCCAAATATACTTTCTATAGGGCCACCTTTGGCAATCAAGGAGCCAGCGGCACTGTTATTAATAAATAACGTGCCTTCAAAATGCGGTGTGAGCAAAATATTCAGTGGATGATTCTGGGCAAGCTCACGCTCTGTGGCCAGTGCAAAGGCTTCAATGAGTAAATGAGTGCGGCCTAAATGGACAAATAGCTCATGATAATTACCATCCGCCACTTGCACTGTGCTCATGGCCGCTTGCCACTGCCAAAATGCCGCCACATCTTGGGTATCTAATGCCGCTAAAACACAGGGGGACTGCTCGGGATCTTGCCCCATTTGAATGGCAACTGGGCACAGCTCTGAACCCGTTTTAGCCACTGCAAACAAGGCGATAGGGGCAAATACCCGCTTATCCACGGCCTGGGGATGATCCACCAGCACGCTTAACTCTTTATAATCCACGATATAGAGGCGTTTATCTTTTAGGGCTTGCGCCAATGAGTCATCAACGCCCATGACCTGTTTGAAATCTGCTTCGCTCAAGGGAAAGTTGATCATAGGTTCATTTAAGCGTTTGATCAACATAGGGTTTGGCCCTGCTATACGATAACGCGCAAAACTTTCATTCTGGGTGAATACATCGGCGACACTGGGTAAATCTAAGGTTTTAAATTGATTTCTATAGGCTTGCAAGCCAAGCTCTTGCTGCTCTTGAGTGGCATCTTGTTGTAATTCTCTTTTCACTAAATCCTGAAACAAATTCACCAGATCTTTGAGTGTATGACTGGTATGGCTTAGCATAGACCAATGCTCCCCCGCCCTAACCGTCTTAAGCGCCTGAGTTATCTCATCATAATTACTTTGGATTTCAATCAGCCTTATCTCATCTTTTACATTAGCGATGAGGTTTTCCACTATGGGCAGTAACACAGAAATCACCTTTACCGACCAGGTTAGTGTCGGCGTCGCCTCTTTAGGCACGGCAAGGGCCATAGGCACTGGGCCCACATTAGGGTTTTGGTTATCCCATTGATAGCTTAACCTGCTGTGAGCAAGTTGATGTTTGCGTTTTGCCTGCTCAATAGCGCTATCATCTTGAGGTAAACTTGGGTGTTTACGAGGAAAGAGTAGTGACATAATGAATCCCTTCTGTAATTGTCAAACTATGCAATTCAATCTGCATCTGCATATCCAAATTTGGTAATCCCTCTCATGATGAAGGATTAACATCTAATACCCGTGGAGCGCGGTCAAAAAACAACCACTGTAAAACTATAGCTGACAAAATGCAGGCCACTGACATTTGTGGCTCTCGCTGTAGCCTGAATCTCGGTTCTTTCTCTGATTATTCATCGCCCATAAAAAAAGACGCCTCAGCGTCTTTTTGTGTTCATTGTACCAGCCTAAATGGATCAGCTTATGACTTGCCAATCCAGCATTTCACCGGCGCGAATAGGCACCACCCTGTCGTTGGCTAAGGGGTAAGAGTCTGGCACTTGCCATGGGGTTTTTTCTAGGGTAATGGTGTCTGTATTACGGGGTAAACCATAAAAATCGGCACCATAAAAACTGGCAAAGGCTTCGAGTTTATCTAAGGCGCCCGCGGCTTCAAACGCTTCGGCATATAGCTCAATGGCTGCGTGGGCCGTGTAAGAGCCTGCACAACCACAGGAGGCTTCTTTTTTGTCTTTAAGGTGGGGAGCAGAATCCGTGCCAAGGAAGAATTTTTTGCTGCCACTGGTGGCTGCGGCAATTAACGCCTGCTGATGGGTATTGCGCTTAAGAATGGGCAAACAATAGAAATGAGGCCTAATACCACCCGCTAGCATATGGTTACGGTTATAGAGTAAATGATGAGCGGTGATGGTCGCTGCCACATTGTCCGGTGCTTTATTGACGAACTCCACAGCATCTGAGGTAGTAATGTGCTCAAGCACTATTTTAAGCTTAGGGAAATCTGTCACCACTTGGGCCAGAATGGTCTCTAAAAACACTTTCTCACGATCGAAAATATCGATACTTGAATCCGTTACTTCGCCATGAACTAGCAACAACATACCCACTTCAGCCATGGCTTCAAGCACTGGGTATAAGTTGCTGATGCTGGTCACCCCAGAATCTGAATTGGTGGTCGCCCCCGCAGGATACAACTTAGCCGCATGAATAAGCCCAGTAGCCTTAGCTTTACGAATTTCATCTGGGCTAGTGTTATCCGTTAAATAAAGCACCATTAAAGGTTCAAACTGATTATCCGGCGTTTTAGCGGCAACAATACGCTCGCGATAAGCCAGCGCGGTATCGGTACACGTCGCGGGGGGCATAAGGTTAGGCATAATGATAGCGCGGCCCATATAACGGCTAATGTCTCGCACCGTATCGTTAAGCTGAATGCCATCCCTGAGGTGGACATGCCAATCATCTGGCCTAGTTATGGTTAAACTCATCATCTTGCCTTTCCCCTAATATACGTTATCAAGCTTGCAGTTATTTTATTCGATTCGGCTCTTTTTGTCCCTAAGGAAGTCACTCGTATCTTTCAATGTTTCCTTACGGGTTAACACCGGCGGGTTAACACCGGCGGGCTAAGTGCTAACGGCTAAGGTGAAATGCCCAGCTAGCCTGTTAACGACCAGCTAACGCTGCGGCGGGATCGATATGGCTCGCTTTCCAAGCTGGATACAGGGTCGCCACTAGGCTCATCAATAATCCCATACCAAGCACAATGGCCACATCTTGTCCTTGCAATTTCGAGGGCAAGAAGTCGATAAAATATACGTCCCCTGCCAACAGCGCTATGCCAAATAAGGATTCTATGCCCGAGGCAATTGAGGATAAGTTTAATGCCATAGTCACGCCAATCACAGCCCCAATACTGCAACCCAATAAGCCATTAAGGGCACCCTGCATGATGAAAATACTCATCACAGCGCTGCGTTTTAGCCCCATGGTCATCAGAATAGCAATTTCGGACGCCTTGTCCCGTACCGCCATCACTAAGGTCGATACAATATTAAAACAAGCCACCGCGATAACCAGTGCCAAGACTAAATACATTATGCTACGAACCAATTGAATATCTTGATATAAATGCCCTTGGGTGCGGGTCCAATCATTCAAATACAGGTACTGTTCTTGGGTCAGTCCTAAGCTTCTGGTCACCCTTGGCGCCGCAAACACGTCGGCAATATTCAGCCTAAGGCCGGTGACGCCTTCCCCCATTTCCAGCAATTGACTTAAATACCCCATGGACACATAGGCTTGGCTCGATTCAATTTCACCGCCCAGACGATAGACCCCAGAAACCACAAAGACGTGACTCTTAGCTGTGTTGAGTCTGCCAGCGGTTCCCTGTGTCGCCTCGCTGCCTGCCATATTGGGTGTATACAGCACCAGTGAGTCGCCCACACTTAAGCCGAGTTTATTCAATAAGCTCTCACCCAAGACAATATTATTTACCGCTGGGATGAGTGATGCCCAGGCCGACTCTGGCATGAAATCGGCAATCTTAGACACCTTAGTCTCTAGGCTGGTCTCTATGCCATTGATCATCAGCGCTTGAAACCCCCCGCTCTTTTGCACTAGCCCCTGCAGGCGAATAAAAGGCGCCGTGGCAATAATCTCAGGCATTAAGCTGGCATCATCAGCCATGGCTTGCCAATTGCGAATAGGGCCTTGTGCCCCCACAAGCTCACCGTGAGACACTACCGCAAGTAATCTGTCTTCTAATTGCTCTACAAACCCGTTCATGGCCGACAGCACTAAGATCAGCACGGCCACCCCAAGGGCAATGCCAGCCGTTGAGGCGAAAGAAATAAAGCCGATAAAACCATTTGATTGGCGAGCACGGTAAAAACGCCACCCTATGATTATGGGTAATAGCGCCTTCATCGATGGGTCTCACTCTGGGATAAGATGCCGTCTTTCATGTTCACTTGTCTGTCCATTCTGGCGGCAAGGTTGGCATCGTGAGTCACCACCACGAAGGCGGTTCCAAGCTGCTCGGCAAGTTCACGAATAAGTCCGTAGACAGCTTCCCCACTGACAGCGTCTAAATTCCCCGTAGGTTCATCGGCCAATACCAATTTAGGTTTATTGATAAGTGCCCTTGCGATGGCCACCCGTTGGCGCTCACCGCCGGATAATTGCGAGGGTAAATGGGTTAATCTGTGACCTAGCCCCACTCGTTCTAACAGGGCTTTAGCTTCAGCCAAGGTTTGAGCTTTATTCTTACCTTGAATAAACGCCGGCATAGCCACATTTTCTAAGGCGCTAAACTCAGGCAATAGGTGATGAAACTGATAAATAAAGCCTAAATCTTGATTACGAATTTGCGCTTGGCGCTTGGATGACAGCTGGTGTAAATTTTCACCTTCTAATAGCACAGTACCAGAGGTTGGGCTTTCTAAGGTGCCCATAATATGCAGTAAGGTACTCTTACCCGAACCTGAACTGCCCACTATGGCAAGCTGCTCACCGCGATGCACCGTTAAATTCACCTCATGGAGCACCTGAGTTTCACAGGCACCATCATGAAATACTTTACTCACGGCATTAATGGCTAATAAGCGGGTCGACGCTGGTTTCATAGACTCATTCTTTTTGGGTGCATTCTCTTTCGATGCATTTTCTTTCGATGCATTCTCTTTGGGCAGATTGTTTTCAAAAGCAGGTTTCATTATTCGTATCTCAAGGCGCTAGCAGGTTGAACCCGTGCGGCAGTAAATGCTGGATAAAGGGTTGCAAGCAAAGTGATGATCAAGGTGCCGACAGCGATAAGGCTCAGTTGCTCTAAGCTTAATGCCACAGGTAATGACTGACCTGTGCCTAAAATAGACACGCCAAACTGATTAAGAATAGGATTCAGATTTAACGCCAACAGTATGCCCACCAGAAGTCCCGAACTTAAGCCTATCACGGCGTTGAGTAAGCCTTGGACGATGAAAATATTCATCACAGCTTGAGTCGATAAGCCTTGAGTCTTTAATACCGCCACATCCGCGGTTTTATCCACCACCATCATGACTAGGGCAGACACTATATTAAATGCCGCCACTGCCACAATGAGGCTGAGCATCAAGGACATCATGCTTTTTTCCATCTTAACCGCTGCAAAAAGCTGACCAAAGTCGGCGCGCCAGTCACGGCTGTGTACCTCAATCCCTTGTTGCGCCATTAAGCTGATGGCTTGCTGGCTTAAGTCGGGGGCTAAAAAGGGATCGGTTAAATACAATCTCACTTCATTGATACTCAGGCTCTCTAAGCGCATCAACCGCCGCGCATCTTGATAATGCACATAGGCCACACCAGCATCCACTTGGGATCCTGTTTCAAACAGTCCAGCAACCACAAATTTACGCTGGCTCGGCACAGGTCCAATGGGGGAGTACACCACGCCATCACCGCTTAATAACCGGATTTTATCGCCAATATTGACGTTAAGTTTTCTGGCAAGCTCAACACCCAGTACGATGTGATACTGGTTCGCTTCAAGGGTTCCGAACGCGTCTGAATAGACACTGCCTATCTTGGCAGAAAGGGCCGCTTCTTGTTCGGGGAATATGCCATAGACTTGGGCGGCGCCAATATTATCAACAGATTGGATCATGGCTTGGGTGGTCACAGTTGGCACAGCCCCAAGCACTTGCGGCAAGGCTTCAATCACGGCAATATCTTGCTGCCATTGGCTAAAGCCCGCATCATTTACCAGGGTTAACTGAGGAATTGCGCCCAATATGCGTTGCTTAAGCTGCCCTTCTAGGCCATTCATCACAGAACTGACCAGAATTAACGCCACCACCCCCAAAAAAATACCCGACACGGCAAACAAGGTCAGGAAAGAGGCAAAGGCATTGGCTTTTTTTGCGCGCCAATAGCGATATCCGATAAAAAAAGAAACGCCAAAATTCTTCAAAACAGCATTATCCTAAGCGTATAATGTGATTAATTTTTATTCAAAAATGAATCACTTTGGGTATGACTTGCTAAATCATTAAGTTGGGCACGATAATAGGGGTATTAGCGTGATAAATAAAGAGGCAAAACCTTGTTCCCCGAACTCAATTCTTATTTTAGTGTGCCCCACAGCTTTGCCGCTTACTTATTGCCTTGGCCGCAGCATGAACCCTTGCCCAATGAAGATGAACTAAGGCAACTGCAATCCACAGGATTACAGCTGCTTACAGAAGTCAAAGCCTTAGAAGCCGACTGCTTAATGCAACTGCGCCACTTAGATAACGAAGCCAAAGCCGTTGTCGATTTTTTGAAGCTGCAATCCCGTAAAGTCGACCTAGTACTGCAACATGTACTGGAAAAACAAGTGCAAGAAGGGGATTATCATTTAGGGGTGCTCTTTGGAGGCTCGGGGATCAGCATCTCATCTTCTAGCCCGCTCCCCCTTGGCAGTGTATTTAAAACTCACCTCTATATCCGCTCAGAACTGGTGGCCTTATTGTGCTTTTGCACTGTGGTGAATTGTACCCCTTTAGCGTCAATGGCCGCAGATGTGGTCATAGACGCTAGCAATGCAACGGCTGAGACTTCTGCTGCTGACACAAGTGCTGTCACAAGTACTAGTACTGACCGAGGCTATCTGATTGAACTGGAATTTAGCCAGATTTTAGATACTGATGTTGAGCAGCTGGTGAAGGCCAGTTTAAATGTGCAACAAAAAATGCTAAAGAAACGCAAAGAGCAGCGACAAAAAGCGATCTAATGGGACGCTATTGACGTAAAGTTTGCAGCTACTCGCATAGATATGTAGAAATAATGTGTTCAAGCCGCAACCGTTGCGGCATTGCCAGCGTTGTGGTTAGGCCAACGGCCCCCTCAGCGGTTCATTTAAAATGGAATTATCGACCTTATTACCATGAGTCAATTTAGTGTATTCACTCCGCCTAGTGTTAAAAAAGGCCAACAAACCCAACGTCTTGTAACCTTAGGTGGGCTTTCCCAATCCCTGAGCTTAGCGCAACTTATTCTCGCCAATAAGGGCACTAGTCTTATCGTCACCCACGATACCCCTACGGCCATGCTGCTGGAAACGGAATTGCATTATCTACTTGCAAATCATGATGTGAATCTGTGTTTATTCCCAGACAGAGAAACCTTGCCCTACGACAGTTTCTCGCCCCATCAAGACTTGATTTCCCAGCGCCTTGAAACCTTAGCGCAACTAGGTAACTTAGGTCACAACGCCGTTATCGTGCCGATTAATACCTTAATGGTGCGTTTACCCCCACAATCCTATTTAAGTGCCAATGTCATGGTGCTCAAAAAAGGCGATACCTACGCCCTGCAAACGGTAAGACAGCACTTAGTGGATACGGGTTATCACTTAGTTGAACAGGTCTATGAACATGGGGAGTTTGCCATTCGTGGCTCGATTTTAGATATCTTCCCTACTGGATGTCAGCAGCCACTGCGTATTGAATTAT